>DASTOH010000028.1:0-12385 GCA_035720235.1 Anaerolineales bacterium | reverse complement strand
ATATTCAGGAAAGCTTAATCCTACAAAACTGAACTCACAGGTTTTCAATCTGCACTGGCTCGACTTCTTCCGCCAGATCGAATTTGAAGATCTTCGAGTAGAAATACAACTCGCCTTCGAGCGCGCGCTTGATGGATTCGGCCTTGCGGAAGCCATGCTGCTCACCTTTGAAGAGCACGTAGGCAGCGGGGATTTCTCTGGCCCGCACCGCTTCGAACATCAATTGGGATTGGTCTGGCGGCACGACCTTGTCTTCATCGCCCTGGAAGAGAATGATTGGGCAATTGAAATTTTGCGTGAAGTTGATCGGCGAACGTGCATCGTATAAGTCTTTCCGTTCGGGATAAGGACCTATGATGGAATCCAAATAGCGCGATTCGAATTTATGCGTGTCGGTGGCGAGAGCTTCCAGGTTGCTGACGCCAAAGTGACTCGCGCCCGCTTTGAACACATCGCGAAAGGCCAGGCAAGCCAGCGTTGTGTATCCACCTGCGCTCCCGCCGCGAATGGCGAGACGATTCGGGTCCGCCAGCCCCTCCTGCACGAGATATAACGCGGCATTGCAACAATCGTCCACATCCACAATGCCCCAATTGCCGTTGAGTTGCTGGCGGTATTCGCGGCCATACCCTGTGGACCCGCGGTAGTTGATATCTGCCACCGCGAAACCGCGGCTGGTCCAATATTGGATACCGTATTTGAGCGCTGTTCCAGTGGCAGAGGTCGGCCCGCCGTGGCTGATAACCATGAGAGGCGGCCTTTCATTCTGAGGTGCAATGTAATCTTTATTTTTAGGAGCATAATAAATCGCGTGGGCAGTCTTGCCGTTTGTAGTGGGAAAGGAAATTGATTGGGCTTGCGAAAGGTATTCCCCATCCACCGTCACTTCAAACGCCTGCTTGATCGTTTCCATCTTCATGGTTTCCGCGTCCATGCGGACCACGGCGAACGGCTGTGTGGGTGAGCCGGCACAGAAGAGCACAAATCCCCTTCCCGAGTGAACATCGAATATATCGGTATAGGGCGTTTGAATCGGCGTGAACTCTTTTGTATCGGTATCCAGCGCAGCCAGGGACCCGAGTCCGCTTTGGGTGTAGGCGCAGACGATTTTATTCATTGACACAAAAGCGTAGGTGGACATTCCGAATACCCATTGGGGTTCCCCGAATTCAGCTTCCATTGGATGTAATGCTTCAGCTTGACTATCCTGCCAGCGATAGAGATTCCACCACCCGGTATGTTCGGCCACGAAGTGCAAGACGCCCGCGGGTGACCATTCGGGTTGAAAAATCGATTCGGAAGCCGAACCAGTCACGAGGTCCGCGTTTTGAAGCGTGCCGTCTTCCCTCACATCTGCAACCCATAGCTCGGTCCCATCCCAGGGCATATTGGGATGATTCCAGGTTAACCAGGCGAGCCTGTTTCCATCAGGACTCAGGCGTGGGGAGGAATAAAAGTTGTTGCCTTGAACGAGAATTGTGCCGTTGTCGTTCCCCTGGAGACTGATACTGACAATGGTGTTGACGGCTTCACCCTCACCCGTATGGTCCTCGCGGATGCAAATGATACGGTTGCGTTTTTCGTCCAGGACCAAATCGGCGTAGCGATAGCCATCCTGTGGCGTAAGCAACTCGGGTGCACCAGACGATGCACCATTCACGGCTTGACGATAAAGATGCTGGTCCTTGAAGTTGCAGAAATAGATAACACCCTTGTGAACTGTGAACGCACCGCCGCCGTATTCATGCACCATCGTGCGCGCGGAAAAATCGGGCGGCGTACATTCGGCGATGGTGCCATCAGGTGTACGGCGAATGATGACGTAACGCCCCTGTTCGAGAGGGCGCAATTCGCTCCAGTAAATATCGTCACCATCCGCGCAGGTTTCAACCAAAGAGATCGTTTTAGCAGTGATCAGATCGGCGGTAATAGGTGATTTCCAACTTCCGAACGGCGCAATTGTTTTGTTCATGGTTCCTCCTGGTTATGATGATCATATTATAGTCCCTGTGGGAAGCAGGCCGCAGGCAGCAGGCTTATACGCCAACTGATACATTTTCAAATCGCGATGACCTTTAAGTTCCTGATAACCATTCTATTCTCCTTTTCTGTCTTCTGCCTACTGCTTTCCTGGACCTAGGACGACAATCTATTGTAACTCTTCAATATATCCCTCAGCCTCTCATGCGGCAAGGCCTTGATGCTAACCCCTTTGTGTCCCGCCATATCCTCCGCACCGACCATTGAGTTGATGATGGCTTCCTCGGTGGCGTAAGCCGAAGCCATGAGCAACGGGTTAATGAAATCATTGGCCAGTGCCTGTACGGTTGCCAGACCTTTTTCGTCGCCGCGCGCTGCTTTGGGATTGGCGGTGGAGAAGGCCAGGAATATATCGCCTGAACCATTTCCACCCAGCGAGCCAGTACGCGCCATTCCGAGTGAGGCGCGTTTTGCCACCCGCCTGAGTTGATGGGGGAGCAGTGGCGCGTCCGTAGCGATGATGACGATCAATGAGCCGTCATCCCGGGTAAATGGATTTTCTCCACCTGTCCAAATGGTGTCCTCTTTCAGGTGCTGGCCGACGGGGACGCCGGCAATTGTCAACTGGAAGCGTTGTCCAAAGTTAGTCTGCGCAAAAGCGCCGATGGTCCAGCCGCCAAGTTTTTCGGGCAGTTTACGGGATGACGTCCCACTGCCGCCTTTGAATTCATAACACAACATGCCTGTCCCTCCGCCTACGTTTCCCTCCTCGATTGGGCCTGATCTGGCGTCCTCCAGGGCCTTTAGCACATGTTGAGGCTTGACAAAGAACGCGTTGATGTCGTTGAGCCAGCCATCCGCGGTCTCGGTCACCAGCGGACAGGACCAGCTCTGAAAGATTGAATCCTGTTCTGCTTGCCACGCGATGATCGTATCTCGCACTACGCCCACCGAATGGGTGTTGGTGATCCCGATCGGCCCTTCGAGAAAGCCGCCTTCCTCCACCCAGGCGGAGCCGGTCATCTCGCCGTTGCCATTGAACGGAAACCACGCCGCAAATACGGGGTCATGATCCTTCTGCCCGCGCGGGTGGATAATGGTCACGCCTGTGCGGGCTGAGTCACCTTCGATGATGGTGCAATATCCGACGGTAATGCCATCCACATCGGTGATGGCATTGTGTTTTGCGGGTGTACCCTCAAAGGGAATGCCGAGGTCGCGGGCGCGGGGTTTGGGGGACATGAGGAACTCCTTTGGTGGCGGGATGAAATGTGTGTTGCATGTTGAAGTATGCCACCCCTTCGGGGTTGGTTTTACCAACCTTCCGAATCTAGAATCATTTCACGCCTTCGGCGTTTCATTTTACTGATTCTCTTTTGCGATTGTTACCAGTTGCCCTGCAATGCTTTGCATGATCTCATCGGGCGCGCCGTCCACGGCCCTGGATCGGACGCGGGTATCGATCTGGTCGTTGACGTAATCCACAACGACAAAGTTTTCGAGGGTCAGGGCAATCTCAGTGGTGAACCAGTCGAGTTTGCAGATCGACGCGATGCGTTGGGTGATTTCGTGAAGTGGTGAGAGTTCGTATCTATTTTCTTCAGAGGTGGTCACCATGGTATACACATGCGTGAGCGGATGCCACCAGCAGGGGTAGGTTTTTCCGACCGCGTAAAACACACGGAACCAGGCCGGGTGTCCCTGAATGGTGCGGGGTGTTACGGTGGCCTGCAGCAGATATTTCTGTTCAGGGAATTGCATACGAGCTCGCATGATCTGGTCGATGGAGGAAGCGCCCAGCACGACCCCCTCTCCGCCGCCCTCATTGGAGGGCTTGATGACAAATTGATGGCCGAGCGGCGTCAAGTCGAACGCGGGAGGGACAGGCTGCTGGAGAAAAGGCGCCAGGAGAATGGTGTGCGGGGTTTGGATACCAGCCGTGATTAATTCGAGGTGCATGGTGGCTTTATCTTCAGACCACAGGGAAACCTCAATAGGATTGATGCGCTTCTTGTGATATTCCTTGGCCCAACGGTCTATGGGCAGAAAACGATCATCGCCCTGCGAGCGGTCCAGGAGGGTGTTGAACGTCCGTTCCCCTCGATAGAGGGCTGTGATGGATTCAAGCACATTATCCGGCGTGATTTGCCAGAGTGTCAAACCCCGCTCCTGACAGGCGCGTTCTACAAAGTGGACAAAGTCAATATCATGTTCCCAATACCAGGGGAGGCAGAGGTCGGAATGCATGGGGCTATTGTAAAGGCTTGCCCTGACTGGTGCAACCGTGTCGAAGGGATGAAGGCGGAAGGATGAATTGTAGCCGGCAGGGTGCAGAAGGAAGAAATGAGATGGCAGATCATTGAAGACAGATGGAAGATGGATACGTGTTGCAGGTCGTAGCTGTACGTGTTTCCCTATGTGGTATTTCCCTAGGTGCTGGTCTTCGTTTTCCTTGTACACGTATTTCATTACCACTGATACAATGGGCGGACTATTGGAGAAAGGACCTAAGAATGAGCACGGATTCAGTACAGGATGGCGTGGTGGTTTCGATCGAGTATACGCTCCATGTAGATGGTGAATTGTTGGATACTTCTGAAGGTCAGGGGCCTTTGCAGTTTTTGGCAGGGCACGGAAATATTATTCCTGGTCTGGAAAGTGAGCTAAGAGGGATGAAGATCGGTGAGAGCAAGGATATCGTCGTCCAGCCTGCCAATGGGTATGGCGAGTTCGATGACGAGGCATTTATGAAGGTGCCGCGCGAACAGTTTCCGAAGGATATGGAACTGGCGGAGGGTGTGGAATTAACCGTCCGCGATGACGAAGGCAATACCCGCTATGCCCGCGTGGATAATATCGAGGCCAATACCGTCACGTTGAACTTCAACCATCCACTGGCGGGGGATGAACTGCATTTCCACGTGAAGGTAGTGGGGTTGCGCGAGCCGAATGCGGAGGAGTTGGAGCACGGGCATGTGCACGAGGGCGAGCACCATCATTAGTAGTGGGTGGAAGGCAGTAAGCAGTGAACAGTTATCAGTGGGGGAAAGGTGGTTTGGACAGGAGCAGGTCTGACATCCCGAAAGAACGCCAGGACAATGTGAGTCAGAAGTGGGCTTATATAAAATGAAAAGATGGATGCGTTTTGGTCGCATCCATCTTTTTGTTGATGTTTTCCAAAAAAGTTGGGGATTGCTTCGTCAGGCTAAAGCCTTCCTCGCAATGACGTTAACTATGGTTGATACGTCACGTTGACGGCGAGGTAGTCGAGGAAGAAATCCCTTGACGTGTTCTTGGCAACGTCAATGACGCGGATACGGAAGTTCGCGTCGCTGAGTTCACTCAAATTCCAAGTGCGACCCCAGTTATCCGCCGAACCGCCGAGGATGTAGGTGGCTTCGGACGTCCCGAGAGTTGCGGTCTGCTTGGCAGTGGTCCAGGAGGCGCCGCCATTCCATGAGAGTTGCACACAAATTGTAGGCGTGCCTGTTGTATTGTCCGTGCGCGCATCAAGACGCACTTCGATACCCAGCACTGTCCCGCTGGGAATGTTGAAACCAAAGTTGCTGAACAGATGCTTGTCCTTCCGGCTGTGTGTGCAGGATGTCTGCGTGCCGGTGCCACTGTTCAGGTCTGTGGCGAACACGCTGTCGTTCACGAAGATGTTAGTGGGGTTGCTCTCATAGCCGTTGTTATCACCCGCGTTGGAGGTTTGTGGAGCCTGGCTGGAAGGCGCCAGGAAACCAGTGCTGGTCGTCGGCGCAGGCGTGTTTGTTGGAGTCGGTGTAAAGGTCGCTGTGGGTGTATTGGTTGGTGTGTTCGTTGGACCCGGTGTGGGCGTGGGACCTGTCCCAAGCGTGCCGCCATCTACGACCAGCGCAAACTTTTGCGGACCGTTCGGGATGTTGAAGGCATTGATGGTCACGGTGTATGTGCCAGCCCCGGGCGTCTGGATGTAGACGTTTTCCACGTTATTGCGGCGATCGGCAGAACCGCCGGCTACACTCCAGCCACCAGAAAAGACGTTGCCGCGGAACGTGCCGCTCGGACCAGTGACCGTGAGATCGAGGTCGTTGACAAGATTAATGGCAGCCGTATCCGTGGAGGGATAGTCAGTCCAAACGACTGTCACCTTGAGTGGGCCGCCCGCGGTGGTGACCTGGAAGTTTTGAGAACCGCCGGTACTTAGTCCGGTGCCTTCATCCACGTAGGCAATTGTTCCATCGGTGGCGGCATCGAGATTGATGCGGCCCCAGCCTTCATGGTTGTTCGGGATGGGGAAGTCGTTATCGTTCACACCATCATTGTTCTCATCCTGGAGGTCTACTGCGGAATTGATGAGGGTTGCTTTGACGAGCGCTGCGCTGGCATTGAGGCCGTAGGCTTTGCTGTAATAATCCTTCACCACCGCTGCGCCGCCCGCCGTGAGCGGGTTGGACATGGATGTGCCGCCCATGTATTTGTAATAGGCATCGTAGGGGAAGCCCCAGCCGTCATATTGCCACGCGCCGTTTTGTGGATTTGAGGCCCCATCGTAGCCTTGTTGATACAAGTCCGAATACGCGGACAGGATCCATGTACCGGGGGCAACCACATCGGGTTTGATACGGCTGTCATCGGTGGGACCGCGGCTGGAGAACGCTGCCATCTGCCAGGCATTATTCCCGGAGACATCGTCGCGGATCGGGTTGGCGGGATAACTAGTGGGCCAGGCGGAACCGTAGGTGAAGATGTTGTTCGTTCCGCCCTGAGCAGCAC
The DNA here is from genome assembly GCA_035720235.1 of Anaerolineales bacterium. Taxonomy (GTDB): domain Bacteria; phylum Chloroflexota; class Anaerolineae; order Anaerolineales; family Villigracilaceae; genus Defluviilinea. The sequence goes on along the minus strand of DASTOH010000028.1, from coordinate 5,647 downwards.
AGGCAGTGTAGGTGAGGCCTGTATCGCAGAGATAGTTATCACTGCGTTGGTTTTCGCTCGCGCCCACCGTAAGCACATTCTTTGCCGTGCCGGGTGCGCCGATCGAGTCGTTGTCAATCACGCCGTCGCCATTTGAATCAATACCTTCATTACCAGCCGAGAAGGTGATGAGCATATCGCGGTGATTCCACATGAAATTGTCGGACTGGGCAGAGTTGGCTGTGTAATCACCTGCCACGGCGGAACCCCAGGAGTTGCTATGCACGCGCGCGCCCGCGTTATAGGCCTGCTGATACAGCTGGTTCAAGTCACTGGGCAAGCCTGTCAAGAAATATCCATTGGGAGGGTATCCACCAAAGAGCTGGCAGAAAGTGGAGATGCTCGCCCAGTTTTCAGTTGCCTGGAAAACAAGATTTGCCACTGGAGCGGAACCTTTGCCAATACCATTCGGTGCGCCGCCACTTAGGACGGAACCTGCAGTATGGGTGCCATGCCCGGAATCAACGTCAATGGCGCCATCGTCGGTAATACTTTGGAAGCAAGTGTTGGTCACACCGGGCCAATTGTATACGGCAGTGACGCGTCCATTGATGTCACGGTGCGCGGTGGTTGTGGTGCCGCCTCCCAAACCGGTGTCAGCAACCGCGACCGTTTGCGTCGAGCCGTTATAACCGCGTGAATGTGCCGCTGACGCGCCAATGATGTTCGCGACCGAATAATCATTTTGCGGGGGACGATTTGGGGTGGAAAAGGTTTGGTTCAGATAATAATTATTGATGGCCGCCACATCCTCCACCTCGGCAATCGCATCCACGAAGGCGCCGTTCGCCGCTACAACCATCAGGTCTTCCTCGAAGCCGAGCACTTCAGCGCCTGTACGGGCAACCAGTGAGCGCACCAGACCATAATCCGAGCCCCGTTCGATGCGGACCTGATACAGACGCGTCTCACCATCACGCTTCAGGTCGGCGCCGAATTTGAACTCCGGCTGAAAAGCCACCACCGCGTTGACGAAGTTCTTTCCCTCCACGCGGTTCGTGATGGCCGGGTTCATGCGGACCTTGAACGCGAAATCCGGAACGTAGGCCAGGATCTCCGCGCCCTCGGCTGTGATCGCATCCTTCCAGGATTGTTGAACCGGGCCGGAAAACTGCACAATGAAATATTTCTGACTCCCCGCAGCGAACTGGCTTTGCGAGGGAACAAAAGAGCCGCCCTTCAAATGCACGGGGGCATCTGAACGCGCGGCTGGCGCCATGGCCAGTGACCCCAGGACCAGGGTCAAAACTGCAATGGCTGAAGCAAGAAACCTGACTGTTTTATTCATACACAATCTCCTCTTTGTGATCCGTATGCAAAAACGTTGACCTACGCAAGTCAGCGTTTCGGGACAAGTTAATTATTGGTTTCGCATTTAATTTGTATAGAATGGACGAATTCTACTTCCAATGGTTACGCTATTAATACCTGGGAAGGTTACAAAAAGAATCCCCCGTCTCTTTTTCGACGAGGGATTTGCTTGGCCGCCACCAGCCATCTCCACGCTGATGGCGACTCCACTGTTTATCCTTTTGCAGGCTGCCGCTTGCCCCGGCGGAGGGAGGACCTGCAAAAGAATCAAACCAAAACCTAATGTTGCCCCAATGTACCTAACCTGCGGACCTTGCGTTCCACGCGGTTGAAGATCCACGCCCCGAACCATAACATCACGAACATGAAGACGATGAGGATGGTCACTTCCACGTTGATGGGTAACAGCGTACTGGTCTGCAACAGCCAGCCGCGTACCGCGTCGAAGCCGTAGGTCAGTGGCAACATCAAGGAAACAGGTATCAGCCAGTATGGCAAAGACTTGACGGGGAAGTTTGCGCCGGAAAATCCCTGCACCAGGAAGCTGCTCACATCCACCATCGTATTGGCTTCACGCATCACCAACACGATCGCGGCAAAGGCAAAGCCAAATCCATATAGCCCCACCAGCATAGGAATGGCGGTAAGCACCGCGGCAATGACGTTCCCTGTGGGCCGGAAGCCAAACAACAACGCCGAAATCACCAGCATGATAATGGATGTGATTGTGGTGGTGAGCAGACTGGTCAAAGTTCTGCCGACCAGGATGTGCAGGCGCGAGACGGGTGTGAGCCAGTTCGATTCGAGTACGCCCGCGTCCATATCCTCTTTGAGTGCGAAACCCATGCCCCAGAATACGGTGAGGATAAAGTTGCTCAGCGCGGTGCCCAGCAAAACATAGGACATGTAATCACCGGTGCCGCTATATTGGGCAAAGCCCAACGCTTGTCCGTTGGTGCTAAAGGCTTTGCCCATGAAATATACAGGCGTCACCCAGATGATCGGTTGAAAGACATGCGAGATGGCATTCAATGGATAGCGCCAGAAGACCTTCCAGTCCTTTTTGGCGATGGTGAACAAGGCATGCAATTGTGTGGCAAGAGAGGGTTGTGAGAGGGTGGTTGTTTCCATGTGAACCTCTAATATTGACCAATCGCACCGGTCTGCCGAGCGCGGCGTTCCATCCAGCGGAAGAGCAGGTAGCCCAGGGTGAGCCAGAACGCGCCGAAGAGCAGCAGGGCCTGCAAATCAGGCCATAATTCTGCAAAGCTGGCGTTGGCGAAGGCGGCCGCGCGCATCCCGTGGATCATGTACGTTTGTGGGAGCCATTGGGCGATGGTTTGCATCCAGCCTGGCAAAAGGCTGACCGGAAACGTGATGCCGCAAAAGATCATGACCAGCCCACGGACGAGAAAGACAAACGTGTGCGCTTCCTTGGCTGTGATCACAATACTGGCAAAGGCAAAACCCAGCCCATACACCGCCGGGATCGAGGCCAGCATGACGAGCAATGCCAGCCAGGGACTTCCGTTCAGTCTTACGCCGAAGAACAAGCCGAATTCCAGGGCTGTGATCAAAATGAACATGGTCATCGTGACGAGCTGCGGACCGGTGTGCCCAAGCAAATAGGAAAATCGCCAGGTGGGAGAGAGCCAGTTCGATTCGAGTGTGCCGCGCATTTGCTCGTTACGCAGTGCAAAGCCCACGTCCCACAGCACGATGTTTTGCCACATCCACACGGTTGTCCCAACCACGATGTAACCGATGAAATTGCTGGCGCCAGTAGTTTGTATGAAAACCGTCAGCCCGCTGCCATCGATGCCGGAGAGGGCGCGTGCGGTGAGGATGTACATCATAGGGAAGATCAGGGGCCAGATGAACAGCGCGATGATCCATGATGGGTACCGCTTGAAGATCGTCCATTCGCGGCGGATGATGGCCCAGAACGCGCGCAGGTCTGAAAAGAAGCCGGGTTTGCCCAGAGATTGATGCGAAAAGGTTGCTTGCATGCCGTGCTCCTAATCCCTCAACGCCTTGCCAGTGAGATGGATGAACACATCCTCCAACGAAGGTTTGACGATGTTCATGTTGACAAGCCGCGTCCCATTCTGGCTAATGTTTTCAACCACTTTGGGTAATAACGCGCGGCTGTTGTTGGATTGCAGGTTGACTTCCCACAGATCGGCTTCGCCCTGTTTGCGCGCCACCAGATTGCTAACTTCAGAAAGCGACCGCAGTTTCTCGCCGATATATTCCTGCCAGCCGGTCACCTCCAGGCGGATAACCTCTTTTTGATCGATGCGGCGTTTGAGTCCTTCGGGCGTATCGAGCGCGATCACCTTGCCGGTATCGATGATACCGATCCGGTCAGAGAGTTGATCGGCTTCCTCCATGTAGTGGGTTGTAAGCAGGATCGTATGACCCTCCTGTTTCAGCTGCGCGATCAGCTCCCGTAAATTGCGGGCAGCCTGCGGGTCAAGTCCGAGCGTGGGTTCGTCCAGCAGAAGGATGGGTGGGCGGGCCAGCAATGCCTTGGCGATCGCGACCCGTTGGCGCATCCCGGTGGAATATTTTTCCACCAGTTCGTTGGCGCGTTCTCTGAGTTCCATGCGTTCCAGGAGTTCGTCCACGCGTTTCTTTGCGATGGTTTGTGGGATGTGATAGAGGGCGGCAAAGTATTCAAGATTTTCACGTCCGGTAAGCTTCCAGTAAATGCTGCGTTCGCCCGCCAGGAGGGTACCCAGACTGCGGCGCACATCGTTGGCCTGTTGGACTATATCATAACCATTGACGCGCGCGGTGCCGCTGGTGGGTTCGAGCAATGTACATAACATTCGGATGGTCGTTGATTTGCCCGCGCCGTTCGGCCCCAGCAAACCGAAGATCTCGCCGCGCTGAATATGCAAATCCACGCCATTGACCGCGGTAAAGAGAGCCCTGGGTTCCTTTTTCCCGAAAGGCCACAACGAGCGCTTCTTGGGTTGAGTGGGGGTGGACTCAGCGGGCTTGTCTCCGGTGCCAGCGCGGGCCGGGAATTTTTTAACCAGTTGGTGGGCCTCAATTGCAAAATCAGACATCTTGTACTCCTTGGGCCAAAGAAATCAAAAGTCGACTTCAATTTAATTGTCAAATGTACTGTTATTTATTGAATTCTACAATATTATTTTAAAATTGTCAATATTTATATTGAAATTCATAAGGGAGGTCTTGAGAAAATCAATATTGAGGACAATTATCCCAGAATATCAAGGGCTCAAAGCCATATGTGCTTGATTGCAGACAATGCTGTAATAGAATCTCTTTGATGTAAAATGTGATTATGGGACTCACGCCAACATCCTTGATCCTTGTTTGCTTATTACCCACTCCCCGGGATTTGGAGATCGCTCGGCTGCTGGGATGGTACCGGATCCCGCTTCGGACCTCACCCAAAGTTGTCGCGGTGGACTATCTGGCTTTTTACCAACCCTCTGCCTTCGGTGAGCGCGGCGGACAAATCGAATTCGTGGCACCAGTCCGTGGACACGAATTGACCACCCGCGGCGAACTTCTCAAAGACGAAGCAAATCACCCACGTGCCAGGGAGGAATACTACAAGATACAGATCGGCGCGTTGGAGAAATTGCCCCAGCCCATTACAACCGATAAATGGAAGCGCCTCACCTTCCTTTATACGACCGGTGAATATTTGTTGAATGCAGAAACGCTCAATGACCTGGTGGTAGATGGCGATGAGCGTCAACTGCTCTGGCAATCTCTACGCGAACGGGCCGAGAACGAGCAACTGTATAAAGTGGATTTGCCCGAAGCGGATATTCCTCCCGAAGTATTGATCGCACTTTTGGGGATCAAGGAAATGGAAGCATCCTATGATGCAAAGGCTGACATCGATGACGACATTGATTAAGAACGGCACGCTCATTACTGCCTCCGAAACGTTCGAAGCGGATATTTTGATCGAAGGAGAATCTATTTCACTGATCGGAAAGAATCTGCAACATCCCAATGCAGAAGTAATTGATGCGACTGGCAAAATGATTCTGCCCGGCGGGATCGACCCGCATGTGCATCTGGACCTGCCGATGTTTGGCACCGTTTCATCCGATGACCACTACACCGGTCACAAGGCCGCAGCCTTTGGCGGTACGACCACTGTGATGGATTTTGTGGTTCTCGACCCCCCTCTCCCCATGGTGGGAGAGGGGCCAGGGGTGAGGGCAGGTGAGGGAGACTTTAAGTATTCAGTCGACCTCTGGCTAAAAAAATCAGCCAAAGCTGCCATCGATTATTCCTTCCA
>DASTOH010000027.1:0-16969 GCA_035720235.1 Anaerolineales bacterium | reverse complement strand
AGCCCAGGTGAAAAAAGATGCCAGGCTGACATAGATGTTGTACACCGTTTTGGGCGCCAACTTTCTGGTATTATTACCAGTGATGCGCCGCGGCACATAATCCGTGCGCAAATAGTTTAGGAAAGCTAGGATGTTGGCAGGTTGAACCTTGCAGACATTAACATCCCCCTGATATTCAATCCAAAGTCTTAAGTCACGCTCGTAACCCGATACGGTGACTGGCGCTAAACCTTCAGCGCTCTTATAATGCAGAAATCCGGTGATGGCTTTTTGGACTTTCAGGCCTTGAGGTCGTTGGTTCATGAGAAATCTCCTTTTTTGGGAGACTCTTCGAATCGAAGACCGCCGGGCTCACCTAAATCGGCTAGCCTGGCGGTCTTCAGTTGACACTAGTAGCGGGGGCAGGATTTGAACCTGCGACCTTCGGGTTATGAGCCCGACGAGCTGCCACTGCTCCACCCCGCATCGAAGCCCGCCGATATTACCATAGTTAATGTTAATAAGTCAAGCGCAAATCGTATCATTATGCATACACTATTCATATACTTGTTAGTACATATTTCGTATTTCATCTCTTGATAAGAATCGATTATTGTAGTTTAATCGGCGCTACCTTAAAATCCCAATGAGCCTGCAAGAAAACTTTTGTTAAGATTTAAGGTATAATGATTTTGCTGTTCACCAACAGATTGCGCTAATTGACCAACTTCATTTTCAAATGAAAAAGATCACACTACTCGTCATTGAAGGACGACATGCAGAAATCCCTTCTTTTGCGAACGATTTGCAGAAGAAGGGATTTGATATTCGTATCTTCCAAAATGGCAGCCAGGTTGCCTCAAAGCTCAGACAGATCAACCCGTCTGTTGCAGTGGTCAACGCGGCCTCTTTGAGAAGCACAGGCATACGCATATGCCTTTCACTCCGCAAGAGGGATCCCAAGCTTCCAATCATTTTGATCCTTGAAAAAGAAAAACCGGTGGACAAGGAATTAGCCGATTCAGTTCTCGCCCTGCCATTTACCGTACAAAAGCTTGTGAATCGCGTCAAGGCATTGATGCCCGGCGATGGCGATCACGTGATTAGTGTGGGACCGATCCGTCTGGATGTGGAACAGCGCCGTGTCAAATGCCTGGGCAAGAGCACAAAACTCACGCCGCGCCTGATCACACTTCTGAATATCCTGATGGATAAACATGGCGAAGTCATCGAACGCGAGGCGTTATTCAAAAAGGTGTGGGAAACCAACTATACGGGCGATACGCGCACCCTGGATGTTCACATCTCGTGGCTGCGACGCGCGATTGAACTGGATCCTGATAGCCCAAAATTTCTCAAGACCATTCGCGGTGTTGGCTATCGCCTAGATGTTTAATTGATATTGCTTTCCGTTCACCGCTACACACCGGATGCAGATATTGCCTCCGGTTTTCAATTTTATCTCGACGGGAAGATCGCCGCTGCGTGCGGGACGTTTGGCCTGCGCGGCACTCTTGAACATTTTCCCATCCCAATCCGGATCCACTTCCCAATAATCCAGATCAAGTTTGCTTTTCAGTGAGATGACACCATCGAACGATTTCGCTTGCATTGTGCTGGGAGGGAAAGAAATAGGCAAGCTAGAGGACGCATCGTGCTCGAGAACGAATGATGAATTCGTTTCGATCAACCGACTGCGCGTGGTATGAATGGCGCGCAAGGTTTGGTCCACTGCGATGAATTCACGTCCATGTTGCGCGGCGACGAAGGCAGCGGTGCCGGAACCCGAGAAGAAATCCGCCACAAGATCACCGGTGTTCGATGAGGCAAGGATAATCCGCTCCAGCAGCATCACCGGTTTCTGCGTTGGATAACCCGTGCGCTCATTATGCAGACGGGCTACTACTGGAAAATACCACCAATCCTCAGGCACCTTGCCACGCGCCAGATCCGGGACTTTTCCAAAGCCTGCCTTGCGCGAAGAACGAAATGTATTGACCGTATTTTGATGATAGGGCTCACGCACGGCATCTGCGTTGAAGGTGTAATCACGTCCCTTCACATAGGAAAGAATCGTGTCATGCTTGCGATTAAATGCAGTGCGGATCGGTGATGGTCCATGATAGGCCCAGATGATTTCATTCAAGAGGTGGTCCGCGCCAAAGATTTCATCCAGAATGAGGCGGGCATAGGCATCGGCATGCCAGTCGAGGTGTAGATAGAGTGTCCCGTTTGGGGCAAGCAGCCGATACATCAGCGCCAGGCGCTGATAAAGAAAGTCCAGGTAGGCATCCAAATTTGACCAGCTATCTTGATAGCCAGCCGCCAGTTTCCATTGATCTGGCTTACGGGAGTCCTCCCCACGACCTATACGAGCTGTGAACTCTCGATTGGTGAAAAAAGGAGGATCGGCATAGATCAGGTGAATCCGCCCTTCAAGTTCCGGCAACACAGCCGCCATCACAGATAAATTATCGCCCCAGATGAGGCGATTATCCGGGCAAACGTTTGGGTAGCCGCGTCCGTTCGGGTAGACAAACGAATCTTGAATAAGAGTAGCAGGCGACGGCTGGGAAAGATGCTTCCCCATCCAGTGAATCGAAGGCATGAGGGTTAGTAATGAACCTGAACCAGCGTCCCGTACCCGCGGTTGAAGGTCCGATGGAGTTGGTGTGGCGGAAGCGCCCAGCGGAACAGCCATTTGGCTTCATCGGTACGCATGTTGATGCAGCCATGACTCATGGGTGTTCCGAAGTTGTCGTGCCAGTAGGTGCCGTGAAAGGCATGACCCTGGGTGGTGAAGAAACTCGTCCAAGGCACACCGGGAAGCTCGTAATCATCCGCATCCGCAAACAGGTTACCGTTACCCATGTGCTTGGCAGGCATCTTATCCAGGATATGGAACTCTCCTTGAGGCGTCTTGGTGGAAAGGCCGTCGGGGCCGCGCGGCCCGTTTGGTAAACCCGATGAAATGAAAGTCTTTAAGACTTGTTTGTCATATTCATAGGCTGTCACCGTCTGCATGGTCAGATTCACCTCGATCCGCTTTTTTTCGAAGGGGACATCCGGGCTGATCGGCGCAAGGTCTTCGAGCGGAATTGGGCGCACATGTAAAGGATTGACGTTGTACGGGAAGCCGGTCAGGTCATCGTAGACGCGATACCATTTTTCGCCGAACGGACCCTCCTCGATGGCATCGATCCAGTGAACGGAACCGTAATACAACCGAAAGCCGAGTTTCTGCCAGCCATAGATGCTCGTGTGACGCCACGGTTCGGTAAATGGCACGGAGACATCCACCAGCCGGGATTTTCCTTCCTCAATGGCTGGAAGGATCTGGTTGTAGAGGAATTTCACCTTTACCAGCCTGGCGCGATGCATGTACCCACCCCACACGCGATACCAGATCGGGTTCAGTTTTGGTTCTTGAGCCGTAACCTCACCGTAGGTATGGATCAGTTCATCCCGGTACCAGGTGGAGATAATCCGGCTTTCATCATCTGGCCTGCTGTAGACACTCACCGACTGTGTGGCCACACGGACGATATTGCTGTCGTCAAAGCCATACTGATTGCTGTATGCAGGTGTAAAAGCCAGGCTTCCCAGGCTCAAGCCGCCAAGTTTCAAGAAATCGCGTCTGGATAATTTGGTCATGGTTGACCAAATTCTAATCGAAAAAGGCCAGCTCTGGTACGTTCTCACAAAATTCTGGGGGGGACCATTTAAACAAGAGTTCTAAGCTACTGTTTACCGCTTGTCTCATGCGGTGCTGCACTTTTGGAAAACGTAGGCTCGCTCTCACAAGTCCGGTTTGGATAATTATGCGGGGTTGCGTAAAACAACCACCCTCCAGTCATTCTGGAGGGTGGTAGAAAGCGGAGCCAGGTATCGGCTAGGATTGAATTGTCTCGGCGACCATTCCTTTAAGGAGGATTTCGATTGCCATCGTGTGAGCGCAACGGTGATGCGTCACAAAGAATTCGCAATCGCAGACAAAGGTCCCATTGTCGAAGGCAACGTGGTGATTATTGTTGTCACCATGAAATGTCAGATCGAATTTGTTGAAAAGGAAACGGTTTCGTTCCTCAGCATAGCGTTTTGCCTTCTCTCTCTTGCCGATCAGTCCATAGTCCATTGGTATATCTCCTTTCAGGATAGAAAACAAAAAAAGCACGCAAATAGGCGCGTGCTTTAGGGGTTGGGTTCCTTTATTTTTTCGGTATCTGTTCGCATAGGACATTTACCTCTGATGAAAAGAGTATAGTCCCGTTTGGGAGTCAAGTCAACACCAAAAATCGACCCCACGCGAATCGTATGGAAGCCGTAAGGATTCCGTCAGTTCGTGGAAGGTACCGTTACTGAGGCCGGTTCGTCTCCACTGTAACGCGCGAGAGACGGCCAGATGGAGGACACCAGGACCACCCCCAGTATGGCGCCGATTCCGCCGCTGATAATGGCAAACGGCACACCAAAAAACTTCGCGACCGCGCCCGCCTCGATCTCACCGAGCTGCGGCCCACCCATGAAGAAGATCTGATTGATGCTTGTCATTCGCCCACGCAGGCTGTCGGGTGTGATCAATTGTCTAATCGTATTGCGGATGATGGTGCTGACCGAATCGGCTGCGCCGATCATAATGAGCGCTATGAAAACCAGGACATACGTGCGGGCCGTTCCAAAAAGTATGGTCGCAAGACCAAATACCACTACCGCCGCCAGCAGGAGCGGTCCCTGCCGCTGAATGCGACTGTATTGCGATGCCACAAGCCCGACAGTCACAGCGCCGACGGATTGCGCGGCAGCAAGCCAACCGTATGCCACTTCACCCACGTGGAGAACATTCTGCGAAAAGTAAGGCAAAAGCGTGTTGGCGGAGGAAAAGAAGGTGGCGATAAAATCCAAAATCATGGTTGAGAGGATCAGCGGCTGGTGGCGAATGAAGCGAACCCCATCTCGAATGTCTATCAGCGCGGCCCGGAAGCCTTTCTTGATCTCACTCGGTTGCTGATGGACACCCTGTAGCAGAAATAAAGCTATCATCACGGCCAGGAACGAGACCGCGTTGATGAAGTAAGTTGCTGCCTGACCCAGATAACCAATGACGATTCCACTCAGGGCAGGACCGAGAATGGCCCCGGTATTAAAGGCAATGGATTGCAATGAAAAGGCGCTAGGCAGAATATCGCGCGGCACAAGGTTCGGTACCAGCGCCTGGCGGGCAGGTAGATCGAAAGCCATGGCAATTGCCTGCATTCCAGTGAGCAGGTAAATGTGCCACAGCTGAATCGCTTGAGTCAGGGTCAATAGGCCGAGGAGCAGCGCAACCAGCATGGCGGTGGCTTGGGTGAAGAAAAGAATATTGCGACGGTTATGCCGGTCCGCCACCAGTCCACCCCATAGAGAAAAGCACAGGACGGCCGCGAATCTAACCGCGCCCACCACACTCACGGCGATCGGGTCCTTGCTCAACTGGCTGATATGCCAGAATAAGGCCCATTGCTGCATTTGTGAACCAACCAGGGAAATAAGCAGTCCGCTCCAGAGCAGTGCAAAATTGCGATGGGTCAGCGCGGGAGGAACACGAATCATTTTTTCGTATGAATCCTTCTTAGTGGAATAGATTTCTTGCGAAGTGTCCTTTTTTGGGGCTTTGCCCTCACCTCGCGGCAGGCCTTCGCAATTCTTGTGCTAGGTTCCCCAATCCCTTAGATACAGGAAGTCATAACCGACTGTCCGGTTGCTGATCTTTGCAATCGGCGGTTGCATCCGTTTGAATTGATACCGCCGGATCCGCTTGAGAACCGAGTCCACGAACTTTTCATCGAAGCCCGCCTCCACACACTCCTGCGGACTGTAGCGATGATCGACCAAAAGGTACAACAATTGATCGACCTGTTCATACGTGAACCCAAGCTCGCCCTCATCCGTCTGGCCCTGCCACAAGTCGGCTGAAGGCGGTTTCTCAATGATCGGTGCCGGGATATTCATGGCATAGGAAAGTTGCCGAAGCTGGGTCTTGTATAGATCGCCGAGAGGGTTCATCGCGGAAGCAGCGTCGCCAAATTGCGTCGTGTACCCAAGCAGGATCTCAGTCTTGTTGCTGGTGCCAATCACCAGCCCCTTAAAAACTTCGGATTGATCATACAAAACGATCATGCGTTCGCGCGCCATGATGTTGCCCTTGCGGAGTTTAGAGATCTCAGGATCGAAGGCAAACAACGGGTCCACCATGGCTGTAATCTCAATCGTTTTGCTGGGAACCTGTAACTGCTCGATCAACAACCCGGCATGATCCATCGAATCGCGGCTCGATGACTTGTATGGCATCCTAACCGCCAGCACATTCTCCACACCCAGGGCCTCCACCGCCAATACACAGGAAAGTGCCGAGTCGATCCCACCGGACAGTCCAACCACCGCCCGAGAGTATCCAACACGCGTCACTTCCGAACGGATAAACCCTGTCAGGATCTGTCGCGCGACATCAGTGTTTATGGTGAGATCAACCACGGGTCAGGATCCTGCTCAACTCTTTTTGCACGAGCGCGGTGCGTTCGTCACGAAGAAGCGGCAACCGGGCACGCGTGCGGCGCAGCTGATTCAAATCCAGTTCGACGACGGTTAGCGCCTCGTCAAAATAGGGTCCCTGGGCAAGCAGTTCGCCATTTGGGTCGTTGACCGTCGCACCGCCCCAAAAGAGCAGTCCATCCTCAAACCCAACCCGATTGCAGTGCACCACAAAGGATGTGAACATGCTGGCGTAGGCTTTGCTCACGCGTTCCACCCAGCGCGCGGACTCAAGCTTTTCCTTGTCTGTTAAACCGCGACCGGGAGAGGCGGAGGAAAAAAGCATGATGTCGGCACCGTCCAGCCAGAGCAAATAGGGCGGAGAGGCATGCCAAAAATCTTCACAGATCAACAGACCGGCTCGACCAAAGCGGGTATCAAAGGAACGGATGGCGTCTCCCCAGGCAAAGAAACGGCCTTCATCAAAAAGGCCGTAGGTCGGTAGATAGACTTTATGATGGACGTGCAGCGCCCTGCCACCAGAAAGATAAGCTGAAGCGATGAAAAAGCGATGGCGATCATCCTCGTCCACGAAGCCAACCACCAGGTCGATGTCATGAGACGCCTTCAAGAGATGCTTGAAGACCGGGTCGTCCTCCGTCGGCCGGTGGGCGACGGACGCGACCAAGTCCTGCAGGACATATCCCGTCAGGGACAGTTCCGGAAAGACGACCAGGTCCGCCTTCTGGTCTTTGGCCTGATTGATGTAGTTCAGGTGTTTTTCCAGGTTGGATTCCACGTCCCCTAATTTGGTTGCGATCTGAGCAAGTGCAAGTTTAAGTTTCATTGGTCGAATCTTACCACCAAAGGCTACTTCTGAAGCATCTGGCGGAGGTAAAAGTGCCAGAAAGGCACACGCAAGATGATTTTGAAATTGGAATTCACCCAGGTACCGTACCTACGGGGTTAAAAAAGACTCTCGAACCGTTTCAAGAGTCTTCAGCGGGAAGAGAGGGATTCGAACCCTCGGTGGACACGAGGCCCACAACGGTTTTCGAGACCGTCCCATTCAACCACTCTGGCATCTTCCCAGTGTGCCGCAAGACAGTATCTTGCGCTACAGCGGCAGGGATTATAACTTAAATCTCGAGGCTTGAATGTAATTCCGGATAATATACTTCACGGATATTTTGCTCGCCCAACTTCCCCATCAGAATACCTGCCTGTTTTTCCTCACCATGCACCAAAAAGACTTTCTTGACGGTTCCCTTTACATTGGCCGCGTAGCGGATCAACAGGTCCTGCCCGGCATGGCCGGAAAGGCCATTAATGACCGCCACCTCCGCACTGCGGTTGTACATTTCGCCAAATATCCGTACCTGCTTTTCGCCATCCACTAGCCTGCGGCCCAGGGTATCGGGCGCCTGCCAGGAGACAATACAGACCGTGTTCTTTGCGTCCCCAATATTGTTCTTGAGGTGGTGCAGGATTCGCCCACTCTCTGCCATGCCAGAAGCCGAAATGATGATCATGGGCTCCCTGCGTTCGTTCAAGGCTTTCGACTCCTCCACCGACTGAATATACGTCAGCGCCTGGAAATCCAATGCCGGATGGCGCGCTTCCAGGACGAACTGGCGAGTCTCTTCATCGAAGCAATCCGGGTGGTTCTTGAAGATCTTTGAGGCATTCACCGCCAGCGGACTATCCACAAACACAGGGACGCGCGGTACCTCCCCATCGTGCATCATGATATTCAGGTGATACACGATTTCCTGTGTGCGACCCACGGCAAATGCCGGGATGATCACCTTCCCACCGCGATCGATCGTCCGTTTGACAACGTCACGAAAACCTTCGAACGCGATGGTGGAATCGCTGTGCGACCTGTCACCATAGGTACATTCCATCAGGAGGTAATCGGCAGCCTCCGGCAGAACCGGGTCACGCAACAAAGGCAGTTTGTAGCGCCCGATATCGCCCGAAAACCAAAAACGAATTCTGCGGCCCCTGTCCTCGATTTCCAGAGAAATAGCTGCGGAACCCAGAATGTGACCCGCCTCCACAAACCTGGCTGTAACACCGGGGACAGGTTCGAAGGCTTCCTCATATTTGATACCGCGAAAAAGCTCCACAGCAGCCAAGGCATCGGCTTCGGTGTACAGCGGTTCAATTGGTTCTTCACCACGCGCCGCACGTTTCTTATTGACAAATTCAGCGTCCGATTCCTGAATCCTGCCTGAGTCAGCCATCATGATACTCGCCAGATCGGCCGTGGCACGAGTGGCGTACACCGGCCCCTCGTAGCCATCCTGCACCAGGTTGGGCAAATTGCCACAATGATCAATATGCGCATGCGATAGGATCACCGCATCCACCTGCCGTGGATCATAGGCGAAGTTCAAATTTCGGGAATACATTTCCTGGCGTTTGCCCTGGTACAGCCCACAATCCAGCAGCAGGCGATGACCGTTGATCTCCAGCAGATGCTGGCTGCCCGTCACAGTATGCGCGGCGCCATGAAAATTAACCCGCATGTCAGGCTCCAATGAGATGGTATATTTCCGCGCCGTATTTATGAAAGCGAGTTGGTGATCTGTGCATGGCAATTTCCAGCTCTTTCAAGCTGCTGGGCGGGTTCTCTGAAAGCATCGCCAGATACATTTTCGGCAGGATAACATCTGACTCGACCGACAATTCCCTGGCCCGTTTCTTTCTCCAGTTCTTCAGCTTATCCAGGCGCCTCAGTACCGCATCGCTCGGACGTTTAGACGGTTCCCGTTTTACCAGCGGCGCCTCCATCCCGCGCCGGGTCGACTCTAAAATCTCCGGTCCCCAAAGCTTTATCTGCTTTGCGCTGAGTCCGATCCCAGCCAGATCAACATCTTTCTCAGGCAATTTCCGGGCAATATCCAGCAGCATGTCATCGCCAATCACTTTGAATACAGGACGATCCAGCCTTTCCGCGATCCGGTCGCGACAAACACACAGCTCACTAACAACCGTCAACTCACGGGGGCTTAGGTCTTTGCGGGAGGCAAAACGCTTCCAGGACGCGCCGTTTCCGTTTCTTTCTTTGGCTTCACCAACATGAGATGCCAGCGCGAAATCCTCCTGGGCCAGATCCCACCGGCCTTTTTCGCGCAACTCCTGTTCCAGGAGATCACGCAATTGGAAGAGATAACGGGTATCGAAACGGGCGTAATCAATTTGAGCGAGGGTGAGCGGGCGCGCGCCCCAATCCGCTTTTTGGTGCCGCTTATCCATTCTGACACCAAACTTCTCAGCCAACAGGTTATCCAGCCCCACCTGGGTATAGCCCAGAATCCGTGCAGCCTGCATGGTATCGAATAGATTAGTAAACGTGAAATCATAATCGCGCCTCAGGCAGATCAGATCGTACTCCGCCGCGTGGAATATTTTTTCGATGTTCGGATTGCAGAAGATCGGTCTCAGCGAATCCAGATCTTGAAGCACCAACGGATCAACCACATAATCTTTTTCCGGTGTAGAAAACTGGACCAGGCAAACCCGCTCACGATAGGCATGCAAACTATTGGATTCAGTATCCACGGCGATGCGCGCCTCGAGGGAGAGCTGCTCCACCATCAGCTCATAGGATTTTTGTTGATCCACCCATATTGGTGGAGGTAGCATTTGCGAAGTCATCAGATGTGATTATATCGCACGTAAGGCGAGAAGACCGAGTGCCGCACTCATGTCAGACATGTGTATCGAAGCCAGAGACTTGGATCTCAGCGTGCAACTTGCTTCAGAACTTCAATCAAGTATGAGACAAGCGGCAATCTTGCACTACAGCGTCTTTGACATGACCAGCCCATCTTCACCGTCGCTATAGTATGCCCGCCAGATATCGCTCGTACGATAGCCCAAGCTTTCGTACATGCGGATCGCGCCCTGGTTCGAGATACGCGCGGTCAATTTGATGACCGGCATACTCACGCGTCGCTCGCATTCCAGCATCAAGGCGCTGCCAATGCCGCGGCGCCGAAAGCGTGGATCCACCGCGATGGTGGCGATCCAGACCGCCCCATTGGATTGACGCGGATCGCCCGCGATGAAGCCAATCATCTCGCCTGATTCCGTCGCTTTGAGGCGGATCACATCTGGCCAGGTGAGGACAGCAATCAGATCCAGCAGGGGCCAGGCATCATTTCCAAAACACACATTCTCCAGATGTCGTAAAGCTCCCAGGTCCATCAGGTTGGCTGCTTCGATTTCCATGATTGGGAATTCTATCAAACAAAAAAGGCAGAAAGCGGAAAATCCCATCCACTTTCTGCCTCATTGCTATTATATGGGCCGCCTGCGAGCGAATCTACCCTTTCGGATTTTTTCCCAGGAAGTTATCGAGCAGGCTTGTAAATTCCATCGGGAAGATGTACTTGGTGGAGGGACTTGAGCCGATGGCCTTCAATGTCTCGAAGTATTGGAGGGTCATGGTCTTCTGGTCAACGGCTTTGGCTGCGTTGAAGATGGCCTCCAGCGCCTGCGCAAAACCTTCCGCTCGCAACAACTGCGCTTGCCGCTCGCCTTCCGCCTGCAAAATGGCCGACTGCTTTTGACCTTCGGCGCGCAGGATATTGGATTGTTTCTCGCCTTCCGCCACGTTGACCGCGGCCTCGCGCGTACCCGTGGACTCGGTCACCACCGCACGGCGGATACGCTCAGCGGACATCTGCCGGTTCATGGCGTCCTGAACATCACGCGGCGGGATGATCTCACGGATCTCCACGTTGGTCACTTTCACACCCCAACGCTCGGTCACTTCGTCCAGGCGGGTGCGCAGCATGTTGTTGATGTGCTCGCGTTCCGAAAGCACATCATCCAGCGGAATACCACCAATGACCGCGCGCAGCGTGGTAGCCGCAATACCGGCCGCGGCCGATTCGAAGTTACCCACCTGCAACACCGATTCAGCCGGGTCAAGCACCTTGTAATACCACAGGAAGTCAATGGAAATCGGCGCGTTATCCTTGGTGATCGACGTTTGGTGGGGCACTTCGCGCACCTGCTCGCGCAAGTCGACGCGCACTGCACGATCAATCACGGGAATCAACAACGTGATACCGGGTCCTTTGGGGCCAATACTGCGCCCTAGACGAAACACGACCAGACGCTGATATTCGGGCACAATCTTGATAGCATTGGCCAAAAACACAAAACCAATGACAAGGATCGCGCCAATAAAACATACAGCCGCACCACCTGCAAACGGATCAAACATGGCATTCTCTCCTTTTGAAGAATTCTATGATTCGACCTTTTCCACTTCAACGACAAAGCCATCCCTGCGGATGACCCGTATGGAACTACCTTTCGGAATGGGATGCACACTCCGTGCAGACCACAACTCGCCCGCGACCTGCACGCTTCCCTCATCGTGGACATCTGTACGGGCTTCCCCGGACATCCCCAACACCCCATTCACATCGTGAGAGGGGCGCGCGCCAGCAGCTTCCATCGCTTTGCGGACAGCAAGCCACAGAAAACCCGTCACCAGCGCTGACGCCAGAATTGCCACAGCCGGATGCACCGCAAAAAGTCCCTCTTCGCTTGGAAACATGAAGACCGAGCCAACGATCAACAGCAACATGGACAAACCCAAATACAACTCGCGCTTTGGCTTTTGGATGGCATATATAAATGGGATGACACTCAGCGCAAGCAAAACCAGCGCCCACCAATTGAACGGAAGATTGTATACGGCATATCCAGCCAGGAGAATGCAAAAGAAGGCCGCCACCTCAAATAGCCCAGTTCCTGGTGAAACAAGCGCCATAAACCCGAGCACCACTCCCGCCAACAGGATAAGATACGCCACATTGGGTTCAAGCAGGAAGTCCATTTTGCCTCCATTTCATTATACAACAAAGTACTTCCAAAATTATCTACGGCAGGTCTGAAATGAAGTTGCGAGAGACAGTTATTGTTCATCAGGCTTTATAATCAAGGGCTGGAAGCCTATCCCTCCCTGAAGGAGTTCCATGAACTTTCAAAAGCTTTGTGTACTGGGCCTTGGCTATATCGGACTGCCAACCGCCTCCACCTTTGCTGTAAAAGGACTCAAGGTCCTTGGCGTGGACATTAACCCTGGCATTGTTGAAACCCTGCAAAAGGGCCACATTCACATCCATGAACCGGGCCTGCGAGACCTCGTCACGCAAGCGATTCAATCCGGAAACTTCACCGCCTCCACGAAGCCTGAAGAGGCCGACGCCTTCCTCATTGCGGTGCCAACACCCTTCAAGGAGGATGAACACGGCGACTACGACGGGCAAAAATATAAATTGTCAGATATGGGCGCCGTGATCTCTGCGACCGAAGCAATCGTTCCGCACCTTCGCAAGGGAAATCTGGTGGTGCTCGAATCGACGTCTCCCCCCCGGACCACGGTCGACCTGGTCGGGCCAATACTGGAAAAGTCTGGATTAAAAGCTGGTGCTGACTTTTATCTGTGCCATTCACCTGAGCGTGTGCTCCCTGGCAAGATCCTGCGCGAACTGATCGAGAATGCACGCGTGGTAGGAGGCGTGACACCGGAATCAGCCAGGGCCGGGCGCGATCTGTATGCCACATTCGTCAAAGGCAAGATCATCGAAACCGACGCCACCACCGCCGAGATGGTCAAGATCATGGAAAATACGACACGCGATGTGAACATCGCCCTGGCCAACGAATTTGCCCGTCTCGCGGAGAAACTGGGCGTGGACGTGTGGGAAGCGATCAGCCTCGCCAACCTGCACCCGCGTATCAACATCCTCAATCCCGGTCCCGGGGTCGGCGGTCACTGCATCAGCGTGGATCCGTGGTTTTTTGTCGAAGCTGCCCCGGAACTGACGCCGCTCATCTACAATGCACGCAAAGTCAATGACGCGCAACCCCACTTTGTCGTTGAGAAGGTCAAACAAGCCCTGGGCGAATTGAAGGGTAGAAGAATTGCTGCGCTGGGCCTCGCCTATAAACCAGATGTGGATGACTTGCGTGAAAGCCCGGCTGCTGCGATTGTGCATCTGCTTCAGCACGAAGGCGCACAGGTCAATGCCTGGGAACCGTTCAAGCCGGAGGCAAAACTGAACGGCATTTGCATGGCGACCGATCTCCAGGATGCCATCCGGGACGCAGATGCGGTGCTGTTGCTCGTGAAACACTCGGAGTTCATCAAACTGGACCCCCGACAACTTGCTACTCAGACGCGCGCGCGCATCGCCATTGATACGGTCAACGCCTGGAATGTAGAGGATTGGCAGCGAGCGGGTTTTCAACTGGTACGCCTGGGTGTCCGTAAAATTTCCGTTGAAAAGGTTGAATGAAAGTCCTCTGCGTCCTGGGAACCCGGCCGGAAGCTGTCAAAATGGCTCCCATTGTCCGGCAGTTGAAAGCAACGGCCGGCATTGAAGCCCGTGTATGCGTTACCGCGCAACACCGGCAAATGCTCGATCAAGTTCTGCAACTCTTCCAGATCAAACCGGAATATGACCTTGACCTCATGCGCGCTGGACAGACGATGGCGCAGGTCAGCGCGGGAATTTTTACATACCTGGATCCCATCCTGGAAGAGTTTCATCCCGATTGGGTGCTGGCCGTTGGTGACACGACCACCGTTGTCACCACCTCCCTGCTGGCGTTTTACCGCAAGATCAAATTTGGGCATGTGGAAGCCGGGCTGCGCACGCATAACAAATGGCACCCCTTCCCCGAGGAGATGAATCGCCGCCTTGCAACCGTAACCGCTGACCTGCACTTCGCGCCCACAGAGTGGTCAAAGGGCAATTTGCTCCACGAGGGCATAGACGAAAAACAGATCATTGTCACCGGCAACTCTGTGATTGACGCGCTGAAATATGTTGCCGGTCAGGACGTGCCAGAAGAAGTGACGGATTTGCTGGATAAGCTCGGGGTGAAGGGAGTAGAGGGTAGAGGATTAGAGAATAGAGAATTAGAGCATAGAGGATTAGAGCATGGAGCATCTGCGTCTAAGCCACTAGTTCTGGTGACTGCCCACAGACGGGAAAATTTTGGGGAAGGCATGCAAAACATCTGCCTGGCCCTGCGGGAACTTGCACACTGCCGCGACGTGGAAATCGTCTGGCCCGTGCATTTGAATCCCAACGTACAGGAACCGGTGAACCGGATCCTGAAGGACGTTCCACACATCACGCTTCTGCCACCGCTGGAGTATCGGCCCATGGTGCATCTCATGAAACATGCCACCCTGATCCTCACTGACTCGGGCGGCCTGCAAGAGGAGGCTCCTTCGTTTGGCATTCCGGTCTTGGTCATGCGCGAGACAACCGAACGCCCGGAGGGGGTGGAAGCAGGGACACTCAAGCTCGTGGGAACAGAGACCAGCCGCATCGTCCAGGAGGCCACGCGCCTGCTGGAGGATCAGACCGAATACGCCAAGATGGCGAAGGCTTCCAATCCCTATGGGGATGGTCACACGGCGAAACGGATCGTGGAGGCCCTGCTGCAAACAAGTGATGGTCAGCTATAAAGTGTCCGCCCCCTGATTCTGAGTATAATGATTCTGATGAAATTCGTCAGACATTTTGCATTTCTCGGATTGATCTTTGCAGTGTTGTTGGCCTCCAATCCAGCGCAGGCTCAAGGGACCGATGTACAGTTCTTCGCCGAGACAGGTCACAGCGTTAAGGGTTTATTCCTGCAATTCTACAAGGCAGCAAAAGACCCACTGCTCTATTATGGCTATCCAATCACCGAACAGATGGTGTCGAAAGACGGCAAGGCTGTCCAGTATTTTCAGCGGGGCCGTTTTGAGCTTGTCGGCAACCAGTCCATCCAACTCACGCCGTTAGGTACGCTCACCTACAAGCCTAAGGGACCCTGGACCATCAACAACCCCAACGCCTGTGAAGCATATCCGACCGGGTATTCGGTGTGCCTGGGTTTCCTGGAATTTTACAAAGCCAACGGCGGCTCCAAGCAGTTTGGCAACCCGATCTCTCCATTCGACTCCGGCGATAATCTGATCGTTCAATATTTCGAGTACACGCGCTTCGAGTGGCGCGGCGACCGGCAGACCGTGGTCATCTCTGACCTGGGGCGCATCTATTTCGATCAGCTCAAAGAGGACCCGGCCCAACTCAAGCCCATTGACCAGCCCGACGCCACCATCAACCCGGTATTATCCATCAAGGTGCGGGCATTCGTTCTGAAGGCGGTCACGCTCCCGAGCGGGCAGCAGACCGTTTATATTGTCGTCCAGAATCAGACTTCCAGACCGGTTCCGCATGTCCTTGGCAAGGCGCTGGTCAAATTCACAGACGGCACCAGCCAGGAATATGCGTTCACCACCAACGCGCTCGGCATCGCGCAAATCACTTTCAACTTCAAGGATCAAAAATCGGGGGAACTTGTGCCCATCGAAATCGCCGTCAACTATCAAAGCCTGAACAGCACCACGAAAACATCGTTCCGCATCTGGTATTAACCCTCACCCAACTCACGCCAGTTCAGCACGGGGCCATCTTTACAGGCCAGCTTCCAGCCGGATTTGAGGCTGACCGCGCAGACTCCGCACTCGGCCACTCCCCCGCAGGGCATCGCTGTGCGGATCAGGATCTGCGCTTCGCGCACAGCCGGAAACTGACTCAGCCCTCCAAGCTTATCCCCAAGCTGATGCAAAGTCTCGCGCGCGGTGTCGAGCGCCACATAGTCGGCCCAACTGATGACATCCGCCAGCGTCGACAGCGGCTGCACCTCCACCTCGTCGGGCAATCGCTCGGACGGGTAATCGCTGACCAGGACCACCGCCGCGTCCTGCCTCAAGGCTGGCTTGATCAATCCACGCAGCCGTACAGCTGAAGCATCGAATGCGACCAGGGCAACCTTTCGAGCAGCGGTCGACAATTCAAAACCGTGCCCTAAGGGTCCGCGCAGATGCAGCTCCTGCCCTGGACTCCAGGATTCCAGCGTCAGTGGCGCGCCGACAAAACCTTCAGCCGCCGAATCCGTATAGAAAACAGGAACAGGTAATAATGAGTCCGAAGCGTGGTTGGCAAGCAGGTATTGCCCTGGAGCTGGGACCAGGTTCGGCGGGCAGGCAATCCGCACGAGCCGCCCTCCATCTTCGAGAATCAATTCCGCAATCTGCCCTTGGCCTGTATGCATACCGCTATGCTATCATGGCGGTATAATTATTTCAACTAATCCCTGGAGGAACAATGAACATTGTTGATGTTATCCGCTCGTTAGCTGGTTTTGCCTGGCTGGCCGCCATCGGCCTGGGCATAATGGCCATCGCCCGCTCTGGTCGCAATCAGAGCGCGCGCGGGATCGGAACTACCGTGCTGATCGTACTCGTCCTTGCACTCGTGCTGACCACACTCGGCGCCGGGTTGGTCTATGTTGAATCCAACGAACACGGGGTGGTCAAAACCATCCGGGCAGGAGGTGTACGGCCTGAAGCGCTCACTCCAGGTTTGCACTGGATTCTCCCGGT
>DASTOH010000026.1:0-4108 GCA_035720235.1 Anaerolineales bacterium | reverse complement strand
CTGAGATGATCGCCGGGCTGGCAGGGCTGATCCGCGAAAAGGCAAAAGAAGCAGGCTGGTTATGAATCGTATGATCGTCATTGGCGGCGGGATAGCAGGTCTTTCCGCCGCCTATTATGCCAGGAAAAATATCCCTGACTCATCTGTCACACTCATCGAATCCGATTCGCACTGGGGCGGCAAGATCATCACGGACCGCGTTTCATTTGCTGGAGGTCAATTCATCATCGAAGGCGGACCCGATACCTTCCTGGCCACCAAACCCTGGGGCGTTGCACTGTGCAAGGAGCTCGGTCTCGCTGAGCGTTTGCATGGCACGAATCCAGATCAGAAAAACACCTATGTGTTGAACAAAGGAAGATTGCTTCCCCTGCCTGATGGGTTGGCGATGATGATACCCACCAATGTCGAAGCCATTCTCAAGACCCGTCTTGTATCATGGTTCGGCAAAACGCGCATGGGGCTTGATTTTCTCCTGCCCGCGAAAGCCGTCAACGGCGACGAATCTCTCGGCGCATTTGTCAGTCGACGGCTCGGGCGTGAAGCGTATGAGAATCTCATCGAGCCGCTTATGTCTGGCATCTACGCGGGCGATGGCGACCAACTCTCACTCGCGTCCACCTTCCCCTATCTGCGCGACCTCGAAAGTAAATACGGCAGTCTCGCCCGCGGCGCGCTGCAAATGCGAAAACAGTCCAACGGCAAGGCCGTGCAAGGTTCGCGCTCCGCGTTCCTCACGCCCACCACAGGGCTTGCGGAAATCGTCGAAGCGCTGGTCGAAAGTCTAGAGTCAAGCGGCGCGACACTTCGCCTCAACACCCGCGCATCACATATCTCTCACCACCTGGAACTTGAATCCTGGAACGTGGAACTCGACTCAGGCGAATCCCTCGAAGCAGACTCCATCATCCTCGCCACTCCTGCCTACGTCAGCGCGGCTCTGCTCGCCTCATTCGACCCTGAGCTTGCCTCTGCCCTCCAAAGCATTCCCTACGCCTCGACCGCTACCGTCTCTCTGACGTACCGCCTCAGCGACATTCCCCGCGCACTGGACGGATACGGTTACGTCATTCCGCGCCGTGAAGGACGCAAAGCGCTCGCCTGCACGTGGACATCCACGAAGTTCCCGCACCGCGCGCCAGATGGGTATGCGCTCATTCGCGTCTTTGTCGGTCGCGCAGGGCAGGAACTCCCCTCGCCCAATGGGAGAGGGGCCGGGGGTGAGGGCGAATTGCTCGAACTGGCAAAGGAAGAATTGAAGCTCACGCTCGGCGTCACTGCCAATCCGCTCCTCTCGCGCATCTTTATGTGGGATAAAGCCATGCCGCAATACAACCTCGGTCATCCGGAAATCCTAAAGCGTATTGACGCGGCTTTGGAGAAGCATCCAGGTCTTGCGTTGGCAGGTAATGGCTATCGCGGCATTGGGATCCCCGATTGCATCCATTCGGGTGAACTGGCGGTAAACAAGATATTAGAGAATAGAGGAGTAGAGAACAGTCTATCTCCAGTCGCCACTACTCTCTAGTCACTATTCTCTACTCTCGAGGTCTTTATGAACATAACAAAATCCATTTCTCTCTTTCAAGAAGCACAGACCTTATTCCCAGGCGGTGTGAACTCGCCCGTACGCGCCTTCCGCGCGGTGGGTGGACAACCGCTCTTTATCGAGCGCGGCGACGGTCCCTATCTGTTTGATGTGGATGGGAATCGCTACATTGACTATGTCCTCTCGTGGGGTCCGCTTATCACGGGACATGCCCACCCAGAAGTGGTGGAAGCGATTCAACAGGCAGCGGTCAAAGGGACATCCTACGGCGCGCCGAGCCCGCTGGAGTTGGAGCTGGCAAAAAGCATCATTGATTTTATGCCCAACATCGAGATGATCCGCTTTGTTAATTCGGGGACGGAGGCAACCATGAGCGCACTCCGTCTGGCGCGCGCGTACACGAAGCGTGAGAAGATCATCAAGTTTGACGGTTGTTATCACGGTCACGCCGATATGTTGCTCGTGCAAGCTGGCTCGGGCGTGGCAACTCTTGGCTTGCCTGATTCACCTGGCGTCCCGAGCGCGGTGGCTTCGGATACGCTGGTTGCAGATTTCAACGATCTCGAATCCGTTGAGATGTTGTTCAAAAAATACCCCGATCAGATCGCGGGCATTATTGTCGAGCCTGTGGCGGGGAATATGGGTGTCGTCCCTCCCCAACCTGGGTTTTTGGAAGGCTTGCGGAGCATTACCGAACGGGCAGGCGCGGTCCTGATCTTCGATGAAGTCATGACGGGCTTCCGCGTCCATAAGGGCGGCGCGCAGACGCTGTACAACATCAAGCCTGATTTGACGACTCTGGGCAAAGTCATCGGCGGTGGACTCCCCGTTGGCGCGTATGGCGGCAAGAAAGAAATCATGGAACTTGTCGCGCCTGCAGGTCCGATGTACCAGGCAGGGACGTTGTCAGGCAATCCGCTGGCGATGAGCGCGGGAATCGCGGCGTTGAGTCTGATTCGGGGAGATGAATGCTGGGAGGAACTGGAACAGGCCGCGGCCAGGTTGGAAGCGGGTATCTCGGCGGAGGCGGAACAAGCGGGAGTACCCATCCAGCAAACGCGCGTCGGTACGATGTTCACAACTTTCTTTAGCGAAACCAGGCCGGTTGGCTGGAACACGGTCAAAGTGGCGGATAAAGTCCAGTTTGCAAAATTCTTCCAGAAGATGCTGGCGAATGGGGTTTATCTTGCGCCGTCACAGTTCGAGGCCGGGTTTCTGTCCATCCTGCACACTGATACAGTGATCGAAAAAACACTTGAAGCAGTAACGGAGGCATTTCGAGCATGGTAACCGATGACAAGATCTTCAACGCGGCGCTGATACGTTATCGTTTGGGGATTGCATTGATCTGGCTCGGTGTGCTGACCTGGCTGCCATTTATCGTTTTACGAATAGCTGGAGAAAAGCCATCGCTGTTCTGGTATTTGCCTGTTCATCTCTTCGGTGTCATTGGCGGGGCGCGCTTGCGGTCAGCTGCTCGCAAGGAAATGGGAACGGATTCTGCAAAAAGAAATCCATGGCGCGTTGTAGGGCATGTCTTGATCTGGTTGGGAGTGGCAACATGGGTGCCATACTTTTACATGAAACTGGCTGCCGATATGCCAGTCCATGTGATGGATTACCTGCCCTTTCACCTGACCGGTGTATTGGGCGGCATTCTGGTCCTGGGTCTCAGTTATTACATGGATCGGAAAAGTGTGCTGAAAGCCTAGCTCAGCGCAATCTTGTTCAATGCAACTTTTAGACGTTCCACCTCTTCGAGCGTATTGTAATGAGCGGCGCCCACGCGTACCATGCCGCCGTTACCTTCCAACCCGAGTCGTTCGGCTACATTGATAGCATAGTAGTTCCCATCCCACACGTAAATCCCCTCCTGGGCCAGTTTTTCAGCAACCACACGCGGCGGCAAATCCTTCAAACGGAAGGAGAAAGTCGCCACGCGCTCTTCCAGGCGTCGAACATCAGTCAGTCCATAAACCCGCAGTCCCGGAACAGATTCCAGGGCGGATAGAACGGCACGTCCAAGTTCGTATTCGTAGGCATGGATGGCCGTCATTGCCTTTTTGAGTTCCAACCGCCGGCCCTGATAATTGTCCTCAACCAGCCTTTCGACAAACTCGCCACCAAATTCCTTTCCCACCCATTCGAAATATTCAATTGCGCCCAGCACTCCGGCGATGCCCTCATGATTTTGTGTACCGGTTTCGAACTTTCCAGGAAGTCTATTTGTTGCGGGGCGCACCTTGTATGCAGAGAGCTTCTCCAGCAAATCATGTTTCCCATACAATATTCCAGAATGCGTTCCGAAAAATTTATAGGCGGACGAAACCAGGAAATCACAGCCCAACTTCTGGACATCGATGGGTCCATGGGGGGCATATTGAACCGCATCGATATAAACCAGTGTACCCGCCTCATGTGCCATTTTGACAATCTTTGCCACCGGGTTGATCGTCCCCAGGGCGTTGGACGCATAGCCTACGGCCAGCAGACGAGGTTTTCGTTCCAGTGCTCTTTGCAGGTCATCCAGTTTTAAAGTTCCATCTTCAACGTCAAAAT
>DASTOH010000025.1:0-7597 GCA_035720235.1 Anaerolineales bacterium | reverse complement strand
CTGCCTGACGGCGCTGCTCGGCGTTGAACCCTTCGCCGTCCAGACCATGCTCTACTTCAAACCGCCGGGCGCGCGGGGACAGGCGCTGCATCAGGACAACTACTATCTGCGCGTTCAGCCGGGCACCTGTCTGGCGGCCTGGCTCGCGCTCGATCCCTGTGACGAGGCCAACGGCTGTTTGCAAGTGGTGCCAGGCAGCAACCATTGGCCCATCCTCTGCACAACCCCGGCGGATACGACCCAGAGCTTCACCGACATCACCGTTCCCATCCCTGAAGGTTACACGCCGCAGCCCATCCTCATGGATGCCGGCGACGTTATGTTCTTCAATGGATCGCTGGTGCATGGCAGCTTTCCCAATAAGACCACTGATCGCTTCCGCCGCGCGCTCATCGGTCACTACATTCAAGGTGAAGCGCAGCAGGTAGCGCACTGGTATCATCCCACGCTGCGGATGGATGGCACCGTTGTGCAACTGGAGGTCAGCCCGGAGGGCGGCACCTGCGGCCGGTGGGTGGACGATGACGGAAAACCGGTCATCGAAATGACTGCGGTCGCCGTAGGGGCACGTGGAACGGAATGACAAGGCACGGCGAATTGAAGGAGTACTTATAAAAGCAATTCTTTGGACAAAATACGGCTCACCAGATGGACTTCAACTCAGGGAAGTAGAAAAACCGACTCCCAAGGATAATGAAGTCCTGATCAAAATATATGCGGCAACCGCATCACAAGCGGACACCGAGTTCCGAAGGCTCAAACTCCCTCTTCTGTTCGCGATCCCCCTGCGACTGTATCTGGGTCTCAGAAAACCAACCAGAATCAGGATCCTTGGGACGGAGTTTGCCGGCGAGATTATATCCGCCGGCAAGGAAGTAACCCGATATCAGCCAGGTGACCAGGTTTTTGGATATACCGGTCTTATGATGGGGACCTATGCTGAGTATATGTGCCTGCCTGAAAAACCCTCTGCGATGGCCAGTGTGATGGCAAAAAAACCGGCTAATATGACTTATGAGGAGGCCGCCGCTGTACCGTTTGGCGGACTCGAAGCTCTGCATGCTCTTCGACAGGCAAATATCCAGCGTGGACAAAAAGTTTTGATCGTTGGCGCGGGCGGAAGTATCGGCACATATTCTGTCCAGCTTGCCAAGCACTATGGAGCGGAAGTAACCGGCGTGGACAAAGCGGGGAAATTGGAGATGCTCCAATCGATTGGCGCAGACCACGTCATTGATTATGCTCAAGAAGATTTCACCAAAAGTGGTCAGACGTATGATGTCATAATGGACACAATCGGCAAAAGCTCGTTTTCAGGTAGTTTACGATCGCTAAAGGAAAATGGAACCTATCTGAACGCTAACCCTGGACTGTTCGGCGGCGTTCGAATGCGATGGGCTTCGAAGAGGAGCAGCAAGAGAGTAATCACCTGGACAGCAGGCTATACGGTCAATAATCTGCTGGCCCTCAAAGAGCTGGTTGAGGCTGGGACGATCAAAGCGGTCATCGATCGACGCTATCCACTGGAACAGGTTGCCGAGGCTCACAGGTATGTCGATACAGGACAAAAAAAGGGAAATGTCGTAATCACGATCGGAAATTCGATTGAGAAGTAGCGAAATAACCAGCCACGGGAACCGAAACCGGCGTTTACATTTCCGATCAAAATGAAGCTATCCTCCCAATCGATTCAGCTATCAACTTCGCTTCTACTAGAGTGACCTTACTTTGAAGACCTTGTGATCGTCTGGTGCCTGCTGCAGTGTATTCCGTAACGGACGACCAAATCCTGGGGCAGAGATTTCGAAGCGGTCACCGGGTTGGGTAACGATACCTGCATTGCGGCTCAGGGTAGCAGTCCCGAAAAAGTGGCAGTGGACATCGCCGGGCTTTCTGAACAGTTCATATTTGAAGTGGTGATGCTCCAGATTGCTGATCGTATAAGACATCCGCTCTTCACCGGTTAAGAAGGGCGCTTCCCATAGCGTCTGGCCATCCCGCTCGATGCGTACCTGACCGGAGATTTCCGCCGGGAGCGGTCCGATGATGATTTCCGGGCCGAAGGAGCAGGTGCGCAATTTGGAGTGCGCCAGGTAAAGGTAATTTTTCGCTTCCATGACATGATCGGAAAATTCATTCCCGAGAGCAAACCCGACCCGCAGAACTTCACCCAATTCGGAGATGACGTAAAGCCCCACCAGTTCAGCCTCTTCACCACCATCCAGCGCAAAAGATGGACTCACAAGAGGTTGCTCTGGCGGCACCACATTGTAGCCATTGCCCTTGTAAAACCATTCGGACTGCACACTGATCTCACCTTTTGGAGGCTTGCCACCTTCCAAGCCCCATTGAAAGAGACGCATCGAATCGGTCAGAGGGGCATCGGCGACCACTTTGGTATGCATGGCGTCACGTGCCTGAGCACTGCCCAAGTGAGTGAGGCCGGTGCCCGTAACCAGACAATGAGCCAGATCGGGGTGATCGAGAGGCGGAAGCAGGCGTCGAGTCGTGATGATGGGATCATACTCAACCCACTCGCCACGCAGGCGGGAGCCTACGATCTCTTCCAGGGTTGCTCCCGTGCGGCCTGCCTCGAGCGCCAAATCGTAAATTCGTGTGGTATTCGCCAAAATCTGTAGTTGGCTGCCCTGGCTGCCGCCAGCATCTACTTTGGCCACCCGGCGGGTACCCTCTTCATCGAGAAATTGCACCAATCGCAAAGGAGAAGTGAAAGGATCCATCTTGCACTACCAATCTGCAATGCTGCCATCAGGGTGAACCTCGCGAAACCTGGCGATCTTCTCGCGCACTTTATCAGCAGAAAAATCTGGTTGGTGCCTGGCAACAGCTGCTTCATCCACTTCTATGCCAATGCCGGGTTTGGTGGGGGGCAAGATGTATCCATTCACAATGGGCAATGGCTCTTTGACGAAGGTCATCACTTCGGGAATGTCATCGGGATCAACGATTTCCTGGATAACGAAATTGGGCGCGGCGAAATCAACCTGAACGCAGGCCGCGGTCGAAACCGGTCCGTATGGATTGTGGGGAGCCAGAGCAGCATAATATGCCTCCGCCATCGTCCCGATTTTTCGCACCTCGCTGATGCCGCCCGCGTGACAGGCATCGGGCTGCAGCAGGCTGGCTGCTTCAGTCTCCAAGATGCGGCGAAAGCCCCAGCGAGTAAACAGGCGCTCGCCCGTGGCGATGGGGATATGCGTGGCGCGTCTCACCTGCGCCATGGAATCGGGTATTTCGGCCTGCACCGGTTCTTCGATGAAAAATGGCATATGCGGTTCAAATGCTTTGGCAAATTGGATAGCCATCTGCGGCGTAACTCGCCCGTGAAAATCGAGCAGGATGTCAATCTCATCACCGACAGCCTCACGCACAGCTTTCAATTTTTCTGCGGCCTGCTTAACGACTTTCGGGCCCTCCAGCATGTTGGTCGGCGGCATCGGAACGGTCTTGATCGCGGTCCAACCCTTTTCCACCTTGTTCATCGCGCTCCTGGCGGCGGCCTCCAGCGTATCTCCGCCGAAGTGGGTATACATGCGTACCTTATCTCGCACTGCCCCGCCCAGCAAATCGTACACCGGTCTTCCCAACTCTTTGCCCTTGATATCCCACAGCGCCTGATCGATCGCGGAAATTGCCGACATCCCGATCACGCCTTGTCGCCAGAATGCTCCCCGATACAAAATCTGCCAGATATATTCGATGCGACAGGGATCTTCGCCGAGGATCATCGGCTCCATATCGGCCACGCAGCCTGCCACAGCACGTGCTTTGGCCTCCAGGGAGGCTTCACCCCAGCCCACCAAGCCTGGTTGATCCGTTTCGACTTTGACGAAAACAAAAACGCGGTGACCCCCATCCGCAAACAACGTTTTGACGCCTGTGATTTTCATTGCATTTCTCCTTGTCCTTGTTATTCTACCGCTTGTCCAATGGATTTGTCATTTTGTGTTGATCACTTTAATTTTGAATATGTCGATGTTACTTCCTTTTCTCAGTGGGATATTTGAGGTTGCATCAATGTGCTTATGAACGAATACATAATCAAAATATCACAGTCGCTCGCTTGACATTCATATGCGTTCATACTATTATCCAATTGTCAAGAAGCGACTAATCTCGCCGTCTTCATTCACAACATGTATGATATTCTCACCTTCGGTGATCTCTGCGTAGACTTGATCCTTTCCGGCGGTGATATCGTTCCTGAATTTGGGCAGGTGGAAAAACTGGTCAGCGAGTACACTCTCGAAATGGGCGGCTCATGTTCGATCTTTGCCTGCCAGGCTGCCAGACTCGGAATGAACGTGGCGATCCTGGGACGCGTTGGGCGCGATGCATTCGGGGAGTTGATCCTGGCCCGCTTGACTGAAGCAGGGGTGGATACCCGCTTTGTTGAAATTGACCCGAGCCTGAAAACTGGCCTTGGTATCGCCCTGTGTAAAGAGAACGACCGCGCCATCCTGACCTATCCTGGCACAATCACTGCTGTTCAACCGGCCGATATCACCGATGAACTTCTGGCCCTGGCGCGTCACCTGCACCACGGAAGTTATTTTTTACAAACCCCGCTCCGCCCGCACATCCCAGATATCTTTTCTCGCGCCCGCCAACTCGGGTTGACCATTTCACTTGATACCAATTGGGACCCTGACGATCAATGGGATGGCGTGGCGGAACTGCTGCCGCTGGTTGATGTGTTTTTGCCGAACGAACAGGAGGCGGAAAGAATTGCGAAAAGTCC
The DNA here is from genome assembly GCA_035720235.1 of Anaerolineales bacterium. Taxonomy (GTDB): domain Bacteria; phylum Chloroflexota; class Anaerolineae; order Anaerolineales; family Villigracilaceae; genus Defluviilinea. Next base: position 2,835 of record DASTOH010000025.1, on the reverse strand, counting down.
CAGCGGATCGGCGATCAAGGAGATGCACCAGATGGGCGCGCCTTTAGTGGTGGTCAAGCGCGGCGCGGAAGGAGCGGTAGTCTCCGATGGACGACAGTTGATCTCGCAAGAGGTGGAGCCCGTTTCGGGCGGCGATTCCGTCGGCGCAGGTGATTCGTTCGACGCCGGGTTTCTCGCAGGCTGGCTGCGCGGGCTTCCGCTGGCAGAATCGCTGCGTCTCGGCTGCGCCTGTGGCCGGTCGGTGGCGACCCAGGTCGGCGGCGTGGCTGGGCAGCCGCGCTGGGAGGATATGAAATAATGCGCCTGGTCGGAGGACCCTATCCACTACTCAAAGGCTCCGAAATCTCCACCATTCATGCCGGTGCGCTGCATATTCTGGCCGAGATGGGCATGGAAATTCAGAACGAAAGGCTGCTCACCGCCTGCGAACGGGCTGGTTTCAACGTAGATCACACCACCCAGCGAGTACGCTTTCCTGCTCCCATCGTTGAAAACTTCATTGCCGGGGCGGGCAAATTCGACTGGGATAATTTCATCCCAACGGTCTCTTCAACGGCAGGGGTCTATCATGGACGTTATCACGACCCCGCCACTGGAAATCTGCTGGATTGGAGTGAAGAACGCCTGGCGGGCTACTTCGCTCTGGCGCGGGCCCTGCCTAACGTTGGAACATGCAGCGTGTTAGGAAGCCGCCTGCCCGTGCCAGCTTTGCTGGAACCGCTCTACGAGCGCTATTTTTGCTGGAAATATGGCGCCTCTGAAGGCGGTTCGATCGCCCTGGATGAAGTCTGCCCATACCTGCTCGATCTCTACCAGATGTACGCTGACCATCAGGGGAAATCGCTCGCGGAGGTGTTCGTCGGCAACGTCTACCTCATTCCCGCCCTGAAGCTGGGCCGTCATGAGGCCTGGCAAGTAGTCTACTTCTGGGAGCGCGGTCTGCGAGTGCGTATCGGCGACATGCTGGCAATGGGTGCCACTGCGCCAGTGACCGCCGCCGGAGCGGTGACGCTTAATTTGGCCGAGCGGCTGGCGCTGGCGTTGCTTAATTTTGCACTGTGGGGCGAGCGAAAGCTGCATCTGCACTGCGGCTTGTTCCCCTTCGACATGAGAACAATGATCTTTCCCTTTGGCCGTCCCGAGGGCATCGCCCCGATGTTGATCACTGCCCAGTTGGCGCGTTACTATGGCGTTTCATTCAGCGGTCACGGCGGGCTTACCACGGCCAAACTGCCATCACCAGAGGCAGGATACCAAAAAGCACTTACAGCCGTTCCAATCCTGCTGGCGGGCGGCAACCTCTGGCTAGATGCGGGATTGCTCTCGTGTGATGAGGTCTATTCGCCGATCCAGATGGTGCTCGACAATGAATTCCTGGGCGCGCTCAAGCATCTGTGCCATGACATCGAAATATCAGATGACACCCTGGCACTCGATACAATCCTGGCGGTTGGCCCGGGTGGTCACTACCTTGACCAAATCCATACTGCCAAGCATTTCCGCCGCGCCCAGTGGCAGCCGCAACTGTGGACGCGCACCATGCTTGGACCGTGGTTGGAGGCGGGTGGCAAAATTGATACAGATGTGGCCCGCGAACATGCTCTATCCCTGATGCCCAAAAATCTCCCGGAGGGTTTGATTTCCTCTGCCTTGGAAAAAGATGTATTGAGCCTGCTTGAACGCGCCCGGCAGAGTCTCATGCTGCATAATGCCTGAAGTGTGAAAGGTCTACGACGATGAACTGGAACCTCCTGTCTCACGAACGCTCCTATCTCCGCCAACTGGCGGCCCGCCAGGCTGAAATGGCCGCACTGCCCATCATGACTCAGCGCAAACAGATGTGGTACACCCTCAATGACGCCCAACCCGGCGCCTGTCCGCCAGTCGTCATCGAGACCTGGACGTTCGACCGCGACTTTCTGCCCGAGAGTGTCTTCCAATGCCAGACTCCCACGGGGCGGGAGATCGAAACGCAGCTGCTGCGCAACATCCGCAATTATGAGCTGATCGACGATGACAAAGTCACTCCAGACACGTTCGACATTGGCTGGTTCATCGAGGAAGACGAGTTCGGCGTGACCATCCCGCGTGAAAGCGTTCCTGATGCCTATGGCGTGGTAACAGGCTTTCGCTATCTCCACCCAATCCAGGATCTGGAGCAGGATTTACCCAGGTTAAAACCGGCGACATTCCAGGTGGATCGCGCCAGGACTCTGGCGTGGAAAGATTTCCTCACCGATCTGTTGGGCGACCTGCTCCCGGTGGAAATTCGCGTTGGCGCTCACGTCAGCACCATGCTTACCAACCGCGTCATCGAGTTAATGGGGATGCAGGCTTTCTTCATGGCCTTGTACGATCAGCCGGATGCTGTGCATGCGTTGATGGCCTATTTGCGCGACAACGCTCTACGCCGTATGCACTGGATGGAATCGGAGGGTCTGCTGTGCCTCAACAATGGGAATCAGGATAGTTTCGGATCGAGCTACAACTTCACCAGGAGGCTGCCTCAAGCCAGGGAAGTACCACATCCACAGGTGCAATTGAGCGATTTCTGGGGCTGTTCCAACAGCCAGGAGACCGTGGGTATCTCGCCAGGCATGTTTCGCGAATTTTGCTTTCCCTATTACCGCGAAGTGGTCGAGCCGTTCGGACTGCTCTATTATGGGTGTTGCGAGCCGGCGCACCCCTTCTGGCGGGAGATCAGCCAACTGCCACATCTTAAGAAGGTCTCGATCTCGCGTTGGTGCGATCAGAACTTCATGGGCGAGGCACTGCGCGGTACAGAGATCGTCTTTTCGCGTAAGCCCGACCCCAATTTTCTCAGCGTGGACCGTC
>DASTOH010000024.1:0-6982 GCA_035720235.1 Anaerolineales bacterium | reverse complement strand
GGAGCGCGTCCGGTGCCTGACCGAGTTTGTGGAACATGGCGGGAACCTGGTGCTGACCCTCCGCTCCGGGATGAAAGACCAGTTCAACTCCCTCCTGCCCCAGCGCCAGCCCGGTGGACTCGCCTCGTTGACGAATGCCGAGGTCGAGGAATATTATCCGCTGGACACGCCGGTGCCGGTGGTAGGAAAATCCGTCAATGGCGAATCCCGTCTGTGGGCCGAACGCCTGCGCATTCTCGATACTGCACAATTCACGCAGGTGGTTGCGCGGTACGGTAAAGGTAACGGCTGGCTGGATGACCAGGTCGCCATTACGGTCAACCCCAAAAAGAATGGCACAGCTTTTGTCTACTACGTGGGTGCCTATTTAGATGAAGCTGCTCAATCCAAGCTGATGAATTTAATTTTGACAGCCAGTGATATTCATGCGCCGCTGCAAACCCCGGAGGGTGTCGAGATCTGCCAGCGTGTCTCAGCCACAGGAGGAGCCGGGGAGAAAATTTACATCATCATCAACCATCGCAAAGAACCCCAAAAGTTGACCTTGCCCTGGAAAGCACACGAGCATCTCAACGATACGGCCGTTCAGGGCGAGCTGGATTTACCCGCCTATGGCGTAGCGATCCTGACAAGGGAGGGCTAAATGGACATCCTCGTAATCAGCGCCAGCCCAAACATGAACGGACTCACCGCGGCCTGTGCCCAGGCGGCATTCGAGGGAATTTCCAGAGGTGGCGGTGAGGCCAAAGAAGTGCGCCTCAACGACTTAAGCATTAAATCCTGTGAAGCATGCAATAACGGTTGGGGCACTTGCCGGGATGAGCATTACTGCCAGGAGCTCGATGATTTTCAAGCTCTGCACGAGCGCGTGTGCAAAGCAGATGCCTTTGTTTTTGTTACGCCGGTATATTGGGGCGATCTGAGCGAGTCGATGAGGGCCTTCACAGATCGTTTACGCCGGTGTGAGGCCCTCCGGAAGGAGGAAAGTGGCCTTTACCAGAAACCCATCCTGGTCGTTGCTGCAGCGGGTGGATCGGGCAACGGCATGATCACCTGCCTCGCCAGCTTCGAGCGTTGGATCGAGCATATCCACGCCCGCAAGTGGGATTTCATTCCCGTCAACCGCTGGAGCCGGGAATATAAACTTGAAACCATCCGTGCCGCGGCAGAAGCGATGACCAGCACTGCTGGTAATCCAGCAGCCGGATGAAATGACAAAGGAATAGAGCCATGCAAAACTTAATTCCACTTCCTGCCTCGATCAAGCCCACCCAGGAAACATATACCCTCCCCTCGAACGCGGCCGTCTTTGTGCAGCCGGATTGGGAGGAAATTCGCCTCGTTGGAGCATTTCTCGCCGATTGCCTCCGACCTGCTACCGGATTCGAATTGCCTGTCATACCCGCTGAAGTTGCCTCCACCGGCGGGATTCTGCTGACAACGGACGGAGCGGGAGCAGACCTTGGGCCAGAAGGCTACGAACTGGTTGTTGAACCCAATGGGATCCTCCTGCGCGCCCCGCATCCGGCTGGACTGTTTCGCGGCGTCCAGACCCTCCGTCAGCTCCTGCCTCCGGCGATCGAAGCCTACACCCTGCAGCCTGGTCCATGGCAAATGAACTGCGTCACCATTCAGGACAGCCCTCGCTTTGGCTGGCGCGGTGTGATGCTCGATGTGGCGCGCCATTTCTTTCCTGTCACTGCCGTCAAACGCCTGATAGACCAGATGGCATATTACAAATTCAACATCCTGCACATCCATCTGACAGATGATCAGGGCTGGCGATTGATGATCCACTCCTGGCCGCGATTGGCTGAGCATGGTGGAAGCACAGACTTTACCGGCGGTCCCGGAGGCTTCTATACCCAGGAGGAATATCGCCAGATCGTCGACTATGCCGCCGCTCATTACATCGACGTCATCCCGGAAGTAGACATGCCGGCTCATGTGAACAGCGCTCTGGCCTCTTACGCAGTCTTGAACGATAGCGGTGTGGCGCGTCCGCTCCACACGCGTTATGAAGCGGGTTCCAGTTCTCTTTCCATCCACAAGGAGGTCACATATCAATTTCTGGAGGATACGCTGCGCGAGATCGCTGCGCTGACGCCCGCCCCCTACATCCACATTGGTGGCGACGAAGCGCATTCCACTGATGAGGCCGCCTATAAGGTTTTCATCGAACGGGTCCAGAAGATCGTTCAAGGCCTTGGGAAGCAGTGTATCGGCTGGGAGGAAGTCAGTCGGGCGGACCTGTTGCCAGACACGATCGTCCAGCATTGGTGGCAGGCCCCACTGGCGCAAGAGGCTGCCCGTCGCGGGCATAAACTGATCCTCTCTCCTGCGTCCAGGGTCTACCTGGATATCAAATACGATGCCTCCACAGCGCTCGGCCTGGATTGGACAAAGCAATATATCGACGTACGAGATACCTACGATTGGGACCCGGCACATCTTTTGGAAGGTGTGACCGAAGAATCCGTTCTTGGCGTTGAAGCCGAGTTATGGACTGAAACTATCGTCACCGAAGACGATATGGACTATATGTTGTTCCCGCGCCTGCCAGGCTGCGCCGAGATCGGCTGGACGCCGCAGGAAAATCGCCACTGGGAGGAATACTGCCAGCGTCTGGCCAACCATGGGCAGCGTCTGGACGCGATGGGTATCAAATTCTATCGCTCACCGCAGGTGGCCTGGGAATAGCATTGCAGGCAGAAAATCAAAAAGGGACCTCCATGGACAAAATCACCATTCGAGCGGATCAGGGCGAGACTCGCATCGACCGTCACATCTATGGCCATTTCGCCGAACACTTAGGAAGGTGCGTCTATGACGGGTTCTGGGTGGGTGAAGAATCATCAATTCCCAACACCCGTGGCATTCGCCGCGATATTGTGGAGGCGCTGCGTAAACTCCGCATTCCCAACCTGCGCTGGCCCGGCGGATGCTTCGCCGATGAATATCACTGGATGGATGGCATCGGCCCGCGCGCAGAACGGCCAACGATGGTCAATACCCATTGGGGCGGCGTGACCGAAAACAATCACTTCGGCACCCACGAGTTCATGGATTTGTGCGCGCAGCTCGAGTGTGAACCCTATATTTGTGGGAATGTAGGCAGCGGCACCGTGCGCGAGATGCAGCAGTGGGTTGAGTACCTCACGTGCGCTGAAAAGAGTCCGATATCTGATTTGCGCGCGGCCAATGGACGATCGGAACCGTGGAGGCTGAGCTTCTGGGGAGTAGGTAACGAAAGCTGGGGTTGCGGCGGCAACATGAGACCTGAATATTACGCGGATGAGTATCGCCGGTACGCCACCTATTGTAGAAACTTTGGCGATAACCGGCTGTTCAAAATTGCGTGCGGTCCAAACAGCCGGGACTACCGTTGGACAGAGACTCTCATGGAGCGAATCCCGGCGTCGCAGATGCATGGACTGTCACTGCACCATTATTCACTCGCGGGTTCGTGGGCGGCTAAAGGTTCTGCAACGGAATTTACAGAAGGTGAATGGTTCAGGCTCCTGCAACAGGCATGGTTCATGGACGAGCTGGTCCAAAAACATTCCGAAATCATGGACCGGCATGATCCCGAGAAAAAGGTTGCGCTGGTGGTGGACGAATGGGGCGCCTGGCATGATGTCGAGCCGGGGACTAACCCGGGCTTTCTGTACCAGCAGAACACGCTGCGCGATGCACTGGTGGCGGGTATCACGCTCAACATTTTCAACAATCACTGTGACCGTGTGCGCATGGCCTGTATCGCACAGACAGTGAACGTATTGCAAGCCATGATCCTGACTCAGGGTGAACGCATGATACTTACCCCAAGTTATCATGTCTTTGAGATGTACCAGGTGCATCAGGATGCACTCATGCTGCCGGTGGAGGTGGCATGTGAAAATTATGGGCACCAAGCAGAGTCTATCCCTTCCTTATCTGTATCGGCTTCAAGATCAGACGATGGCACCGTCCATCTCTCCATCTGTAATGCGCATCCAAAGGACGACATGACCGTAGCTGTCGACTTAAGCGGGATGTCGCCCCAGGTTATGCGTGGACGAATCCTTACCGCCAGCCAGATCAACGCCCACAACACATTCGATAATATGAAACAGGTCAAACCGGTGGAATTGGCCGCCACAAAGTTTGCTGAGGGAGTTGCTCACCTGGAACTCCCCGGCAAGTCGGTAGCTGTTTTTGAGATCTCATAGATTACGTGGTGCGGGATGGTTGCGAAGTGTCGCCCCGCAGCGCGGGATCTGCGACATGGCGCCATGGCGACACACCCTGTAAAGGGCATCCCGCATAATCTTAAAATGGCGGGATATCATCCCGCCCTACGAAGTAGGAGGCACCCATGAATACCAGTCAGAAAGAGGAATTGGAATCCCATCTTTCAATCGCAACCGAAAACGTGGAACGTTACCGCAAAGGAGGGGCGCGGGTACGCTTTGTTTCCCCTTCCGGCGAGCCGGTCAAAGGGCTGGAAGTGCAGGTGACTCAGAAGACGCAGGACTTTCTTTTCGGCAACCTGATCTTCGACCTGGTCTGGGGCGACGCGCCATACAAGCCTGATCTGTTCAAACAGCGCTTTCTTGAATTGTTCAACCTGGCGATTTTTCCATTCTACTGGCCTTACTATGAACCCAGGCCGGGCCAAACCCAGTGGCAGCGCCTGCTGCCTGTGCTGGAGTGGTGCCGCGCCAATGGGGTGACGCCCAAAGGACATCCGCTGGTCTGGCCATACACCGCCGGGATACCCGAGTGGCTGTACGATATGCCGGAGGGAACCATTGAGCCGCTGATCCGGGCGCGGGTGACGAGTCTGGTGAAGGGATTTGCGCAGGATATAAAGATTTGGGATGTCACCAACGAAGCGATTAATCACATTTCATGGGCAGAGGGCACGAATCCAGCTTTCCGTCATCGTTACCATGAAGTGGACCTGTGGCGCGGCATCGAGGTGAGCGGCGCCTTTAAGCGGGAGATCCCCATCCCCGAGGCCGCTGATTGGGTGGAAGACAGTTTCCGCTGGGCCTACGCGGCCAACCCGCAGGCCACGCTAATCGTCAATGACTACAGCCAGGAACACATCCCTAATACCCGCCAGCGCTTTTACGATCTGATCGTCGAGCTAAAAAAACGGGAAGTTCCAGTTTCCGGATTGGGTCTGCAGGTACATCCGATCAATCACTGGCTATGGCCGCATGAAATGTCGCAGACGCTGGAGATGTATCAGGACCTGCACATCCCCATTCACATCACCGAATTGCACCAGCCTTCGTGGGAGCAGGAGATCGAGGGCGGTTTCCGTGAAGGGATGTGGTCGCCGGAGTCGCAGGCCGACTTCATCGAGCAAATGTACCGGCAATGCTTCGGCCATCCGGCGGTCGTCTCGATCAATTATTGGGGACTCTCTGACCGGCAGAGCTGGATCAAAGGCGGCGGTCTGGTTGATGAAGAATATCGTCCCAAACCGGTTTTCGAGCGGCTCATGCAGCTCATCAAGGGTGAGTGGCTGACTCAGCCCTTCAATGCCCGCACCGATGAAAACGGCGAGATCACCTTCCGAGGATTCTATGGGAATTACGAACTTGCGATTCCCAGAATCGCAGGGCAGTATCGAAGGTTCGAATTCCACCTGGCAGCGGACAAAGAAAACACCGCCCAATTTATACAGCCATGAAAACCATCGCTACCCCCTACCAACCGGATATCATCGTTGCCGGCGGAGGCACGGCTGGAAGTTCCGCTGCCGTTGCTGCTGCCCGCCGCGGACACAAAGTATTATTGATCGAGGAAGGCAATTGCCTGGGTGGAGTCTCCACCGCCGGTGGTGTCAACGGATTCTACGCCAACCTGAAAGGCCTGGGGAATATCTTCACCCGCCTGCTCACGGAACTGAAAAATTTTGACGCCATACAAGGTCACTACTTCACCGGAGAATACCTCAAGCTGGTCTGGCAGATCCTGGCTGATGAGGCCGGTGTGGATATCCTCTTCCATACTTCGGTCGTGGATGCCGAAACCGAGGCTGGCAGTTTGACCAGGGTTCGAACCGTCTCGGCCAGCCAGTTCATGGAATTCGAAGCGAAATATTTTATCGACACTTCCGGTGAGGGCGACCTGGCCTTTCTGTCTGGCGCAGGGTACCAGCTCGGGCACCCCGAAAACGGGCGCACGCTGCACATGTCACTAACAGCCATGTTCCACGATACCGGCAAACTGCGGGAATCCTATTTGCCACCCGGGTTTGCACCTATCTACGATAAGGAAGATTTGCCCGGGTTGCATGGCCCCGGCCGGCTGCCAGACAATCGGCTGTACGCCAACATGACCAAGGTCATGGGTCACAATCCGACCGACCCGGTCAGCCTCAGTCAGGCCGAGCAGGAGGCCCGGCGTCAATTAGTGCGGATCGCTTATTACGTGCAGAAACTGCACCCCACGTACGCGCTGGCCTCCTCCGGGCAGAAGATCGGCATTCGCGAAGGCCGGCGCATCGCTGGCGAGTACACTCTCACCCAGGACGATATCACCGGCGAGACCTCCAAAGATTTCCCGGATGGCGTCGCGGTCGCGACCTGCCAGATCGATTTCCATTCGCTGACCAGGCCCGGTCATGTCGGCTGGCGTCAAAAGGTACTTCCCTACGCCATCCCGCTGCGGACGATGATTCCCAAAGGTTTGAAGAACCTGTTGGTGGCCGGCAAACCCATCAGCGGAGACCAGGTGGCTATGTCGAGTTACCGGATGACACCAACAGTCTGCGCCATGGGACAGGCCGCCGGTACGGCCGCGGCTCTGGCGGTGGAGGCCGGCATTGACGATATTCGCCAACTGGATATCCCTGCTCTCCGTGAGCAACTCTCCCGCGATGGAATGGAACTTGACCCCCACAAACACAAATCTTTCGCACCCGAAGTGACTCCCAAGCCGGAGGATGCGCTGTGACGAATTGGAACCAGCTGCCCGAAAATGT
>DASTOH010000023.1:0-45917 GCA_035720235.1 Anaerolineales bacterium | reverse complement strand
AGGGCAAGCTGGAATGGATTCTAGATGAAAAGATACAAGGTCTGAATCTGTGGGAAAGCGATCATATCTTTATGCCCTGGATACAAGCTGGAAAATTCTTTTCCGCAAAATTTGATTATGAGGGAGAGGCGATGCGGAGCTATGACGTTGCTTTTCACTTATAAAAATTGGAGCGGAGTGTATAACTCCGCTCCATCTTTTATGCTTCCACTGCCGTCCCCGCGGTTTGCGGGTCGAAGCCTTCCGGCCAGATCGTGGAACCATCGTATTTGACCTTGACCACATCTGCATTGAGAAGATTGGCGCCGGTGAGGTTGGCGCCGCTAAAGTCAGCCATGTAGAGGTATGCATGACGCAGGTCGGCCTTGGTGAGATTGGCCCCATGCAAATCGGCATCGCTGAGGTCGGCTTTGCCGAGCCTGGCCTCGCTCAGGTCCGCACCGGCCAGATTACATTTACTGAAGTTCGTCCCAATCAGGCTGCCATTGCTCAGGTCCGCGCCAGTTATGATACTCTTGGACACCTCTGCCCCGCTGAGGTTGGCTCGGATCAGGCTCGCGTTCTGAAAATTCGACTCAGACATCCGGGCATTAGAGAGATCCGCGCCGCCCAGGTTGGCGCTGGTCAGGTTAACGCCATGCATGTTCGCATTGGTAAAGTTGGCCCCACGCAAATTGGCTTCACGCAGGTTGGCCTCGCTGAGTTTCACCTCACGTAATTTGGCGCCGCCCAGATTGGCGTTGCTCAGGTTGGCGCCGCTTAAGTCCGCGCCGGTCAGGTCAGCATTAATCAGGGTGCTCTGGCTCAGATCCGCCTCGAGCAGAATGGCCATGCGCAGGCTTGCATCGTTAAGATTCGCGCCGCTCAAAATAGCGTTGTTCAAAAGAGCTTCGCCAAGGTTCGTGCCGCGCAAAATTGCGCCTTGCAGGTTCACACCGCGCAGGTTTGCGTCGCTCAGATCGGCATAAGCCAGCCATAATGGGCCAGGGCGGTTGATCAGGTCATACAGTTCATATTGCGTAAATTTCATCGGCGGAACTCTCAAATAATAAAATGATTCTCGAGCATTATATCAAGCAAAACAAGTGACGGAACCGGCTGTTCCTGAAATGCAATACCGCGCTGGCTACCATACAACAGCTTTTACAAGCACCATGTGGGGATACCAGAGTGTAACAGATTGCATTTTGCAGGCGGTGTAGACAGCCGCGTCTCCATTCGTTAGATGTATAATCAATGCATGCCCATACTTTCAGGCAAACGTATCCTCCTGGGCGTTACAGGCTCCATTGCCGCATATAAAGCTGCCGACCTGGCTTCCAAGCTCACACAAGCTGGCGCGCAAGTAGACGTGATCCTCACTGGCGCTGCAGAAAAGTTTATCACCCCGCTTACATTTCAATCCGTCACCGGACGGCGATCTTATATTGATAACGATCTGTGGGGTGCTGAATCGCACGTGTTACACGTCGGCTTGGGGCATACAGCTGATCTGATAATGATCGCGCCATGTACAGCCAATACTCTGGCGAAGCTCGCACTAGGCCAGGCGGACTCATTGCTCACAGTGACGGCACTCGCCTCCAATGCGCCGCTGATGATCGCGCCCGCCATGGACGGCGGTATGTTCGATCACCCGGCCACCCAGGAGAACCTCGACACGCTGAAAAAGCGCGGTGCGTACATCATTGAACCTGCGGAGGGACATCTCGCCTCGGGACTGAGCGGGACAGGACGCCTGCCCGAAACCAGTGAACTGATCGGACACATCCGCCTCGTGCTCGGACGCCGGGGCCCGCTGGCCGGGAGAAAAGTTGTGGTCACCGCTGGAGGGACTCAGGAACCGCTCGATCCGGTTCGCGTGCTCACGAACCGTTCCTCCGGCAGGCAGGGATACGCGCTCGCGCAAGCCGCGCTGGACGCGGGAGCACAAGTGATCCTGATCACGGCCCCCACTTCATTGACCCCTCCCCTGGGTACACAGGTGATACAGGTGGAAACAGCCAGGGAGTTGTTGAAGGCGGTGTTGAAGGAATCGAACGGTTGTGACGCGCTGATCATGGCCGCGGCCGTGGCAGATTTCAGGCCCAGGACGCAGTCAAAGGACAAGATCAAAAAAGAGGGCGGGATTCCGCAGATCGAGCTGGAGGCCACCGAGGATATTTTGAAAACCGTATCCGCCCACGGCGGAGGTGGGGAGCGAAACGGAAGCCGTCCACGTGTGGTGGTGGGGTTTGCCGCCGAATCGCAAGACCTCCTGCAAAATGCCGCAGTTAAGTTACAATCCAAGAACCTTGATCTGATCGCCGCGAACGACATTTCAGCCGACGATGCCGGGTTTGCCGTTGAAACCAACCGTATTACCCTTTTATTTGCCAACGGGCATCGGGAATCACTATCTTTGATGAGCAAGACTGAAGCAGCTGAAATCATCGTAGCTCGCATCGCGGCGCTGCTGGAGTGATATGCGTATTCTGGTGATCTCTGATGTGCATGCAAACCATACAGCTCTCGAAGCTGTGTTGAACGACGCCGGCACCGTGGACGAAACCTGGTGCCTGGGCGATATGGTGGGATATGGGCCCGACCCCAATGCCGTGGTGGAGCAGATCCGTGAGATCCCCAACCTGACCTGCATCCTTGGCAATCATGATATGGCGGTAATCGGCAGGATTCCGTTTGAAGCCTTTAATGGGGATGCGCGCCGCACGCTGGAATATCACGAGCGCGTGCTGACTGCCGACAACATGAATTATCTGCGCGCGCTGCCGCATAACTTGAAGGTGCGCGGCGAGGTGAGCATTGTGCACGGCAGCCCGCGTGATTCAGTATGGGAGTATATTTTGAACACGCTTTCTGCGCGGTTGAACTTCGATCATTTCACCACTCCCTGGTGCTTTGTGGGGCATTCACATCTGCAGTGTATGTTTCAACTTGATCCAAGAACCGATCGCGTGAACCTCTTCCCCATCCGCTCCGGCGACCGCGTGCCGCTGAAGCCGCGTGCAATTTTGAATCCTGGCTCGGTAGGCCAGCCGCGCGACCGTGATCCGCGCGCCGCCTATGCCATTTATCATACCGAGCAGCATGTATGGGAGCCGCGCCGCGCGATGTACAACATCCCTGAGGTGCAACAACGCATCCGGGAAGCCCATCTGCCGGAGAAACACGCCATTCGTATTGCGGAAGGGTGGTAGAGGCAGGGTGCGTATTAATTGGTAATTCTTGGTTGTCGGGCAGCCAGGTGACTTTTGAGGCATTCGAGCTAAGAGAATTAGAGACTGGAGATTAGAGCTTGGGGCGGAACTTTTTGCAAGGCACATCGTCTTTGGGGTGAAATCAATTTTGTGCATCCAGCATGCAATTAGGATGCCCCAAGGAGCAGAAATCATGAAAAGAACATTGATCACCATCGCACTGACCACCGTAGTGGTATTGACGCTGGTTGGGCTCGCATCTTCAGCTATACTTTCCCCCAGCCGTACAGCAATTTCCAGCCTGAACCGTGGCTTTGGCGGTGGAGGCGGTGAGCCTGAATACTATGCCGAGCCATCCGTGGTTGAGATGCCCGCCCAACCAATGATGGACGTTGCCCAATCCGCTGAAGAGGTTTCCAATTCCGCGAGCGCGGTCGATGTGAACCGGCTTATTATCAAGAATGCCGACCTGGCAATTGTGGTCCCTGATCCCAGCGCGGATATGGCAAGGATCAGCAAGCTGGCTGACGAATTGGGCGGTTATGTAGTTTCGTCAAACCTGTCTCAATCGTATTATGGTCCCAACAGCATTGAAGTACCGGAAGTCTCACTGGTCATCCGTGTGCCAGTAGAGCGATTGGATGAGGCCCTGGCAAAGATCAAGGAAACAGCGGTCAAAGTGAATTACGAGACCACCAATAGCATGGATGTGACCAGCGAATATGTGGACCTGCAATCCCGCCTTTCCGCCAAACAGGCCGCGGAAAAGAAACTGCTGGAGATCTTGGAGGATGCAAAAGCGACTAAGGATGTACTGGCGGTGTACACCGAACTCCAGATGATTCAGACCGAGATCGAATCGCTTAAAGGTCAGATCAAATACTACGAACAATCTGCCGCGCTCTCCTCGATCAGCATCCGTTTGATCGCGCAGGAAGGCACCCAGCCGATTACCATCGATCCGTGGCGACCGGAAGGCGCCGTGAAGCAAGCCTTGGAAAACCTGGCGTACTTCTTCCAGAACTTCGTGGACTTCCTGATCAACTTCGTGATCTTCGTCCTGCCTGCCCTGATCCTGATCGCTATCCCGCTCCTGCTGGCCTTCCTCGGCGGACGTGCACTCTTCCGCAGATTTAGAACACCGAAGGTGAACGTAGAAGAAAAAGTGGAAGAGAAGAAATAATATTATTCTGCAAGAGATAGAACATGACTCACCCCGAAATTAATTTTTCGTGGGTGAGTCGGTTTTAAGACCCCTGCCGGACGCTGACTCACGCTGACTGCGAAGCGTGCAGATTTTTGTTTCTTGAATCAGCGAAAATCAGCGTTGTTCTGCGTCCAGATTAAATTTGTGGTTCTTTATGTTTTTTTACGCTCGAGCCGCCGTCCTCGGTGGCGCAGCACCTCAGGCACAGTCTGCGCCGAGGACGGCGCAGGGAGCGGTAAAGGGTATAATTTTTCTCAATGGAAAAGCTCGTTCACAACGCGCTGGCGTTATTCAACGTACACATCACAGGGCGGCAGGTCATGGCTTTGCTCACTTATGAAAAGGAATTATTGGAGTGGAACCAGAAATTCAACCTCACCGCCATACGCGATGTGGAATCGATCCGTGTCAAACATTTCCTGGATTCGTTTTCCTGCGTGCTGGCCTGGGGGGCGAATCCGCCCGCCAGCCTTATCGACGTGGGGACGGGCGCGGGATTTCCCGGGCTGGCGCTCAAGATCCTTTACCCAAACATGAAGTTGACGCTGGTTGAGTCAGTGGGCAAGAAGGCAACCTTCTGCCAGCATATCGTCGGTGTGCTCGGGTTGGAACATGTGAACATCGTCAAAGCCCGCTCCGAGGAGGTGGGACAGGACCCGCATCACCGTGAAAAATATGAATGGGCCGTGGCGCGCGCGGTGGCCAGCCTCAATGTGTTGAGTGAGTATCTGTTGCCCTTGATCAAACTGGGTGGGACCATGCTCGCACAGAAAGGCGAAAGTGGACCCGCCGAGGCCCAGTCCGCGGAAGTGGCAATGAAGATGTTGGGTGGAAAACTAAAACAGTTGATTCCCGTCAATTTGCCTGGCGTGGTGGATGACCGCTACCTCGTGCTGGTCGAAAAGGTTGCCGCGACGCCCCATAACTATCCGCGCAAGCCGGGCATGCCCGGGAAGGTGCCGTTGTGACCAGGCGGATGAATCTACTGACCGTCACAAGATTTTTCTTTATAAAACCCCACGATCTGTTCTGCAAAATCAATCAAACTCCTGCGCAAGGATTCGGGTTCGAGCACTTCCACGGCACGACCCAGGCCGAGTAAACGCGAGCGGGCGGCTACGAAGGATTCGAACGCCAGATCGAGAATCACCCAGCCATCAGACTCTGGAATATGTGATCCAGTAAGCCCTGCACGGGCGCGGTCGCCGACGTATTCTGCCAGCATGGGAAGCGCCTCCGGCGCGATGCGTACCCGGGCCAGAAATGGAGGTTGCGATTCATACTCCCGGCACCAATCCTGCCAGAACGCTTCAAGCTCAAATTCAGGCGGGCGCGTGAAAGCCTCGGGCCTGATCTCAGCTTCAACGATCTGCGAGACGAGCGTCACGTGTGGTGTTCCGCCGCGTCCATACACCAGATACCAGACGTTCGCCTTCGCAACCAACCCGTACGGCTCGGCCTCCTGTTCGAATTCTGCCTTGAAGAATTCCCAGCGGACTTTGATCCGCAGGCATCGATCCTGAAACAGGGCCTGTTGGATGGTCTGCAGGCATGGCACTTGCTGCTCCGATTGAAACCACCACGATGAATCCAGGTGAATGCGCTGGCGCGTGCGCGACTCGTCCGCCCGGCGGGTATCGGGCAGGGCCGCCGCAAGCTTCAGCAAAGCGCCTTTGAACTTTCCACCCAGCCCGAGCTGCGTCAGCGGCGCGGGAATGCTCATCATGAACAGGGCACGCGTCTCCTCGGGCGTGAGCCCTGTCAGCGTGGTGCGATATTCCTCGATCAGCCTCACCCCGCCTCCAGGTCCGCGTGAAGCGTAGACCGGGACGCCTGCGGCGGAGAGGGCCGTGATGTCCCGATAGATCGTCCGCTCGGATACTTCCAGTTCATCCGCCAGCTTCTTCACGGTCATTTTGCCGCGTGTCTGGATCAACATCAAAAGAGAGATGAGTCTGTCTGCCCGCATGTTTTCATTCTACCGCTAATCAAAAATTCCTGACATGAGATGTCAGGTACTGCTGCTAAGATATAGGTGTCTTCGAAGACAAACCTCAATCATCGTCGCCGTACCGCTGCGCGGCATCTTCGACGGACGGCGGCTTGAGCAAAAGACTTGAAACGGAGTGAAAATGAGTGACTTGAACGTTCATATTGTCAAACTGCCGCCCATGCGGGTGGCGTGTGTCAATGGGTTCGGGGAGGGACCCGAAGGGCAGGCATTCGATAAGATGAAAGCCTGGGCGCAGGAGCATGACCTGCTTGGCAAGCCGCACCGCCTGTTCGGTTACAACAACCCCGATCCCTCGCCGGGTTCGCCAAACTACGGGTACGATGTGTGGATCACCGTGGACGAATCGGTGCAGGCTGATGGTGGGGCGCGCATCATGGAGTTTCCCGGCGGCATGTACGCGGTGACGCGCATCGAAGTCAAAGATCCGTGGGATGACATTCCCAGCACATGGCAAAAACTGGTGAAGTGGATGGAAGCCAGTAAATATCGTCACGGCCGTCACCAGTGGCTGGAGGAGCACATCGGTCCGCTGGACGAAATGGGTGGAGATCAGCCCTTCACGCTTGACCTGCACCTGCCGATCACAGAATAACAGAAAAGAGACTGTCACTGCTTGGCAAAGGTGGCAGTCTCTTTTCGTTCAGAAAGGCATGAAATAAATCCTGAGCATGCAAACAGACCCTTAAAGACTATCCGCAATTCAGTGGCGGCATCCAGCTTGCTACGGGGGTATTGTAACTTCCGGATTTTGGCATTTCTGAACAAGAGGGATTGAGGCATCCGTTCAATGAATTACCCATGATGATCAGGAAGCCTGTTTTCTCCCACTCCATTATAATGAGAAATCTCTGAAAGGAGCCCATGTCGAATGAAGCGAGTGGGTCATGCCATGAAGCAGATCAAAATATCCGGAATAGAAATCTTCCTGATCGCGGTCCTGCTGGTTTTTGGTGTCATCATGATGATGATGACACCGCTGGGGGCAGGTTATGATGAAGATCAGCATTTTAATCGTGTCTGGCAACTGGCCCAGTTCCGAATGATTCCGGATGAAATGTCCTGGCAACAAGCGAAATTTCCTCAACTCTACATCGAACTTTCGTACAGGAAACAGCCCCTGGTAGAACCAGTCGGTTTTGATTACTGGGAAAGATACGGCAAACTCGAGCTATATGACCATGGGTATTACTATGGGCCATTGGAGACCCGCTCACGCTATAATCCTGTTTTGCTTCTGCCTCAGGCGCTGGCCGTTCGTTACAGTACGTGGAGGTTCGAACTGCCGGCATTATCAATTTATTATGCAGCACGCCTGGCCGGCTTGCTCACTTATACGTGGCTGGTATGGCTGGCAATTCGTCTTATTCCGTTTGGGAAATGGACACTCTTCAGTATGGCGGTTGCGCCGACGGCCATCTATCAGGCCTCCACGGTCAACGCGGATACGATAACCAATGGGGTGGGTATTCTGTTTGTGGCCGGAACACTTGCCATGGCAGACAGAAAGGAAATACGCTTCAAGGAATGGGGAATCCTGATCCTCCTGATTGCAGCCCTTTTTCTTGCAAAGCCAAACGTATACCCGCTTGTTCTACTGCCATTTCTTTCCATTCCTCCGTCAAGATTCTGGCACAAAGCCGCCTATCTCCTGCTGATATTCTGTACAGTTGCCTTGTTTTCGATTGAGGTCGTGGGATGGAATAGGGCCGCCCCGAACCCCGGCTTCACTCCTTCTGGGGATGTCAATGCCGCGCAACAGGTAAACTACCTTCTGGCTCATCCATTCTGGTTTCCACGGGTCCTGATCAATGACCTGTTTCTGCAGGGCTCACGATATTTGACACAGTGGATCGGCGTATATGGTTATGATTACGGCAGTGTGCCAGCGATAACGTATTTCCTTTTCCTGGGCGGGGTGGTTATGACGTTGCTTCACAGGGATTCACCAAACCCGAACCGGAAGCTAAGACTGGTTCTGTTGTTGGTTTTTTTTCTTTGTTACGCTGCCACAGCCCTATCTTTATATCTGACTTTTACGGCCGTGGGCGATGAATTTGTGTATGGCGTGCAGGGCCGTTACCTTGTTCCCATCTTGCCCCTGTTGTTTCTGGCCCTCTGTAACCTCCCTTTCCTCCATAAACTTCAGATCAATGCTTTCCCTGCCGGGTTTTTCATATTGGCGAGCATCATAACCTTCACTAGCGGGCTGATCCTCACGTATCATGTCACCTGTGGGTCAGCCTATTATGAAATGAAGCGATGTTACCAACCATTTTACAAAAACCTATCCCCCCTGACTGTTTCGTCCCCGCCAATATCAGAGGGGACGGTTTTGATCCAGGAAATCGTTCCAGTTTGCAGCGGGATGACCGAAATACAGGTGCGTGTCAATTCACCCGGACAGGCCCTAGACGGGGAAATGGAAATTATTCTAAGCAAGGTAAAGGACAATTCGATCCTTCTGCATCAAACGGTCAATAATGGAGAGCTGCCCACAGACACCTGGTATGGCATGGATTTCGACCCAGACTGGCAATCGGCCGGACAACGATATGCTTTAACCATACGGGGTGTGAACAGCCCAGCCGGGACAGGTCCACTTCTGGCCTATTCGATACGCCCTGAGTATCCTTTGGGAACTCTGCTGGAAAACGGAAAACTGCTGGAGGATGATCTTCTTTTCAGATATGGATGCCTGGCTGGTCTGCAAAAAATCTGGCAGGGTGTCACCCCGTAATTGCTTTTCAGGTATGGATGCCAGTATTTATGAATTCCCTCATCAAGGACCTGGAAGAAACTATTATTGTCGCAGTGATTCCGTGCTATGGCGTGGAGAGCACCATCAGTGGAGTCATTGCCAGCCTGCCCCCCTACGTCAAACACGTCATCGTGGTGGATGATGCCTCTCCCGACCGGACTGCAGGGATCGTGATGCAGTTGTCGGAGAAGGATGAACGCATCATCTTGCTCGGGCATGAAAAAAATCAGGGAGTGGGGGGAGCCATGCTGACGGGCTACCGAATGGCGCTTGAGCTCAACGCCGGTATCGTCCTCAAAATAGATGGCGATGGCCAGATGGATGCAACCTATATAGCCAACCTGCTGGCGCCCATCATGCAGGGAAACGCCGATTATGCCAAGGGCAATCGCTTTCGTGATTTTCATGCCCTGCAAAAAATGCCAGTCATTCGCCGCATTGGCAACATGGCGCTGGGTTTCCTGACCAAAGCCGCAACCGGATACTGGAATCTGTTTGACCCTACCAACGGGTTTGTAGCCATCCACGGCAAGGTTCTCGCACAACTGCCCCTGGCCCAGATTGACCGGACATACTTCTTCGAGACTTCCATGCTGGCCCACCTCTACCTGCTGGGTGCTGTCGTAAAGGATGTTCCCATGCCGGCCCGTTATGGAAACGAAGTGTCGAATCTCTCGATCCGGCGTTCCTTATTTGAATTTCCGGTGAAACTACTGCAGACTTTACTCCGCCGGCTCATTCTCAGAAATCTCATTTACGATTTCTCGATGGCTTCCATCTACCTGATGGTCAGCCTGCCACTGCTACTGTTTGGGTTTATCTTTGGGATCAATCGCTGGGTGCACTATGCCAGCATCAATGTCCCCGCGCCCACCGGGACAGTCATGCTGCCAACGCTATCGGTGCTGCTTGGGATTCAATTCCTGCTCGCCGCCATCGAAATTGACCTGCGTTCGGTTCCCAAAGATCCCATTTCGCCTCAACTCTAACTCACTGGGGTTTGAGATAACACTCTTTTGTATACAAAAAATGCAGAAAACGGGTACGGAACATTTCTGAAAAAACGGCTGTACATGCTTATCACGAATTGATCTCAGCTATCTCATTGAAAACCAGATGATTGGCAACGCTCCGCACAACACACAATCAAAAATGGCCAGGATCAGCCACATGATCCACTGCGCAGGGGCCTTTCTCTCCAACACGGCCTCTGACGGGTTTTGCGGATTGTAGAACACCATCACCTGCGCGCCTGCGGGATAACGCTCCACCACTTTTCCGGCTCCCGTGCCACCCACTTCCGGCCCTGGCGCAAGTTTTGTGCTTTGATATCGCTGCCCGCCAAGTTGATACGAATATTGCACAACCGGATAATCTGTCGAACCACCCTCGCTTGAAGACCTCCGTTCCAGATAGGAGGCGTTCACCGTGCCCATGGTGGAGGGCCACTGACTTACTGCTGCCATTTTCCTGCGCATAAAAAAGATGATTCCCAGGAAGATGGCGTTCAGAATGAGAAACACAAAACCGATGATTCCGACTGTGAGCAATAAATCTGTATTCATGCTGTCTAATTCTCCAATTCTCTTTCTTTAAATTATCACTGCCAGTGTTACTTGGGCCCAAACGAACGGCTGCTCTCATCTCTGACGGACCAGAATGAGGCAAGTCGTCACTCCTGTTCTTTCACTGTCACCTGACCAATCGCCGTATCCACACGTTGATCGCTCCTTAAGACCTGCAATTGTATGGCATATAACCCCGTTAAACCGTTTGCGTCCCATTCGGCGAGTAGACCATTGGTCACGGGTTCATTGCCTTCCGCCACCTGGATCCATTCCTGCGGGTTCAATCCCTGGCCGACCAATACACGGTACGACACGAAATCATTCCCGGCGGCCGTGCCCTCGATTTTCACATGGCCGCCCACCTCAGTAAACAACTCTGGTGCGGTGAAATTCACCTCCGGGTTGAACTGCGGCGACTGGATCACATCATAGGTGGAGGGTGGCACGGCCAGCCCGGCGCTCTCCGCCCAGGAACGTGCCTCAGACGGCACCACCAAATAGATACGTTCCTCGATCAACTGGGGCAGCGTAAACACGGTTGCGAGCAGACCTGTCTCGCGGTTGATGACATACTTGCGATACATGTTATCCGGTTGAATAGGTTCGTTGCCGTCCAAAAAAACTTCGTTTACCAAAACCGGGCACTCGGAAGTCGGCAGCATGCCTGAAGGATCGCAGACATTGATCACAGAAACACCGGCGGGCAATGCCCAGCTCTCACGCGGCAATCCTTGCGAGGCGATTTGCATCAACGCGTTCCACAATACAGCCGGCAGGCGCGGTGTAACCCCCGCCTCGCCCGTTCCCGCCTGCTGGGGGGAGGAAAGGGATGCCTCACGCGTGCCGGTCCACACGACGACCACGCGCGACGGCGAGTAGCCGATGGCCCACGCATCCAAAGCATCTTCAGTCTGGCCCAGCTTCACGGCGGCGGGCCTGCCCACATTCAGTGTGTTCGAAGTCTCCAGCACACCCCGGCGCGCGGTTGGGTCGCTCAACGCATGGTTCATCAAATACGCCAGCGCGGGTGTGACTACTGGTTTGGCTTGCGGCGTTCCCCAATCGAGCCAGACGCTTCCGTCGTTACCCTCCACTTTCAAGATCGCCACCGGTGTAAATGTTTCCTTCAGATTCTGACCAAAGTAAACACCTTGTTGCGCAAATGCACCAAAGGCGCCCGCGGCCTTGATCAAAGATAAATCTTCACCCTGTGAAATGCCAAACGAGCTTTCGATCTCCGTCACATTCTCTGCGCCCATTTGCGCCAGCACCTGCGCGGCCGGCGCGGGATAATCATTCACTAGCGCGATCCGCAGACGGATGGGGCCATGATACGCGCCATCAAAGTTTTGGACATCGGTCTTGCCGGGGATATCCCAGATCAAGGAGGCAGGACTCAGGCCGCGCGTGAATCCTGTTAAGTAGACGAACGCATCCAGCGTGGACCCGGGCCTGTGTGCCGCGAAAAGAGGCGTTTCCTGCGCCTGGAACGTTTCGCCCACCGCCGCCAGGATCTGTCCCGTTTTGGGATCGGTGATGATGGCGCTGGCCGACGAGTCGGGAACCTTGACCAGCGGCGGCAATGCCGGAAGGAAGTTCAACGCGTCGCAGGCCAGGAGCGGGTCGGGCAGGCCCGCGATCCGTGCGGCATAAAACGCGGTGACACAGGAAGATTTCCTTTGCAGATCATAATCCAGCGTGGAGAGGATCGTCAGCCCGCCGCGTTCAATGCGAGCCAGCGGGATTTGAGAATCCACCTGGGTGAGGAGCAGGTTGATGAACGCCGCGGCAGGTTGAGGCGCAGCCGGAGGCGGAGTCTGGAATAACGGAGATTCTCCCAGCGCGTTCGCGGTCGCTTCGTTGGATAAAAGCTTGAGAGTCTGCATCCGCTGGATCGCCTGGCGTCCGCGTTCGATGGCGATCTGCGGCGCGTCGTATGGGTTCAGGCTGGGCGAGTCGCTTACCGCGGCAAGGATGGCAGACTCGGCTGTCGAGAGTTCCGTGGCTGGTTTACCAAAATAAAGTTGCGCCGCGCTTTCAGCCCCAAAGGCATAGCGGCCGAAGTGCGCCGAGTTGAGATACCACTCCAGGACCTGCGTGCGCCCAAAATGGGACGTGACCTGCGCGGCCAGGATGCGTTCACGCAGCGCGCGTCGCAGGGACAGAGGTTCGTTGAAGAGCAGCAGGTCTGAGACCAGGCGTTGCGCGAGAGTGCTGTGTAATTCGTAATTGGTAATCTGGTTGAGGGAATAGCCCGCGTGTTTCCAAAAGCCCGGGTCTGAGGTGGCAATGATGGCATCTGTAAGCGACTTGGGCAGATGCTGCGGGTTGGTCTCGCTGAACGGAATATAACGGCGTGGCAGAGTCGCGCCGAAGGCGGGCGCAAACGTATAGAGTTCCTGCTGGCCGGTCCGGTCGTAGATGCGCGTGGGCTGGAGCAGCAAACCGTCCGGCGGGCTGAGGAGTGCTGGAAGTGTATCGATCGAAGGCAGGTCACGCGTCAGGTCCACATAGGCGAACGCAGTTGTAATGATGAGCGCCGCCATCAGCAGCGAAAGGATCATCCCTGCGCTGAGGAAGACATTGCGTTTACGGGCCTCATCGGCGCGTTGCCGGGCCAGCCGCCGCTCACGGCGTGCGCGCAGGATAGGGATGGTAGAGGGCATGGGGTAAGTATACACGCGTGAGCGGACAGGGACACGCGTAAACAGGAAAAGCAATGAGAGGCAAGTACTGGACAGAATGAAAAGCGGTAAAATATTGGTTACTGGACATAAGTAAAGGAGTCCAAATGGAAATTCGACATTACAAGTTTGATCGAATCACACTCAACCCTGAAATCTGCTTTGGCAAACCATCCATTCGCAGGATGCGGATGCCAGTTACTTCGGTGCTTGGTTATCTAAGTTCAGGAATGACAATCAAGAACATTCTCAAATCGTGGCCTGAACTCGAAGCGGATGATATTTATCAGGCGCTGGCTTATGCTTCATGGGCAATGGATGCGACTGTATTACCCACACCTGGGGCGGTAGCTGGATGAATTTTCTGCTCAATATGAACGTACATCGTGACATGACCGCGCCGTTGAAACAGCGCGGTCATGTTTGTCGTCATGTAGGTGATATTGGCATGTCTCGCGCAACGGATACTGAAATTGTCGCTGAAGCCAAGAGAACAGGCGAAGTGATAATCACCCATGACCTCGACTATGGTCACTTGCTGGCGTTTTCAGGTGAGCGAGCGCCTTCTGTTGATTATTTTGCGTTTAAGGGATTTGCGTACTGATGAAATCATATCTCACATAGATGCAATTTGGAATGAAGTTGAATCTCCATTGATGGAAGGCGCAATCATTTCACTATCGGATAAGAGTCTGCGAATAAGGAATTTGCCAATCGAGTCGGAATAACTTTATCCCTCCAGCAAATCCCCCAACCACTCCATCAACCCACCCGACTCCTTCTTCTCCGGCATATCGCTCCTCACCTGTCCGTTCTGCCCGTTGATCAGCACCAGGTGCGCGCGGCCAGCGAAGGGCAGCTCGGTCATCCAGACTGGAAGCAGGTTGAGGCGGAAGGATTCAATGGTCATATCGGCGGAAGAGGCAGAGATGAGTTTGATGGGGTCGAGGAGAACCGGTAGGTCACGTTTGTAACGTGACAACCCCTGTGCCCGCGCGTCGAGCGAGGCCTCCGCCATGGGGATGTCGTACACTTCACCAGGCCAGTTGGCGAGATAACCCGGCTCATACGGCCTGACTGCCTTCAGTTCAAAAGTGGGAATCAGTTTCAGGAACACCGCCGAGAGCTTGCGCGCAGCAGGGATCGGCAGGTCATTGACCTGGACGGGGTAGCTATCCTTCACGCGCACCATCTTTTTATATTTGCGGCCAAGCTGGATCTCGCTGTCATCCATCTTTTCACCCACATAGTCAATTGAGCCGCCCAGGTCAAATGTCCACAACGGGAGGTACACGCCGCGGGGTAAATCCACCTTCGCTTCAGGTTTAATTTTGTTGCCCTCCATCCACTCAATCAAGTATTTATGTGCACGCTGCTGCTCGAACGCGTGTGGGAGGATGCCATCCGGGGCGAGCAGTCCTTCCTCCGATTCCCAATCGACCACGTGCGGTGAACCGCAATACACACAGGTGGATGAAATCTGATTCGGCGGCAGAATGAATTCACAGCCACAGCCTTCGCAGTGAAAGACCTGCTGGTTCAACGGCTTGCCATGGCCGCGGGCGGTGGCCATGGCGATGATGAAATCCTTTTCGTTGGCAGTTCCGGGCTGTGCCGCGAATCTCTGGTTGCGTGAACAATACTCACAAACCAGTGACTGGCCATCTGGCGCGAAACTCATCCGTCCGCCGCATTTGGGGCACATGAAGCGGTCCGCATTGGCAGCACGCAAGCCTTCAGGCGCCGAGGGGATTTTATCGGGGTCCACGATTTCATCGGCCCGAAGTTTGCCATCCAGCACGGCCAGGGCGCGCCGGGCGCGGGCATGCTGCAGGTCATTGGCCAGGCAGTTTTCCAGGGCTTTGCGTTTTTCCCTGGCATCGTCCAGCACCTGGCTCATCCAGAACCAGGCTTCGGCGAGCACATCGTGATCGTTGCTGATGTATGCAGCACGGTCCAGATAACGACGCGCCGCCTCCCCGTGCCCGGCTTTGGCCTCGATGATCCCGCTTTTCAAGAGTTCTTTTCCGTAGTCACTGAACATGCCAACCTCATGTCATTGCGAGGGTTGAGACGCGGTAGCGTCGAAATCCCGAAGCAATCTCCCACAAATTTGGAGATTGCTTCGTCGCCCTATGGGCTCCTCGCAATGACAGATCCTCTGACAATTGCATCCGTCATTCTTGCCACGCGACCGATCTCCTTCACGTCATGCACCCGGATGATATCGGCGCCACGGGCAATGCCGATGGCGATGGTGGCAGCGGTGCCTTCCACACGCTCATCAGGAGGCAGATCCAGTGTAAAGCCGATAAACGATTTTCTGGATGGCCCCAACAGTACGGGATACCCCAGGGCACGGATCTCGTCGAGGCGGTTGATCAGCCCCAAATTATGTTCTCGCGTCTTTCCAAAGCCGATACCTGGATCCAGGATAATGTGCCTGTCCTCAATCCCGGCTTTTGTCGCGAGATCCACACTGGCGAGCAATTCGCGTTTGACGTCTTCGATCAGGTTTTCATACTCCGATCCAATATAGGCATTGCCCAACTGTGCGCGGACTTCCACGCTGGCGGGGTTGCTGCGATTGTGCATCAGGATCACGGGGACGTTGAACTTCTTCGCAACCGGAGCAAGTTCCGGGTCAGCCCGCAGCGCCCAGACGTCGTTCAGGATCTGCGCGCCGGCTTTAAAAGCTTCTTCCGCCACTTTGGCTTTATGCGTATCAATGGAGATCAAGGCGTCAGGAAAATTATTTTTAATCGCCTGAATAACCGGGATCACGCGCTCAAGTTCTTGATCTGGCGTCACAGGCTGTGAGCCAGGGCGTGTCGATTCGCCACCCACGTCCAGAATATCTGCCTGATGGTGGAGAAAATATTCTGCCTGCCGCAGGGCTAGCTCGATGCGGTCACCGTTCGCCATCAGGCCATCACCCGAAAACGAATCGGGCGTGACGTTGAGGATGCCCATCACATAGGTGCGGGAACCCCAATGGAATGTATGGTTTCCGATTTGGAGGGAGGGGGATATCATATAACAATGTGTCATTGCGAGCGAACGGAGTGAGCGAAGCAATACCCATTTTGCGAGGAGATTGCTTCGTCAGGCTTCGCCTTCCTCGCAATGACAGGTGGTTATGGTATCTGATCCAACGGACGCGCGAGCCAGGCTTCGGCTTCGTTGATGTCGGTGAACAGTTTCATCGCGGAGGCGGTTCCAGGCAGCGCCAACGCCGCGACCTGACGGATAGCATTCGCCACATCCTCATTGGCAACCACCACCGCCACGCGGATATTGCGTGCGGAGGGATCGCTGTTGGCCTCCACCGCGGCGCGAATCGCTTTTTCGGGAATCTCCTTCACCGCGCGCAGGTCATAGAGGTTGCGGGTGCGGCGATCCATGCCCAGCAGATGGTCCATCGCAAACTCGCGCCAATCGTGGAGGGTGGCGTCCGAAAGATCTGTAAAAGTCAGGTTCATGCCGCCATCACTGCGGCGAACCACCGTGAAGCCCACACCAGGCTTTGGGGTCCAGTTCAGCGGTTTGATCTCGTTCATGTTGTTCCTCCGGTGCGATTATATCTTACACGAGTTGGCTCACTGCGCCGCGCGTAGCGTCGGCGCAGGCGCTACCAACAATACGCCGCCGGTACCGCTTCGCGGCATCTGCGAGACGGCGGCTTGAGCATATATACCGTTCAGCGGATGGATTCAATAAACGCGTCAACCAAATCCTGATCCCATGATTCGACCGGCCCCATGATCATGAGCATGGCAACACCATCCTTGCCAGGGAAGGAGGTGATCACCTGACGAAACACGTGGCCATTCTCATCGCTGCCTTCGTACGTGGCAACCTGCGTCTCTTCACCACGGATCGTTTTCTCCTCCACATTGACAAGCGACATATTCAGGCCCCGGTTGCCTGCCTGCTGTTCGAACGACTGGCGTAGTTGTTCCTCCATCTGTTCCTGATTGACACCCGCCTGGAATTGGGCCAGCATGAACATCGGGCCATTGAGGATACCTGTTGAATTCTCCGGACCAATCATGACGAAGGAATAGAACATGATGTCCATTGCCACCTGTTCCTGATATCCCTCCGGGAGATCGTAATCGGCGATTTTATGCGCGGCCTCGGCGGCAGCTTCAGGATCGGTCTTCATGCCTTCCTGAATTTTCTTCCCCGCCTGCCAGAAAACGAGGGTGGCCACCAGCACCGCTCCGCAGCAGAAGAGCAAGGCAGCGCCCAGCCCGATCCAAATCCATTTGTTTTTATTCGTGGCGGGTGGAGTTTGATTGATTGTCATGAGTTCTCCAGTTTTCATCGGCCTGGCGTTTTTGCACTGTATAGAGAATTGTGAGAAGCATTTCCTCAGCTTCGGCACGGTCCATCACAGGCAGAGCCAGACCCAGCCGGGTATGTAGCGTGCTGAGGATCTGGTTGGCAAGCGTTTCGCGGTGTGTTAATTGCTCGCGACGGAGCAGGAAGTCTTCGATCAGCGCCAGGTCATCATTGGTCAGGCGTTCGAGCGGAAACCCCTCCAGCGAAGCCAGCTTGTGACCCTGTACCGAGAGATTGGCCGTCCGCCTGGCCGAGAGTGATTGAATCGAAATAGGCGCGCGGTCGTGCACCACCAGCGTGCCCGCAGCCAGGTCACCCAGGCGGCGCGATTTTTTATCAAGGAACATGCTGAGGATGCCGAGGCCATACGCCGCGGGGAGGAAATCCACCAGGCGGGTCAGGTTACGGATAAAGGACTCGGATAGAGTGATCGGCGTGCCGTCGGCGCGGATGACGCGCAGGCCCACCCAGCGTTTGCCGGGCGATTGACCGTTCCACAACATTTCGAAGAAAATGTAATAACCCCAGAAAAAGATGAAACCCACGATCCCAAGCATCGCATACACCCATGCGGCAACGGTCTCACCCCACAGATCCAGCCCGCTCAACACCAGGATGAAAACCAGGAGCACCAGGACTTGCAGGACGGCGATCAGGAGGGTATCGAGCAGCGTGGCAAGAAAGCGCGAACCGATGCCGGCCACCTGGTAACCGAAGGCCACATTTTCAGGAGTTTGAATATCGAGGGTTTCTTCAGGGAGGCCCATGTGTATAATATCCGTATGCGTGTGGATGAATTTTACCAGTCGCGCAAGAGTGACTGGGAGGCATTAAGTCACCTTCTTGACCTGAGTCAAACCGACATGAGCAGGCTCACCGAATCGCAGGTGCGTGACATGGCGCGCCTGTACCGGGCCGTAACATCTGATCTGGCACTGGCGAAGCGCGATTTTCCGCGCAACGAGATCGCAGTCTACTTGAACCAACTGGTGGCGCGCGCTCATGCGGTGGTGTATCGCAGCGAACCATTGGCCTGGAAGCGCCTGTGGCATTTTGCCGCGGTCGGCTTCCCGCGCCTCTTCCGCGAAACCTGGATCTTCACCTTCATCGCGGCAATGTTTTTCATCCTACCGGCAATTGGATCGGCCATCAGCGTCTACACCCGCCCGGAGACTGTCACCCTCCTGCTGCCGCCCGGCTCACAGGACCTGATCAACACGGTAGAGGACAAAAAACTATGGATCGACATTCCCGTGGAAAAACGTCCCTATGCCTCATCGTTCATCATGACGAACAACATCCAGGTCTCAATTCTGGCATTTGGCAGTGGCCTGACCGCAGGACTACTCACCCTGTGGGTGCTATTCATGAACGGTTTAATTCTCGGCTCGTTGACCGGGCTCACCGCATTTCACGGCATCGGCTTCGATCTGTGGACGTTCGTCATCGGTCATGGCGTGATCGAACTGACGATCATTTTCCTCTCCGGCGGATCGGGACTCATGTTGGGCTGGGCCATCCTCCGCCCGGGCCTGCTGCGCCGCCGCGACGCCCTGGCTCAGGCCGCCCGCAAAGCCGTGTATCTGTTACTTGGCGCGGTCCCGTGGCTGGTGGTGGCAGGGACCATCGAAGGGTTCATCTCTCCGAATGAAGATATCCCCATTCCCGTCAAATGGGCTGTGGGAATCGTGAGTGGAATTTTGTTGTACAGTTATTTGTTGCTGGCGGGGAGGGAGAGGAAGAAGGGAAAACAATGAGCTACGAAAGAAAAATGCTAGAAGATTTGAAAATGCCAACACAAAAAGAAGTTGAGCAAGCGTTACTAAAATCATTATTTAACAATAATGGGACAATTAAAGAGTTTGGCGTTGGCGAAAAAATTGTTGAAGACATTGCAAACGATTTTGGTTTGAATGAAGAACAACGAACATCATATCTTGAAACCATTTACAGAAAAGAAAATAGAGTAAAAAGATCTTATCTTTGGCATCGTTTACTGTTTCGTGCTGCCGACTCTTTAGCAAAAGAAAAATTGGTTTCCCGCCCTACTCAGACAGCTTTGCTTACAAATAACAAAGAATGGATGCTTACAGAAAATGGCTACAACCGGGCACTTGAAATATTAAACATTCCATTAGCGCAAAAGGAAATTTTGCCAACAAAGTCTTACGAAGTTCAAAAAATAGTCGAGAGAATATATAAACAAGAAAGACCACAAAACTACAATCCATTTGAAAATAAGAAAACTGTACAAATTACCAGAGAAGCCAAATTCCGCAATCGCGCCTTCAAGCAAGCAGTTAAAGAAGCATATGATTTTAAGTGTGCAGTTTGCGGTATGAAAATTTGCTCTCCAAATACTTTACAATGGGAAGTGGAGGCTGTACACATCGTTCCCCATAGTAAAAATGGAAAAGACGATTTATTGAATGGATTAGCACTATGTCGTTTACATCATTGGGCATTCGATGTTGGTTGGTTTACGTTGGGCGATAATTTTAATATCCTTGGCTCAAGAAAAATTAAAGATCTATCCGCTGAATTTGGTAAATTGGGAGATTATGATTTTATAAAACAGTTGTTAAACGAAAATTTGATAATTTCCTTGCCCAAAGAACAGGCTATTCATCCACACCCTAATGCTATTAAATGGCATAGGGAGAATATTTTTTACCGCTGATTTTGGAGGAGTTATGAAAGACAAAAGCGAAATTGTTTATTCTATAAACATAGAAGATATTCAAACAGTTGCGGTTGAGGAAATGGGCAGAGAATTAACTGATGATGAAATTGACAAGGTAAAGTATCTGATCGGTGAAAAAATCGGTTGGTACGATGCAATTCTCGCTACACTAAATGAACAACTTGATTGGAGTGATGCTAAACAAACTGGCTGAAATGATTCGGAAGATTGAACACATTCCATAGTTACATCCTCCCCTTCAGCTCCAAATACCGGTTGATCACAACATCAAAGACTGGTAACAACGAGTAGGTCACGCCGCCCCGCTAACGCGGGATCTGAGAAAGCGTTTCTTAATTCACCACAAAGGACACAAAGAACACAAAGGTTTGAAGGAGAAAGGGCGAGTTTCGCGTCAATTCGTGGCTGAATCTGGCCCGAAAGGCTCTTCAATAAGTCCTTCGCAGAGTTTCAAAACACTCTCTGAGACAAGCGTGACCTACAGAAGAATCTCCGCGACTCCGTGTCTTTATTATCCCCGTTAGGGGACTGTGGCAGAGACTCTACAACTGCATCCTCCCCTTCAACTCCAGATACCGATTGATCACTGACATCGAAAGCTGATTGGCAGGCACATCCAGGGTCAACACCCCGCGCTGACGGAGCGAGTCCAGCACCACGCGTCTTTCATCCAATACTTGATGCGCCGCGGCGCGTTGATAGACTCCCAGCGAATCATTCGGCTTCATCTGTGAAGCATGGACCACATCCGGGTCGCTGATCGTCACCAGCAACGGCAGGCTGCTGCGCGCCAGCATGGACATTTGCGCCACCAGCGCATTCAAACTTGCCCCACCCGTCAAATCCGTGAACACGACCACCAGCGCGCGGCGTCTCTGCTTCACCGCCAGATAGGCTAGTGCCTTGCGATAATCTGGTTCTACGGGCTGGGCTTCCACCGCGTACAATAACTCCAAGGCCCGATAGAACTGGCCGCGTCCCTGCCGCGGGCTGAGATAATGTTGAACGTCATCGGCAAAACTCATGATCCCTACGCGGTCGCCTTTGCCGGTTGCCACGTACGTCAGCAACAGTACCGCATTCACCACATAATCCAGCTTGGCAATATCCGCCACCGGGCTTTGCATCATACGACCCACATCCAGCACGGCGATCACCTGCTGGCTGCGTTCGGTCTGATATTCTGTCGTCACCGGAAAGTTGCGCCGCGCGGTCGCCTTCCAGTTGATGCGTCGATACTCATCATCGGGCAGGTACTCACGGAGACGCTCGAACTCCGTCCCTTCGCCAAATTGACGCGTCGTCCGCAGGCCCATCTCCTGCAGACGATTTCGCCGCAGTAACAAGTCATAGCGCCGTACATCCAATAGATTGGGATATACCTTCACAGGTTCTTTTGCATCCACTTTTGCCTGGCGAAGAATTAATCCCAGCGGACTCAGCCAGCGCAGAGTCAAATCTCCAAATTGATAATCCCCTCTTCGCAGCGGGCGCACATGATAGACCTGTTCCCAGGTGCCGCGCGGTCCGACCTGACCCTCCATCGTGCGCGTCTCGATCTTGAACTGATCCGGCGCCTCATCGCGGACCGTGAAACTGACCCGGCGCCACGAACGGTTCCTCAAGCTGAGGCGGATCGGATTCTCCGCCCCGAGCGACAACTTGTTATCATGCTCACGAGTTAAATCGAACTGCTTGATGTCCCCTGCCAGGCGCCAATCGATGAACATAATGGCAAGCACAAACAATGCATAGCCCCACGCGACCCATTCCATGAAGGGAATCCATACACCCAGCGCCATGAGGGGCGCGGCGATGAGGATAAGGAGTAAAGCGCGTGTGGTGGGAAGCATATTATTTCAAGTGTCATTGCGAGTCTTCGAGAAGCAATCTTCTCAAAACTGGAGATTGCTTCGCAACGTGCGCTCGCAACGACATGTGGTTAGCGCGGAACCTCAACGCTTCCTAATATTCGTTGAATCACCGAATCCGGATCCAGTCCTTCGATCTCCGCCTCCGGCTTCAAAAGTATTCTATGCCGATACACCGGCGGAACCACGAATTTGACATCATCCGGTATGACGAAACTGCGTCCCTGCAGTGCGGCGAAGGTCTTGGCGGCCAACAGGACATGCGTTGTGGCGCGCGTGCTGGCTCCCAGCACGATATCCGGTGATTGCCGGCTCGCTACGCCGATCTTCGCGATGTAGTTCAGGATTCCATCCTCCACAACGATCTGTTTGATCGATTCGCGGATTTCAACCACCTGTTTCGCGGTTACCACAGGATTCAAATTCGCGGCCTCCAGGTCATGTGCATCAAAGCCGTGATGATAGCGGCGCAACACCTCGATTTCGTCCTCCAGCGGCGAATATGGAACCAGCACCTTGAACATAAAACGGTCCAGTTGCGCTTCGGGCAGCGGATACGTCCCTTCGTATTCGATGGGGTTTTGCGTGGCCACCACCATGAACGGCGGGTCAAGCGGATGCCGCTCACCCTCGAGGTTGATCTGTCTTTCCTCCATCGCCTCCAGCAGCGCGGACTGGGTCTTGGCAGGCGCGCGGTTGATCTCGTCGGCGAGCAGTAGCTGCGTGAAGATCGGTCCCTTCTTGAGGTGGAAGCGAGTCGTGGAGACGTCGAACACGCTGGTACCGAGAATATCGGACGGCATCAGATCCGGAGTAAATTGGACGCGGGTGAACTTAGCCTGCACCATATGGGCGAGCGCCTTCGCCATCAGGGTCTTGGCGGTCCCAGGCACGCCTTCCAGCAAGACATGTCCGCCGGTGAACAATGCCACGGCAAGAAGTTCGAACGGTTCCTGCAATCCCACCAGAACCTTGTTGGCTTCGGTGCGTAATTGCTCAAAGATACTCTTGAGCTCAGTTGGGTTCATGAATTCTCCTTGTGCTTCCGCGCTCCCGAAAGAACATCGGGACTACCCTGGCACCGTGCGGCTTAAGCCGTATGATTTGCTAAGCAAATCAGGCAGGTGTAGTGAGCGGAGGCGCCGTGTTCGCCGGCGTCGTAGTCGAAGCGCAGGTTTACAAGTTAGCACGCGTTTCGACTACGTTCCTCGCTTCGCTCGTCACTCCGCTCAGCGCGGGGGTTTATGTATCAATCCACTTGGCAGCCTCGCCTGCGAGATGCACCATTTCTGTTTCGTTCACTTCCCTGCGCTTCAGGCGTTTCAGCAGATTCAATAACTCAGCCCTATCGAGCGCCGGGTTATAACCTGCCAGGGTGTTCACATACTGCTCATCGTCCATGCCCGGATCGAGCCGATAGCGTTGACCAAGTTTGCGTTTGATCTGGTCGTGATAGTGCATCATCACCGCTGAATGATGCGCGGCGCGACGGCTGAGGTTGGCGATACCGGTCACATGTTCGAGCGCACCGCGACGTTTGATCTCCTGCGGCAAGGGGACCGGTCTGCCGAAGCCGCGTCCCTGCAGCAAGAGCACGATGAACACTGCAAAGGTCATGAATAACAGTGCACGGCCCACTGGCGTCGCGCGCAGGAACTCCGCCGGGCCCAGCACCTGATCGTCGCCCTGCCGCAGGCCATGATGCCACTCATCGAACCAGACCGTACCTTTCTCGCTGGCAAGCGCCAGGATGTTCAGCACCAGTTCGGGGTTGCCGCCCTGTTTCAACCCGGCATTGGTGAAAGACTGCGCCAGCGTCCCCAGAATCACACGACCCTGACCCTGCTCAAAAGAGACCAGTACCGGTTTGCTGTCATAGGTGATCAACGTAACGTAGTCGTCCCGTTCCGAGGCCAGGGCCAGGCGTACCCTGGCGTTGGTCAACTCGAATGCCTCGGGCGAAAGCAGGAGTGGGGTCTCCAGCGCCGGCGATTCCGAGCTGGCCGGCAGGAAATTGAAGGAGAAATCATAATGATCGATCAGCGAATACATGCCATACGCTTCGCCGATAGCAATTAAAGTCCCGCCGTTTTCCACCCACTGATCTAGGGCTTCCAGTTCATCTTCCGTGGGGGAAATTGGCTCGAGCATAAAAAGAATGGAGGCCTCTTGCGGTGGTACAAACTCGGCCAGCACCTGTTCGTCCACGTCATATCTCAATTCCTGCACCCATAGCTTCAATGCGAGCGCGCCCTCTGGTGTCGGGGACAGGCTGGAGAGTCTGGGATATTCCTGCTGCGTTTCTTCCTGTGTGGCAGCCAGTACCGTGACAAATACCAGTAGCAGCACCAACCCAATGCCCAGTTGGGAGTCGCGCGAGAGCGTCTTCATTCCTTTTTCTCCCGCAGTTCATCCACGTGCTGCAAATAGGAATGATACGTCTGCTCATCCACCGATTCGAAGCCGTACCAGACGCGGTCGAACACATCGACCACATCGCGCAGTGGCGCCGCCAGTCCCGGTTTCGAGGAAACACTGCGCAGATATTCGCGGTTCGTGCGCGAACGGTCATAGCGCAACAGCCCGCGTTCATCCAGCACCAGCAGCGAGGAAAGATATAGATAACGAATGGCGTTGCGGTAATCACCCTGGCTCGAAAGGCTGTTCGCCCGCTGCAGTGCCCCTTTCGAAGTGAGCAGCGCCTCGTCCTCGCCGCCCTGCGCATTGAGCTCAGCTTCCCGCACCAGGCTGCGCGAAAGATTCCTGGAAATATAGACCAGGCTGAGCAGCAGCAGGAGCGCCGCCCCAATCATCAGCGGCACGCGTCCATAATAGATGGTGTTCTGAATGCCGAAGGCCAGGCGTTCCATAAAACTGAAAAAGGCATCCAGGAATTGTTGGAGCCAGTCCGGGGCCGGCTGCCCTGCATCCCATTGAAATTCAGGGCGAGCGAGAATTTCCTTTAGAGATTCGATATCCTGAACCGTAAAAACTTCTTGCGGATATTGCGCGTGCGCCTGCAAAAGCGCATCCAGCAGATTGGCGAGGCGCTGCAAATCGGGTGGATCGGTCCGTAATTCCGCCGCGAGATGCGATGAGTCGACTGCAACCACGCGTTGATCGGGGAATTCCACCGCTGTGACCTTTTCCCACGCCGCGGCCAATTCATCCAACTGACGCCGAATCTCCTCGCCGGGCAACGCCTCCATCTTCGTGAGGGCCTGGCGCGTGTCCCCCGCCATTTCCCAATACGCCTCAACCGTGATGGGCGCAGACTCCTGCGCAAAATAAGACAGCGCATTTCCGGCTGATAGACCCCTTAGGGGCAGGGAAAGGAACGCCACCACAGTAAGCGCAAAAAACAATCGCATGAAATTTAGCGGATGAACAAAGAGGTGAAGAAGAACGCGGCTGCCATGATTACCGAGAAGAACAGGATATACAGACCAATCGCGCCGAGAGTCAGGATGGCAAAGTTGCCAAGCTCAGGTCCCGTGATCAGGCGTTCGTTCGATTGCGGCACCGGCACCTGGGACACATTGGCCGCGTCCACTGGCTGGGCAGCGTCCATGGTAAGCAGGGCAATGTCAAAACCCTCCGTGCGCACCCGCAGGTCGAAGTAGATCAGTGTAAAGGCTGCCATCTGCAGGGGGTAATACAGCAAAACGAAAACCAGCGAGACCAGTGATTGGATGATGGTGGTAATAACGAGTCCTATAGTTGGATCACCGAAGGAAGTGATTACCGTCGTCAGGATCGCATTGACAATCGCCGCTGGACCATTCACGATCAACAGGCTGAACAGGTACAGCACAAAGACCGTCCCCAGCACGGGCCAGAAACGGCGGCGCGACAGGTCCCAGGCCCGGCGGATGGAAGCCAGCGCGCCTTGCTTCTCGAGCACAACCGCGGGCGGCACCAGCGGACTTACGGCCGCCATCAGGAACACCATCATACCCAGGCCGGTGAACCAGCCAATACAGGGCACGACTACCCACCACAAAGTTAGCGCGATGGCCAGAAAGATAATAACCAGTAACGCGCCCAGCAAAGAAACCCACGATTCTCTAATACCACGATAGGCATCCAGGATGCTTGTCTGTTTGCCAAGATAGTTATCTGCAACTGCCCGCGTGAGCGCGCCGGTGGCAATGCCCTGTACCAGAATGAATTGTATGAAGGTTATGAGGAAGGTCGAGAGCATGCCTCCCCAATAGGCGTAATTCGTGAAAATCTCTTCCGGCGTGCGGGCGGATGCCAGCCCCCCCATGGAGCTTGTCAACAGCGCGGTCGAAGCGGTTTGCAGGATCATCAATGGGACATAGATCAACGCAATGATGCCAATGAACGTGATGAAATTGCGGCGGTATAAGCGAATGGCCTGATCGAGCAGTTCACCGAGGCGCAACGGGCGCAGTACAGGCGGGGATTGAGTTTCCATCGGGTCTCCTACATCATGGGTTTTCCCCACATGGGTTGGTTGTATTATATAGTTTTTTTACAGATCAAAAATCAGACAAACGGCACAATTCCACATGTGCTCCCTGCGCCACTTTCAGCCTTCGGCTTTTCAAGGCAGCGCAGGGTTTGCCTGCAACACGCCGCCGCTCCACGGGAGTGCTTCGCGAAGGACGGCGGCTCGAGCTGGTCAGCCAAATGGCACAATTCCGCTCACATCACAAAAGGCGAACAATTGACGGATGCTCTGCTGTTTCACCGGATGCACCAGGTCAGGGGCAATATCCATCAACGGCATCAGCACAAAACCCCGTTCATGCAGGCGCGGATGCGGGATCACCAGCGTGGGCGATTCATAAACCAGATCATCGTAAAATAAAATATCGATATCGATCACCCGTGGGCCATTCTGAAAGGTGGTCTCCCGGCCCAACGCCAGCTCCAGACGTTTCAGATGTTTGATCAACGCCTCCGGTGACAGATAGGTCTTCACCATGATGACCTGGTTCAGGAACTTTTCCTGGTCGGCATAGCCCCAGGGCGGCGTTTCATAGACTTGCGATCTGGCCTTCACTTCCATTTGGGGAGGCAGCGCCGCAATGGCTGCCTTCAAATGGGCAGCCCGGTTGCCTACATTCGAACCCAGCGCGAGATAGACAATATGTTCGTCCATGGTTTATTCCGCCATGAGTCGCATCAGCATGCGATCGAGTTTCAAAGCCTCACCCTCCTGCCAGGAGGCATCATACCCGGCTTTGCCCAGTTTCTTTCTGCACTGTTTGCGAATATCGTCTCTGACGACGGCATCTGGTTCAAGAAAATTGAGACCTTGCTGCTCGCGCTGTGATTCCGCCAGCGCACACAGCCTGACTGCGCTTTTGTGATCTTTCTCTGCGAGATCACAGTACGCCGCGGCAACCAGGCCTGCCAGTTGACCGGGCATATCGGCAATGGCGT
Source organism: Anaerolineales bacterium (assembly GCA_035720235.1). Lineage (GTDB taxonomy): Bacteria > Chloroflexota > Anaerolineae > Anaerolineales > Villigracilaceae > Defluviilinea. The sequence goes on along the minus strand of DASTOH010000023.1, from coordinate 18,152 downwards.
AATTACCGCGCAGACTCTCGCGCATCAGCACACGCGCCCGCACCAGATTCCCCACATGAACCGCCGAATACCCCATCATGCGCAAAGGAAAAGGCGTTTCGTATTCATTGCCCATCGCCTGAAAAATGGCAAAAGATTTCTCGGCGCACTCGCCTGACTTCTCGTAGTCTTGCTTGATGAAATAGAGCAACGCAAGGTTGGAATATGTGATTCCCTGGGCGCGGCGGTCGCCGATTTTCGAGGTCACTGCCAAACTACGCACGAAATAATCAATGGAAGCGTCATAGTTGCGGGAAAAACGATTGATCCCGCCCAGGCGGAGCAGGGCATGGCCGATGCCCCAGAGATCATTGGTGCGGCTGGAAATCGCCAGCGCTTCCTCCATGGTGGATTGAGCGCCCTGGAAATCCCCCTCCTGATAGAGAAGCACACCCAGATCGGTCAACGAGACACTCAACTGGGAGGTGTAATTTTCCTGCCAGCACAGCGCGATGCATTCCTCAAGAGTTGCGCGCGCTTCCCGATTCTGCCCCAGGCTATAGGTGATCTCACTCAGGTAAAACAGCGCATTGGCGAGGTCACGTTTACTGCCCAGAAGGCGGGCAAGTTCAACACCCTGCTCGCATAATTTTTGTCCGGTCATGTGATCGAACATATATCCAGCCATGGCACCCGCGCGATAGAGTAATTTCACTCGGAGGGATTGGTGTTCGGTTTCAGTTGCACGATTCAGATAGAGGTCCAGCCACTCGATCCCTTCGCGGAAATAACTACGTGCGACCCAATAAACACCTACCGCCGCGGCGATCCGCAGGGCATCCTGAAAAACTGCGCCCTGCTGTTGGCGCAGACCCCAATCCAGCGCGGCGTGGATGTTGTTGTGTTCCTGGTCGCCAACCCGCGTCCACTTGAGTTGGTCGGCGCTATCGATACCGGCTTCCATGGCTTCGGCCATCTCTGCATAATGTGCCAGATGCCTGTTCTTGATCTCAGCAGCCTCACCCGCCCCTTCAAGCTTTTCACGTGCATATTCATGAATGGTCTCGAGGAAACGGAAACGCGTCTCATCCTGATACTTTTCTGCCAGGACAATGGATTTATCGGTTAACTGGATGAGGAGATTCAGGACCTCCCCGCGCCGCACTACAGGAGTTGTCTGCGCCTCCCGCTCGGCATCCCCGCAAACTGCTTCGGCGGAATCGGCATTCCATCCCCCTGAAAACACAGACAGACGGTGTAGCAACACGCGTTCCTGGTCCGAAAGGGTGTTGTAACTCCACTCGATCGCGCCGCGCAACGTCTGCCGTGAAGAGACCGCATCACGCGTGCCATGTGCCACCCAATCGAGGCGGCGATCAAACTGCGCCAGCATGGCCTGCGGAGTGATAAATTTGGCGCGCGCCGCGGCCAGTTCTATAGCCAGCGGAAGGCCGTCCAGCCGGCGGCAGATTTCAGAAATAGTCCTGAGGTTTTCGGGGGTCAAGCGAAAGTCCGAGTCCACGGCCTGGGCGCGCTGGGCAAAGAGCTGCACCGCGGCGTAATCGATCAAGCCAGCCGCATCTCCTCCTGGTACAGGCAGCGGCATAACCGTAAATTCATGCTCCCCTGAGATCCGCAGCGCCTCGCGGCTGGTGACCAATGCCTTGACTTGCGGAGCATTCCCCAGCAACTGCACCAATTGCGGCGAGGCATCAATGACGTGTTCGAAATTGTCGATCACAAATAACAGGTTCTTTTGCTTGAGCGTGTTGATCACCTGTGTCATCAGTGGCATATCCGATGATCCATTCACGCCCAGCGCATTTGCCAGAGCAGGCAGCACATCCTTGGGCTCGGTGACCGGGGAAAGGTCGACAAATGCCACGCCGTGAGCGAAGAGACCTGCCAGCTCGTTGGCCGTATGGATGGCAAGCCGTGTTTTCCCCACACCGGGCGCGCCAACCAACGTTACGAGGCGCACATCGGCGCGCGAAACAATTTTTATGATCGCTTCCACCTCGTCTTCACGACCCAGCAGTGGGGTGAGGCTCAACGGCAACGGGTTGAGGGGCGAGTCAAAGCTGGGGAGGGAACTGGCAACCAGCGGTGGGCGGGAGACAGGAACCTGTCCACCGCGGCGCGGCGCTATTGTTTTTTCCTCACTGGCAGCCAGTTTGAGCAGGCGTTCCGTCCATTGTGGTTCATCATCCAGCCCCAGAGCCGGGACAAAGCGCGCCATGAGCGTGGCGGAATCGGGCATGCGTTCATTCTTTTCGATGCGGCTCATATAGGAATAGTGATAACCCACCTGCAACGCCAGTTCCCGCTGGGAGAGCTCGGCACGTTCGCGCAAATACCGCAATAACTCACCAAAGGTATTGAAATTCTCTGGGCTAAGCGTGCCTGAAATGCCAGACATGAATGTCATTTTACTTCATCTGTTTCTGGAAACGCAAACCTTTGTAACAAGAGAGTCAACGGCAAGAGTCAACAAATGGCAACAAAGTCAACACCCGACTGCCTATACTGTGGACAATTCAAGCAGTCTGCGATCGGATTGCAATATCAAAAGGAGAAATTGAAATGAAAAGGAAACAAGAACAGGTGGTTTTGAAGGTGCAGAAGGCGCTTAGCCCCAACCACAATGAGAATGCCTTGAAGGTACGCGAAGCACTCAACCTGAACCACAACCAAACCGGGCTGAAAGTGCGCAAGGCCGTTGCACCCAATCACAACCAGTCCGCGCTGAAGGTACGCAAGAGCCTTGCACTGAAGGGAAATCTTTTAGTCCTGGCATTGGTCCTGGGAGCGAACATCTGGTTACAGCCTGCCCAGATTGGAATGGTAGTTCCTGATGCACCAGAGGCGACCGCGATGGTAGTTCCTGACTCGCCCGACATTGTCCCCGATGGGCCCGACGCGTCAGACCCGGAATGGTAGTTTCCGGCAGACCCCTCGTTCATGCCGTGATTGAACCGCTGGATGAACTGAGGAATCGGCACATGGAATTGCGCAGACGCCCGTCAGGTGTTACCCTGGCGGGCAGTTTGTTATAAGGCCTCGGAAGTTTTGAAAAATTCCAAAATCTTTATTGGAGTACCGGCAGATCACGAAATGTACAAGATATCCTTTTAACTTTCGTGAAGTACTGATATTGAAAGCTAAGCCATCAACTTCATGATCTCATCCTCCAGCTTCATGGAGGTGCCATTTTTATATGCTGCTTCATATGCGGCTTTGCTGAGTTTCTTTTTCCCTTGCTGTAAGACTTCCTGCAGGGCCTTCACATCCGGCTCTGGTAATTTCACGCCATCCACCTTCACGCGCCGTTTGATCAGCGCGCAAAGCGAGACAGCGCGTTTCACGTCCTTTTCTGCGAGAATGTACGCGGCGAAGGCCACGATGGAAGCAAGTTGGCGGGCATCATCCCTGATTGCGCGACTCCCTTTCAAACTTTCCCGAATGAGGACGCGGGCGCGAACGAAATTCCCCGCGTGGATAGCGGCGTAACCCATCATCTGCAAAGGGAGTGATTGTTGAAGTTCGTCTCCGACCGCCTGGAAGATGCCAAACGCCTCCTCGGCGAACCTGCCCGATTCTGCATATTGCCGCTGAAGATTGGTAATAACTGCCAGATTCGTCAGCATGCTTCCGGTCATGAGCTTGTCGCCGATGATGCGCGAGGGCTCGAGGCCGCGCTCGAAGGACTTCCTGGCTTCACTGTAATTTCCCTCTCTTATGAAAATGTCGCCAAGTGTTCGATGGCCTGAAGCAGTTCCCCAATGGTCTGAAAGTAATGTCGCAAGTGCCAGCCCTTCCTGCAGGGAAGCGTGAGCGGAATCATGATCCCCCATTTGAAAATAGATCCTGCCGAGTAGGATCTGGGCGACATCCTGCAATGCCGGGTAATGGACCTCCCAAGAAAGGGCGATGCATTCCTGAATTGTGTCCCGGGCGGCTTCCAACTCGCGAAGAGCAAGGAAGAGATCCGCCCGAATATATAAAGCCGAGGCGAGCATAACTTTATCCTCGATCTTTCTGCACAACGCCACCGATTCGTCGATCAGCCTCGCCGCCGAATCGAATTCCGCCCTGTTGAGGTGAAGGTCTGCGGTACGGAACAGCAGTTTCGCCAGAATCCTTTCATCGGGAAGATCCCGAGCTTTCTGTAGAAAGCTCTTGAACCAATACAACCCTTCGATGTAATGACTATGCAGGAACCAGAATAACCCAAGGTTTACCGCAAGCCGGATTCCGGTTTGCAGGTCGGCTTCCTCCTTGAGGGACCATTCCATGGCGGCGCGCATATTAGGGCGCTCGGTCTCGCAGCGGTCCGCCCAGGCCACCTGATCCGCGCCTTCGATTTCTACGTCAACCCTCTCTGCCAGCCGGCAAAAATAGGCCAGGTGGCGGTTCCTGATGATCGCCTCCTCGCCGGACTGTATCAATTTCTCGCGCGCGAATTCGTGGATGGTTTCCATGAAGTTAAAACGTGTCTCTCCGTTGTCAATCTCTGTGTACAGAAGGGATTTATCGGTGAGTTGGATCAACAGGTCGAATATTTCGCCTGCGAGGAGGGAGGGAGTCGATTCGTGCGATGTTGTTTCCGCATCGGCGCACACGGCCTCTGCGGTTTCCACCGTCCGCCCGGAGGAAAATACCGAGAGCCGCCGGAAGAGGATTTTCTCCTTTTCCGAGAGCAGGTTGTAACTCCATTCGATAGCGCCGCGCAGGGTCTGCTTCGATGCTTGCCCTTCGCGGTTGTTACGAGCCAGCCAGTCAAAGCGGCGGTCGATTTGGTTCAGCATGGATTGTGGGGACAGCGCCTTGACACGCGCCGCCGCCAGCTCGATCGCCAGCGGTAACCCATCGAGCCTGCGACAGACCTGCACGACCGCGGCGGCATTTTCAGGTGTGAGCTGGAATTCCGGCTGTACCGCCCGGGCGCGTTCCACGAACAACCGGATGGCGGCGTATCCCAGCAGGCCTTGATCACCACCATCGGTTCGGTCTTTCGAAGCATCCTGCGGAAGAGAGAGGGGTGGCACAGAAAATTGATTCTCACCGGCAAGATGCAGCGGCATGCGGCTGGTAATCAGCGCCTTGATGCCCGGCGCGCCGATTAACAATTGGTGGACTTGTGGAGCCGCCTCGATCAACTGCTCGAAATTGTCCATGACCAACAGCAGGTTTTTCTGCCTGAGCGCCTGCACCAGACGTGCCATGAGCGCCATGTCGGGGCTTTCGTTCACGCCCAAACCCTGCGCGAGGGCGGGCAGAAACCCGGTTGGCTGGCCGACCAGGGCGAGGTCAATGAAGTTCACCCCATGCGCGAACAGACCCGCCACTTCAGATGCCACCTGGACCGCCAGGCGCGTCTTGCCGATGCCTGGCGGACCGACCACTGTCACAAGGCGGGTATCGAAACGCGACAGGAGTCTCGTCACAGAAGAGACTTCCTGTTCGCGGCCCAACAGAGGGGTCAGGCTGACCGGGAAAAAGCCGGGCATGGAATCGAACACGAAGGAAGCGGGATCAGGCTTGCCTTCCCGAAAGGGTACACCTGCACTCCCCGGCACTTGCGCCGGGGGCAAGTGTGCGCCAAGTGCAACTGTCGGGACGGTGTGAGTCGACGCGCTGACTGCCGAAAGTCCCGTGCCAAGCGGGGACGAAGCCGCGTCGAAGCGTTGATCGAAGAGCTCCGGTTCGGCGGAGGCAGGCTTACTTCCTTTTTTAGGAGCGAAGGTCTTTTCCTCGCCGGCGGCTAACTCCAACAGGCGCTCGGTCCATGCTGGCTCACGCTCCAGCCGCAGCGCCGGGACGAAGCGCGCCATCAGCATGGTGGGATCGGGCACATATTCGCTGTTTTCAATGCGGCTCAGATGGCTGAAGTGATAACCGACCTGCAATGCCAGTTCGCGCTGGGAGAGTTCGGCGCGCTTGCGTAGATAGCGCAGAAGTTCGCCCAAGTTAATGAAGGTATCGGGAGAAACGGCCGTCTCAGAACCTGCCATGAAGAGATTGTACATCAACTCAAAAGAGGGATAAAGACCTGACCTCTGTTGACATCAAAAGTTGTCAACACCAGGCCACAACAAATGTCAACAAACACAACACCCGTTTTGCTACACTACGGACAGTTCAATCAAGCGGCGCCCGCGAGCAAACTAAGAAAATTTCCAAATCAAAAGGAGAAACCATAATGAACAAAAATCAAACCCCCAATACGTTGCTAGTGCGCAAAGGTCTCAGTATGAACCACAACGAGACTGTGCTGAAGGTGTGCAAGGTTGTCAGCCCCAATCACAATGAGTCGACGCTCAAGGTGCGCAAAGGTCTCAGCATGAACCACAACCAGTCCGCGCTGAAGGTGCGCAAGGCACTTGTCGGCAACCACAACGAAACCACGTTGAAAGTGCGCAAGGGTCTCAGTATGAACCACAACGAGACCGTGTTGCGGTGCAAATAAAGGCGGCCGCCAGCACAGGTGACAGTCACTTCGCTCGCTTCGTTCACTACGAACCCTTCGGGTACTGCCGCTTTGCGGCATGCGCGAGGCGTGCTCCACAAAAAGTGACTGTCACCTCTCATGTTCTTTAACAATTATGAATTATTTTGATGTCATCGTGAGCCCCTCTCCTTCCCCTCGCGAAGCAACCTGGATGGGGCAAATACGACGAACCCCAGTCGTATCTGGAGGCACTCTTCGAGTATGCTTCGCGAAGATGCCCGACACTTGCACCCGATCTGCTTAGAAAATCGTGCGTTCCCTGGCACCGTCTCGAAGAGACCAGGGCAGGTGTGGTACAGTGCAGGGGAGGACGGTAAGGGTGGGTAAGAGTCAACACCAAGAGTCAACAAATGACAACATTGTCAACACCCGCATGCCTATACTGTGGACATTCAAGCAGCCGGGAAACCGATCTGCAAAATCAAAGACCAAAAGGAAAAAAAGAAATGTCCACAAAATCTGTCGAAACAACTTTGAAGGTGCGCAAAGGCGTCACCAGCAACCACAACGAGACCGCGCTGAAGATACGCAACGGTATTACGAACAATCACAACGAGATAGCATTGAAGGTTCGCAAGGCCATTGATCCCAACCACAACGAATCCGCGTTGAAGGTGCGCAAAGGTGTCAGCGAAAACCACAACCAAACCGCGCTGAAGGAACGCAAGGCCATTGATCCTAACCACAACGAGACCGTATTGAAGGTACGCAAAGGCCTCGCTACCAACCACAACGAGACCGCGCTGAAGGTGCGCAAAGGTCTCACCCAGAACCACAACCAAACCGCGTCGAAGGTACGCAAGGCCATTGATCCCAATCACAATGAGACCACGTTGAAGGTGCGCAAGGCTATCCAGCCCAACCACAACGAGTCCGCCCTAAAGGTGCGCAAGGGCGTCAAATTTAACCACAACGAGACTACTCTGAAGGTGAGTAAATAAGCGCAGTACATAACAACATTGTCAACAAGCGGATACATACTCTACGACAATTCATACAATCGAAAAATGATCAACAGAAGAAAATATCATGTTCAATTTCAGCAAGTCACAGGATGATCCGCAGAAGGCGCTCGAGAACGCCCGCAAGGTGGTGAACAAGGGCCTGCTGGGCGGCCTCACCAACATGGGTCAGGGTCTCGTGGGTAAGATGAACGCCGCCATGGATCAAGGCCAGGCTGCGATCGACAATGTGAACCAGATGAACTGGGTTGCCCAGAACGGTTTGGATGCCAGCGCGGATGTGCTCTCGGTAACGGATACAGGCGCCACGATCAACATGAACCCCGTCGTGGAACTGAAACTGCACGTCATACCTGCGGCTGGCGCGCCGTTCGAAGCCACTGCGCGCACCATGGTCTCACGTATCGCTGTGCCCCGCAAAGGTGACAGGATCAACATCAAGTACAACCCCGCCGATGTCTCACAAATCTTTGTGATGCCATAACCAGTAGATCTTCCCCAGAAGCGCCCGTTAGGTGTTAGCCCTGGCGGGCGTTTTTGTTTTGGATGAACAAAAAGAGTCAACAAAAGTACTCAACAAATGTCAACAAATGCAACAAGCTGACACTTATACTGTGGACATTCAAGCAGTTGCCATCAGGCGACTGTTAACCCAAAGGAGAAAAAAGAAATGTCCACAAAATCTGTCAAAACCGTTTTTTCCAGCGAGAAGGCTGCGCTGAAAGTGCGCAAGGCGCTCGCCCCGAACCACAATGAGACCGGGCTGAAGGTACGCAAATTACTTCAGGGCAATCACAACGAGACGGCTCTGAAGGTGCGCAGGGTTATCACACCCAACCACAACGAGACCACATTGAAGGTGCGCAAGGCGGTCGTCCCCAACCACAATGAGAACGCATTGAAAGTGCGAAGGGCGCTCGTCGACAACCACAATGAGACTGCTCTGAAAGTGCGCAAGCTTATCACACCTAATCATAACGAGACCACATTGAAGGTCCGCAGGATCATCGCCCCCAACCACAGCGAGACCGCGTTGAAAGTGCGCAAAGGCGTCAAGTATAACCATAACGAGAGCACGATGAAGCTGAAGGTTTGCCAAGGCATCAAAGTTAATCACAACGCGACCGCGTTGAAAGTACGCCGGGGCATCAAGTATAACCACAACGAGTCTACACTGCAGATACGTAAGGGCCTCCCGCTGAATCACAATGAAACGATGCTCAAAACAGTTTTGTCCCACACCCAGAACTAAGTTTCGCTTGCTGATGCGCTCTGTGTCCATACCGGTACTAACCATTAAGGTTACGGTCCTGCTGTAGAAAAAAGACAGCGCTCGAAAACCTGGCATCCTTCCCTGAGAGAGCTCATATACCAGCCGGCAGTGTTGACTCTCCAAGAGTCAACATGGTTTGTCAATAAATGACAACATTGTCAACGCTCGCATGCCTATACTGTGGACATTCAAGCAGACGGAACATCAATCTGCAAAATCAAAGACGAAAAGGAAAAAAAGAAATGTCCACAAAATCTATCGAAACAACTTTGAAGGTGCGCAAGGGTACGAGTATCAACCACAACGAGTCCGGGCTGAAGGTGCGCAAGTCTCTTACCTCCAATCACAACGAGACCACGTTGAAGGTGCGGGATGGTCTCACCCAGAACCATAACGAGACTGCACTGAAAGTGCGCAAAGGTCTCACCCAGAACCACAACGAGACGGCATTGAAAGTGCACAAAGGTGTCCCTCTGAATCACAACCAGCTCGCGCTGAAAGTGAAACAATAGACCTACGTCGGCAGGTGGTAGTTGTTTAATATGAACAACTGCCACTTGTTGGAAGGAAAGGTTCGCATGGTAGCAAATATCGAACGTGCCATTCAAATCTATAATGAAGCATCGCGGGCCGAGGAGCAGGGCAACCTCGAACGCGCCGAAATGTTGTATATGGAGAGCCGCCGCATCTTCGAACAGGCCGGCGGCTCGCACCGCCTGGATGCTGCCAATATCATGAATGCGATTGCATTTATGAAGCAGAAAATTGAGGATCATAACGGCTCCATCGCGGCGGCGCAGGAGGCGCTGAGGCTGTTGGGCCCAGTCCGGCATGAGGAGGCAGGCGGTGATGAAAGTGAGATCCGTTTGCAGGCCTGGGGCCTGATCGGGAACACCTATCGCCACCTGGCACGGTATGAGGATGCGGAACAAATCCTTCAAGAAGCATTGGCGTATGCCGCCTCCACTTTTGGGGAGGAGTCAGAGCAGGCCTCCACAGCCCGCAATCATCTTGGCATTTTGTACAAATATACAGGCAAATTCGAACAGGGCGAGAAGTTGTATCGCGACGCGTTGAAAAGTCTGACAGCGAAACACGGCGAGATGCATTCGTCGGTGGCAGTGATTTATCACAACCTCGGCGGCCTGTTCCATGCGCGCCGCGACTTTGCAACCGGCGAACCCTACGCCCGCAAAGCCTGGGACATCAACCGTCAATTGCTGGGCGAGGATCATCCCATCACCCTGGCAGATGCTGCCGCTTATGCGGGCGTGTTAGATGGACTCGAACGGTACGATGAATCGGAACCTATCTACGTTCATGCCTTGCAGGTTTTTGAAAAAATGTATGGGCCCGAGCATTATGAGATCGTAGTCAATTTGAACAATCTCGCCAACGTGCGGTACGCGCGCGGTGATTATGATGAAGCGGAAAAATTGTTCCAACGCGCGTTGGAAATAAAGGAAAAGATTCTCGGCCTCGACCATCCTGATACAGCGTTGACGGCAAACAACCTCGGCGTGTTGTTCCAATCGATGGGTCGATTGGAGGAAGCGCGTGCGTTGTTCAACCGCGCCTTGAAAGTGTTCGAGATACGATTGGGCCAGGAACATCCGCATACCGTGATGGCGCGCGAGAATCTCGCGGCGGTATAGACTTCACCTCCACCTCTCTTAAGAGAGAGTCCACTCATTGGTCACTGAAAACTGATTACAGAAAGCTGGAATTCCATGTCCACATTACGTGCACTCAAACATCGTTCCTTTGCGTTGCTCTGGTCAGGGCAGACGCTTTCACGCCTGGGCGATTTCGTCTATGAGATCGCGCTGTCGTGGTGGATTCTCGAAAAGACCGGTTCTGCCGAACTGATGGGTCTGATGTGGGTCTTCGTGATCACACCCTCCGTGCTACTCCTGCTGCTGGGCGGCGCGGTCGTGGACCGGTTCCCGCGTGTCCAACTCATGCTGATCTCAGACCTCGGGCGCGCGCTGGCTGTGCTCATTGTGGCAGTCCTTGCGTCTCTGGATCAACTTCAAATCTGGCACATCTATACCACCAGTTTTTTCTTCGGTATGGTGGATGCGTTCTTCACGCCTGCCTATAACGCCATGATCCCGCAGATTATCCCTGAACAGGATTTGCCGAGTGCCAACGCGCTCACGAGCATCAGTGCTAACCTGGGACGCATCATTGGCCCAGCGCTCGGCGCGGGAATCGTTGCCTGGCTGGGCACTTCTTCTGCATTCATGATCAATGGCGCCTCGTTCCTCGTTTCGGCTGGCTTCTTAATCCCTCTGATCTTCGCCAACATCTCTAGCCCCAAGCCCTCGGAGAATCACATCCTTGCCGACATTCGCGCCGGTTTTGCGTTCGTCACCTCCACGCCCTGGTTGTGGATCAGCATCCTCATTTTCTCGCTTATTAATGTCACCCTGATCGGTCCCTACGTGGTTGCCATGCCTTTCCTCGTCAGCGACTTTATGAAAGCGGATGTGCAACGCCTCGGACTGATCCTGTCCATTTTCCCGGTTGGGTACGTCATCGGCAGTCTCTGGCTTGGACGTTACCATAAACTTCCGCGCCGAGGCGTATTGATGAACTTGACTCTCGCAGTTGCCGCAATCATGCTTGGATTGTATGGACTGCATCTTCCGTTATGGATATTGATCCTCGCGGCACTGATTAACGGTATCGCGCTCCAGGGAGGCGCGCTGGCATGGACTCACCTCCTGCAGGAGAAAGTCCCCAATGAACAACTTGGCCGCGTCTTCAGCATTGACCAGTTGGGCTCCACCAGCCTGATGCCCATTGGCATGTTGGTGGCTGGCTGGGCTACTGGAATGATCGGTCCGTCGCCTGTTTTCCTGATCGGCGGCACGTTGACCGCGCTGGCAGGCCTGCTCGCAGTTCTGCATCCTGCCATTCGTGAATTGGATTGACGATGCTCTGGCGGGATGCTTCGCGAAGACCCCGCCAGGGCAAGAATTACCTGCGATTCACCTCAGTATCGGATGTTCATCATAATGTCCCACCACATCATCCTTCAGCCAGCCTTCGATATCGCTGTTCAAAAAGGCATCCTCCGGCAGGTCAGCAACCAGATCGATCAGCGCCAGCCGCACCGTTTCATAATGCTTGAACAGGTCCTGGTCGGTCCACGTGGAGTATTTCTGCGTCAATTCCAGATTGAACGCATCAGCATCATGGCTTTCCCAGGTAAAAGCAGGACTGCCCATAATTCCCAAAATGATGCGCGCCCCTTCCTCCCACCACCCAACGATATGCGCCACCAGATCGTGAAATGAAGCAAAGCCCTGTTTCGCCAGGAATTCCTTTTTCTTTTCCTCATCGAGATGTTTAAAATCTTCGATATAAGTCGCCCAATTGTTTTCCAGCATGTCAATGACCATAAAGCGGCTCAAGGCCACGAGATGTTCACGCGCGTGATGAAAGAGGACCGCCTGCAACCAGGCCCGAACGCGGCGATGTTCGAACAGCGCCTGCTCGATCGACCTCAGGTCTGCCTCCATTTTCTGGCGCGTACTCTCAAAGCGAGCCATGAACTCACCCTCATCCCAATCCCTGTACTTCGCCACCGCTTCGGCGTTGAACACATCGAAGTCATATTTCTTGCGTTCGAACTCGCGGTTTGCGGCGATCGAATGGATGATGCCCATTCCCTCCTCCCACCAGGCCAGGATGTGCGCCAGCATATCACGGAAACGTTCGTAGCCCATCGCTCTGACGCGTTTTTCGCCCTCTTCCTGGGGCAGACGGGAAAAGCGTTCGACGTACGTACCCCATTCTTCAGACACATAATCCAGCGCGCGCTGTTTGGTAATTGACATTGAAAGACCCTCAGCAAGTTTTCATGCTCGACATTTGAATTCTTTCCATCTCAGATTTTACCCTATGGAGCTTTTTGTCATGGAAAGGTCCTGCGTGCATACCCAAGTACCGTGTGGTGTCAGGGCAGTCATTATCAAGTTGAATTCTGACATTGTAATGGCAACTTTATGACTTCAATCACTTGACGCCAGGTTCCACACCATTATCATTCCAGAAATATGACTCAAATTATCCAATTTTTTCACTGTATTTCTCTCACATGAAATCTGAGATCATTCTCATTGGTCCGATTGGCAGTGGTAAATCCACCATAGCCGAATTAATCTCCATGAAAACCGGCCTGCCGCGCCGGTCCATGGATGAACTGCGCTGGAAATACTACGACGAGATGGGCTACGACAGGGACCTGGCCCGCCATCATTACCAGAGGGAAGGTTGCTGGGGAATCTATCGGTATTGGAAATCCTTTGAAGCCTATGCAGTCAGAAGGTTATTATCCGATCACGACAACTGTGTCATTGATTTTGGCGCGGGAAACACGGTGTATGAAGATGACCGGTTGTTCCATCAAGTCCACGAGACTCTAACCCCCTATCCGTATATTGTCCTTTTGCTCCCATCCCCTGATCCTCAGGAGTCGCTTCAGATCCTGAATGCCCGTACAGACGCCGCGGCCGATGGGCGGGACAGCATCAACGAGCACCTCATCTGTCATCCTTCAAATTATGCCCTTGCCAAATTCACGGTTTACACCAAGAATAAAACCCCCGAAGAGACCTGTGACGAGATCCTGACGTGGGTACAGAGCCAGGAATGAGCGAAGCTGCCGTGCCGTCCAGATTTTCATCGCTGAAGTTTTCGCCCGGCAGACTACGCCAGTAACCTTTCCTTCCCTATAACGACATAAGATATATCCCTTCTGAAGCTGACGAAGGTCATGTTTACTGATATTCTCGACACCCAGGCTGGTACTAAGCCGATCGAAGCGACAGCGGATTGCGCAAGAGCCGTTTGTTAGGCAGTTTTGGTTTCAGAATAGTATAAGGTGACGACATTGCATTCACCTTACAAGACCCTGAACGTCAATCCACCGCCCTGTGATAGGGTATAGTGTGGAATGACCGGACGCCGACACAGTACCGCATGATCATCTAAACCAGGAACTGAAAGTTCAGTGCGCAATGTACTCCAGGGTTTAGCAAAGCATGCGACACACGCTAGTCACTTAGAATGAAACCTGAGATCATCCTGATTGGTCCCATTGGCAGCGGTAAAAGCACCGTTGCTGAATTACTCTCCATGAGCACTGGTTTGCCGCGCCGGTCCATGGACGAACTTCGTTGGAAGTATTATGACGAAATCGGCTACGACCGCGATCTCGCCCGTCAAAAACGCACGCAGGAGGGTTTTTGGGGTCTTTACCATTATTGGAAACCCTTTGAGGCTTATGCGGTAGGAAGGCTGTTGAGCGGTTTTCATAAGTGTATTTTCGATCTGGGCGGGGGACATACCGTGTATGAAGATGACAAATTATTTCAGCAGGTCCGTGACCTGCTCGCACCGTATCCTCATGTTGTGTTATTGATCCCCTCGCCGAACATCGAAGAATCCATCGAGATTTTGCATGCACGCAATGGTTATGATTCAGACGGCCAGCGTGAGGTGAACGAACATCTCGTTCGCCATCACTCCAATTATGACCTTGCCAAGCACATTGTATACACCAAGGATAAGGGGCCCGATCAGGTTTGCAGTGAGATCCTTCAGTGGGCTATGAGTCAGGATGAGCTTCACGACCATTCATAAACGACTACACCCCTCATAGGGTGAAGATCATGGTTTTGGACTGAAAGAACGCAGGGAGTTGTTGAGGCGATAGAGAGGGACCTCGCGCCTGACAGGACGGACCGGCCACTTCAATCTTTGATTGCCTTCAGGCGCATTCCCATGAGAAACTCGCCATATTTATAAATTCAGCCAAGAAGCTTGCAAGGGGAACCTCCCAGCCATTGGCGGTGTAAAAGGGACAAAAGCTTTCATCAAAAAGGAGATGGCCTTGACCTGGTTTAAGTCGCACTGGCGCTGGGGCATGCTGAACCTGTTTGCAGTGTTCACGCTTATTTTTGTGCTCACCCGGGGGAGCGCGGACTGGCGCAGAACTGACACTTTCGATTCCGGGCTCGAGAGCGGGAAGTGGGCGATTCGCTTTCTCCTTACCTGCCTTTCCATGACCCCGATGAACACCTATTTTGGCTGGAGCAGCGCGATCAAACTCCGCAAATCGGCTGGGCTCTGGGCTTTCGCGTTCGCTTCTCTGCACGTCCTGCTTTATATCCGTGGGGCAAAGCTGGACTGGCTGAGGCTGCCCATGCAGTCCTATCTCGCACTCGGTTTGACCGGCCTGGCTATCCTGACCGCGCTTGCCATCACCTCCAACCGCTGGTCCATGCAACGGCTGGGAAAGAACTGGAAGCGAGTGCACCGCCTCGTGTATCTTGCAGGCATGGCAGTTGTTACTCATTCGCTGCTGGCAATGACCATGAGCAAAAAGCTGCATTTCCGTGACCCCCAGGCAGAATACGAGTTAAAAGCATACGCTGCGGTGCTGTTCGCTTTGCTGGTTGTACGGATCCCTCTTGTCCGCCAGATACTCAGGCAAATTCCGGTTCTGTGGATGCGCCGCCGCAAATCGATCCAGGTACTTAGCGGGCATGATAACGACGGAGAACTGTGGCCCAGGATTCACGGCCGTGAGTCAGGCGCCTCTGTAAAACCCACTTTCATCATCCCTAATGAAACATCGAATCCACCCAATCCCGTCAGATCAGGTGCATTCGGAAGAATAAACGATGTTTCAGATGGTGGTTTGAATAGCTCGTCTGCTGAGATACTGTCTGAGGCTGAGCGGGAGACTCAGGAAATAGCTTGATAGTAAGCCATGCCCTTTGTCGCAATCAATCGCTTATTAATCCTGGTCCTTCGCGATGCTCACAAAGTCTGCAAACAGACCGTACGCCGTTTCGACCGGTCCGCCTTGCAGGCCAGGTTTTTCCGAAAGTGTGATCGAGTAATCGAGGATGACATCCGTCCGGAACGTGACGCCAGTGCTTGAGTTCATCATGCCATACAACGGCGATGATGCATCCACCAGTTGGGGTGCAACGCTGGCCTTTACCATACTTCCCTCCTTTTCAGCCGAACAGACCAATTTATAGCGTTTGCCTTCTGCTTTGGCTACAGCGATCATTTCAGGCGTGATGCCGCGAATGCCGGTGGGGTTTACCTGTTGTGGTGTCAGCGGCGTATCCATTAACACGGTCACCAGCGCCGCGACCTTGATCGCCGCGTCCCAGCCATCCACGTCGTTAGTGGGATCTGTTTCCGCTACGCCAATGGACTGGCAATACCTCACGGCATCTTCATACGATTCGCCGTTCTCCATGCGCGACAGGATGATGTTGGTCGTGGCATTGAGGATGCCCTGGAATGAAGAGAGTTCTGCCAGCGGAAACGCCTCCCGAAAGACCGAGAAAATGGGCGCACCACCTAATACCGCGGATTCAAATCGGAACTTTTTCCCCTTTGATTCGGCCAGTTTGGCGAGCTCCCGATAGCCATGCACAACCGGTCCCTTGTTGGCGGTGATGGCGTGCATGCCGAGATTCAACGCCGTCCGGATGTGATCGAGCGCGGGCTGTCCGGTCTGGGTGTTGACGGGGGAGTTTTCGAACATGACATGGGCATTCGAGTGTTGAATCACCGCAAGGGAGTCTTCCAACTGATGAGTGGAAAGTGGAGAGATAGATTGCTTGTTTTCCACGAGTACAAGAGCCTTGTGGATATCAAGTCCCTCCGGATGTACTGCAAAGTCATGAGTTCCCGTGGCAACCCCTGTGATGGAATAAGTAATGTCATATTTTGATTTCAGGAGTTCGCGTTTGCGTTCGAGCAGGCGGACCAGCGCGCGGGCAACGTTGCCGAATCCGATGAAGGCCAGGTTGTAGTGCATGGGCATTCTCCTATGTAATGTCATTGCGAGCGAATGGAGTGAGCGAAGCAATCCCCAACTTAAGTGGAGATTGCTTCTCGAAGACTCGCAATGACAGTGGGTTACAGCGGTGGCCAGGGGGTGGCGCGGCGGTCACGCGGCTGGCGGGGGAAGGATCCCTTTTTGCAGATGGATTCGGCGCGGCGACAGAGGGCCTCGATCTCGCTCGGGCTGAGATGCGGCTCCAGGCCAGCGAGCAGGCTGGGGCTGAGGGAGAGGCGTGAAATCAAATCACCTGGGATGCGCTGTCCTCCGAAATCCCAAAGAACCGTCCGTAATTTATCATCTTCGTGGAAACAAATCCCGTGATCGATGGCAAAGAGCTGGTGGGTTTTGTTTTCAAAGAACACGTGACTGCCCTTGCGGTCTGCATTATTGACGAGCAGGTCGAAAAGCACAACCGGCATCAGGAGTCTTCTGTCTTCGTCTGTGAAATTGAAGTAATGATATTCGGGATCGTAATCAATGAATTGCTGGAGCGAGCCTGCGCCATAGGGACCGCTCTCGCGCAGGATCGTGAAGGGCACAATGTGAAAGCCCAGGGCTTCGCTGAGCAGATACGCCGCGACTTCGCGGTGGGCCAGCGAGTTCTCAGGAAAATCCCACAATGGTTGTTCGCCGCGTTTGGGCTTGTAGACCGCCGGATAGACTTCGTTTTGATGGTGCACTTCAACCAGGAAGGTGTAATTCGAGCCGAGCATAAACTGACCTTTGAGCTCAAGGTCGCCATGCTGGAGGGCTTGTTGAAGTGGAGAAATTGATCTGCTCATCAAAATTTGTCACTGAGTTACACACCTGCCCAGTGCCTGGGGAGATGCTAAGATCCTTGGCCGTCAGTATACCCTGCGTCTCCCCCTGGCACCGCCCGCACACCCCACACAGCACGTTCGCGCGGGGCAGGTGGCAGGTGTGTGACAAACCTTAATGCATATGCCCGTTCTTCTTGGGGCAAAAGTGACCTTCGGGCTCCTCAGGCTGACCGCACTGCGGGCAGATAGGACGTCCGCGTAACACGACCTGCTTGCCCCAACGCGCCAGCATACGGACCTGCTTGCGCGTGGCCCAAAAGCGGATCACTGCCGCGTTGTCGGGGTCATCTTCCTCGGTCAGGATTTCCTTGACGAACACCACCACCAGGTCGCGCTCTTTTTCGTAGCCCAGCCCGATCTCACCGGCGCGGAAGAGCGGGTCCACGGGTGGGTTGATGCGCATCACCTCCTCCACGTAATCACCGGAGGCTTCGGTCAGCTCGGGATTTTTTTCGGCGATCTGCGAGAGGAACTGTTCGATGCCGATCGCGAGCGAATTCAATTGTGCCTTTTCGATGATCACGGTGATGGTGCGCTGGTCTTGAAAGGCTTGAATGTAAAACACCCGCTGACCGGGGTTCCCGATGGCGTCAGCGGTAATGTGGTCACAGGGGTCAACGTCAATTTCAAATCGTGGCATAGCTTCCCTTTACTAAGGCGAGTATACCATTTCATGTGTCATTGCGAGCGAACCGCTGCGCGGTGAGCGTGGCAATCTCCT
>DASTOH010000022.1:0-32837 GCA_035720235.1 Anaerolineales bacterium | reverse complement strand
CGAGTATCGTTTTCTTGTCCCGCTGCTGGTGAAGGCCGGATATCGTGTAGCGACAATGGATGTACGCGGCCACGGCGAGACCAGCGTGGAATGGGATGATTTCTCGGTAGCGGCCATCGGTGAAGATATCCTTGCTCTCGTTCGCGAGTTGGACTCAGGCCCCGCAGTCGTGGTGGGAACTTCGATGGGAGGCGGTGCAGCCACCTGGGCCGCGGTGGAAGCGCCTGAACTGATTCGTGGGATGATCCTTGTCGACCCGTTCGTGGATGGCGATAGCAATCGTCCTCTTGTATTCCTGCTTTCCATGCTGTTCGCCCGTCCGTGGGGACCGTCCATGTGGCTGAAATATTATTCATCGTTATACCCAACCCGCAAGCCTGCAGACTTTGCTGAGTATTCCTCCGCACTGCATGCAAACATAAAACAACGCGGACGCCTCGAAGCGGTGATGGAGATGCTGCGTGCTTCCAAGCGGGCTTCAGGTGAACGGCTGTCCAAGGTGAAGCAAACTGCTTTGGTGTTGATGGGAAGTAAGGATCCGGATTTCAAAAACCCCGAAGCCGAAGCCAAACGCGTAGCGGAAGCCCTGCGCGGTGACTTCAAGATGATCGAGAACGCCGGTCACTATCCACATGCTGAAATGCCGGAAGCGACTGCGCCGCTGATGATTTCCTTCCTGCACTCATTGCGGAAAGGATAGATGATGACAAGCAAAAGACGTGTCCGACTCGATAAGAATACGGTGGTGCAAGCCGCTGTAGATTTACTTAATACTGAAGGAGTGGGTGCGCTGACCCTCAGCCGCCTGGCAGAGAAACTAGGAATCCAAACCCCATCTCTGTACAACCATGTGGATGGTTTGACCGGATTGCAAAAGGAACTGGCTGTGATGAATGCCAGACTGCTTGCAGACCGTTTGAGTGAAGCTGCCATCGGCAAGAGCGGTTCGCAACTTTTCATGGAAGTCGCGCAGGCATTTCGGGAGTACGTGAAGGAATATCCCGGGCTGTATATGTCCACTCTCCGCGCATCGGGTACTCAACCGGTTCAAGATCAGAACCTGCTGCAGGAAGAGCAGCGCGCCATGAAGATCGGCATAGCGGTCATGGCCTCGCTAGGTCTGCAGGGAGAGGATGCTATTCATGGGTTGCGCGCCTTCCGCAGCATGGTGCACGGGTTTGCTACGCTGGAGGTGGCGGGCGGGTTTGGTCTGCCGCAGGATTGCGACGAAAGTTTTCGCAGGCTGGTATCGGCTTTAGTGGCTGGATTACAGGAAGCCAGGTTGGAGTGAATTATGGATGCTCTAAAGATGCTGAATCTGCTGGTTCGATTTTTGCTCGAGCTTTGTATGCTTGCAGCGGTGGGGTATTGGGGCTTCAAGACCCAATCAGGCTGGCTCATGAAAGTCCTTTTTGGGATTGGCTTGCCCGTTTTGATCGCTGTTCTGTGGGGACTGTTCCTTGCGCCGAGGGCGACTTATCCTTTGATGGGCGCTTCGTACCTGACCCTGGAACTGATCCTGTTTGCTTCAGGCGCGGTTACCCTCTTTGCAAGTGGAAAACCCACTCTTGGCTGGCCCTACACGATCATCCTGATCGTAAACAAGATTTTGTTGGTCCTGTGGAAGCAATGACCTATTCCCATCATACATTAATTTTGAAATAGACTCATATCCCATTATTCTGGAGAGATAAAATGAATTCAAAAACAGTCTTTGAAACTTCCTCAAACTGGCAGGATCGCCTGGGGCGCGGATTGATGTGGTTTGCCGCTTTGGGAGCGTTGTCCGCTTTCACGTCCGGATTTGCCGCCGTACGTGTCGCAACACCTGAAACCGTTTGGGTGGAAACCTGGCGTATGTTCGGGTTTCTCGTTTTTGCCGGGATGTTTGTGCTCCTTGCGCTACGGCCCCGTAACTCGGCGGGCGTGTGGGAACTCGCGTTCTTCCACAAGGCCGCGATGGCGCTCTCTGCCCTCTTCCTGTCCGGCGCAAAGGATGCAGCCATGGCAGGCAGAATTGATGCTGTGCTTGCCATCCTCATTGCAATGGCTTACATTTGTACAAGTGGCTGGATGGCCTGGCAAAATTCACGTTAAGATTTCCTTCATCAAGCAAGAGTGCCCCATCCTTTACGAGTGGCTCTTGCTGACGTTCGGCTAATAATGCATCTCAATTCCGCCAATGCTGAGACCGAAGAGATGTGTTGGGTTTGGTGCATCCACTTCCTTCAGGATATGATCATTTTTGCGGGCCTATTTGCATCAGAGTAGCACCACATTAAAACGTGGTTGCAAATTTCGTTACGAAAATTGGTTCTTATTCCACTGGTTTTGCATTAGGGCAGCCATGAGCAGCCGAAAGACGAGTCTTTTTTAGCCGATGTTTAGCCTAATTCTGAGTCAAATTCGCAATGTGTAGTGTAACCACGCTATCATGCAGTGCTACCGGTTTCGCAGCCGCTGCCACACCTTGACCAGCCATGGAAGTTGTTTCGCGATCATAGGACCCTGGCCCCGCTGGTACTTCGGCGCAATCAAGTGATTCCGGGACAGGATGGGCAGGGTGCTTCCCCCACCTGTCGTCACCGTGCCGGTGAGGACGGGCGTCTCCAGCACATACCGAATCCGGTCGATCTGGAGCTCGGTGAAGCGCTTCAGGCCCGCACACCGGAAGAAGTACGACATGATGATCTGCAAGCTGGCGGTAACGCTGTATGCACGCATGCCCGAGGTCAAGTTCACCTGTACGGTGATCGCACTCGGGGCGCAGGCATCGCCGAACTCGTAGGCGAATATCGTTGGTCCTGGATCGGGTTGGGTGTCGGATAGACCATCGGCATCCAGCACGTCAAGCCCTGAGTCGGGCGAGTGGCCCTGGTCGTCGACGAAGCTGCGGATCCCCTCGACCAGCCTCTCTCGCAACAGCTTCACGCCAGCCTGGCGATGGGCTGGGTTGGTTTCCCAATCGGGATACTGCCCGGCCTCCTCCTTGGTCAGGCTGACCAGGCCGCCGTGCGTGTGGCCGAGGTGGAAATAGTGGCCCGACTCGTGCGCCAGCAGCGCTGCCTCCGGTGGATTGCCCAGGCCCATGGCGACGAACTCGTGCTCCGGGCCGGAAAACGCAAAAGACGCAGGGCCAACCGTCCACACTTGTGCCGTTTCATCCCAGTTCAGCTTGGTGCCATAGCGAAAGAACACCACCAGTTCCCCGGAATAGTCCCTGGCCCACGCGCTGCGGGCGGCATTGTGTTCATCGAAGCTCTTATCTGTTTCGGCCGTGGTCATCGGCGGATCCGTTGTGGTCATATCAAGCCCGGAGGGGACGGTAAAGTCCTGGTTAATCATAGTGTCGGGAAGCACCACTCGCTGGGAAAGGACGAAGGTCAGTCCCGCCTGATAGTAGAGAAGCGACCATGCCTTGAACACCTGTACCAACGTCGCCTGGGAGATATTGACGGCATGTGAGCCGTCTTTGTCGGAGCACATCACGGCGCGCACCTTGATGGTGTAGTGAGGCTGGCGACTCGGCAGCTTTGGCGGCACAGCCCGCCATCCGACCGAGGGTGGTGTCTTCAGACCCTCGGGCGGGATGACACGCAGCAAGTCCTCGAGGTCGCGCGTGTCGTCGAAGGCAACCGGCAGAGACGGGGCGATGACCCGGCTGCGGGCCAATGCGGTGATCAGTTGTGAGCGATTGGCGTCGGAGGGAAGGTTAAGTTCGTGCGCAAGGGCACGTACCCGCGCATAGACGCCTTCACCGATGCGCAGGCCTGGAAGATCGTCATTGGACATGGTGGGTTCACCTCCAGCCACGTTGCGGAACAAAGTCTGTGTGTATTAATTATATCAAGAAGAAAGTGCATACACCCCATTCTCGTTGGAAAGGTCGATTCTCATAACCTATTTTCAGGGCTATTATTGCTTAATGGTAGCACCACAGGATAACGTGGTTTGAAATGGAAATTGCCCGCGGTTTTGGAGTTTTTCTCCCCATTTGTGTGGTGGGCTCGAATGTGGCAGAGTATCTGGCCCTGATTGAGGGATTGGAAGCCTTGGCCGATTTGCGGATCGGGGAGGCTGCGATTGAGATTCGCGGCGATGCCAAGTGTGTAATCGACCAGATGCTCAGGTACGCCCCGGTGAGTTCGCCACTGACTCGGACCTTAAAACCGCCATGCCCGAAAACTGGCCAGACGCTTCACCTCCTTGAAATGGGTCTGGGTGCCGCGCCGCACGTATTCACTGCCCGCTATCGGGCAGATGAACTCATCTACAAGGGCGATGAAGATACGCTCATCTGGCGTGCCATCCCCGAAGCTAAACGCGGTGAAGGGTACCGCGCCGTTCAACGTACTTGCGTTTGTCTAGACATCCAACCGCTGGATTTTGATGCTGAACAGGTATCCTGTTTTGTAAGAACTATAGGGAACAAAACGTTTCTTGTTTAAGTCCTGTGTGCAAGGAGGCTCCTATGAAAATTCCAATTGCCTTCACGCTCATCCTCGCAGTGTTTCTCACTGCGTGTGCGCCGATCATCCCGGCCAGTGCGGAGTCCACGCCCACGCCAATTGAAATCACGGCTGAAGTGAGCACCGCCATCGCGGAACCGGTGGATCCCAACAGTACACCGGCACCTTTCCCGACGCCGGAGCCGCCGACCGCAATTCCGACACTTCCGGCTGCTTCCCTTTCTCCCACTGAATTGAAATATCGAATCCTGGATGCTTCTCCCGATTTTTTCTTCTGTGATCCTGATTTCTACCCAATCGCGCGTGAGGATGAAATGGTTTTGGCTTTGCAGCGATTCCCAGAACTGCAAGCCAATCCGGAGGAATTTCAGGCGATTCTGGATCGAAACGGGCTGGCGGGAGTCACCTCTTTCACTGACGAACAAAAGCTGCTGATCTATCGCGAACACAAAAAACTCAACGCAATCTACTTTGAATTGGTTGGAGATGAATTCCAGTTTCAAATTCAGACCGGTTTGGAAGGGCAGGAAGGATTCCTGATTAAGGGAACGATTGATGGCAATGGTTCCATCGATGTTCAGGAGCGCCAACCCGGTTTTCCGATGTGTCCCATCTGCCTGGCCGCGGGGACTTTGATCGAGACGCCACGCGGCGCTGTCCGTGTGGAGAATTTACGGGTGGGGGATCAGGTCTGGACGATGAATGCGTCGGGCGAACGCATACCTGGCGTCATCTTGCAGGCCGGCAGTGTGAGAGTCCCGGTCACGCATCAGGTCATCTACGTCATCTTGAGCGATGGTCGTGAGTTGTGGGCCTCACCGGGTCATCCGACTTCGGACGGGCGAAGACTGGCTGATCTCAAAGTGGGTGACATCCTGGATGGTGTGTTTGTAACCGCGGTGGAGCGGTTGCGTTATCAAGGGACGGCTACGTTTGATATCCTGCCATCTGGCGGCACGGGCTTCTACTGGGCAAATGGAGTGTTGCTCGGAAGTACGCTGAAAGAGCCGTAGGATACTAGCAATGAAAGACTCCAAATCGGAGTCTTTTTGTTTCATTGCATCCAGTTGAAACCTATTCATGACATCTGACACGTACGCAACAGTTCAGAAAAATGTATAGTATAAGAAAGAGGTCCGAGGTTGTTTATCAGAAAGGAGAGTGTGTATGAATGCTGCGACCCGGGTTTTTGCCATGCTGGTTTGGCTGGGTGGACTGACTGTGGCAAGCGCCATTGTCTTGGAACTGACGGCTGCGCGTGTGGGAGAGCAGAAATCAAGCACGTACGGTTATGCCTATTCCACGTTTCGGGATGGGTGGGGTGGTGAGATTGGGATTGTACCGCCGGAATTTACCCTCCAGCGAAACTACACCGAGTCGCAATTCAATAAGGACGCAGACCAGTATGAGGAAATTGCGAAGACCGAACGCTATAAGCTGGTCCCGCAATCCATCAGCATTGATTCAAATGTCGTGTATGGGGAAAAGATACGCAGCTTGCTGGTTTTCAATGCATTCGAGGCCCATAACGAAGAGACCTACCTGATCATCAACAACACTGAACATCCAGGTGAATTACAGGTGAAGGTGACCAAGCCCGAAAACGCGAATTTCTTATATGACTACACCATCTCGATCCCTTCGAAGGGGAATCTGATGATTCGCCCAACCATGGACGCCTCCAGTGTTTTGCTTCCGGCGCTGGACAAAGGAGAGCAGGTTGAAATCCTCGTCACCTATTCAACCAAGGGCATGGATATTTTCAAATACAACCTTTCCGCCTATCAGAACAATGTGATTCACGGGCTGACGGCGGAAATCAAGCTGAATACGCCGGAGTATGCAATCTATCGGGAAGGTCTGCCCCATGTGGAGGAGAAGACAGCCAATGGATCTGTCATCCGTTTTAGTGTGAATGATTTTTCCACCACCCAGGATATGGGTGTTGCATTCCTGGAGAAGCAAATGTACCTGGACCAGATCCAAAGCCTGATGAACTATTCACCAATGTCGTTGATTCTCTTCTTGACCGTGATATTTTTCTTCTCCCAGATTTACGCTGTGAAATTCAATGCCTTTCATTATCTCTTTTTAGGGATGATTGATGTGTTTTACTACCTGTTCGTCGCCTACCTGATCCGGTTCTTTGGGATCATTCCGACGTTTGGCATCGCAATCGTCCTGACAGCATTGATGTTCCTGTTGTATTGTCCCAATGTATTCGGGTGGCGTTTTTCCAGCCGGGTTGTAGGTGTATACCTATTCCTATTGACTGTTGTCTTTTCGCTGATCTTCCTGATGCCCATCTTCCGCGGCTTGATGTTCGTGGTACTGATTTTCCTGATCTTCATGTCCATCATGATCTTCGTCAGCCGCTCGGATATTTCCAAGTGGGCGATTGTGAGCGGGGGATAGGGCCGAGCACGGTTTTATCAAACATTAAACACCCGCGGAACCGAGTATGCCCGGTTCCGCGGGTGTTTTCCTGAGTCAGAAGGATCTTTATTGGGTGATCTGTGTCTGCTCGGGCACAATGATGGCCATGATCAGATACACAATGGCAATCCCGCCGAAGCCGGTGAAAAACGCCAGCACGGCCAGTAACCGGACGATAGTCGGGTCAATGCCAAGATACTCACCCAGGCCTGCGCACACGCCCGCGAGCATACGGTTAGAGGTACTGCGGGTAAGGGATTTGTAGTTGTTCATGTTGCACTCCTTTCAATGATTTCTACAGGGACATACGCACGGTCTTGAAAGAAGTTGCAAAGACCTGACAGTGGTTTGGCAGGTTGAGCGTTCGTCTCATCCTGTATCGAAACCACCCATGGCAAGCAAGAATGAAATCACAAAATGTGGTCTCGACACTTGCACCTGGCGCACACCTGCCCTGGCGGGCGGTGCCAGGGAGTGCAGGTGTACGTCCTTCGGCTGTCGTCTCAGGACTACTCGACCACCGTCTGATTCCCCAACGGCGAATCGTAGGGGGATATCAATGCTTCTGGCAGCAGACTAACACTGCTTTGCAGTCCATCGAGATTATTCCTGTCCTGGACCTTTTCTTGCACGAGCAAAACCGCTTCGATGCTGTCAGCTACCATGCGACTCATCGTAGTTTCATTCAGATAATGGTAAGGAATCGATAGAAACCACTTGTCCTCCTGTTCGCTGTAGTACTTACGGATATGAGCGTACTGCTGGTGCAGGGCTTCGTTTTTCACAAAAGGTAGATAGGAGGGCGGATCAGGGTTCGCCATGATCATGCGCCAGAAACTGCTTTCAGGATGATCTCGCACATACAGTTGATCCAACCCGTACCAGTCATCCTTGACAATTCCGACGGCCTTCCTGCGATCCTGATCGAATAACTCCTTGAATTCACGCTTTGTCGTTGTAACAATTCGCCTGGCCCACAGGATATCGCAGATCAGATGGAAGAAATACCCAAGGCGAAAACTATACAGTTTTCTATCGTCTTCTGGCTTGATATTGGCCAAATACTGCTGGTAAAACTCGAGATCGTGGATGGCATGTTCCCCATCGCCTCTATGCAGGAAGTGTGTTACCTCCTTGGGCGGGTCGAACTCTGTCCAATCTGCGTTGGGAATGCCGGAGTCTGGTGAGAGATTTCCAAAGGTGAAGGTGACTTCGTCCAGGTCTGGGAAGTGCTCAAGTAAAGTTTCTGCAATGCGTAGATGAGATATCCAGGTGCCCATGTGGTCTCTTCGCTCTGTCAGGGGCTTAGCCCCTGACAGAGCATCACCTTTATTTATACTTTCTACTCTCCAGATAGTTCGCCAGTGCGGCCCACAGTAGCGCCAGCCCGATCATCACATAAACGACTGCCTGCAGTCCCAGCCATCTAAGTTGCGATGCTCCGAAGGCTGTGAACAATATCCCAACGATTCCGTAGAAGATGGTGTTCCGTACATAATCTGACCCGACGCGTTTGGAATGCAGGATATTTTTCTGCATCAGGATTTCCATCGCATGGACTTGTTCTTCATGCAAACCCTTGCAAGCCAGCGAATCGCCTGCCGGCGCGGCGCAATCGGCGCAAAGTCCGCGCTGGCAATATTTGCATAGTCCAACGGCGGGTTTATTGGGATGGTAATAGCAGACCAACTTATTCCCCGATCAACTGCAGGACTAATTCTCTTCTGCGCGGCCTGTTGTCAAAATCCACATAGATGACCTGTTGCCACGTCCCCAATGTCAGTTCTCCATTCACGAACGGGACCGTAAGCGAGGGCCCCAGCAGCGCGGCGCGCACATGGCTATGCCCGTTACCATCGTGCCAGCGCGCGTTGTGAGCATATTCACGATTCTGCGGGATGATCTCGTTGAAGAGTCGCTTCAAGTCACTCAAGGCGCCATTCTCATATTCGATGGTCGTTAACGCGCTCGTGGACGATGGGCAGAAAATCGTAACCGTGCCATCTTTGAGTCCGCTTTGCGTGACATGGCGCGCAATCTGATCAGTGATGTCGTGGATGTCTGCATCCCCGCGGGTGTTGAGAGAAATGGAGAAGGTTTTTACTGGCATGAAGACATTATATCTTCTCGACATACTTTTTTAGCCACAGAGACACGTAGTCACTGAGTTATTTAATTCTCTCCCTCTCCGTGACTCTTCCGAAGGACACACTTGCACCGAGCGTGATTTGCTTGGCAAATCATACGGTGTCGGGACGATGTGTGGCTAGATTTTTTCAACGGGATGCCGTAGGACTGTCTTGAGTTTCGTGGGATCGGCCTTGCGCGGGTCGCCCAGATAAATTTCATGGTGCTTTCCATTCGGACCGACGTTATCCTTCAGGCCGTTTTCCTGCATGAATTCGCGCATGCGGTCAATCGTAGCAGGTTCGGTGGCGTATGGTCCGATGTGCATCACCTGCACGCAAAGCCCTTCTTCAAAGTGAGCAAGCCGCACTTTGGATAGCATTTCACGATCCCCTTTTTTCTTGCGAACCTGTTCGCGTGCCTCTTCAAAGAGATCCGGAGTGATCAAATCCGGTTGCATGATCATCAACGTGTAGAACCAGTTGTCTTTGATGGTAATGTCGAACATGCCATCTTCCACCCACCAGAGGCCCTCTAGAGCCATGACTGGATAATCAATCGCATTCGTTTTGCGTTTCTTGAGCATGAACTTGAGGGTGTAGGCCATGCTGTACATGGCCTGCGTCGCTTCGGCAAAGGACGGGGATTTGCCCGGCTCGGAGCCTTTTTCAATCGCGCCATCTATCATCTCGAATTGCAGGAGCGGCACTTGCACGATTTCCACCTTCTTTGCTGAAGGTTGATACAGATACTTCAAGTCCTTTTTGAGATCAAGAGTCTTCATTTCATTCTCCTTTAGTAGTTAACTTATCCCTTACGTTGAACATATTTTTTTGTGGTTGCCTCACTCCATTCCGCGACCATGAGGCGCAATTCAGGAGGTTCCAGCACTTCGACTGCTGGTCCGTAAGCCAAAGTAGTGCTGGCCGCCCATTCAAGTGTTGGCGCGAAATATGTGACTTCCACCGAGCCATCGGGTTTTGATTCGACCGTTTCCCAGTAGGAGTGATTTCCAGCGAGGATATGTGCGAAGGCCGCTTCAAAACGCAGGCGGGCCAACACCTGTGGCTGGCCCTGGAACTCGTTTTGCAAATAGGCTTGCAGATCGAAATCGGAGGCCTGGGCAAAGGTGGCATTCGAGAGGGTGATTTCTGAAATACGATCCACGCGGAAGGTGCGCACTTCCTGATGCACGTGACAGAACCCGATCACGTACCACCAGCCCCAGCGATGGACGAGCACATATGGATCAAGCCCGCGCTGAGTCGCGTGTGGAACCTGGCTGCTTTGATAATTCATCTGCACACTTCGATGCTCACGGATGGCGCGCCGCAGTTTTTCCAACGCGGGAGTCTGGGCCTTCAAGCTGGCGCGGTGCATACCCGTGGCTACCAGTGACTGCCGTGCCCAGGCCACCTCACGAGCCTGTTCCTCCGGCAGCAGAGTCTCCAGTTTTGCCAGCGCGCCGCGCGCGGCTTCACGATACAGGTCTCCCCACATTTCCTCCACGATACCCGTTCCAAGAACAACCGCGACGGCTTCCTCGAGCGTAAAGACGAGTGGCGGCATCTTGTAGCCTCGCACCAGTGAGAATCCGCCATACGGTCCGCGTTCTGAATAGACAGGGATACCCATGTCATCCAGCATCTCAAAATAGCGGTGGATCGTTCGCAGGGAAACGCCGAGTTTCTCAGCCAGCTCAGAGGCCTTCTGATTGGGCCGGTTCTGAAGGAGAAAGATAAGCGTGATGAGACGTGTGGCGGCATTGGACATGTGTCACATCCTTTACAAAGAGTAACCGCATATATGTCAAATTATGGCATATATGCGGCTCATGATTTTCGTCCGTTCATCACTTCTTTGGACGCCTTAACTCACTTTACACAGAACGTTCTGCAGGTTTGTGCGCATCAGGACAGGCCTGCCCTTTTCAGGTGCTGCGCGATCGACGGAACGGTGTATATTGCCAGACCTTAACCCTCATTACCTCGTTTGACCACATCCTTCCCGTACTTTTCCTGCAAGGCATCCAGCACGTCCTGCACCTTGCGCGACCTCTCCGAGTCCAGATCCCATAACCCCAACTGGCGGATCGGCGCGCCGAGTGCGCTCACGCCCACGCCGATGAGCCGAACCGCCTGATTCGGTTTGCGCACAGATTTCATCAACGCCAACGCGGCTTGAGCGATTTCATCCTCCTGATCGGTGGGGTTGTTCAACGTGGTCTGTCGCGTGAGTGTGGTGAAATCGGGCCAGCGGATTTTCAGTTTGACCGTTTTACCGGCGAGATTGTTTTTTCGTAGCTGGCGCGCCACCTCCCCTGATTGCTCGTGCAATGTTTTCTCCAGTAACTTGTCATCGCGGACATCGCGCGAAAATGTGATCTCCTGGCTGATGGATTTGGTCTCGCGCTCCGTCTCAATCGGACGATCATCCATGCCCTTCGAGTGACGCGCCAGGTCACGTCCGTTCTCGCCAAACAAATGGATCAACTCACTCTCGGGCCATTTGGTGATATCGCCAATCGTATGGATTCCCAACTCGCTTAATCTTTTGGAGGTCTTCGGGCCGACTCCCCACAGCATGTCGGCCGGCAGGGGATTCAAAAACTGCGCCTCTTCGCCATACCCGACAACTGTTACCGCATTCGGAGGCTCAGCCAGCCCCTGAGCCTTGATCCGTTTCAGGGCCGCGGCCTTGCCAACCTCCGTGGCGATCTTGGCCACCATTTTGTTCGACGCAATCCCGATCGAGCAGGGCAGTTGTAATTCGTCACGGATGCGAGTCTGAAGTCCACGCGCGCAGTGTTCGGGGTCCTCGTGAATATCTGAAATATCGAGAAAGGCTTCGTCGATGGAAATCTGTTCCACCAGTCCGGTCACCTCGTGCAGGATCCCCATCACCTGCCTTGAGACTTCGCCATACAGACGATGACGGGCGGGTACGATGATCAGCCCACGGCTGAGTCTGATCGCCTGGCTCATCGGCATGGCGCTTCTGACCCCGTCACGCCGCGCGGCATACGAGCAGGAGGACACGACCCCACGTTCGTCTGGTCTGCCGCCCACCGCAAAGGCCTTGCCGCGCAGTTCAGGGTTGTGAGTCTCCTCCACAGCGCAGAAAAAAGCGTCCAGATCGAGGTGCAGAATGGTGCGCGGCATGGCTCCATTATAAGGAAAAATAGTCATTAATATGATATTGAACAATTGTTGCAGAAACGTTATACTTTCGCTAACCGGAACTTTTGGGATTCTCTCAGCGTCGTAATCAATTGGATGTTCAAGAGGAGAGTACTATGAAATCGCGTTTGAAATTCACGTCAGTTCTGTTGTTGTTCGCCATGGTTTTGTCGGTTGTGCCCGCGCTCGCGGTGCCTTCA
The DNA here is from genome assembly GCA_035720235.1 of Anaerolineales bacterium. Taxonomy (GTDB): domain Bacteria; phylum Chloroflexota; class Anaerolineae; order Anaerolineales; family Villigracilaceae; genus Defluviilinea. The sequence goes on along the minus strand of DASTOH010000022.1, from coordinate 20,426 downwards.
GGGGCTTCTGCAGCGGTTTGTTATCAGGCACAATTTGTCGCAGATGTAACGGTGCCTGATGGCACCCGATATAATCCCGACACGACATTTACGAAGACTTGGCGTTTGAGGAACATCGGTACCTGTTCATGGAACAGCACCGATGTTTCCATGATATACGAAAGTGGTGCACAATTGGGCGCGCCCGCGTCTGTACCGATGCCCTCCACTGTGGCTCCTGGCAGCACAGTAGACATCAGTGTGCCTATGAAGGCACCCAGCGCGGCCGGTCACTACATTGGCTATTGGAAGTTCAAAAGTTCGCAGGGTACTATCTTCGGCATTGGCGTCAATGCCAATAAAGCCTGGTGGGTGGAGATCAATGTGGTGGGTGGCACCACCGGTGTGGCTTATGATTTCACTGCAAATGCAGGTTCCGCCACATGGACCAGCGGCGCTGGCGGGCTGACCTTCCCTGGAACAGACAATGATGCAAAAGGTTTTGCATTGAAACTTGACAAGCCCAAATTTGAAAGTAATGTGGAAGCTACGCAGCCTGGCCTGCTCTTTTCGCCTCAACAAATCACAAACGGTTTCATCCAGGCGAGCTACCCCGGCTTTCCGGTTCAGAGTGGAGACCGCTTCCAGACAACTGTTGGCTGCCAGGTCGGAGCAACCTCCTGCTATGTGGCTTATCGCCTGGACTATGAGATCGGCAGCACCGTGAGAACCTTTTGGACCTTCAGGGAACGATTTGAAGGTTTGACGTATACCGCCAATCTCAATCTGACGCCATTGGCGGGGCAGACCGTCAAGTTTATTCTATACATCTCGGCCTATGGTTCAGCTGCAGGCGACCGCGCTATATGGGGCAACCCGGTCATTGTTCGCAGCGGCATCATTCCTCCGCCCACTGTGCCGGGCACTCCGCCTACGGCTGCTCCGACAGTGCCACCTTCCGCCTGTGACAAGGCTCAGTTCATCGCTGATGTGACTATCAAGGACGGCACCGTGATGCAGCCCGGCGCGCAGTTCACCAAGACTTGGGATATAAAGAACGTTGGCACCTGCACATGGAAAAAGGATACCTACCAACTTGTGTACTTTAGCGGCGAACAAATGGGAGGGCAGTCTCCACAAGTGTTCAAAGAGGATGTCCCTGTTGGTAAGACAGTTCGGGTGTCTGTTAATCTGACCGCGCCTTCTGCCGCAGGTACCTATCGCGGTTACTGGATGTTCAAGAATGCCAGCGGTGCCTTGTTTGGTATCGGCCTTCAGGCCAACAAACCGTGGTGGGTGGATATCAAGGTCACCGGCCCCACCGTCACGCCTGGCGGGCCTACTCTTACACCCACCGTTACAGTGACCCCGGGCGGACCCACCGTTACGCCAGTCGCAGGCTCGGCCTATGACTTTGCCGCCAATGCTTGCAACGCCACATGGGCCAGCGGCGCAGGTCAACTTACGTGCCCGGGCACCGATGGAGATGCCAAAGGCTTTGTGCTGAAGGTAACCAACCCGAAACTGGAATCGGGCGCCACCGACGCGCGGTCAGGGATCCTGACCTTCCCGCAGAACGTTCAGAACGGATATATTCAGGGTACCTTCCCGGCATTTCCGGTAAAGAGTGGTGACCGCTTCCGCTCGGTGATCAGCTGCGAAGGCGGTGCGACCAGTTGTTATGTTGAATTCGGTTTTGAATACCAAATAGGCAGCGATCCTGTCAAAACCTTCCGAATCCCATTCCGCGAAAAATACGAAGGTAACTTTTATGCAGTCGACGTTGATCTGAGCTGGCTGGCAGGCAAAGATGTAAAATTTATTCTCAAGGTTAATGCTTATGGCCCGGCGACAGGTGACCGCGCGCTGTGGGTAGGTCCCCATATCTACCGGGCCACTGGGTCAGCACCGGCCACATCGACCGCTACCACCGGGGCCACGGCGACTAGCACCGCGACCGCCACAACGACGGCGACTGCCACGGAAACGGCGACTGCCACTTCTACGCCAACTCCAACCGCTACGACAAATCCCTAAGGACAAGTCGCCTCATTCTCGTCGAGAAGCCTGGTCCGCGTGACCAGGCTTTTCTCTCCCAAAATCCTCTCGCGCTGAGCGGAGAGCGGGCGCCTTTCCCGCTTGTAGTCGACACTTGCACCTGGCGCAAGTGCAGGTGAGCGCGGATAACTAGAAATTATGTCCATCGACCGACCCACCCTCCTTCTCGCTGACGACGATCCCACCATCGCGGACAGTCTGGCGCCGTTCCTTGAACGCGCCGGGTTCCATGTGCTGGTCGTCTCTGATGGCGTGAACGCGCTGGAAAAGGCGCAGGCGCATCGCCCGGAGCTGATCATCCTCGATGTACTTATGCCGCGCATGGATGGGCGTGAAACCCTCCGCCGGCTGCGCAAAGCCAATATCTGGACACCGACCATTTTGCTCACGCAGGTCGGGGAGGCATCTGAGCGTGCGCTGGCGCTCGAAGAAGGCGCGGACGATTACCTCAATAAGCCGTTCGATCCGCATGAACTGCTGGCGCGCATCCGGGCGGTGTTGCGGCGGGCGCGGCCTGGGGAACGGTCCTTATCAACGGCCTGGCTGCTGACAGCAAAGGATCTGACGCTCGATCGCCGCGCGCGCCGTGCCACCCTGGCTGGCAAAGTACTGGAATTGACCCCCAAGGCGTTCGCAGTCCTTGAACATCTGATGACTCATCCCGATGAAGCTGTTACTCGTGAACGCCTGCTGGATGTTGTATGGGGTTGGGCATATCCCGCCGGCACCCGCACCGTGGACACGCGCATGGCCGAACTCCGCCGGGCATTGAACGACGACCCTTCCGAGCCGCGCTTCATCGAAACCATTCCCAGCGAGGGCTATCGCTTCATTGCCTCCGTGCGGGGTGAAGGATAAAATTAGGGCATGAAGTTCCTGAGGAAAAGGTGGAGAAGGATTCTGTTCTTTTCCCTGCCCATTTTCGTGGGACTGCTGTTGGCTATCCTGGCTGGGCTTTTGATGCCAACCGTTTTTCCGATCCTTTCCTCCGTTGATTTTGGTACAGCTGCCTTTGTCTTTGGCATGACCATTCGCAACCCGATGGTGGTGGCGTTCGTGTTTGGATTTCTGGCAACTGCTTCGGTCCTGGCAATCTACTATTGGGACAAGCGTCGCGTGGCGCAGGCCCAGACCATGTATGCCGATTATTTGGAGGATGTCAACCAGAAGCGACGCAGCTTCCTGCGCAGGCTCGATCATGAGATCAAGAATCCGCTCACGGGTCTGCGCGCCGCGCTGGTCAACTTGCAGGAGGCCAGGGAAAGCGATGAGCGCTCGCGAGCCGTGACGAATGCCGGTCGTGCGCTGGAACGCCTTACACGCCTGTTGACCGACCTACGAAAGTTATCTGACCTGGAAGAACGCACCATCGAGCGATTCCCCGTCAACGTCCCAGACCTGTTGGAGGATGTAGTCACTGCGATACGTACCCTGCCGGTATGCGATGGTCGTGAGATCAGTGTCCTGATCCCGAAGGTTCCCTCGCCATTTCCCACGATCATCGGCGACCGTGACCTGCTGGTCCTGGCGGTGTATAACCTGGTTGAAAACGCGCTCAAGTTCACGTCTGAGGAGGATTCGATTGAAGTTCGTGCCCTGGAGGATGGCCGGACGATCGTCATCGAGGTGGCGGATTCGGGGCAGGGAATCCCGGCTGAGGATTTATCCAAGATTTTCGAAGAGTTATATCGCGGCTCCAACGCGCGCGGCACAGAGGGGAGCGGCTTGGGGCTGGCATTGGTAAACCGTATTGCGGCGTTACACCGCGGCGGAGTGGGCGTACGCTCCAGTCAGATGGAGCCGCGCGGCACCGTATTCAGCCTCCGTTTGCCGAGAAGATAACGGAATATCTCGTTCAAATCTGTGGGGATAGGCCTGAAAACTCGATTTTTGACCTGGAATGAGTCAATTTTGCCCTTTTTGGTTGTTACAAAACTGTAACATCCCTGGGACAGGCTTGTAACAGCGGGGGACTAAGATATATATATGAAAACCATCCAACCCACCGAGACCACCTTAGTCGAAGGCGCCCAACGCGGCGACATGGATTCTTTCAACCAGCTCGTGCTGAAATACCAGGACATGATGTACCGCATCTCCCTGCGGATTTTGAATGACGAGGCTTCCGCTGATGATGCCACGCAGAATGCCATGATTCAGGCATTCCGCAACATCAGGTCTTTCCGCGGCGGGTCATTCCGAAGTTGGCTGGCGCGTGTAACCGTGAACGCCAGCTACGACGAAATGCGCCGCTGGCGCAGACAGGCCTCCATGTCATTTGAGCAGGTCAATCACGAGGGGGATGAGATCGAAACCCTGCCCTGGATGATGGATCTTTCGGCTGGTCCTGAGGAACGATATGATTCGATGGAGCTGCGTGACGCCCTTCAGCATTGTGTCAAGGCCTTAACTCCCGATTATCGTCTGGTGGTCGTGTTGGTGGATGTCGAAGGGATGTCGTATGAGGAAGTGGCGCGGGTCGCGAATATTCCGGTGGGAACAGTAAAGAGCCGGCTGGCGCGGGCACGTGGGCAGCTGCGGAAGTCTTTGCAGTCGTATAGAGGTTTGCTCCCAGCCTCCTACCAGATGGGTGTGACCTCCTTGGTTGGTGCGGGATGAATTTGTCGTAGATGCTGTACAAAGCGTGGAGTCCTGCGGAGCTTCACGCTTTTTTGTTGCCTTATAATCAGAGGAGACAATGATGAAACGCTGGCATGGTTCATGTATTGGTGCACTTTTGGTCTTACTGGTTTGCGGCAGTTCACTGTTTTTCGTTGTTCCGGTGGGCGGCGCCATGATTGCAGGCGTACCACCTCTTTTTGACAAATTGACCGGCTGGGCCGTCTGCCCGGGTGCGGTTTCTATCTCCATGGAGGAATACAATTCCGGCCCGGTGACAACGAGTCCCACCGGCATAACGGGTCACCAGGAGGAGTGGACCTGCATGTTCGAAGATGGCAGTCAAAAGATCATTTCAAATGAGGAGATCGCCTTTAAAGGACTCGGCGCTTCCTTTACCGCGGTTGGAATTTGCAGTGGGACAACAGTACTCGCGCTCACAATCCTTGCGGCGATCCTTGGCTGGCGGTTGGTGAAGCCACAGCCGGCCTAATAAAGATAGTGGATTCTTCCGTGAATGAAATCAGCCGACTCATATGTCTGAACATATCCCAGGCTCATTATCCCTGGCTCAATCGCTTTTTGCAAATTTCTAGCCAAAAACGCGAGAATTTCGGTCATTAGATTAAAAAAACAGAAAGTAGGGCTCTCCCTATAGGACAAATCCTTATTGACGAGCAACCGGTTCATCACCATAATGAATAATGGCGGATCAGTATTTTATCGATTTCGCCGAACAAAGGATGAATACGAAAGAGGCTGCAAAGATGAAAAAACTACTCCTTTTAATTCTGCCTGTACTGCTTGTTGCGATTACAGGCTGTGCTCCCAATACGGATATCGAAGTGAATGTCCCTGCCACCACTTTGCAATTGAACACGCCAGGTCCCAACCCACAACTCAATGAAGCTGGCCCGAATGGTGTGGCTGGCGTAGCGCAAGGACTTTGGCATGGGCTCATAGCCCCCGTGACGCTCGTGCTTTCATTCTTCAATGAGAATGTGCAGATGTATGAGGTGCACAATGATGGCAAAGAATATAACCTCGGTTTTCTGTTTGGTGTGGCCTTGGTGTTCCTTATTTTAGGCTTTTCAGGTTCTAGGTGGCGATAAACGCTACACCTTGAAAGGCCCATAATCAGGTTCATATCTTTAGGTGGAAATTTTAGGTGTTGATGTGCCTCTGGCTATTATGCGAGGGGCACGTTTTGTTATATTCTTTAGAATGAAATACGAACGCTGTTTCCCGGCGAAATCCTCCTGTCACGAGGACCGAATCCCTGGTAACACGCGATCACAGACCTGATTCAGCTCAATGTGATCCACAGGGATTTATTGTATAATGCGTTCAATCCGGGGGAGGATTATGTCGAATCTCGCACAATGTCTACACTGTTGTAGCGAAGAAAAATCTATTCGGATGGTTCAGGAGATGCAGAGATGAGGAAATCACTGTTTTTCGCTTTATCAGCAATCCTTCTGGTAATAGCAGCAGGCTGCGCGCCGGGTTCGAGTGTGGAAGTCAGCACACCAGCCACCAGCATGCGCCTCACCGCCCCTGGGCCGAACCCGATGATCAACCAGCCAGACCTGGGTGGACGCGTGGCACGTGCGGGCGCGGGGCTCTGGCATGGCATCATTGCACCGGCCACGCTGCTGGTTTCCTTTTTCAATCCGGACGTGCGGATGTATGAAGTGCACAACGCTGGCAGTGAATATGATATTGGTTTCCTGCTTGGTCTGGCGTTGATACTTGTCATCCTCGGCCTTCTCATTCGCATGCGAAGATAAGCGGCCAAGATCGAGAGTCATTACTAAACGTCATCTGAAAAATGTCACCCTGAGCCCTTCGACAGGCTCAGGACCTTCGGCTCCGCGAAGGGTCTCTACCATCGAAAACCGAGACTCTTCGGTCACGAAGAACGCTCCCTCAGAGTGACATGGTATTTTTTAAGACAAGTTCCACATTCGTCCATTTTTCAGGTGGGATTCTGGATCAACACAATAAGCATGAAATATACATCCCTCCATTCATCACACGATGGATGGCTGAGCTATTCCCAATTTCGGAGAGAGCCGCAGGCATGCTAACGCGACCTGCGGTTTCTTTTTGAGTTTTCAGGCGCAGCGGAAAACATGACATTCGCACGTTGGAAAAACAGTCATTAGACAGTGTGCAAAAAGCTGTCAGGTACCTATAATGACTCGGGGGATTGGGACTGTCAAGCGTCTGGTGATTTCGGGAGGGATCATGTCATCTTTTGACCTGCAAATCAATGGTCAGCCATACTCGGTGGAGGCCGATGAGCAAATGCCTCTGCTGTGGGTATTGCGAGACCTGTTGGGATTGACCGGTACCAAGTTCAGTTGTGGAGCCGGCCTGTGTGGTTCCTGTACTGTGCTGATCGACGACGAGCCGATCCGCTCATGCACCACAGTGGTGGAAAACGCGGCGGGAAAAGCCATCACAACCATCGAGGGGTTGTCTGCAGATGTTTCGCATCCACTGCAAAAAGCGTGGCTGGATGAACATGTCACGCAATGTGGTTATTGCCAGCCTGGGCAGATCATGAACGCGGTGGCCCTGCTGAAGAAAAAACCTAATCCGAGCGATGCAGAGATTGACGCAGCCATGGGCGATGTGCTGTGTCGTTGTGGGACATACCAGCGCATTCGTCAGGCGATTCATCGCGCGGCCGGGGAGGTGTGAGATGAAGGAGCAACTCAATCGACGCGACTTTATCAAGCTTGTTGGCGCAGCCGGAGGCGGATTGGTGCTGGCTGTTTATCTGGAGGGCTGCGCTTCAGACATCCCGGAAACTGCGACTGTCGCACCGGCCAGCTCCACATCCACTGTTCCACCAACGACTTCCACTTCCACACCGACGCCGCCATTTGGCTGGGCTCCAAGCATCTATCTCAAACTGGATCCCACCGGCACGTTGACTGTCACCGCGTTCCGATCCGAAATGGGACAAGGCATCCGCACCGCGATTGCCATGTTGATCGCGGAAGAATTGGATGTGGATTGGAGTTCCGTCTGCATCGAGCAGGCGCCCGCCGACATCAAATTCGGTGACCAGTTGACCGGTGGGAGCGCCAGCATCTCCGGCTGTTATTCCGCGTTGCGTAAGGCGGGCGCGGTAGCGCGAAGTATGCTCCTGGAAGCGGCCGCGCAGATTTGGGATGTGGATCCAGCTCAATGTGAGTCGGAGGCGGGGTTTGTCATCCATCCCGATGGTGTGCAGAAAATCGCTTATGGCGATCTGGCAGAAATTGCTGCGACACTCGATGTGCCAGACCAGGCAAGCATCAAAGACGAATCTCAGTTCAAAATCGTGGGTACCGCGATGGGCCACTGGGATGCGCCGCAAATTGTATCTGGCAAAGCCGTGTATGGATTGGACGTGCGACTGCCAGGGATGCTCTTTGCCGCCCTGGCGCGCTGCCCGGTCTTTGAGGGCACTTTTTCAGATTATAAGGATGCCGGTGCAAAAGCCATACACGGGGTCAGGGAAGTGATCGCGCTTAAAGATCGAATTGCGGTCGTGGCTGAGAACTCGTGGGCCGCGATCCAGGGACGCAATGCGTTGCAGATCACCTGGGAGGAAGGCCGCAATGCAACCCTTGACAGCGAAAAGATGGTGGCTGCAGCGATCGGATATCTGGAAAAGTCAACGAAGAGTAATATTCTGGACGCGTACTATGAAATCCCATATGAGGCGCATGCCACCATGGAGCCGATGAATTGTACGGCCCATTTCCACGATGACATTTGTGAAGTGTGGGCGCCTACACAAAACCCGCAGGAAGTTCAACGAGCAGTGGCGCGCGCCAGTGGACTCGAGCAAAAGCAAGTCGTGGTACATGTACCGCTCATAGGTGGCGGATTTGGGCGGCGCCTGCAAACGGATTATGCCGCGGAGGCCGCCCTGGTGGCAAAAGCTCTAAACGCGCCGGTTCAGGTGTTGTGGACGCGCGATGACGATCTGCAACATGATTTCTATCATGCTATGGCGGTCCAGTATGCCTCGGTGGCTCTGGATAAACCTTCCATGCCAATTATCCGTGTGGCGGGTGGAGTATCTGTTCCAACCGGAGCCTGGCGTTCCGTGGACCAGTTCACACGGGCCTACGCCGAGCAAAGCTTCCTCGATGAACTGGCGGTGGCCTTGCAGCGCGATCCCATTGACCTGCGGCGGGAGATATACAAGAGTAGCGAGCGCGCATTGGGTGTGATCAATCTGGCGGCTGAAAAATCAGATTGGGGGCAACCGTTAGCGGCGAGGCAGGGACGCGGCATCGCTTATTTCGCGACGTTTGGTGTGACGCATGTCGCGCAGGTGGCCGAGGTGACCGTAGATACCAGTGGAAACGTCCGTGTGAATCGCGTGGTCTGCGCGGTGGATTGTGGGAAGGTGATCAATCCCGATAACGTCGCGGCGCAAATGGAAAGCGGGATCGCGTTTGGCCTTACCGCCGCGCTCAAAGCAGAGGCGGTCATCAAGAATGGCCGTGCCCGGCTCCGTAATTTCAACGATTATCCCATCCTCCGCATGGATGAAATGCCAAAGGTGGAAGTACATATCGTTGCAAGCGGTGCCCATCCGTCGGGCATTGGCGAAATGGGTGTTCCACCGATTGCACCTGCGGTCGCGAATGCAGTGTACGCGGCCACCGGGAAACGGATCCGGCATATTCCGATTCGGCCGGAGGATTTGGCATAGCTGTTTACGAACCTCAGCCAAGCCACCTGAGGTTCGTGTTTTCTCGTGTGGAGCGACATTTATGTCGCCCAGCTATGGTAAGGCGAGACCGCGAAGCGTGTCCCGTTACAACCAGCAAGGACATGGCAGGGTCCTCCTTAGCTCTTTCTAATTTTCCTCATACATTCCACTAACTATTGTCAAATACTGGTCCCCTACAATGAATTGTCGGGGTCTATTTTGTATTTTCTGTAGTTTATTGGAGGCACTATGGATCTCAATAAATACACACAGAAATCGCAGGAAGCGATTCTCAATGCGCAGAATCTTGCGCAGGACTACAACCACCAGAGCATTGAACCTGCCCACCTGCTTTTGGCATTACTCCAGCAGGAGGAAGGTGTCGTCCCTGCCATTGTCAACAGGGTGGCGGGAAGTGTACAGTCATTGCGAAACGAATTGACGCACGAACTCGAGCGGCGCCCGAAAATCCACGGCTCCAACGCGGACATTGGGCTGGCCCAGCCAACCGCGGACGTGTTCAAGGCTGCCGAGCGCTACGCCAAAGGCATACAGGACGACTACGTCTCCACCGAGCACATCCTGCTGGGACTGACGGAATCCATGGAGGGGAAGCGGCTGGCATCTTTTGGCTTGACGAAGGATGCGATACTTTCCGCGCTGAAAACTGTGCGCGGCTCCCAACGCGTCACCTCACAGAATCCTGAATCCACCTACCAGGCGCTCGAACGCTATGGACGCGACCTGACTGGCATGGCGCGGCAGGGGAAACTCGATCCCGTCATCGCGCGGGATGAAGAGATTCGCCGCGTGGTACAGATTCTCTCGCGCCGTACGAAGAACAACCCCGCGTTGATCGGTGAACCGGGCGTCGGCAAGACAGCCATCGTGGAAGGGCTGGCACAACGCATCATTAACGGCGACGTGCCCGAAGGTCTGAAAAAGAGGCGCCTGGTCCAGTTGGATATGGGCGCGCTCATCGCAGGGGCGAAATACCGGGGTGAGTTTGAGGAACGTCTCAAGGCAGTCCTGAAAGAGATCACGGAGTCCCAAGGTGAAATATTACTGTTCGTGGACGAAATGCACACGGTCGTCGGCGCGGGCAAGGCTGAAGGTGCCATGGACGCGGGCAACATGCTCAAGCCTATGCTGGCGCGCGGCGAACTGCATCTGATCGGTGCGACCACGCTGGATGAATATCGCAAGAATATCGAAAAGGATCCCGCGCTCGAACGGCGTTTTCAGCCGGTGTTAGTGGAGGAGCCTAGCGTGGAGGATACGATTTCCATTTTGCGCGGACTTAAAGGGCGTTATGAAGTCCATCATGGTGTGCGCATCACCGACGCGGCGGTGATTGCCGCCGCGTCGCTTTCTCATCGCTATATCTCGGATCGTCAACTGCCCGATAAAGCCATCGATCTGATCGATGAAGCTGCGGCGCGCCTGCGAACGGAGATCGATTCCAAGCCACAGGAATTGGATATGGTGGATCGTCAGATCATGCAGCTGGAGATCGAGCGCGAAGCGTTGAAAAAGGAAAAAGACAAGGCTTCGAAGGAGCGGCTTGCGAAGATCGAACAGGATCTGGCTGACCTGCGCGAGACATCCAAGGGATTGTCTGCGCGCTGGCAGACCGAGAAGCAAGCCATCTCTGAACTGCGTGAACTAAAAGAAAAAACGGAACAGACGTATGTGGATATCGAACGCGCCGAGCGCGAATCCAATCTCGAAAAGGCGGCGCGCCTGCGTTACGGTGACCTGCGTGAGCTTGAACAAAAGATTCAAAGCGCGGAGGCAAAACTGAAATCGCTGCAAAGCGAGGGTGCCCTGCTGCGAGAGGAAGTGGATACTGAGGAGATCGCCTCCATTGTGGCGCGTTGGACTGGAATCCCCATAACACGCTTGCTCGAAGGCGAGACACAAAAACTGATCCACATGGAGGAACGTTTGCATGAACGCGTCGTCGGTCAGGATCAGGCTCTGAAAGTGGTTTCGAATGCGGTGCGCCGCGCCCGCGCCGGCCTGCAGGACCCGAACCGCCCGATTGGTTCGTTTATCTTTCTGGGCCCAACCGGTGTCGGTAAAACAGAACTGGCACGCGCGCTGGCCGAATTCCTCTTCGATGATGAACACGCCATGGTCCGCATTGACATGAGCGAGTATCAGGAGAAGCATACGGTCTCGCGCCTGATCGGCGCGCCGCCAGGCTATGTAGGCTATGAAGAAGGCGGCCAGTTGACCGAATCGGTGCGGCGCAAACCGTACAGCGTGGTGCTGTTCGATGAGATCGAGAAGGCGCACAATGAAGTGCTCAATGTGCTGCTGCAACTGCTGGACGATGGTCGCCTCACGGATGGACAGGGACGCACCGTGGATTTCCGTAACACTGTTGTCATCATGACGTCCAATTTGGGCAACCAGTTGTGGGAAGGCGAAGAGCAGGTCACGCGCGACGCGATCAATCGCGTGCTGCAAAATCATTTCCGCCCCGAGTTCCTGAACCGCATCGACGAAATCGTCGTCTTCCAGCCGCTCACGCGTGATGAACTCGCGGAAGTGGTGGACTTCCAATTGCGGCGCGTGAGCAAATTGCTGGCGGACAAGGGTTATGTGCTCGAAGTCAGCCGGGCCGCGAAGGAGTTCCTGGCAGAAGAAGGGTATGACCCCGCCTTTGGCGCCCGCCCATTGAAAAGGACGATACAGCGCGACCTGCAGGACCCGCTGGCATTGAAGATCTTGTCAGGTGAATTCCGTGAGGGCGATGTGATCGAAGTGGATCGTGACAAGGATGGGCTGGTCTTCACCACTGCCGTACAGGGCGAAGTAGTGGAAGCGTAACACCTGCCCTGGTACGGCTTAAGCCGCACGGTGCCAGGGGCGAAAAGCCGCAGGTCTGTTACGCACCTGCGGCTTTTGTTTGCCGCGACTATAATGGCCCTATGCAGGCCAAGAAACCGTTTTCTAAAGAAGTCCTTTCTAGGATTCAGGAGGACAAAATCCTGGGCATCCGCGCGGGCACTGAAACGGGTCACCGCGTCATCGGCATCTGGGTGGTCGTCGTGGAGGGACGCGTCTTCGTCCGTTCATGGAGCATGAAGCCGCGCAGCTGGTGGCGCACCTTTCTCGAGGACCCTTATGGTGAGATCTTCGTTGCCAATCGTAAACGGGGAATCAAAATCCGCGCGGTGCAAACGCGCAGCGAGAAAATGAAAGATAAGGTCAGCGCCGCATACAGGGAAAAGTACAATACACCTGGGTCTGTTGGGTATGTGGCGGATATGTCGCGCAGTCCCTCACGGGATACAACGACCGAGTTGGTGCCGCTAAAATAGTGAAATGCATATGCACGAGCTTATTTGTGTTCCTATAGGAATTGGAGGTTACTATGTATACTCTTGCCCCTGATGAAAAAGCGACAACCGTTACGGTGTATTCGCCCAACAAAATGATCCACGGCGATCTGGTGACGAAGCAGACTGCACGTGTCAGTCTCCTGCCGCGCCTGGGCATGCCGGGCTACCTCCACTTTGTGAAAGCGCAGGTGCTGTTTTTTGGTGGCGAGCCACCACAGTCGCTGACGTACGACGAATATTTTTTTCCAACGGAGAGGATCATTGGCTTTCATCTTTCACCACCCGCCTCTGAGCCTCTGGACTACGACCCTGATGAAGAGAATCGTATCATGCTGGATGTGGATATGATCCTGGGTGCCTTCATGCTGACAGGCAAAATCCGAGCCTCCACGCATGCAGATTTTGTCACGAACCTGGAAGCCGCACATACGACCTGGCTTTCAGTTTATTTTGCGGAGATCGTCAATCCTTTCCTGCCACAGTTGCCCGCCATCCACGCCTCGATGTTGCTGGTCAAGCCGACCCAGGTGAGTTTCGGAGTTTAGGGGAGCGCGGTGTATAAGGAAAGGCACAACACGCCCCGATCTGCTCAGTATGTGAAGGATATGTCAGCGTAACCCACCCAGCCTACAGAAGAATCTGCTTGGTTACTTCTTTGCCCTGAATATTTCCTCCCCCAAGTGGTGGAGACAGAGCCTCCCCAGCCGATGGATGTGACCGACCCTGCCTTGCTGTATGATTTGAATGGATCGTCATTGCTTAATCAAATTGAACAATTCAAGAGGTAGAGAGATGAAGAAAATATTCGTTATCGTTTTGTTTGCCATATTACTGGTCACGCTGGTCGCTTGTGCCCCCGGTGCGAAGGTGGAAATCAGTAAGCCTAATACCGAAATTCAATTCGATCCGCCGGGGCCCAACCCGGAACTCGATAAGCCAGCCGAGAATGGGCATGTTGCCGGTCTCGGCACGGGCCTCTGGCACGGGCTGATCTCCCCGGGAACCCTGATCATATCGTTTTTCAAACCTGAAATACAAATGTACGAAGTCTTCAACACGGGACCTTTGTATAACCTTGGTTTCTTGATAGGAGTAGCAGTCGTGTTTCTCATTTTAGGATTTTCAGGAGGCAGAGGTAGGCGGCGTTAAAAGATTTATGAAAAACCGCAGGTAATGAGCCTGCGGTTTTTTCTTTGAGCGATTGAAGAATTTGGTCAGCGCGGCGTACAAGGAAAAGTACAGCGCGCGCGGCTCTGTTGGTTATGTGGAGGATATGTCGCGCAGTCCTTCACGCGATACGACGACGGAGTTCGTGCCCATATGAAAAGGAAACCGCAGGTGATAAGCCTGCGGCTTTCATTAACTTTGTCGCAGCGCGTAATTCTGCAATTCTTCAGGGGATAATTCATCCGGTTTTACCAGGCGATAGTGCTTTTCTGAGGTGACCTTTATCCCATCTTTGGATTGCTCAAGTTCGAAAAGGGCAATCAGATTTTTGTCAACAAGTTTTGCAGCAATGGGGCGACAAATCAGTAGCGGGAATTTGAGCGCACACATTTCAAAATCTTGCTCAATTTGTACGACGCCAATTCGATCCTTCCTGCCTTTCGCCTGGACTGGCAGTATGTAGTGCGCGCCGCGTTTATCAAGCCCGACGTAGATTTCATCCGTCTCAACCTGCGAGCCATCTCTCAGGGTCGTTCGCAAATGATTTTGCAGAGAATAACAGGTCAGGCCGGTAAAAATATCAACCAGACGATTGTAGCGAAGTTTTGCCAAAAGGGATTGCTCGTCGTTCAATGAATACTTTTCAATAACGCCGGGAGTTGCATCGGGAATTTTGGTTTCTGCCATTACTTCTGAAGGAGCAAGGTTCGACAGTCTGGTCAGCACCAGTTTGTATTTTCCTTTGCCAGCTGGTCTGATAATCCATTCGTGCCCTTTTGGTGCTTTCGACGTAATGGACTTCGGCAGGAGCGTTCTGTATCGAAACGAGTAAAGCACGTCGCCCAAATTCTTTGGCAGTATGATTCCCAACTCGTTTGCGGCCTGAGCGAATTCCGCACGTTCGAATTCAATCTCAGTGGCACCCTTCTTGAAGTGCCGGCTGAAGATTGCCTCAAGAATTCTGGTGTAGCGATTTGGCTCCCTGTTTTCCATAATTCACCCTCTCCATTTCAAGACGACGACCTCTTCACGAAGTTGTTCTCTTGTAGCCGTGGCTAACCGGGTACGGAACAGATCGATATCAACGAGTTCATAGCCTAATTTCTGTGCAATATCTCCCAAAATCTGACCGGTTCGTATCATTATCCGTAGATACGATGCCTGGTCGCCGACCACGTATGCGAGTTGTGCTCCAGGACGAAGGACTCTACGAAGTTCAGATAGATGCCTGGCCATGCCGCCAAAGTACAATTTTGTCGCTTTGGGATAGAGTTTTTCAAATCCCGAGTCTTTACCAAGTTCAATACGGCGTTTTTCGATTTCATTAGCAATCCGTTGAATTTCTGGAAAATCAGAAATCCATTGATCGTCATCATCGCCTTTATAAATGCCGCGCGTGTTTGAGCGAACGAGACGCTTTTTCAAATCTCTCAATTCTTCCTTGCTGTTGATGAAACCCAATAGAACCGATTCGAGCCGCGTAGTTCTGGTGTAATCTTTTTCGTTGGGGTAGGGCGGCGACGTGATGACCGCGTCTATTGAATTTGATTCGATAACTTCCAGGTTGCGTGCATCTGCTAAATGGACTGCAGAATCGAGAAAGGGCTTCCCTTCAACCTGGCGCAAATCATTGGCTATTTTCTCGATTTCGATGAGCCAATTCGGTATAACGGGCACATCGGCTTTTGGCTTCCTGACTCCAACTTCCGGCCCAAAATGCAGGTTGCTGATCTTGAAAACCAAAGCATTCCCTAATGCCAGCGATGCATGACGATAAAACCCTTCACCTTCACACTGCTTCAGGCATTCAAATAAGACCAGGATCTTATGCAAGGGAAGCGGACTGATGGAATTAGCCAGGATCAATTTTTCAGTTTCGGGCGAAAGCTTTTTGAGCTCCAGATCTTTTGGGTCGCCAAACGACAGATTATCATCAATTCCCTGCGCCTTGAGTATGGCTGATGCCTTTTCCGCAATCTGTTTTGCTTGTGCGGATAATTCATCGGCACTTAAATTCCAGTCTGTTTTTACCATTGAAGCAAAATGCGGAAATGGATTGCCTTCCAGCCCGATGGCTTTCATTCCAGCTAGTTTGGCTTCAACCAGTGTTGTGCCTGTTCCGCAAAATGGATCAAGTACAACACTTCTCTTTTTCAAATCGAACTTCTTAATGTAGTCTCTAACTAAGTGTGGTGGAAAAGATAGGACAAATCTGTACCAATCATGAAAGGCACGGTCCTGTGGATCTAGCTTATTGGCGCGACCGTTGGAAAGTCCGGGTTTCTGCTCTCCCTGAACTTCTTCGTTGTCTTCAAGTCCCAATCTGAGCTGGGTAGGGGTTGCCATGCGCTAATTCTATCATTCAAAATAGAGCTATGTTCATCCCGTCCCTACTTTATGTAGGAACCGGTCAGAGCCGTGAATCTCAGATCAACGGTGACGAAAGCGTTGCAGTGGGCAATGAATGTATGCCTTCCTCCAATCACGTATTACAATACGGCCTGTCATTTCAGAACTGTGCCTGCTTTTATCTGAAAGATTTCGTCCTTAGGAGAATGCCATGAGAAATTCAAACTCAAAATGGATGGTCCCTTCAATCCTCGCTGTGATTGCACTTTGTCTTGCATGTGTATGCTGCGGCCTACTGGGGCTGTACTTTTTTGGAGATCAAATCCTGGCCGGGCTGGGCGGCCCCCAGGCCCAGCCCACGACAGAGATTCCCGTTACGGAAGCCACTGTCACACCAGAGCCTGTTACCACGACTCAATTGCCCGAATGGACCGTGATCGTTTACTCTGCGGCGGACGATGAAGTTCTCGAAGAGAACATGTGGTTTGATGTCAATGAGATGGAACTGGTCGGGTCGAACCCCCAGTTGAACATTGTCGTCCAGATTGACAGGTACGGGGGAGCCTTTACAGGCGATGGGGATTGGTCTGACACGCGCCGCTATCTCATTACCCAGGATACCGACCTCAATCATATCGCTTCCCCGGTGCTTGAGTCGCTGGGGGAACTGGATACGGGCGACCCGCAGACTCTGATCGATTTCGTCACCTGGGCGGTCGAAAATTATCCGGCGAAAAAGTATGCATTAATCATGTCTGACCATGGTGGCGGCTGGACCGGCGGCTTCTCTGATATGACGACTGCCTCCTACTCGGACCTGACCATCCCTGAAATCGCCGACTCGCTCGAGCAGGTCCTCCAGAATACCGGTCTCGATAAGTTTGAGATGCTTGGCTTCGATGCGTGCCTGATGGGGCAAATCGAAGTCTTCGCTTCGCTGTATCCGTACTCGAACTATATGATTGCTTCGGAAGAGGTCGTTCCCAGTTATGGCTGGTCCTATGCGGCCTGGCTGGGTGATCTGGCTCAAAACCCGGCTGTGGATGGAAGCGCTATTTCTCAGTCCATTGTTTCCACATATGTGATCGATGAAACGCTTTTCACAGTGGCTCGTTCCTCCGCCGATGAAATCTCTCAGGAGGAGGCCACCACCACGCTCAGCGCTGTGGAAAGCGCACGCATTCCGGATGTAGTCGGCGCCATGAACGGGTTCATTACCACGATCACTTCGCTCGACCAGGAACTCGTCGCTGAAGCGCGAACGTACACACGCAATTACTTTTCGCCCTTCGGGGAAGATGTTTCCCCTTCCTATATAGACCTAGGAAACTTTTCGGAGGTGATGACCACGTTGACCGACGATCCGGACACGCAACAAGCCGCCATCCAATTGCAAACCGCCATTTCGTCGGCTGTGGTCGCCGAAAAACATGGGCCCAGCATGTCGGGTTCGAACGGGATCGCCTTCCACTTTCCAGACTCCGACCTGTACTATTTTACTGAATTCAACGACGACTTCCCTCCGTATTATGCGGAATCCTCGCAAAGCTTTTTACAACAATCAGTATGGGATGAATTCCTTGCTTATCACTACACTGGAGAGGAGTTCGCGCCGCAGGAAGGAGAGGCCACTACGCCGGTACGCAGCGCACAGGTTGTTGGGCCGGGCGCTTCAGAAATGACCGTCGGCCCGATCCAGATCTCTGACCTGGAGATCACCGGCGATGAAACCGTGACCGTTTCCACCACCGTGGAGGGAAACGTGTCTTACATCCACACGGCGCTCTATTTTTGGGACCCGGCCTCGGAATCCTACTGGATCGGTGACGTGTCCTACTTCATTGCGGAAAATACTGCCACAGTGGACGGTGTGAATGTACCGGATTATGGCAGCAGCCCCATCCAGGTGGAGTATGAATGGTCGCCCACGCTCTATAGCCTTACCGATGGTGAGCATGATGCTTTTGTGCTGCTCGAGCCGGCTGAATATCTCAGTGCGGAGGGCGAGACTGTCTATTCGGTCTACGGCCAATACACCGATGCCCTGAGCCAGACGCCGGTGGATGCAATGTTCTATTTCGACGCGGATGGAAACTTTCTCTATGCTTATGCCTTCCCTGATACGGATGAGAACGGAGCCAGCACTCCAGTCGAGATCACACCTCAGACTGGTGACCAGTTCACGGACTACGTCCAGTTCTACACCTACGACAGCAACGACGAACCGATCTACGAATATGAGTTGAGTGACGACGTTTTCACCTGGGGCGAGGAGGGTTTCTCGTTCTACTCCAGCTACCCCGTGGATGGCCAGTACGCGGTTGGGATCATCGCCTATGATTTTGACAATAATTTCGTGGCAAACTTTGAATTCATTAACTACACCCGTTGAGTTTGGATCTGGAGCAAATATGAATCCAAGGTCCTTGAAACTCCTTATTCTGTTGCTTTTCCTTCTAACGCTACTGTCAGCGCAGACTGCTCTCGCCGATACCGGTCCCAAGCCGACGATGGAGTTCGATTTCAAGCATGAACCCGATGTGGAGCTTCAGATCATCTCAGGCATCCTGTATGAATGCGACCAGTCCGATTGCAGCGATGCCGCGGCACTGGAACAACTGGGTCCGCAAGGACTGTATTGCGATACGGAGAGCTGCAGCGCCACTGCCTATGGATTTGCACCTTATCACCGGCTGGAAGTCGAGTTTTCAGACGAGATTACCCGCCAGAGCAACATCTTTGAGACCGCTGGTTTCGATTCGAAATACACCGTGACGGTCCGTCCGGATGATCTGCTGGTGGAAGCGCAGTTCAGCCTGGGATTCTTACCGCGCACAGGGACGGTCATCCTTGCGTGCCTCTGTTGCCTGGCGGTTTTGGGCCTGATCGTTGGCGCGAGCATCTTTATGATTCAGCGTTCCAGAAAGAATTGATTCAGACTCTTGCCATTACGATCGTTGTCGAAAGCGTTGTCTGTGTCCTGTATGCTATTCGGCGAAGGAAACCGGTCTGGCCAATTCTGTTTACAAGCGTTTTTTCAAACCTGATTACCCAATCCCTGTTATGGATTGTGTTGAATCTCTTCTATCAACATTATCTCTTGACTTTATTGATAGCCGAAATCTTCATCTGGGTAATTGAAGGCTCTTTGTTGTTTGGTTTACGTTCCAATCAGTTAAACGTCGGAGAGTCTCTTTTCCTCAGCCTTCTTATGAACCTATCAAGTCTTGGAATCGGTTGGTTCCTGCCTATTTGACCCTCCAATTCTCTAATTCTCAAGCTCCCCCGTTATAATCGACCCGATGTTTGACTTCCAGATCACTTCTAAAAACGACCGCGCCCGCGCCGGAATTTTCTCGACCCCTCATGGTGACCTCCTCACACCGGTCTTTGCACCCGTAGGCACGCAGGCGACCGTCAAGACCCTCACCCCCGAACACCTCAAGGACATCCACGCCACGCTCGTGTTGAGTAACACCTATCACCTCTACCTGCGTCCCGGCGACGAACTCGTGCGCGACATGGGCGGCTTGCACAGGTTCATGCAATGGCACGGTCCGATGCTCACCGACTCGGGCGGGTTCCAGGTCTTCTCGCTGGCGCAGACCCGCAAGATCGACGATGATGGCGTGACCTTCAAGAGTCACATTGACGGCTCAACACATCGCTTCACACCTGAAAAGTCTATTGCGATCCAGGAGAATCTGGGAGCGGACATCATCATGACGTTTGACGAATGTTCTGACCCGAACGACCACGATTACAGCCAGCTGGCCATGGACCGGACTCACCGCTGGGCAGAGCGTTCAGTCAGGGCTAAGTCGCGACCCGACCAGGCCCTGTTCGGGATCGTGCAGGGCGGCGTCAACCCGGAGCTGCGGGCGGAATCCGCGCAATTTATCGCATCTCTCGATACGCCCGGCATCGCCATCGGCGGACTCTCCGTGGGCGAGACCAAGCACGAAATGCATGACACGCTCGATATAGTCATTCCACTATTACCCGAAAACAAACCGCGCTACCTGATGGGAGTTGGCACCCCCGAAGACCTCATCCATGGCGTGGCGCGCGGCATTGATATCTTTGACTGTGTTCTGCCAACTCGCCTGGCCCGTCACCACTCTGCCTTTGCCCCGGAAGGCCGCCTCAACCTGATGAATGCCACGTTCGCCCGC
>DASTOH010000021.1:0-10418 GCA_035720235.1 Anaerolineales bacterium | reverse complement strand
CAGGATGTGATTTTGCTCGCTCAATCGGAAATCGCCGAAGCGCGCGAGAGCAGCGATGTGACGCGTGGCGGCTCCAGCGCCATGCCGCAAAAGAGCAACCCAGTCGTAAGCGAATTCATTCTGGTTGCCCACCGGACGAACGCCTCCTTACTTTCATCCATGCACCAGGCGCTCGTTCAGGAGCATGAACGCGGCACGTATGGGCAAATGGAATGGCTCGCGTTGCCGCAAATGTTTGCTCTCACTGGTTCTGCGCTGGAGAAGGCAGCCTGGTTGGGCGAGAATCTCGTCGTGGACGCCGATCGGATGCGGGCAAACGTCGCTGCCTCACAAGGTTTGATGCTGGCAGAAGCGGTCACTTACGCGCTCGCGCCGTATATTGGGTTCGCGGCAGCCAAAAAGACGGTCTCAGAAGCGGCGCGGCGAGCAGCAGCCGATGGACGGCGCCTGCTTGATATTATCCGCGAGCAGAGCCAGGTGCCGCTCGATTGGGAGTCCCTGCGAGAAGAGGAGAACTATCTGGGCGCGTCGGAAACATTTATTGACGAAGTTATTCAATCCGCCGCGCAAATATAAAAACCACCCCAATCCTCAACCATCGTTCAGAGATGACCAACGAGCAATTAATGTTCGCTGGTAGCTACTCAGGCCAGACCCTAAAGGTTTCTTTTGCAGGAGATGACGGCGTAAAAGCTGTATTTCCTCTGATTTCAGGGAAGGTGGTTCGGAACAGATCCGCGAAGGGGCACTGCATATAGTGACAGTTACCTTAATGGTGGCTGTCACTTTTCATTTGAACCGGATTCACGCGTTATAATCACCCTTCGGAGTAAACAACTATACATGCCACCCATCTTTCCCTTCACTGCCATCGTCGGACAGCAGCGCATGCGGCGTGCGCTGATTCTAAACGCTGTGGACACCCGCATTGGCGGCGTGTTGATTCGCGGCGAACGCGGCACTGCCAAATCCACTGCGGCGCGTGCACTGGCCGCGCTGCTTCCCAAAGTCAAAGTCGTGGATGAGTGCCGCTTTGGCTGTGACCCTGACAAACCCAATACCTGGTGCACCGAATGCAAGGAGCGTTTTGAAGGTACCACCAAGATCCCTCATCATGTGAGAACCACCTCCTTTGTGAACCTGCCCGTTTCTGCGACAGAAGATCGTGTGGTGGGCACGTTGGATATCGAGCAAGCCATTCAAAAAGGAGAACGTCACTTCGAGCCCGGCGTGCTGGCGAGCGCGAATCGCGGCCTGCTTTACATCGATGAAGTCAACCTGCTGGATGATCATGTTGTAGATGTGCTGCTGGATTCAGCCGCCATGGGCGTGAACATGGTCGAACGCGAAGGCATTTCCTTCACCCATCCGTCCCGCTTTATCCTGGTCGGGACGATGAATCCTGAAGAGGGAGAGTTACGACCTCAATTGCTGGATCGCTTCGCCCTCTCAGTAGACATCGTGGGCATCCGCGATGCGCGAGAGCGCGTCATGATCATGGAACGCAACCTGGCTTTCGAGCAGGATGCCGAATCCTTCCGCCAGCAATGGATGCAGAGAGAGGGGGAGCTTTCACACCAGATCGAAAAGGGACGCGAGCTGGTGGGACAGGTCAAACATACCAGCCGCGACCTGCTCTCCATTGCCGCGTTGACTGCCTCGTTGAATGTAGACGGTCACCGCGCGGACCTGGTGATCCTCAAAGCTGCACGCGCGCAGGCCGCCTTCGAAGGGCGGATCAAGATCAACGACCACGACATCGCCCTGGCGGCGGAACTGGCGCTGCCCCATCGCATCAAGCGGACTCCCTTCCAGCAGGCTGAGATGACGACCGAGCAACTGCAGGAGCGCATCGAACAACTGGCGGGCCAGTCGGTCCCGAGCGATGCGGAGGACGAGTCCGAGTCCCAGCAAAGCAAAGCCGAGGAAAAAAAAACTTAAAACTCGAGGATGAGCAGGAGGAAGGGCCGCAGGAGGGCAAGCCCGAGCCGATGCCGCAGGATGTGTTTGCGAACACGTCCGCGAATTGGTGGGAAGGCGGACAGAAAGTCAAAGTGGGCGAGAAGTTCCAGCCCCGCAAATTGAACACGCCCCTCGATAAACTGGCGCGCAAACATGCCGGCCGCCGTTCGCTGACCAAGACCGAGCGCAAACACGGTCGCTACATCAAGGCGCGCCCGGCCGGCGAAAAGAAGGACGACATCGCCTTCGATGCCACGTTCCGCGCCGCGGCCCCTTACCAGAAGAAACGCGTGGAGAAAAGAAAACGGCTTGCCTTCGCCATCGAGTCTTCGGACCTGCAGCGCAAGGTCCGCGTGAAGCGCGTGGCGAACTTGGTGTTGTTCCTGGTGGATGCTTCGTGGTCGATGGCGGTGGCGGAACGCATGAACGCCACCAAAGGCGCCATCCTGTCCCTGCTCACGGATGCCTACCAGCGTCGCGACCGGGTGGGTTTGATCGTCTTCCAAAAGGACCGCGCCACGCTGGTGCTGCCCCCTACCAATTCTGTACAGCTCGCGCAACGAGCACTGATGGACATCCCCGTTGGAGGCAAGACTCCACTTTCTGCGGGATTGTTCCTTGCTGCGGACGTGTTGCGGCAGGAGAAAATCCATCACCCGGATGTTGAACCGCTATTGATCGTCTTAACCGACGGCGCAGGCAATGTCTCCATCGGTGCGTTGCCGCCACAGGAGGAATCCTATCGCTTCGCGGAGTTGATTGCGCACGAGAAAGTTAAAAGCGTGGTCATCAACATGGAACATGCCGCCTTCGACCAGGGACTCGCCCAGCAACTGGCAAATCACCTCAAATCGCCCTGTTACGCGCTGAGCGAATTGAAGGCCGAGAATTTGTATCACACCGTCAAAGAGGAAATGGCGAAGCCAATGAAGAAGTAAGCCAGAAAATGAAGTGACAGTCACCTTCGCGAAGCACCCTGTGGGTGAAGGTGACTGTCACTTTTTACATCAGAGGCCTTATTTTTTGTTCAAGCGGCCATCGGCATTCGTGGCACCTGTCGCTTTGGACGAAAACGAACCAAATCGTAGTTTGATTGCAGGTTCAGCCAAAATTCGGGAGTTGTTCCAAGCGCTTCTGCAAACAGCCAGGCGGTTTCGGGAGTGACACCGCGCTTGCCGCGCACGATCTCATTGACACGTTGAACAGGCACGCGAATATGCGCAGCAAAAGCCACTTGCGAAACATTCATGGGAACAAGAAACTCCTCAAGTAATATTTCTCCCGGATGAGTAGGAATACGATTTTCAGGAAGCATGTCTTTCTCCGAAAGATTTATATCGTTTTCGCTGAGTCCAAGCAAGGATAACACAACTGACGAATCACCTCAAAGCGCCGTGCTATGCGTTTAGCGAGTTGAAGGCAGGGAATTTGTATATTGCCATGAAGGATGAGATGGTTAAGCCAATGAAGAAACAAACGAGAACTCCGAGACCTTATGCGATCTCTGAGTTCTGATTTTACGGAGTTGCACTCATGACGCAACGAAAGCCGATGGCAACAAAGGAGTACGTGGGATAATTGGCGTAGACGCGTGAGAAAGAACGGAACGACACATCGCCGGAACCCGACGCTCCGCCCCGCAGCATTCGAGGTTCACCCGAACTCATATCTTCCCTTCCATCCTTTGGATCATAAGGATAAGGCATATTTAGGCTACTCACCCATTCCCAAACATTGCCTGCCATGTCCAGCGCTCCGTAAGGACTGGCGCCGTTTGGATATTTACCAACCTCGGTTAAATCTCTCCCATTGTAGTCTAGCCGAGCATTACTTGGCGCATCATTACCCCAGCGGGTATAGCGCAAAAGTCTCGGAGAGATGTTCCCAATCAGCAGGTAACCAGCCAAGCGGTTTGAAAGCGGTCGCTATGAAGTTCACCCAAAGCGGTGAGCATGGCTTGAGCATGTTGGCGTCTCCATCCGCGTCCCTGACGCTTCATGCGGTGATGGACAACGGTGTTAATGCCACCTTCCACGGTTCCACTGCCAATCGGGTACCCTGCTCGCCGAAGGCGCGCATAATCCATGTTGTGTTTGCGGGTTTCAAAATAGGACGGGGAATTCCGAACATCTTCCAAGCAAGTGATCTGATCCCAGTCCAGAACGTGTAGGGCGGTTATGACATCTTCCACGCACCCCTGCCACAAGAGGTCAACCTGCTGGTGTGTCCATTGTTGTGCCTGTGAGGTACCCTCACCAAAAGCGGCTTTGGCGACAGTACTCAACCGTCCGTGGGCATGGGCCCAATCAATCGAGTAAACAATATGCGCATAGTTCGTGGTCGTGATCCGGTTAATCCAGACGGCGCCATCGTTCGCCGAGCCAAGCCGCGCACAACGCTCCACTTGTCGTCGTGTTCCTTCCAAATACTGATGCTGCCCCATTTGCTCGGCTGTCCATAGTCCGACTTGGTAACTATGCTGGTGCAGGCTCACGTGTGGATCGGGCTGTGCTTCTGTCAAAGTGGGTTTCAGCGCTTTGACCCGGACCTCTGAAAAAACACTCATTTTGAACTCTTTCCACCCTTCTTGGCGCAGGAATACCATGCCGCCATCGCTGGAAAGGTTGGCTTGCTCCTGAATGGGCTTCGTTACGCTCACCACGGCCTGTGCCAATTGGGGCGCTTGGGCGTCATACACTTGCTTTGCTTCCCTGACGCGCTTGTCCTCCAAGGCTTGGCCGAAGCCTTCCGTGATGCGTCGCACACTGTCACGCGACATGCTGCCACCGGTCGAGTCAGTGTACAACTCGGATGCCTTATCAAATGACTTGGTTTGCAGACCATGACGCACTCCCACCCGCGCCGCTCCTTAACTCCAGTGGTCTGCTCGTAATTTCAGTTTCACATCCAGGGGGAAAAAGCGTCTGCCCTTTGCAGTTCGGGCAAACGTAATAGGCTCTTTCCAGCCTGCTATCGCCTTCCAATCCATGGATCCCCCATGCACAATACCCTTCAAATTCCATCTCACCCCCACACTCTTGGCATTTGGGCGCTTCTACTTGCACTCCGCTATCGCGCCCATTCACTAATTGCTCCAAGGTTTTTCCCATCAATACCCGTCGACGCTTCCGGGCTTCTGCTTCGATTTCTCCGAAACTCGCTTCCGGATGCTGGTCATACCAATCTTCCAACTGCTCGTACATCCGTTCGGCTTCTTTCATAAAGGCGGCTTTGCGGCGGGTCCGGGATTGGGGTCGACTCATTTCCTGTTTCTCCTCGTACCACAGTTTACCCTTTTTACACCTTTTCTACCCAGACTTTTGCGCTATTCCCTACCCCAGGGATAAGTGAGTGCATCCTCTCCCCGCGCAGCTTTTTCCCATTCGGCTTCGGTCGGCAGGCGGCGACCTGCCCATGAACAATAAGCGCTGGCATCATTCCATGTAACATGGACTACAGGATAATCATAGAATTCAGGGTTGTCGTAATAATTGGAACGGAGAACTGAAGCCATTGTCCGTGGCAGGCTACAAGTGTTTGCCGATACACACATCGCATACATGTAATTCGTGACTTCGGTTCTATCAATCCAGTATGCATCAAGATAAACTTTGTGAGCTGGCTTTTCAAATTCGCGACCATTGTCACTGCCCATTGTGAATTTACCAGCGGGGACATACAGGAGGGTCATGTTATCTTTTTCGGAGATCCTGGTCGGGCTAATGCCGAGTGTAGGTGTTGCAGGAAAGGGTGCTCCGGTTGGTGAAGGAATTTCCGTGTTTGTTGGTTGAGGTGACCGAGTCGGCAGTAATGTATTGGTTTGTGTAGGCAGAGATGTTGGAGCCGCCGTTAATTGAGAAGTAGGCGATCCTTCAGGTGGCGAAAAAGGCAGATTATTCAAAAGACTTGCTCCTCCCCAAACAACAAGAGCTAGCAAAAGTACCCCGCCTATAAGTCCTCCGATCAACCGAAAGTTGAAATTGGGGATCGTAACAGCCTTTGAATCGGCTATTGGATCCGGTTCTTCTAGTCGAATGGGCTTTTCATCAGCCTGTTTGACGAGTTCTTTGACATCTTCGATTTGCTCAAGTGCCTTATCGGCGGCAACCTGTTCCGCCCTTACCACCTTTTGCACCTCAGTGGAAACTGGGTGTAATACAGTATCCAGCGGAATGCTCAGATACTGAATTCGCAATCTCTGCATGGCTTCATCGAAATAATCCTCATGCACATTCAACCCGTTATAGCGGCTGAGATTTTTCAATTTACCTGTCAACTTCTCTGTGACAGATGAAACTCCAAATCGAAACCCTTTGAAAAACAATGGGACGATATTGCGTTTCTCATCGATGGCGATCTCGATCTCGCGTCTCAGCCAATCTCCCGGTTCGTTACAGCGGTCCAATGCCGTTGGCGTGAGTATCAATAAAAAGTGGGCACGCGCCCGGATGTTGCTGGTAATGATTTGCTCAAAGTCCCCACTGGAGATACTTCTGTAATCAAAGAAGACATCATAGCCCTGATTCTTCAAGTTTTCATAGACCGCCAGGGCCGTGTAAACATCTGTCCGCCGATAACTGATAAAAACGGTCTTCTCAATACGTGCCATATGGTTTGCCCATAGTTGGCGCGATTATACGTCAAATAGTGCAATTTGCGAAAAGACTATCCTTGCCCCTTCATCAACTCCTCCACCATAGACTCGGGCACTTGCACCGCGACCACCTCCCCACGCACGGTGATGACGCCGTTCAGGATATCAATCCTGCGGGCCAGGGTTCCAGCCCTGCTTTCTGACCAGCCTGCCACAAATCGCGGTCAAAGACAGCAAAAGTTACTTTGGCATCTAAGGTCTCTTGCCAAATCAACGCCGCGGCGAGGTGGAGAGAATCATAGCCACGCAATCCATATTTCCAGGCAAAGTCACTTGCCTTTTCGATTGTCCCGGCTGTGACCCGCAGACGGGTAAAAGCGTCCCAGTCATCTAGAAAATCCTCCCAGGCTTTGGTTGCACTGACAGAGGATGCTCCAGTGGTTCGAATCGCTCTTTGAATGGCCGAAGCCATCTCGACCTTTGTGAGAACGATACTTCCAAATAGATTGTTTACTTGATCCATCAACGCAATCACCTCTGCGGAACCGTCCTCCTGAATGTAGGCTTTCAGAAGCGCGCTCGTATCAAAATAGACAATCATCGCCTGTCCTCCATGATCAGGTCAGAGATCGATTTTCCACTTTTGTTTATGATATTGGGTGTATGGGGCTTAAGTTTCTTGCCATTCCATTCAGCCAGCCCAGCATCCACCATCGCCCAGATACGCTCCTCTATGGTTTGTTGGGGAGGTATGAGTTGTGCAACAACATTCCCACGCTCGGTAATAATGACTGTCTGTCCTTTCTTGACACGGCGAATATATTCGCTCAGTTTATTTTTCAGTTCACGCGTTCCAACTCTAACTTCGTTCATGGCAGCTCCTTAATGTGGCTACATTGTAATTGAAGTAGCCACATTTCGCAACATTACTCTAGTTTTCCCTTCAACAACTCTTCCACCATGGACTCGGGCACCTGCACCGCTACCACTTCCCCACGCACGGTGATGATGCCGTCGGCAAGGATCCACTCTTCAATGACGGCTTTGCGGCCTTTGAGTTCTTTGACTCTGCCGCGCACTTCGAGCTCGATGCCCAGTGGAGTCGGCTTGAGATAATCCACGTGGAGCGAGGCGGTGAGGGTACGCGTGTTGGGTTCGGCGTTAGGGTCTGCCTCCTTCGCGGCTTTGTAGATCGCCGCGGCGGCCGTGCCAGTGCCGTGGCAGTCGATGAGGGAGGCAAGCAATCCGCCGTAGACGTAGCCGGGAATGGCGATGTGGTACGGCTTGGGGATAAAGTGGCAGACGGACTCGTCACCATCCCAGTAACTCTTGATCTGGTGTCCGTGTTCGTTGAGGCGGCCACATCCGTAGCAGTGGGCGAGGACGTCGGGGTAATGGTCCTGGAAGGAGGGTTGGGTCATGGGTTAGCCTTTACAAATTATTCTCTCGGTGGCGTCGTCGCCGCCGGTACCGCTGCGCGGCATCTTCGAGACGGCAGCTTGAGCTATCTTATAAATGCGCTTCGACTACATGCGAGCCGAAGATCACGGCTCACACTCCGAGCTTCGCACCTTCGGTCAGCGCGGAAGGAGGAGAAGCTATGGGGTTCGTGTGGCAGTTACCGGCTGCTGCGTAGCGGGCGCCGGGGTTGGGCTCCTTGTGACGGTTAGAGTTGGAGTGGGGGTTGGAGTCCGCGAAGGAGTCGGGGTCTTGGTGGGCACCCGGGTGGGCGCGTCACCCTCAAGGACGAATTGCCCAACGCGCTTCCACTCCAGGCCGACAAAGATCTGCACTTCATAGGTTCCAGGCAGCCATTCTTCGGCGGGCGCTTCCCACTCGGTAAAGCCATAGCCACCAGTAGTACCATCCCAGGGAATGGTGTCGTAATGGACAAGTTTCCCATCGCGATACCACAGCGCGGTCCATTGGACGCCGGGAAGCATCTGATCGTATGTGAAGACCCCACACATGTATGTGATGGGATTTTGGAAAACCGTGCCGGATTCGAAGTTGCTGAAATCTTCACAGTTCAACGTGAATTGAATCGGACTGAAGACCGCGTTGGGATTTGGCGTTACTACACTGGTGAATAAGGCTTCGATGGCAGGCGGTATGAAAGGCGTGGGCGTAATGGTGGGGGTATCGGTGACCGATGGCGTATCGGTGATGGTGGGTGAAAGGGTGATGGTCGGTGAAAGGGTAATGGTGGGCGACAACGTGATGGTTGGCGATAAGGTGATGGTGGGCGAGGGAGGAAAGTAAACGTATGCAACCGGTTCACCATAAAAATACAGGAGGACCGCAAACCCCAACAGCATGAGCGAGCCCAGGATGGTAAATAACCCGCCTCTTACCCGCTGTTGCCTGATCTTGTAAAACGTCAATCTCCTGGCTGACATCCACGCGCGGTAGCCGGAACGGAAGATCAGCAATCCGCCGATCACGGACAGGATGATGGCGGCAATGACACCCGCACGAATATCCATGAGAAAGATTATAGCAGGGGAAAATGAGTGGGGGTAAAGAGGTAGACAAGTAAACATGTAGACAAGTACACACGTGTTTACGTATTTCCGAGTCTACTTGCCTACTTTTACCTGCTTCTTACAATACGCGGCTGCACCCACAGGGCACGGTCGTTGGAGGCGTCGCCGAGCGAGAGGACGGTGAGTACAAATTTCACGTCCTTACCCACGAGCGAACTCAGATCCAGGTCCACGGTGAAGTATTGCCCATCGTATCTTTCACCGAACGCCCAGAATTCGCGCACAATGCCATCGGCAAGTTGATAATCCACGCGCAATAGCACGCCGCAGGCAGTGGCTCCACCTTCACAGTTGACGATGGCCTGGAAACGGTCGCCGTTCTGGATCTTGAAGGATGGATAGACGGCGCGGATGTATCCGTTCTCGATATTTTGTGGAACCGTGACCAGGCTGGGATTGAAGGCGGTCGTGCCATCTTCCAGCCTGGCGCGATCCTGCCGCAAGACAAAGCCGTTCTGATCTTTATCCTTTCCGGGACATGGCAATAGCCCGGAACCGCTGAACCACTGGGCGGAGCAGGCGTTGCCAACCAGGTCATAGACCGTACCGGTCAAGGCGGGAGCTTTGACCTTGATATCCACCCAGAACGGCCTGTTGGCAGTGGCCGTGGTGCCAAAGAGCTCGCCTCTTTCGTTGCGGATGAGCCAGTTGCCGCGGTAGTCACCTTCGAGGAACGGCGCGACGAAGTTCATTGTCAGATCAATCGTCTGGCCCGGCGCGACCTCAAAAGGAAGCGGCAGGTTGTTCTGACCACCCATGATATCGCCGTTGACCAAGACGAGACGATAATTCCTGGTCCAGGTGCAGGTGCCATTATTCCTCAGGCGCCAGATCTTGGTAAATTGCGAGTTCGGCGCAAAGATGGAGTCATCGGGGATGGTCATATCCTGCACAAATTGGATCCGATCACAACCGCGATTGGGAGTCGGCGTTGGCGATTGGAGCGGAGTCCGCGTGGGAGTCCGCGTGCGAGTTGGCGTGCGCGAGGGAGTCAGAGTCGCAGTCGGCGTACGGGATGGCGTCAGTGTTGGGGTTCGTGTGGGCGTCAGGGTTGGTGTGAATGTCTTTGTCGGTGTACGCGTTGGAGTAAAGGTAGAAGTTCGGGTGCTGGTGGGAGTTCTGGTAGGCGTGAAGGTCCTTGTAGGCCTTGGAGTTATTGTGGGTGTGTTGGTGGGTGTGCGTGTCGGAGTGAACGTCAGGGTAGGCGTATTTGACGGAGTCTGAGTAGGCGTGTTTGACGGAGTCAGAGTGAACGTTGGTGTGTTTGTAGGAGTCCTCGTAGGTGTGAAGGTCCTTGTGGGCCTTGGAGTTATTGT
>DASTOH010000020.1:0-13247 GCA_035720235.1 Anaerolineales bacterium | reverse complement strand
TCGCGCTGCCAGCATTTCGAATCTTGCTGAACTCGCCAAACTGGCCAACGACATTGCCTCTATTTCCACAACAGGCGATCTGTCTTCGGACTTCGACGGCGGACTCGCCTATCTGGGTCCGAATGGACAACTTATCACCAGCACGACTTCTTCTGGACTTTGGGACTGGGTCGCACAAAACGACATTGCGCTCGTCTCATCATCCAATCTGGGGCCCGCTTTCTCCTTCCCATTCCGTCACCCACAGTCCAATAGACTCTTCGTTATCGTGTCGCAAGTCAACCCAGCACGCAATATGATCGTGGCTGGAGCGTTTTCCCCTGAAACCCTCGCACGCGAGACGCTTTCCACATCTTATCCTGACGATACCCACATATCGATTTTTCTGCTTGACCCATTGCATCAGGTTTTGTTTGCAAGCGGACCGCTTGCAACTGAGAGTCTTTCGCCTGATCACCCCGGCGTAGCTGAAACCCTGCGCGGAGAAAGTGGTACCACATACGTTAGGCAGGATGACGTCGAGCATGTAGTTGCATACAGTGCCATCATACCGACAGGCTGGGCATTGATCACGGAAGAAGAATGGGAAATGGTAATTAGTCCATCGCTGCAACTGACGCAGATGGCTCCTCTAGTCATTGTGCCAGCTTTTATTCTCGCGCTCATCGCGCTGTGGTTTGTGGCAACACGTATTGTCCAGCCATTACAAAAACTGGAGACGAAAGCCGCCGCGCTCGCCTGGGGTAATTTTGACGCCATCCGGGAGCCTGTTGGCGGGATTTCAGAAGTGCAACATCTGCAACAGGAATTGACCGAAATGTCGCGCAAGGTACAGGCCGCGCAGGAGGGATTGCATGACTACATCGGCGCGATCACCTCAGCGCAGGAGGAAGAACGACTGCGGTTAGCACGTGAATTGCACGATGACACCATCCAATCTATTATTGCTTTGAAACAACGTGTGCAGCTGGCACAAAAGACTGTGAAAGACCAGGCTTCGCGGCGCACGCTGGGCGAACTGGAAACCTTGGCGGAACAGACCGTTGAAAACCTGCGCCGCATGACGCGCGCCCTGCGTCCCATTTATTTGGAAGACCTGGGTCTGGTTACCGCGCTGGAAATGCTGGTGCGCGAAACCAGCCAGAACCATACGGTGAACGTTGAGTTCCAAAAAATGGGAGATGAACAACGCCTTTCGCGGGAAGTGGAATTGGCTTTCTATCGCATCGCGCAGGAGGCATTGAACAATGTCGTGCGTCATTCAGAAGCCCAGCGCGCGGAACTGCTTATCTCCTTTGAAGAGAAAGAAACCAGCCTGGAAGTGAATGACAATGGTAGGGGATTCGATATTCCCAGGAGTCCCACGGATTTTGCTCCGAACGGACATTTTGGACTATTGGGTATGCGCGAGCGCGCCGAATTGATCGGCGCACGCCTGGAGGTAGAGTCCATGCCAGGAAAGGGAACCAGGCTCCGGGTCAGGTTGTGATGCGACGAAAGTCATAAGCCATTTTGCCTATCCAAAGTCCCGCCATCCGACGCTCATGCAGGGGCGGGATTTTGCTTATCATGTCAGCATCCT
The DNA here is from genome assembly GCA_035720235.1 of Anaerolineales bacterium. Classification (GTDB taxonomy): domain Bacteria; phylum Chloroflexota; class Anaerolineae; order Anaerolineales; family Villigracilaceae; genus Defluviilinea. The sequence continues at coordinate 11,665 of DASTOH010000020.1, read as the reverse complement.
GAATCGGTAGGTGAAGATATGGCAGCTGACACGATATCCCCATTGACCCATTCACGCAGCGATCGATTGAAAATATTCCTGCACGCCCTTTTATTCGTGTTCGGTTTCTCCCTGGTCTTTGTCATCGGCTGGGGCGGATCGGTGACGGCGCTGGGTCAATTGTTCGGCACATATAAACGCGTGATTGCGCAGATGGGTGGTGTGGTCGTGATCGCGTTTGGATTGGCGACTTTGGAAGTGATTCGCATCCCTTGGTTTTATGCAGACACGCGCGCCCAATACACGGGTCAGCGCGGGACGTATGGCGGCTCCGCGCTGATGGGCATTTTCTTCGCCGCAGGCTGGAGTCCGTGCATCGGCGCGACGCTGGGGGCCATCCTGACCATGGGTCTGAGTCAACAAACAGTGGGTCAGGGGATGTGGCTCGCTTCGGGATATTCGCTGGGACTAGGTATACCGTTTCTCGCGATGGCACTGGGGCTGGAGCGCGCTTCGGGCTGGGTCAAGCGGATGCGACCTTATCAAAAGTATTTCAGACTAGCCAGCGGCCTATTTATCATCGCGATTGGCATATTGCTGATGACCAATACGATGAACCTGATCGCTATCTGGGCCTTCAGGAACGGACTCTATATCGAGAAGTTTGCCCTCTTTGCCGCGGCGCCGACGTATTTCACCGCGATGATTGCGGGATTGTTATCCTTCCTATCACCCTGTGTACTTCCGCTTGTACCTGCCTATTTGGGTTATCTGAGTGGACATACACTTCAAAGGACGTAGGCGATGAAAAAACAAATGTTGAATTTCTTTCTTTTGATTGGCATCTTACTCGCAGGCTGTCAATCCAAATCCGTGACAGCAGAAACAGTCGAGGTCACTGGCGGCTCATATCAAGATGTCACACCAGATGGCTTGAATACAATGCTGAAAGACAAGGATTTCGTCTTTATTAATGTACATATTCCGTTTGCCAGAAATATCGCTGGCACAGATTTATCCATCCCTTATGATCAGATGGAACAGAATCTTTCTCAATTGCCTGATGATAAAGACGCCAAAATCGTGTTGTACTGTCGCAGTGGGCGCATGAGCCAGATTGCGGCGGAAAAACTTGCCTCACTGGGTTACACTCATCTCTGGAATCTCAAGGGAGGCATGGTGGATTGGGAGCAAGCTGGATACAACCTGGAAAAATAAGAGGGTGTAATGGAAATAATACCGGACCCACCGAGTAAATTGCAATCCGCGAACAGGCGCGTTAGAGTAGTGGCGTGGACCATTCTGATTATTGCCGTTGTCGGTGTTTTGTTCAATATTGGAAGGAACTATTTAAAACCAAAGCTGGGTGGGGCCGAAAATTCGAATGGGCCAATTGAGTTCAATATGCTGTATGAGCAGGTCAATCCAAAGGATGGCTATGCCCTACCTGTATCCTATGGGGACCTGGGTCCGCGCCTGATTGAGAGTGGCATGATCAATTACGACGCCTTTGCGGCCATCTATGAAAATGCTGGCAACCCACTCTCCAAGGCTCAAATTGAGATCCTCAAGAACGGCAGTGATCAGCCAATCGTCATCACCGCCGAAAATGCCCACTTCCTGCTGAATTATTTTTGGGCGGTTGGATTAGCAAATAAGAATCCCATACTGACGGAAGGGCCGATGGTGCAAAACAGTGGCGGACAGATTGATCGTTTTGCATCCACAGGTGGCTGGGGCCTGGCGACGAAACCTGTTACTGAACTCTATGCCAGTGTTAACTTGATTCCACTAACAACCGAACAACAGAAGCTGGTGGAGGAAGTGGCTGCAGGGGTATACCGTCCATGTTGCAATAATCCCACTCTCTTCCCAGATTGTAATCATGGCATGGCGATGCTGGGTCTGCTGGAATTGATGGCTTCGCAAGGTGCTACCCCTGACCGGATGTTTGAGGCCGCCAAGTATATCAACGCGTACTGGTTCCCACAGCAGACCCTGGAGGCGGCAATCTACCTCAATACCTATCTGAACGTTGACTTTGCTCACGCCGATGCTCGCCTGGTGGTAGGGAATACGATCTCATCCTCTGCTGGCGCTGCCATGGTACATCAAGCTCTTGAGAGCAATGGTTTGCTGAGGCAGATGCCAGGTCAAGGCAATGGTTGTGCGAATTAGGAACATAAGATCAAGAAAGGTGCCCGATGCCCAACGAATCATCTTTAGCGGACGCGGTCATACTGATAACCGAACAAGGAATAGGCTCTGCGAATGTTGAGCTACAACACAAGCTCCTGGATACGTATTTAAAGCTCCTGCTCGAGAACAACTCTCTGCCAAGCGCGATCTGTTTCTACACAAATGGAGTCAAATTGGTGATCGAAGGGTCTCCATTTTTAGAGCAACTCTCCCAAATTGAAAAAAGAGGCGTTCGTCTGATTATCTGCTCAACGTGCCTCAATTATTTTGAGCTGACACAAAAGGTGCAAGTGGGGATTGTCGGTGGTATGCCGGATATTCTCGAAGCCCAGATCAAGGCCAGCAAAGTAATTACACTCTGAACGAGAAGATAAAATGGCTGTGGCTATTTATGAGCAAAAATGCCTGTACAAGAACGAGTAATATGGCTCTCCGTGGAGTGGTCTGTTAATGTGATAATCAAATCCAACAAAAGGAGATGAAACTTATGGCAACCACAGTACACGATCCCGTCTGCGGCATGGATATTGACCCCGCAACTGCGGCTGGCACATCCGAGTATAAGGGACAAACGTATTACTTTTGCTCGCTCGGCTGCAAGAAGTCCTTCGACAAGGAACCTGAGAAGTATGCCGGTAAGACCGGCGAGCACGAGCACCAGCATTAGATCTTACCATGCAACGCAATCAATAGCCTGTCCGAGTATCGGATAGGCTATTTGTATTCACAACATGGCGGTGAACAAATTCAGTACCTTTTGCGCTCCATCGAAATGGGATCGCCGGCTCGTGGCAGTTGATTATCCATTATCTTTCCAGTTCCATCAATTTAGCCTTCATCTGATCGATCTCTGCCTGCTGGCTTGAGAGGATTGTCTCACACAGCTCTTTAATTTGTGGGTCATTTATGGGGGCCTGCTCACACATCAGGATTGCTCCGGCATGATGTGGAATCATGGACCTCAAGAATTGCTTGTCTGAAATTGCTGTCTGTTGCCGAATGAGCAGGAAAAACACCAGCGCTGCAATGACGCTGATAGTTATGATCAGAATATTGCGTCTCTTGTCCGGATACATCGCTCTCATCACTACCAGTTCTATGATTACCATGGGCGCCGTCATCAGACCTGCCATATAGAACTGGTTGAAATTGTTATACACATTGCCGATGGTATTCACCATTGCATACATGAGTATATACATTGAAATGAAAGACAATGCGCTCATGATGAGCAAGTGACGATAATGACGATGATCGTCGTCGCTCATAGTTGCCATATTTGAATGGTTCTTGTGCATGTTTTAGCCTCCGTTTCTGAGACTGGCCTCGAGGTACCATCCGCTTCGCCCCGGCCCGCGACGGTCAACTTATTAACTTGATATGTCATGGTATTTCTACATCCCAGGGAAGTTCCTCGCAATAAAATCGCATCGCCGGATGAGGCGGTCCATTCAGCCAGGACTCCCGTGGCGCAGCAACTGAGCCAGCCTGAATTCCCAGCGGGACAGTAAAGTGTAAGGACATTTCTAGTAATCAACAAGTAGGAGTTTTCCTAAGTTCACTCAGGGGAATAATCTATGATCCAATAAGCCATTTGGCCTATATCGGTTATCACGGCAGAGAGCATTAATTGAGCATTTATACCGATGCCTCTACCAGCTGGATGAAATTGCTTATAGGGCATAGGCCATTTTGCTTATATTGAAGCGGGCTGAAAACCGCTATGACGTGTTGTCAAACCCATATACACTTTGAATATCTCTGATAAGGCAGGTAAGCTATGACTGTTCGTGATCCGGTATGTGGAATGACTATCGAATCCCAAAGCGCTTTTGCGAAACGCGAGCACATGGGCCAAACGTTTTATTTTTGCTCTCAATCCTGTGTGGATCAATTTGACAAGGATCCGCATCGCTATGTGATGACATCCGCGACGACAGGCTTCAACCCCGAGCGGTCTCTCAACCGCATCGAATTACCCGTAAGCGGCTTGCCGTTGAGGGAACATGCCGCTCACCTGGAGTCTGCACTACGCGCCGTGGAGGGTGTGGAAGGCGTGAGAGTCAATACAACGGCAGGCAGGCTTGAGGTCCAGTATGACGCGCAAAAAGTCGATGTGTCGCGACTTGTCGCCGCGGTTAAAGACGTTGGCTTTCAAGTCGGTGGGACAAAAGCCAAAATCGGAATCGAGAATTTACGTTGTGCCTCCTGCGTGAAGTTTATCGAAGAGGAATTGAAATCCACTCAGGGCGTTTTGAATGCGAACGTGAACATCGCCACCCAGGAAGCGACCGTGGATTATCTTCCGCAAAACACAAAACTGGCAGAGTTGAACAAAGCCATTGAGGCATGGGGTTACAAGCCGCGCCCTGCGGCAAGTGATGCACCAGTGGATAAGCAGGAAGAGGCCCACGCCAGAGAATATCGCAAGTTGATGAACAAGTTTTGGTTTGCCGCCGTGATTTCTGTGTTTGTGATGATAACGGCTTATTATCAGGTGGTGCCCATCCTCCGCAATTGGAGCATGGACTCACTGCGACTATTGTGGGGTGTGACGGCATTGTTGACGTTACCCGTCATGTTGTGGTCAGGCAGTGACTTTTTCACAGGGGCATGGGCGGCATTCAAACATCGCTCGGCGAACATGAATACCTTGATTGCATTAGGCACGGGTGCGGCATGGTTGTATTCGACGTTTGCGATTCTGTTCCCATCGGTCTTCCCCGAGGGAACATCCGAACCCTTTTATGATGTGGTTGCCGTAGTGATTGCACTGGTCGTTTTGGGACAGGCGCTTGAACTACGGGCCAAGGGACAATCCAGTTCAGCGATCAAGAAACTGCTGGGCTTACAAGCCAAGACTGCGCGTGTCATTCGCGACGGCCAGGAGATGGATTTACCCGTTGAAGAAGTATTAGTAGGTGATGTAATTCAAGTTCGTCCTGGAGAGAAGGTGCCAGTGGATGGTGTCATCATCGAGGGCAGTTCTGCGGTGGATGAGTCCATGCTGACGGGTGAGTCATTGCCCGCTTCCAAAAAGATGGGAGATGAAGTCATCGGTGCGACCCTCAATAAAACCGGCGCGTTCAAATTCCGCGCCACCAAAGTTGGCAAGGATACCGCGTTAGCGCAAATCGTGAAGATGGTGCAGGATGCACAAAACTCCAAAGCGCCAATTGCGAGACTGGCAGACACGATCTCCGGCTATTTTGTGCCGATCGTGATGATCCTCGCGGTCTGGACTTTTGTGATTTGGTTCGTGATCGGACCCCAACCGCAGTTGGTTTACGCGCTGGTTACGAGTGTAACAGTGCTCATCATTGCCTGTCCATGTGCCCTGGGACTCGCCACACCGATGAGCCTCATGGTTGGAATCGGCAAGGGTGCAGAGCATGGGATTCTCATCCGCTCGGGTGAAGCCTTACAGACGGCGCGTGCCATTCAAACCGTGGTGTTGGATAAGACGGGCACAATCACCAAGGGTAAACCTGAGTTGACGGACGTGTTACTCAATGAGCCGTCACTAGTTAGCAGTGATCAGTTGTTAAGAATGGCTGCTTCGGTTGAGAGGGTCAGCGAGCATCCGCTGGCACAGGCGATTGTCGAAGCCGCGCAGGCACGCAAGTTGGAAGTGGCGGAAGTAAAAGATTTTGAGGCCATCCCTGGTCACGGGGTTTCGGCGAAGGTGGATGGACATAATATTTTGATCGGCAATCTCAAGTTAATGAACCGCGAGCAGATCGTGCTTGCGTCACTTGAAGAAAAATCAAAGTCGCTCGCCGACGACGGCAAGACGCCTATGTTTATCGCTCTCGATGGTAAAGCCGCAGGAATTGTAGCTGTGGCAGATACCGTGAAAGAAGACTCTGCGGAGGCTATCAAAGCGTTGCAGACTCTGGGTATCGAAGTGGTGATGATCACGGGTGACAATCGCCGCACCGCGGAGGCGATTGCGCGCCAAGTTGGTATCACGCGGGTATTGGCGGAGGTGCTACCGGAAGATAAGGCGCAGAACGTTCAGCAGTTGCAATCTGAAAACAAAAAGGTTGCGATGGTTGGGGATGGTATCAACGACGCGCCCGCACTGGCTCAGGCAGATGTTGGTCTTGCCATTGGTACCGGAACAGACGTCGCCATTGAGGCCTCTGATATCACGCTCATCAAAGGCAGTCTCAAGGGTGTGGTCACCGCCATCGAAGTCAGCCGCGCCACCATGACCAATATTTACCAAAACCTAGTGGGTGCATTTTTCTATAATGTGCTGGGCATTCCTGTGGCAATGGGTGTGCTCTTCCCGTTCTTTGGCTTGCTGCTCAGTCCGCTCATTGCCGGCGCAGCCATGGCGTTCTCGTCGGTTACGGTCGTGGGCAATGCCAACCGCCTGCGTGGGTTCAAGCCGAAATTCAGCGTGAGGTAACCTCATGGAAAACAAACATTCACATTACATTCCCGCCCTCAGATTTCACTGGCTCACGCCATTCTATGATGCCCTGCTCAAATGGGGCATGCGAGAGGATTCAATCAAGTCTCGCCTGATCGAACGCGCGAATATTCAACCGGGTCAGCGTGTACTCGACCTCGGTTGTGGCACAGGTACGTTGGCTGTCATGATTAAACAGTCGGCGCCCGAGGCGCAGGTCACAGGCTTGGATGGCGACGAGCAGGTACTGACAATTGCCAGAACGAAGGCCGAACGAGCCAATTTGCATATCCAACTGGATCATGGTCTGGCCTACGAGCTGCCTTATCCCGATCATTCCTTTGACGTGGCCGTGAGCAGTTTTGTGATTCATCACTTGACCAGCGAAGATAAGGTGCGCGCCTTCAAGGAAGTGCGCCGCGTCCTGCGACCCGATGGCTGGTTCCATATCCTCGACTTTGGGCGTCCCGTGAATTTTCTCACGCGCATACAAGCCCTGGCCTTCAAAATGTTCGAACAAACAGCCGACAATTTCAACGGCCGTATTCCATCCATGCTGAAGGAAGCTGGATTCGATTGCATCTCCGAAGCCGAGCTTGTGACCAATATCTTCGGACCGATCTGGTTTTACGAAGCCCATAAACAAAAGGAGGAGTAAGTATGACCACTGTTCAGATTATCGTAATACTGAGCGGAATCGCTCTCACAATCCTCATCGCCTGGTATTTCTGGTTCGCGCCCAAGACCCAGACTCGCGCACTCGTAGCCGAGTCAGGCGCTCAGGAAGTAGCCATCACGGTCAAAGGAGGCTACACGCCCGATGTCATTGTTGTGCAGAAGGGTCGTCCCGTGCGCTTGACATTTACACGCCGGGAAAGCGCCGCGTGCTCGGAACGCGTCTTATTCCCAGATTTCAACAAGAGTTCGCCTCTGCCCGAAGGGGAGCCAACGACGATCGAATTCACGCCTGAGAAAGCAGGTGAGTACGGCTTTCAATGCCAGATGGGCATGTTGCGCGGCAAGTTGATCGTGGAGTAAAGAAAGGAAAGAAAATGAAAAACCACAAAACAAAATTCTCCATCCTATCCTATTTCTGTGCTTTCATTATTGGGGCCATATTGTTCTGGTCCTTCGGAAAAAACTGGCTTGACCTTACATCAACGCCGGTTTTTCTGGCTGGGCTGATTGGCGTGGCGGTATCTGTGCTGCTCATTGGAGCATGGAACATATTTAGACATTCGGACCAGCAGGATAGTTAACGAAGATCATTTGACGACAGACAGGTCGTTGAACAAGACACTTGCTCAACGACCTGTCTGTATTTAATTTATTGTAGATGTGGAATGATTGTCACAAATGCTACATGATATTTGGCATCAGTCATTTGGCCTACCACAATTCACGCCATATCGCGCTCTGGAGATTTGACCTAACACGATAAGATTTGCCAACTTTGATTAGCAGGAGGCATGTCATTCATGTACAGAAGAATACTCAGAAGTATGGCGGTGCTATTGATCACCGCCAGTTTGTTGCTAATGCCCAATTTAGCAGCCGCTGATGCTGGAGAAGATGGGTATGTTGTAACCGCAAACGGTTACCAGATTGAGTTGGTTTTCAAAGAACCTGTCGCAGTGGGCGATAATGCATTCCACATCCAAATCACAGATTCGATGGGTATGCCCGTTCCCAACGCGGAAGTGGAAGTAGCTTGTCTGCCAGCTGACGACATGTCCGCACATGAAGAAGCCGAAAGCGCTGAGTCAAGTAATACACATAGCATGAGTGGAATGGATATGGCTGCAGAAACCCCATCCACGGGTGCTATGCATCCGGATAATGGATCTGAGAAAAACGCTCATGAGGAAGAAGCCATCACGGTCATGCTGGAGCCGGCGCATGCATCAGGCGAGTATTCAGGTGAGATAGCCCTTGCCCAACCTGGGGCGTGGATCTTCAATGTCCATTTCACGGTCGACCGCCAAATGACAACGGCTGAAATCCCCGTTGAAGTTGTTCGGGCTGCCTCGAATCTTGGTATTCTGGCTGGTTTCCTGGGTTTCAATGCGACCATAATCATGGCCGCGGCAATCATGAAACGCAGGCCTATTCTAAAACAGGTATCGAAAGGTTGATTCCGATGACTACTTCCTTCCAGACTCCAAATAGATCTGTACTGAACGGCGGCAACCTGCTTAGAAACAAATGGATTGACCGCTTCCTCCGCAGTCGCTGGTTTCCTGGCATTGTCCAGTGGCCGACCTTGATGATATTTATGCTGATAATGTTCGAGTTGGTTCTAGGTCCGGACTCGGCCCATGATAATTTCGGTACCGCCATGACCTGGGTGCTGTGGTGGCCGCTCATCCCAATCATCTTCTTATTTTTGGGACGCTTCTGGTGTGCGATCTGTCCCTTTGCCACCATTAACGATCTGATTCAAAAATTTGTCGGCAATAACCGTCCAGTTCCAATGTTCCTGAAAAAATACGGCATTTGGATTATCGACGCGCTGTTCATTTTTATCACCTGGAGCGATCATGTCTGGGGTGTGGTAGAGAATCCTCTCGGCTCGGGTGTCCTGATGCTAACGCTCACAACAGGCGTGATCGCCTCTGGTTCGTTCTTTGAGCGCCGTACTTTCTGCCGTTACGTTTGTTTCCTCGGCGGACTTTCAGGTAACTATGCCCGCACGGGTATGCTGAGCCTTCGTGGAACACCTGCGATCTGTGCGACTTGTACAATCGCGGCCTGCTATAAAGGCACAGAGAAGGCGCCAGGTTGCCCCTTGTTTGAGTTTCCCAAGACAATGACCTCCAGTGCCAACTGCGTGCTCTGCGCGGACTGCATCAAGAACTGCCCCAATGACTCAATCCAATTGACAGTTCGTCCGCCTACAAAGGAGTTATGGTTCATCCGCAAACCTAAAATGGAGGAAGCATTTTTATCGGCAGTTATCATGGGCATCGTCTTTGTTCAAAACGTGACCATGCTCGAAGTGTGGAGTTCCATGCTGAAGTGGCTGGAACAGGTGACCGGTACGACCAGTTATGCAGTCACCTTCAGCATTACATTTGCAATCTCCATCATTGTCCCGGTGGCTTTGCTCAGCCTGGCTTCGTGGATCGCCAGCAAATTTAATAAAGCCACAGTGGTGGAGAACTTCACCCGCTTTGGTTATGCCATCATTGCCCTGGATGTGGCCGGTCATATTGCCCACAACCTGTTCCATTTACTGGCGGAGGGCAAGTCGATTTTCTACACGGCGCTGGGACTTTTCAACATGGAAGTGCATGGCGCTTCGCCAGCCATTCTTGACATGAGCACAATTCAAGTATTGCAATTCGGTTTGATCGCGCTGGGTTTTATCGGCTCGTTATACGCCGCTTACCGAATTTCGAGGTCTAATCACCCGAACGGTAAGGTTTGGGGAACATTTGTACCCTTTGCCGCGTTGATGATTGTCCTGACCATCATGAATGTAATCCTATTCACGCTCCCAATGGCAATGCGCATGTAAGTTCATCACGTTCTTTTTGCGATGATATGGCGCAAGATAAAATCTTGCGCCATAAACTTCTTGCACGATAAACCCAAACTGGAGAACTGCAACTTGACTCAATCTGTCCCTGAAACTCAATCACCAGAATATAAAACTGCCTGCGGAGGTGTCATCAGAGACCCCGCCAGGTATCCCAGCGCCATTTATCGCGGCGAGCAGGTCTACTTCTGTACCCGCGCCTGCCTGCACGTCTTTGAACAAAACCCTGATGCTTTCATGGCTGGAGAAGTCGACCATCCCATCGAGGAAGATTAATATCAAACACAGCGGGGATGTTCGTCATAAGCCATTTGGCGTATGGCTTATGACGCCATTTCACGCTGTCTGCTATTCCTCACTCGTTTTATCATTAGCTCTGAAATAACAGCAATATGGACAAATCAGGTCATGTTTCATCCAATTAGATGGCATTTGTCACTAACCTAAGAATCCGCCAACCAGATAAGATGATGAAAGCCCTGCTAACCTGGAGATCGCAATGAAAATTGCCCGCAAAGTTGTTCTTGCCCTGATGATTGGTGCGATCGTGTTCGCCGGCCTTTCCGCTTGTTCCACGCAGAGTCAATCCGGCGATTTACACATGATGCCGATGGATCAAATGCCCGCGGATGTGCAGTCTGCACCTGTAACCGTGCAAGAAGCTTATCAGTTTACTTCTGCCAACCCTGACGTTATGAAAAACATCCCCTGTTATTGTGGGTGTGGGAACATCGGTCATACATCGAACTACGATTGCTATGTTTCCAGTGTGGATGACAAAGGCAACATCAGTTTTGACAATCACGCCCTCGGTTGTTCCATCTGCGTGGACATCACCCAGGATGTCATGCGCATGTTGCGGGAGGGAAAAAGTCCGCAGGATGCCAGGGCTTACATAGACACCACGTATTCCAGATACGGACCATCGAACATCCCTTGATCTCATGAGCTCGCGCTTCTCTGTTCTTCTCTTTGTAATATCTGGAATGGCAGTGGCATTCGCGCCTCTGCCAGTTCCACCCATTGTGCCTGAAGCGCGGACCTTTCGAATTGATGCGGGACAATTTGCCTATTCTCCCTCCGAGCTTCAAGTCAACCCTGGTGATACCGTGACCATCCAACTCGTCAGCACCGATGTTGTGCATGGACTCTACGTGGATGGCTATGATGTTTCCGTCGAAGCCGATCCGGGTCAAACGAAAATGTTGACTTTTACCGCTAATAAGCCAGGCTCTTTCCGTTTTCGATGTAACGTCACCTGCGGAGCCATGCATCCGTTCATGATTGGGAAATTGACCGTGGGCTCTAACAACTGGCTGCTTCGTTCGGTTGGATTGGCAGCACTTGCGGTGATAGGCGTCATTCTTTCGCAACAACGAAAAGCGTAATTTCAGCATGACAAAGATTGAACTTACCCGTAGCTCCTTCATAAAGAAATCACTAACAAGCCGATACCCACAACTGGCAGTATTTATTGTCATGCTGGTCGGATATGTATTTGCTATTCTTGCAGGCCTGATCGGTAC
>DASTOH010000019.1:0-32808 GCA_035720235.1 Anaerolineales bacterium | reverse complement strand
TGCCATTATCATTGGCTAAAGCCACGAACACCCCGGCATACCCGAAGCCGACCGCATCGGCTTTGCCATCCCCATTCACATCTGCCAACATACGCGGATGTTGATCCACCCGCCAGCCGGCATTGTAGCTGAACGCTCCCGTCCACTGGCTGGCGGTCGGCGCAAAGCCATCCCCGGCCGCATTGGCCAGCGCCACATACACACCAGCATATCCGAAGCCGACCGCATCGGCTTTGCCATCCCCATTCACATCCGCCAGCATACGTGGATGTTGATCCACGCGCCAGCCAGCATCGTAGCTGAACGCACCGGTCCACAAGCTGGCGGTCGGGGCAAAGGCGGTTCCTGAAGCATTGGCCAGCGCCACATACACCCCGGCATATCCGAAGCCGACCGCATCGGCTTTGCCATCCCCATTCACATCCGCCAGCAACCGCGGATGCTGATCCACCCGCCAGCCGGCATCGTAACTAAACCCACCCGTCCATAACGAACTGATACCGGCAAAACAACCACCTGGAAGGGTGTAGGTGTAATCTTGTGCCGTTTGATCCGTCACAATATTGCTATAACTGCGGTGGATCGGGCTGAACGGGTAGCACGCACCCAGCGAGGGCGTCACCACCCCGCTCCAAGCTGATGGCACCGTAATGGAGTAGTTGCCGTTGCCATCCGCGGTAACCGTTTTCGGTGTCCCATCCACGTAGCTCAACGTAGCGCCCGCCACTCCGGCATTGCCAGAGATGGTCACCACGCAGTCATCATCATCGTCATCAAGGCTCGGCCACCTAATCAATCCGGCTGGATTAATCATCAACGGATGGCAGATTGGTGTTGGAGACGATGTTGGGACGAATGTCTTGGTGGCTGTAGGCGTGAATGTAACAGTAACAGTGGATGTTCTAGTCAGTGTTGTTGTGGCCGTGGGGGAAGCGGTTCGCGTTTGAGTAATTGTGGGAGTTTTAGTGTTAGTGGGGGTAGGTGTCAATGTATGGGTCCGAGTAGGCGTGAATGTCTTCGTTGCGGTACTGGTTGCAGTCTCTGTAGCGGTGGCCGTTTTGGTTGGTGTGTGAGATGGAGTAGAGGTTGCGGTGGGGGTGCGCGTTGGAGTGAAGGTAGGTGTGAATGGAAGCGATGTATGGGTCGCAGTCTGAGTGAATGTGAGCGTAGATGAAGCAGTCGCGGTATTCGTGGAAGTCAAAGTGGAGGTCCAAGTAGCAGTGACAGTTTTGGTTGGAGTATGAGAAGGGGTGGGGGTTGCAGTCGGAGTGCGCGTAGGAGTAAAGGTGGGCGTATGCGTATTCGTTGGTGTGAATGTGACTGTAGATGTCACTGTTAAGGTAGGGGTAAAAGTCGCGGTTGAGGTGGCGGTAGAGCTTGCTGTAGCAGTGGCAGGTGGTGGAGGAACCGCACCTAGAGCATTCGCCGCATTCACGATGCCGCTTCCGCACGTCGAAATCGTGCAATTACTTCCGGTGGGAAAGGCCAGCGCGGTGGTCTGGAGGATCTGGATGACCTCAGAGAGAGTGAGCGCCGGGTTGATCGAAAGCATCAATGAAATGACGCCGCTGACATGTGGAGCCGCCATACTGGTGCCCGCGTAGTAGCCATATGTATCCGAGCCAGGTGAGGTTGTGCCGGTGTTGAGTGTTGAGAGGACGCCATTCTGTAGACTTGGAACAGTTTCCCCGCCAGGCGCGCTGATTTTGACCACGGCTCCATAATTGCTGTAGAAAGCCCTTTGGCCTCCGCGGTCTGTGGCCGCGATGGTAATAACGCCATCACAGTTGGCCGGCTGGTAACTATTGGTATTCAAGTTGCTGCCGCTGTTTCCGGCAGCGACCACCACCATGGAGCCAGCGGCGTTGACCGAGTTAATCGCGTTTTGATAAGTGGCACTGCATAAGCCCGGTCCACCAAAACTGATGTTGAGCACTTTGGCTGGATTGGTATTGACTGGTACACCGCTGACCGATAGCCCGGCAGCCCAACGCATGCCATCCGCGATATCTGAGGTGAAGCCTCCGCATTTACCTAGTACGCGGACAGGTACAATCGGCGATACCCAATTAATACCGGCAACACCTATGCCGTTATTGCCAAGCGCACCGATTGTTCCGGACACATGGGTGCCATGCCACGTACTGTTGGTTACTGGACAACCGGCAAAAGTGCCAGAGGAAGATTCAGCATTTGTGATCCAGTTTCCGGGGTCGTGCGGATCGCTATCGCGTCCGTTGCCGTCATTGGCAGTTGGGACATCTGTGATGAAATCGTACCCTCCCACCCACCGCCCAGTGAGATCAACATGATCCGTGATACCGGTATCAATGATGGCAACCCAAACATTGCTGGAGCCAAGTGTAAAATCCCAAGCCGTCGGCAGATTGATTCCGTATGATTCAAAGTAATGCCACTGGCTACCATACTGCGGATCCGTCGGTGTCAGGGCGGGGAACATCATATAATCTGGCTCGGCGTATTCAACCTCAGGCAGAGCCGCGATAGCTCTAGCGATGTCCTCCACCTCGGCCATTGGCAAACGGGCAGGCAACCTCAGCACATGCGCGTGATCAGAAATCGATCGGTAATATTCCAGGTTGGTCGCGGTTGCCTCTCTCAATCTCTGCAATCCAAACTTACTGGCGGCGGAGACAAAAGCATCTGGCAGATTGGTATCGGACCTGTACTTGACGATCAACTGGTTGGTTGGAATCCCATCCTGGCTAACCGGGACGCGCAAATCGGGGTTATTGCTCCACTCCGATCTGGCTTCGACGGGGCGAGACCCGAGCGCCAAAACAATCATCATGAACATCAGAATGGTTATATATGCCCAAGCGGACGGCCAGCTAGTTTTCATTCATCGATTGGCAAAAGCGCTCACCTGGCTCACAGAAGGCGAGATGCCTTTGTCGTAACTCCTTCCTCTATTATGTCTTGAGGAGCTGGTAAACGTGATGTAGGGAAAGGACCATTCAGTGGACTAATTTATGGTTAATCAGGTACTATTCTCATGGGTACTCGTCACCTCACTGGAAACGCTTATTTCGCCACCCATATGCGCATTGGGCACCTATCAGCAACTCGCTGTCACAGTCATCGTCAAGCATCCTTACAAGTTGATTAAGACCCGGTTGAGAATCAAAATTGACAATTAGTCACTCCTCCTGTAAACTGCTCAAACGGGCGATGGTCACTTACTGTGTGCAGAACAAATCGCCGATATGGACTTCGAATAACACGTCTTGTATCGTCCAGATAGGCAGGCAGCTATGTCTTCAGTTACAACCCCAAAATCAGAGCGGTCACCAACGTTGACCGCAGTGTTATTCATGATTCTTTTCGTCGCAGCTTTCGTAATGCTTATTACAGTAAAAGATAACATTACGGGTTTTGCATGCCAATATGAAGCGCTCAAGAGCATTTGTAGCGGTAATGTATCACCATCCATTAACTCCGAACAGTTCACACGATCCATGATCAGCTCGGCCTGCGTCGATACCCAGGGATTGCAGATCACACTGGTACTGGGCAGCGCCGTGGATGGTAGGGCTGATGTTCAGGTCTTCACAACCGGGGAGGATGTTTTCCCCACCGAGCAAGGAATGTCCGACTCTTTTAAGATGAGTCTGGCCATCCCTGCACCTACGAATCGGTTGGATTTTGTCATCCCGGTTGAATCAATGCCGGTCGGGGAGCACATCTTTGGTAATATCGTTACCACCCGGGAAAAAGTTATTTCGAGTTACGTTGCATACTTTGTCAAGGTCTCTGATTGCTCAACTACGGACTCACCTTCAGCTAACCCCACGCTTATGACCAGCCAGGAAGACATTCCCATCCAGCACGAGACAACCTGCCTGCCAGGTAATCGGTTGATGGTTGCATTTGAGTTCGATAAACCAGTCTTTGGCCAGTATCAGGCCATGGTAGCGGGCAGGCCCTACCAACTTGTATCTGTCGGCAATCAGCCGGCGGCATTGTTTTTCTCCGGCGAGCATCCGGGCGGAAAACCTGTTGCCATCCGATTGTTGTCAGCCACAGATCAAGCCGTCCTATTTGAGGAAAGCTCCACACCGCCGGTCTGTGACACGCAGTTACAGTAAGATATCTGATTGCACTTTGGGGGATTTCCATCCAATTCTACCCGCCGAATATTCAAATATGGGAAATGGAATCACTTCACGATCCCTTCCACCTCTACCCCGTTGCTGATGCAGTGGAGTAGAGGACCGTTTTTTAGAAGGGAGGTGGATGAAATATTCCATTCAATATGAAATACAACTACCTCGATATCAGAGAGTCAAGTACAATCATCCAAACTTTGTAAGTCAGCACACTGTGGGGGTAAAATTCCCTTATGACCCCTTACTGCGACTACTGTAATTCCCACCCTGAAGATACATATAATCGGGTTTATCACGAGACAGAGTACGGTTTTCCACTTCAAAATGATAACTTGTTATTTGAGCGCTTGATCTTGGAAATCAATCAGGCTGGGCTTTCCTGGATTACGATTCTAAAGAAAGCCAACAGTTTTCGCTCTGCGTATAGTCGATTTGACGTCGACAAAATTGCCTCTTATGATGAAGAGGATCGAGCTCGATTGTTGAGCGACCCTGGCATAATTCGAAATCGTCTAAAGGTGAATGCAGCTATAGAGAATGCACGCCGCATCCAAGGCTTACGTAGGGAGTATGGATCCTTCAAAGGATGGCTAGATAGTCATCACCCGCAGACATTGGAAAACTGGACTAAACTATTTAAGCGGAACTTCATTTTTACGGGCGGAGAGATCGTCAAAGAATTTTTACTGAGCACCGGGTATCTGCCCGGTGCTCATACGCCTGATTGCCCAATTTATGAAGTTGTCCTTGCAAGGCGTCCGCCTTGGCACTCGGCATGATTACGAAGTACCCACTATAAGATTATCTCTGTTGAAAGCACTATACCCTTCTCGTAGTTATTGTGTTCAAGTCTTGAAGAAGACCTTTGTATTCACGGGTGGTGAGATCGTGAATGAGTTTCTGCTATCCACCGGGTATTTGCCGGGTGCGCATGACCAGGACTGCCCGGTGTACAAAAAGGTCGCATCGCTCCGCCCGGCCTGGATGCGTAAGTAACCTCACAGGCGCCCGCCGGAGTCCTTCGCGAAGCATCCCGGTGGGACGCCGATAGGAATCTTTGGTCTATAATTCCATTCATGTCACAAATCATTCCAACAGCGGAACCTTTTCTCTTTTTAGGTGACCGCTCCAAACCGGCGTGCCTGCTCATTCATGGATTCACCGGCACGCCGAAGGAAATGCGCTGGATGGGGGAATATTTGAATCGGGAGGGTTTTACCTGTCTGGGCGTCAGACTCGCCGGGCACGCCACCGACCCTCAGGATATGATTCGCTCAAACTGGACCGATTGGACTGCTTCTGTTGAAGACGGTTATGCGTTGCTGCGGGAGATGACCGATAATATCTTTTTCATTGGACTTTCGATGGGCGGGATACTTTCATTGCTGATGTCCACACGGCTCGCCCCGCGGGTGGCAGGGGTTGTGGGACTGTCCACGCTCTATAAACTTCCCGATGATCCGCGCCTGCGGCATATCGATTGGATCGCCAGGATGATTCCCTTCATGCCAAAGAGTCACGAAGAGCCGGGTTCGAGTTGGTTCGATAAGGAAGCCTGGAAGGATCATGTTTCGTATCCGCAGAATCCTGTCCGCTCTATCGGGCAGTTGAACAAATTGCTAGGGGAAATGCGCGCCGCGTTGCCTGAAGTGCGCGTGCCTGTGTTGTTGATCCATTCCAGGGATGATTCCTATGTTTTGCCTGAGAATCTGGAACTTCTTGACAGTGCACTCGTCAACGCGTCAGTCAAGGAAAAACTGTATATAACGGGATCAGGCCACGTGGTCACGCGGGATGCGGCGCGTGAACAGGTTTTTCAATCCGTCGTTGAATTCATTCTCCGTGTGGGGAGGCGAATTGAACCGTAATCTGTTGTTGGTCGCCGGGGCACTGCTGCTATGGGGCTTTGGTGAGGGGATGTTTTTTAATTTCGTGCCGATCTATCTGGATAAGCAGTTTCAATTGAGCGAATCTGAAATTGGACTGGTGCTGGGCATGTTTGGTTTTTCCATGGCGATCACCCATATCCCAGCCGGGCGCCTTGCGGATCGCATTGGACGCCGGCCGCTATTGATCGTTGCCTGGTTCATGGGCCTGGCCTCCAGCTTGGTGATGGGCTACTCACTTCTGTTGCCGTTTTTTCTCGTCGGGTTATTTGGCTATGGCATGACTGCCTTCGTATCATCGCCACTCAGCAGTTACGTGACCGCGGCGCGCGGCAATATGCCGATCGGTACCGTGCTTTCGCTGACGACAGCCACGTTTGGCCTGGGCATGGCGCTCGGGCCCGTAACCGGCGGCTGGATCGGTGACCACTACGGCATGAGGATGAGTTTTTTGGTTGCCGCCGTCGTATTCGTGCTGTCGACCGTTCTGATACTCTTTTTAGGAGCTCAGCCCATCGATCATCATGATCCCGAGGCGCCGCCGCCGGGCCTCTTCAGCAACAGACAGTTGGTCGTGTTGTTAGGCATCATGGCATTCGCCATTTTTTCGATGTATCTGTCGCAGCCCCTCACACCCAACTTCCTTGATGGTGTGCGCCGTCTCTCCTTGAGCGAGAATGGCATCATTTTCACTGCGGGAGCGCTGGGAAATTCATTGCTGGCGATAACGTTCAGTCGCTTCGAGCCGCGCCGCGGATTTTTGCTCTCGCATGTGCTGGTGATTCTGTTCGCGCTTTTCATCTGGAGGGGGACCAGCCTATCTGTTTTTGCCCTGGGATATTTCCTGCTGGGCGGTTTTCGTGCGGGTCGCCCGATGGTCATGGCGCAGGCGCGCGAACTGGTCCACGATTCGCAGATGGGTCTGACATATGGCCTGATGGAAACGATCAACGCGGTGATCTTCATTCTCACACCGCCACTGGCCGGAATCCTGTATGAGCGCAACCCGATGATCCTGTATCCACTGGGGATCGGTTTAATTGTTGTCTCGATCTTTGTGAGTTATTCCTTTATGCCAAGGAAGGCCGTCGATCCTTGAGATGATCTCTTTCACTTTTTGCTCCCATCGCCGATGACGGCGATGGTGAAAAGGCGAACCATGTTTGAAATCCTTTCCTTTACCCTTGGTCCTGCTCAAACCAATGCCTACCTGGTTGCGGATTCTGAGACGAAAGAGGCCGCAGTCATTGACCCATCCTGGGATGGTCATCTCATCCTGGAAGCTGCTCAGAAACGCGGCTGGCGCATCGGACACCTGTGGTACACGCACGCGCACTTCGACCATATCGGGGGCGCGGCGGCGATTGCGGATGCGCTGAACCCATTGCCGCTGGTGGCGTTGCACCCGAATGATCATGTGTTGTGGAGAGCAGGTGGTGGTGGCGCGCTCTTTGGATTTGACATCGACCCGGGTCCCGAACCGACGATTGAGCTGCTGCACGAGATGAAATTACGACTCGGCAGTGTGGAATTTGAAGTCCGCTTCACGCCGGGCCATACGCCTGGTCATTGCATCCTTTATGTTGCCTCAGCTGGCATTTGTTTCTGTGGTGACCTGATCTTCGCCGGATCCGTTGGGCGCACCGATTTCCCTGGCGGGAATTGGGAAGCCCTTGTGAAGAGTATCAAAGAGCAGGTGTTCACCCTGCCCGATGACACTCGTTTGCTTTCAGGCCATGGACCAGAAACGACAGTGGGGGAG
The DNA here is from genome assembly GCA_035720235.1 of Anaerolineales bacterium. GTDB lineage: Bacteria > Chloroflexota > Anaerolineae > Anaerolineales > Villigracilaceae > Defluviilinea. Next base: position 25,030 of record DASTOH010000019.1, on the reverse strand, counting down.
GAGAAGAAGAGCAATCCGTTTGTGGGTGGTGCATAAAAATGCTCCTTTAGGGGTCATGACCCCTAAAGGAGCGGGATGGGGATTAAAATCCGTTCTTCCGGATCACGCCCTTGTACCACTTAGCGCTGTCTTTAGGAATGCGCTTCTGTGTGGCAAAATCTACCCAGACGATGCCAAAGCGCTGACTGTAGCCCTGGCTCCACTCAAAATTGTCCATCAACGACCAGACGAAGTATCCTGCCAACGGCACACCAGCCTGAATGGCTTGATGCGCGGCCGCAAAGTGTGTGCGGAGATAGCTCGTGCGGTGCACATCTGGCACGTTGTCGTTTTCATCTGGCGGCGTGGAATAGCTTGCGCCGTTCTCAGTAACATAGATCTTGCGCGGTTGGTAATTGAAATAGACGCGTTCCAGCACATTCGCCAGCCCGGCGGGGTAAATCTCCCAATCCATCTCAGTCCAGTATTCGGGAGTCTTGGGTTGGGCAAAAACGATCTGAGGGTCATTATCCGGAGTGTTGGCGCGGTAAATGTGCCGGGAGTAGTAGTTTATTCCGACGAAGTCCGTTGGTACAGCGATTGTCTCCATATCGCCTGCCTGCACAAAATCCATGCCATTGGGTAGCACGCCCATCTTCGTGAATTCGTCAATCTGGTCAGATGGATACCCATGACCATACAGTGGGTCTGCAAACCAACGGACTAACCTCCCATCGTCCTTCCGGGCCAGTTCCAGGTCTGCTCTGCTGTTGGACGCTGCCATCCTCCACCAAATATCGATCGCAATACCCACTTCCGCGTTTTGACTGTTGCTACGGATGACCGGCACAGCCTGTCCATGTGAGAGCAAAAGGTGATGTGCCGCACGGACAGCCAGCGTATGATCTGTCAATCCGGGCGCGTGAATGCCTGCGGCATATCCCAACCAGGCTACCACCGCTGGTTCGTTATGCGTGATCCAGTTCTTGACGCGGTCGCCCAAAACACGTGTGACAGCATCCGTGTACTCCACGAAGGCGTCGCTGGTTGAGCGGACAGCCCAACCGCCTATGTCTTCCAGTTTTTGCGGCAGGTCCCAATGGAAGAGGGTGATGAAGGGCTTGATGTTTGCTTCCAGCAGGCCGTCCACCAGCTTGCTGTAAAAGTCGAGTCCCTTTTGATTGACCTTGCCGCGCCCAGCGGGCAGAATGCGGGGCCACGCGATCGAAAAGCGATAGGCTTGCAAACCGATCTTCTTCATCAAGCCGATATCTTTTTTCCAAAGCCGGTAATGATCGTTGGCCACGTCGCCGGTGTCGTTATTCCGGATCTTTCCAGGCGTATGGGTAAAGCGATCCCAGGTGGATTCGCCTTTGTCGTGTTTGTTCCATGCGCCTTCGATCTGGTAGGAGGCGGTTGCGGCGCCCCAAAGGAAATTATCCGGGAAGATGATTTTGCTGGCCATGTTGATTCTCCGTTCGATTTGAGATTAGGATGATTACTTGTTTATTGCGTGCGATATGATCAGCCCATCACCACCTCGACTTGTACTTCGCCCGAGCCCGCGTCCGCGCGGACCAGACTCCCTTCAACCAGCTGCCCATTCACTTTGACCTTCTCCACGCCTGTACTGACGTGCTTTGGGTTGGTCACCGTGATGTGATAGGTTACACCGCGATATACACGGGTAGCGGTGAAGCCGTCCCAGCCTGCAGGAATCACAGGCAAGATTTCCAGACCATCCCAGGTGGGACGAATGCCGAGAATATATTGAGTGATGGCTGCATAATTCCATGCAGAGGTTCCCGTGAGCCACGAGTTCTTGGCTTCTCCGTGGGTTGCTGCATCGCGGCCCGCGATCATCTGGGCGTAGACGTACGGCTCGCATTTGTGCAACTCGCTGATCTCCTCACGCGCCGACGGGTTGATGCGCTGGTAATAATCGAAGGCTCTGTCCCCACGCCCGACCATGGCCTCTGCGATCATGATCCACGGATTGGTGTGGCAGAAGATGCCAGCATTCTCCTTATAGCCAGGCGGATAGGATGAAATCTCGCCCAGATGCAAATAATACTCGCTGAAGGCCGGTTGCTGCAAGATAATTCCATGCGGCGTGGCAAGATGCTCAGCAACGGAGTTCAGGGCTTTTAGGGCATTGCCGTTGTCCATACCAAGACCTGCCATAATGCAGATGCCTTGTGGTTCGATAAAGATTTTTCCTTCGGTGTTTTCCTTTGACCCCAACACATGACCAAAATCATCATACGCGCGCCGGAACCAATCGCCATCCCATCCGGCGGCCCAAACAGTCTTTTCCATTTCAGCCGCGGCGTTGGTCACTTTCTTCACTTCAGAATGGTCGCCACAGTACTTGGCCATGGCAGCCATTTCCTTGCATGCCAGTACAAAGATCCCGGCGATGAACACGCTCTCTGCCACCTTGCCATCCTTGGCGGTTGTTGTCTGGAAGGATTGACCGGGCGTATCGGAGAAACAGTTCAGGTTCAGGCAGTCATTCCAGTCCGCGCGGCCGATCAATGGCAGTTGATTGGGTCCCAAACGATCCAGCGTATATTGTATGGAGCGCTGCAAATGTTCATAGAGCGGACTCTCGGTCCCCGGTTCGTTTTCATATGGAACGAGTTCATCGAGGATCGACCAATCTCCGCTTTCCTTGATGTAGGCGGAAACCCCGAGCACCAGCCAGGCGGGGTCATCGTTGAAGCCAGAGCCGACATCATTATTGCCGCGTTTGGTGAGCGGTTGATATTGATGGAATGCGCCACCGTTTTTCAACTGCGTAGCGGAAATATCCAGAATGCGTTCACGGGCCCGCTCGGGAATCATGTGCACGAAACCCAGCAGATCCTGATTCGAGTCGCGGAAGCCCATGCCGCGCCCGATGCCGCTTTCGAAGTAGGAAGCCGAGCGGCTCATGTTGAACGTCACCATGCATTGATAGGCGTTCCAGATGTTCACCATGCGGTTGGTGTGTTCATCGGGTGTATTCACCTGCAACTTTCCGAGCAACATCGTCCAGTAATCATGCAATTCGTCGAAGGCTTTATCCGCATTGGCGGGCTGCAAATATTTTTCAAGAGCCTGTTTTGCACGTCTCTTGTTGATAACCTGCGAGCCGGGCGGGTCAAACTTGTCGTCCTTTGGATTCTCCTGATACCCGAGAATGAAGATGATTTGTTTTTGTTCCCCAGCTTGCAATTGGATTTTGACATGGTGGGAGCCCATCGGCTGCCAGCCGTGGGCGACCGAGTTGCAGGATTCGCCCTTTTCAACCACGGTGGGCTCATTCCAACCGCGGTATGCGCCCAGGAATTCTTCACGGACTGTATCGAAGCCCGTTAATTGCTCAGAACAGGCGAAGTAGGCAAAGTGGTCGCGGCGTTCGCGGTATTCGGTTTTATGATAGATGACTTGACCCTCACCCTGTCCTTCGGACATCCCTCTCCCAGCGTCGGAAGAGGAGGGCGCGATTTCGACTTGCCCAATCGAGTAATTCCGCTGGAAGTTGGTGGTGTCGTCGTTGGCGTCCCACAGGCAGAACTCGATGGCGGAGAACACGCTCAAGTCCACGTCTGAAGCGCTCTCGTTGGTCAGGGTCAGCTGCCAGATTTCGAGCGATTCTCCGAGCGGGACAAAGTAGCGGGTGGAGGATTTAATCCCATTGAGCCTGGATGTGATGATCGTGTAGCCCTGCCCATGGCGGCACTCGTATTCGTCGAGTTTGGTGCGGGTGGGCATCCAGGAAGGCGACCAATATGTGCCATTGCCGTTGTCGCGCAGGTAGAGATAACGCCCGCCCAAGTCGAGCGGGGCGTTATTGTAGCGATAGCGCGTGAGACGGCGCAGACGCGCATCCTTATAGAATGAGTAGCCGCCCGCGGTGTTGGAGATCAGGCCAAAGTAGGCTTCGCTTCCGAGGTAGTTGATCCAGGGCAGGGGTGTATCAGGTTGGGTGATGACGTATTCACGTGAGGTATCGTCGAAGTAACCGAATTTCATGATGTTCCGTTTCCTTTGCGCTTCAAAGATTGAATACCGTTGGTCGAGTAGGCGGTGCCGCGAAGCGGCCCGCCGTATCGAGACCAACACGCCACAAAAATATCCTTGTCACAAAAATTGCTTTATTGACTGGTGGTCTCGATACGCTCGCTACAAACGCTCGCTACTCGACCACCGCATAGTTACTTGCACTCCAAGATCTCAGGCGTGGACTCGCCATAGGCCAGACCATAACCAAACGGAAAAAGCGGCGCGTCGCAACCAGCCGTGCCTGCCGAAGTATTGACGTTGATCGGCAATTGCTCATTGGAGTGCGGCCAGGAATAAGCAGTCTTTCCAGTGAAAGGATGATCGCCGAACAAAACATCTGCAATACCGGCGCCCTCCGTGCCGGGAAGCCAGGCTGCCACCCAGGCCTCTGCCAGTGGGAGGCCGTCTGTGATCACGCGCGGACGACCCGAAAGAAGGATCACCACCAGGGCCCGGCTCTGTTTCCTTAGCTGATTGAGCAACTGGAGCTCATTGTCGGTCAGGGAAACATCTGCGGCATCGCCCACGCCTTCGGCATAGGGCTTTTCAGCCAGGACGAGGATCCCTACATCTGCCATCAGCGGATTCCCGTTCGCGTCCTTGAATTCACTGAAATCACCATCGCGGTTGAACTCGATCTGGGTACCCGGATTCAGCGCAGACCGTAAACCACTGAAAATGGTCGTGCCTTCGTTGTCGTTTCCAGTCTTCCCTTGCCATTCCAGCGTCCAGCCGCCGGATTGCAGCCCGATATCGTTGGCGCCCTGGCCCGCCACAAAAATGATGGGCGTATCCTTACTCAATGGCAGGATGTTCTCCTCGTTCCTGAGCAAGACCAGCGACTCACGTACGGCCTGGCGTGCCAGCTCAAGGTGCTCACGCGAACGGACAGTGGACTGATATTTTGGATCGGGCATTGGATGTTCGAACAGACCCAAAGCGAATTTGACTCGCAGGATGCGGCGGACAGCCTCATCGACGCGCGATTCGGAGATGTCTCCATTGTTCACCGCAGTTTTCATCGTATCGATGAACTTGACGTACTCGTACGGCACCATGTTCATATCCACACCCGCGTTAACAGAGGTGACAATGGAGGCGTAGTAGTCCTTGGGATTAATCTGATCCATGCCCTGCCAATCGGAAACGATAAATCCATTGAAGCCCAGCTCATTCTTGAGCACATCGGTCAACAGATGCCCTTCGGCGTGCATCTTGGTGCCCTTCCAACTGCTAAATGATGCCATCACATTTAGCGCGCCCGCCTCTACGGCACTCTGGTAGGGAGGCAGGAATAGCTCACGCAAAACGTTTTCGGGCACTTGCATGTTGCCTTGATCCAGTTTGTAACTTTCGGTGCGGGATGAGCCCCAAACGGTGGCGCCATCACCGATGTAATGTTTGGGCGTTGCCAGTGCGAGAATGGATTGATCTGGCGCGGCTGCATCGCTCGCTGTAAGGGTTTGCATCCCGCGGATGTAGGCTGTTCCGAGCGATGTGACGATCTCAGTGCTTTCGCTAAAGCCTTCATACGTGCGTCCCCAGCGGACATCCTGCACCACCGCGATGACGGGCGAAAAATTCCAGGGGATGCCGGTGGCGAGGATCTCCTCAGACGTGGCGCGGCCGATCTTCTCGACCAGATCTGGGTTATTCGTTGCACCCAGACCAATATTATGCGGAAAGATCGTGGCATTCTTCAGATTGCCATGACCGTGCACCGCGTCCACGCCATAAATGAGCGGGATGCCCAAACGAGTTTCCAATGCTTCCTTTTGGAAACCTTCCACCATGGCATACCAATCCTTGACGGTATTGTCGGTGGGTGAACTGCCGCCTCCGCTGAGGATCGAACCGATGAAATATTTGGTGATATCGCCAGGACCAATGCTATTCTTCTCTACCTGCGTCATCTGGCCGATCTTTTCCTCCAGGGTCATTTGATCGAGCAGGTCCTCCACCCGGGCGTCGATGGGAGACCGTGATTGGTCAGTGATAGTGGCAGTTGGAGATGCTGTTCCTGTATCATTGGCGGCCGTTGTGGGTACCGCGCTTTCAGCCGGCGTGAGGGGCTTTTCTCCGCATGCGGTGAGGAGAAAAGCCAGGATCAAGGTAAGTGTGAGAATCCTTTTCATGGTTTAGCTTTCCCGCGCGGAGCGGACAGTGAGACGAAGCACGTTTCTTTCAGAATACCTGCACTTCATCTACAGGTCTTCGCTCGCGCTCAGACCTTCCGCTCACTACAGTCCCGATACTTTTTGGGGGCGCGAGTGGTTTTCAATAACACCATCTTTCAACGTCAATACCTGATGGACATATGAGTCCACCAGGGAATCATGCGAGACCATCAACATCGTGATGTGCTGGCTCTCCACAAGTTCGCGGAAGAACAAAAGCAGCTCACGCGTCGTCCCGCTATCGAGTTCGCCGGTCGGTTCATCGGCGAGGATCAATTGGGCATGATTTGCCAGGGCGCGCGCAATGGCCACACGCTGTTGCTGCCCGCCGGACATCTCAAATGGACGGTGATCCTTCCATTTGCTCAGCCCAACCAGTTCCAAACATTCCAGAGCGCGCTGATGACGGGCAGCATACTCATCGCCTTTGATGCGCAGCAGCAGCTCGACGTTTTCATACGCCGAGAGAGTCGGCAGCAGACCAAACGACTGAAACACCAGCCCGATCTGCTCACGCCGCCACACGGTCAATTCCTGGTCGCTCATTTGCAGCAGGTCATGCCCAAGCACACGCGCCGAGCCGGACGTTGGCTGATCCAGCCCGGCCAGGCAGTTCAACAAAGTGGTCTTGCCGCTCCCCGAACGTCCCTTCAACGCCACAAAAGACCCGGCTTCCACGTTCAGATTGACGCCGCGCAGCGCGGGCACTGCGGCTCCTGCTTTCGATTGATAGACGCGCCGCAGGTCCTTTGTTTCGATGACAAGATTCATCGCCTCAGACCTTTCCTCACCACAGACCTCAAGCCTGACCACAATTGGCTCAACTTCGACGGGACTTGCACCGCTTCGCTCTTAGCCGGTTCCTGCCCGCTTGACGATGTGCCTGCTTCTCCGCCCTGATGGTTGCCCTCCGGCTTGCGGAGGAGGATTCCCTCGGCCGTGGTTTCGATGAGCACACGACGTTTGATGTTGAATTCCTCCAGGTATTCACGCGGGATCTGCAGGCGGCCTGCCGCGTCCAATACTCCCAACTCCACGTGATGCTCGCCGCCATCCGATTTTTGCACGCGGACGGTTTCGCTCGCTAGCTTGCCATCGCGCACCGCTACGACGCGGTCCACGTGCCTGGCAATGCCCGGGTCATGGCTGACGATCACCATGGTTAATTGGAGTTGCTTATTCAGGTCTCTGAGCAGGTTATATATGGTTTGTGCTGTGGCGGTATCCAGTTCGCCGGTCGGTTCATCGGCCAGCAGCAACTTTGGCCGGTTTGCTAAAGCGATCGCAATTGCTACGCGTTGCTGCTCACCGCCTGATAGCTCTTCCAGCCGATGTGCCTTGCGCTCCAGCAGGTTGACGAGTTCCAGCAGCTCCAGCGCCCGTTCGCGCGTGGACTTGCCGACTTTGCCCGAAATGGTGAGCGGCAATTCGACATTTTCCATCGCGGTCAGGTAGGGGATCAAATTCCGCGTGGCCTGCTGCCACACAAAGCCAACCTGCCTGCTACGATACGCATCGAGCGCCCGTTCGCTTAAGCGGCCCAAATCCTGATTGCCGATCAGCGCGCGTCCACCGGTGGGACGATCCAGCCCGCCCAGCACGTTAAGCAGGGTCGATTTGCCGCTGCCGCTCGCGCCCACCACGCCAACCATCTCGCCCGGCTGGACGGTCAGGTCGAGTCCCTGCAACGCCTGCACCTCCACCGAGGCGCCGTTGGCGTTGATCAGGCGGTAGATCTTGACGAGGTTTTCACAAACAATCAGAGGTTCGTTCATACTGTCCAATGTCATGTCATTCTGAGGGAGCCCTTAAGGCGACCGAAGAATCTCCTCGTTAGTGCTGGAGACTCTTCGCGGAGCCGAAGGTCCTGAGCGAAGACGAAGGGCTTAGAGTGACATGCCTTATGTTGTTTCTCCTAACTTGATGGCCTGGAAGATCTTCATCCTCACCAGCAATGCCGATAAGGCGCTCAAGGCTGCAAAAAAGAGCAGGGCGAACAAAACGTAGATTTGCGCGATCGATAGCCAGGCAATCTGAATCTGAAAGGGTGGATACTGGGATTGTGTGCTCGCTCCAATTTGGAGGAATGGGACAAATAACTGGCTCGCGAACACACCCAGCGCAGTTCCCACGCCAATGCCGAGCAGAACGAGAAAGGCCAGTTCCGCCGCGAGCAGGGATGTCATCTGCTGAATGGACAAACCGATCGCGCGCAGCATGCCCATCTCGATGAAGCGCCGCCGGAAGGAGAATAAGGCGTACAGCAGGAAGCCAAGCACTGTCAACAGCGCTGACGCCACGAAACCAACGGAAAGCAAACCGAACAGCCCCTGTCGCTCTGGCCGGCTTTGCTCGGCGCGAATATTGAGATCCGCGGCTGACCACTGAGTGACGATGGTATTCAGCCCGTTTTGCACGAGTTTGGATTGGTCCGCCTGTTGGTCGAGCAAAATACTGAAGCCGCGCACCGCATACACGATCGCTTCGGGATCCGCATCGCGGTCAGTTGCCAGCCATACCTCATGCGGATATTCCGCGCCGGAGTGCAAGAAGAGTTCCTCGAGGTTGCCAACGATCATCGTGCCGCGCTCCGGGTACCAGGTTGGGAAGAGGTCAAACGAACCGACGATTTGCGCCTTCAGGGGAATGGATTCGCCTGCAACCCCGGTCGTAATGCCAATCTGCAGGGTATCGCCGATGTTGAGTTTTTGATTTGCCAGCAGGCGGTTGGGAACGAGGATGCCATTCGGGTCAGCTGCAAGTTGATTCATCAGGATGCCAAGTTGTTCGGTGGCAAAATCCCTTTGCCAGTAGGCGGCTGAGGGAAAGGTCAGCCGGTCGATGCCGAGGAAGATTCCCTGAATGGAGCCGGAAGGGGTGATGCCTGAAAACTTAAAGCGCCCGACCGGTGTGGCTGCCTGGACTCCGGGGATGCTCATATGGTCTTCAATGGGACCAAAGGTGTAAACAGGATTCGGGTTACCTTCATTGAAAGTCGTCCCCATCTCGTACAGGTTGATATCGGTGCCGACCTGATAGCGCATTTGTTTATCGAGCTGGGAATCAAGCGTGCGTGCCAGCGAGGCGGTAAAAGCCGAGAGGCCCAGCGTGAGCACCAGCAGGACCAGTGGCGCATTGTAAAGCGCCGGACTGCGCGCCAGATAACGTGCTGCCATGAGCCCACCCACGCTCTTCGATGGACTCAGCAATCGGGAGATAAAGTCCATGAAACGCGGGACAAGCCGAAGCGTGAAAAGAGCAGCGGAGAAAATCCCCAGGGCCGGGACCAGCAACAGGAGTGGATTCTGCAAGGGATCAGGAATCGCCTCCGAACCACTCAAGACTCCCCTGGATTGCTGAGTGAGTTGCCATAAGCCATAGCCCGCGGGGATGAGCAGGACGATATCCAGATAAGATTTTTGCCACCACGGCGTGCGGAGCGTGCGGGCGCGTTCCTGTTTATAGCTGACGATAGTATTCGCCGCCGCGCTCAACGTGGGGAGCAACACTTCGACGAGCAGAATGATCGCGAGGCCGAGCAAACCGTAACCGAGCACCTGGGGAGTCAGGCCGACGCGCAAACCGCCGACTGCGCTGAAATCCAGAAAACTGCGCGCTTTGCCAATGGAATGTGTGATCCAATAACCCAGGCCGATGCCGCCTGCCAGGGCCACTGCGCCCAAAATGGCCCCCTGCAGCAAAGACATGCCAATGACTTGCAGCGCGCTGGCGCCCCGGCTGCGCAGGATGGCCATCTCGCCGCGCTGCTGGTTGACGAATAAACCTGCCACCAGACCGATGAATGCCAGGATCAAACTAAGAATGGGAACGCTGAAGGCGAACAACAGGTACGTGAGAGACGGTGCATTTTCCTGGTAACGGTCCAGCGCATCCAGCGGCGAAGCGATCAATTTTGTTTTGGGAAGCAGCTCAGCTGCCTGGCTTTCGATGGCAAGGATGCGCTCTTTCAGCCCTGCAACGTCCTCGGCATGGATGGATGAACCATCGGCAATGATGCTCCAGGTGGAACTGCGCAGCTCATCATTGACCGTGTCGCTGACGATGCCCTTGTAGGTTTCCTCATGCACAAAAAGCCAGATTTGCTGTTTGACGTCCCAGTATGGCGCGGTAGGGTCCACCGGCCGCCACAAGCCGACAATGGATATTGGAAGTGAGCCATTCTCGGTTCGCAGGGTATAGGTATCGCCGACCTGCACGCCGAATTCGCCGGCCAGGCTTTCATTGGCCATGGCCTCGATCGTGTCGCCTTCGCGCAGTAATGTGACGAAGGGCCGGGGCGTGGTTCCGGTCACGATCTCGATGTTCTGCTCCAACGGCGTCATGAAGGTAATCGTGGCGTATGTGAGCGGATACTGTGTACCCGAGTTGCTCAGGTCACGCGGCGGGAGCATGGGGTAGCCATCGGTTCGAAAGCGGCGTACCACCTGCAAGACCGGAAAGCCAATGGTGCGCAACGCCTTATCGGAGAGATACTCATCCACCGCTACCACATTCTTCCATTGAGGGCTGTCCTTCCCGGCGGCTTTCAATTCAAAGACAAAGGCGAGCGGGGCGTAGTCCACCGGCTTTTGAATCAGATCCAGTTCGCGGTCTACCAATATTTCTTCGCGCAACAAACGGAAGTAGGTCGCGTCGGCATACAGCGGCACACTCAAAATGAAACCAGACGCGATCATCAATCCCGCAATGGAGGCCAGACTCAGCAGGCGCTGCGTGAGCAGCCGCTTGAACGCGATGCTGGCAGTGGCCCAGATTTGCAGCACGAAGGAGATAAGAGGGGAGAGAAGTGTCATTCCAGATTTTTCCGGCGGTTGAGTGCCACGTAGCGGCGTCTCAAAACCACCAGTAAGCAAAGCAATATTTTTTACAGGAATTTCCTCGATAACATGTGGTCTCGATAAACCGGACGATCACAGGCTAATCGACCAGCCGGCCCTGATATAGACAAAGCGATTCTATGACAGCGAGGAGATTGCTTCGCTTCGCTCGCAATGACAGGAGGTTACGGTCCAACGACCACTTGACCTTCCTCAAGCCCGCTTACGATCTCCACCATGTCGCGTGTTTGCAGGCCGATTTCAATATCGACGCGCTTCGGGCCGGAGTCGCTGTTGATGATCACGAACGTCCGCCCGCTGGCCTGACGGATCGCGTCTGGCGGGAGCCACAGAATGCCCTGTTTGCTCGCGAGTTGAACCGTTACCGTGACCTTGTCGCCCGATTGATACGTGCTTGCGGAGGGAGGGTTATCCAATACCACATGAATTACGCCGGCATCGTTTTCACCGGTCCCATAAGGCGATGGCAATTGCCGAACGGTGCCCTTCAGCTTCAGGTCGGGTTTTGCATCCGGCGTGACGATCACGGGCATCCCTTCGAACATCTCCTTCACTTCCGAGTCGCCTTTGCTGGCATCCAGATCCGCCACGATCTCCAGTTGATTGGGGTCGCCCAAAACAAACGCGGGCGTGATAGGCGTTACTTTGCGTCCCACACTGACTGCTGCAATGATCGTGCCACCCGCCGGAGCAAAGGCGCGCGCCTGCGCGATCTGCGCGTCAATTTCAGCGGCAGCGATCGAGTCGGGATCAATGCCCAGGGTGCCCAGTGTCTCCTCCAGCGCCATCTGGGCCAGTTCCACCTGCAATTCCTGAATCTTGATCTCGGTCTCGGGGCGGCCCTGGGCTTTGAGTTGTTCCAGGGTCAGTTGGGCGATCTCCAGGTCAATTTGGGCGCGGCGGATGACGCGCTGTGTCTCTTCAGCTCTGGCTTTAATCTCACGCGCCTCCACCAGTTCGCCAAGCAGCTGACCTTCGGCTACCACATCGTTCACATTGGCGAGCACCTCACCGACCTGTCCATTGATTTGAAAATACACCGTGTGTAAAGCAAGCGGTGAAACGCGTCCACTCAGTTTTGCCTCAATGGCGATGTCGCCACGCTGCACAGTAAACGTCTCTTTGATTGGCGTGGGGTAGGGAGTCGGCGTTACTTCGACGGCTGCTGGCGCGAAGCGTGTGCCGCAGGCGGGGAGGAGGAGAAAAATGAGGAGGAGAGAGAGAATTTGCCTCATCTAATCTTCGCCAGTTCGTTTTCGATTTGTGCGAGTCGTGTTTCGGGCAACGCCTCTGGATACGCGGCGGCGACCTGTTCGAGGGACATATCTTCCACCTGGCTGATATCTCCCATCATCAGTGGGCCCGATGTGAATTTCGACAACACTGCCAGCGCGTCTTTATCGGCCAGCAAGGTCTTGATGGGCAGACCAATGTGGAGACGTGACGTGCGCGGCTCAGGTTCAAGGATGACGGTTCGCTTCTCGCGTATATCGCGGCTTGACGCGCCGACCAGGATCTCGAACTCGCCTGGTTCTGTCTTCCAGCCATTCCGGGCCGTGTCGAAGTACCAGAAGGCTTCACGGTCCAGCGTGAAGGTGACGGTCTTCGTTTGCTCGGATTTGAGTTCCACCTTGGCAAAAGCTTTGAGTTCCTTCTCCGGTCGTGCAAACGTGGATTTGACGTCGCGCACGTACAACTGCACGATTTCCTTACCCGGGACCTTGCCCGTGTTGGTCACATCTACTTTGACTTTGAGCTTATCCGCTGGCTTGAGGGACTTGGCACTCAATCTCAGGTTTCTGTATTTGAATTTGGTGTAGGAGAGTCCATGACCAAACGGAAAAAGGGGCGCGATATCTTTCTTATCGTAATAGCGATAGCCGACGAAGATGCCTTCGCCATATCTCACCTTGCCGTTCTCGCCAGGGTAGTTGATGAAGGCGGGGTTGTCTTCCAAACGAAGCGGGAAGGTGGTTGGCAGCTTGCCGGACGGATTGACGTCACCGAACAACACATCTGCCAGCGCGTGGCCCTGTTCCTGGCTGTCGTACCATAGTTGAAGCACCGCGGGCACTTTATTGATCCACGGCATTTCAACGGCCGAACCGACATTCAATACCACGATGGTGTTCTTGTTGGCTTTGGCAACTTTTCTGATGAGCTCGTTTTGTTGGCCGGGCAGTTTCATATCCACCCGGTCGAAGCCTTCTGCTTCCCATTCGTTGTTCAGGCTAGCCACCAGGATGACGACATCCGCCTTCTTGGCGAGTTTTACCGCGTCGCCAATGGGGTCTTGCGATTGCGGCGGCTGATGCCCCAGCTTGACCGAACGCCAGCGGGGGTCGCCCTGCCAGTAATATTCGATGCGGATCGGATAGGGCTTGTCGCCTTCCAGTTCGATCTCGGCGGTGAGTTCGCGTCCCATGTCTGAATCATGCGAATGGTCGATCAGCAGTTTATCGTCCAGGAATAGTTTGCTCCAGCCCACGCCGCCCAGGGCAAATTTGTGAACGCCCGATTCCTGGGGGGTGAAGAAGCCTTCCTGAATCATGGAGAACGATTCCTGGTTTGCATTCGGAACAGAGAAGTGGAACCAGCCATGCTCCACAAACGGTGTGGTCTGGGTAAAGACCGGGTCGCCGGAAAACTCGATTCCGTTGAACAGGCTGAGGCTGAGTCCGGGGCGTCCGTCCGCGGTGGATAACGTTTCGGGAGCAGGAGCAGGTATGGTCTTGTGAATCAGGCATCCGGGAGCGTAGTTCACCCGAACATTTTTCCCCGCCCGGGCTTTGACGCCTTCCAGTGGTGAGACCGCGTGATGAGGGCGGAATCCCGAAGAACTGCCGCCGCCAAAGATGGAGGCATGGGCGGCATGAGGGCCGATGACGGCGATGGACTTGATCTTCTTGAGCGGAAGTATTCCACCATCGTTCTTGAGGAGCACAATCGCTTCGCCCGCGGCGTCTCGCATGATCTTGCGATGCTTGGGGTTGTTGTTAGCGATTTCAGGATGATGGACTGGGTTTTCAAAGAGACCTGCTTTTTCGAGCACGTTGAGTAACCGCCTCACTTTTTCATCGATTCTTTGTTCGGTTACTGTACCGTTGCCAAGCGCCTTCTTCGCGATATCATTTGCCATCCAGCGGGCGGGGCCAGGCATTTCGATATCCAGTCCGCCCGTGGGGGCTTCTTCGTCGTAGGTGCCGAACCAATCAGACATGACGATGCCTTGATAGCCCCACTCTCCTTTGAGGATTTCGAGCAGGGTGTGATCGTACTCACAGGCGTATCTGCCATTGACCCGGTTATAGGATGACATTACTGCCCACGGATTTGAATTGCGGATCGCAATGCGGAAGGGTTCCAGATAGATCTCACGCAGCGTGCGTTCGTCCACTTCGGAACTTATGGTGGTGCGCTCGTATTCCTGGTCGTTGGCAACGAAGTGTTTGATGCAGGCGCCGACGCCTTTATCCTGAATTCCTTTGATATAAGCAGATGCGATCATGCCGCTCAGGTAAGGGTCTTCGGCAAAACATTCGAAATTCCGCCCGGCGATGGGTGTGCGATGAATGTTAACGGTGGGCCCGAGCAGGATATGCCCGCTCTTGTCTTTCAGTTCCTCCCCGAGTACATTGCCAATTTTTTCCACAAGCTGCGGATTCCAGGTGGCTCCCAGCGCTGTGCCAACCGGGGTAGCCGCAGCAGTGGGGGACATTTCGCTCCAAATGCCGCGCACGCCATTCGGCCCATCTGCCATACGGAAGGAGGGGATGCCCAGGCGCGGCACCGCGGTGCTGTACCAGAGTCCTGTTCCGGCCAGCATGGATATTTTTTCGTCGAGCGTCATTTGTGAGACAAGGTCGTCAATATGGGACATGGGTCTCCTGAGGAATGAAGAAGGTAGACAAGTACACAAGTAGACAGGTATACAGGCAAACAGGTTGAGCCGTGTCTACGTGTTTACCTGCCTCCGTGTATACACATTCACAGATTTGCAAACGTGACCAGTTCGATTCCGTTTGTTTCGATGGCCTGTTTGATGGCGGGGTCAGTCAATATCTTTAATTCTCTCTCGCGCTGGAAGTTGTACACTGATTCTTTGGCGAAGGCCTCATCCACGTAGCCGGGGTGACACATGAGTTCAGCCGTTCCATTAGCCACCTTGCTCAAAATATCCAGCAGTTCTGCGTGGGTTGCGCCCTCATCATAAAAGTGGACGAAGAACGTATCTGTCGTGCGGACACTGAACTCTTTCATCAGGCGCGGCGCGTGTTCATTCATGGTAGTGGCTACCTCGGGCATGCCGGCTGTGGGATCCTCTCCATGGGCAATGGGATTACGGATGGGACAGTTATATTCCCTGGCAAGCTCCAACATGCCGCGAAATAGTTCGGGGGTAAAGAAAGAAGAATGATGGTGTGAATCGATGTGATCCGGTTTGCGACCGGCAGCCCGGATGAAGGCTTCGATCTGGGCGCGCCATTCGGCTTTGACTTCAGTGATATTCAGATGCGGCAGATTCTGAATGAAAGCATCGTACTTCAGGTGATTTCCGTTTACATCTACAACGGATGGTACCGCTTCAGGCGGGAGGATGGGCCTGCCCATTGTCAGGACCAGGTGGACTCCCAGCCCAAGCCGCGGCGTTTCCTGCACAGCCAGGGCGACGTCATGCGCAGTGGTCGGGATGTTCATCATGCACGTGGTGGAAGTCACCACGCCGTTGAGGTGTGCTTCACGGATGCCGCGCGAGATATCGGGCGTGCGGCCGTAGTCGTCGGAGTTGATGATGAGGCGTTTCATGGTTCATATCCTCCAGTCGCCGTTCTTGGCGGCGGCGACGCCGCCGGGAGCAAAGTTGATTTCATTTCTCCATTGCGCTTACTGCTTGTCCACACTGCCGCTGTGCGGCGTGCTACGCTTATCTCATAAATTGTCAAACTTTTGGGACAAATTGTAGGCCAGGTTTTCGATATTATCTTTGGCAACATCGGTATTGCGTAATCTTCTCGATAATCGTAAATCGGCAATCGCAAATCATAAATTGCTATCACGCTTCCTATCGTCCTCATTCCGCTCACGTCGTCCCGGTGCTTGTCGGGAGCGCGGGGATGTTCAGGGATGTGCTGTTTGATAGATCGTGTTGACGAGCGAGTATTCGCCTTGCGCGTCATAGTTCAATGTCCAGAACATGATGCCGCTGGCCTGTTCCATGGCCAGCTTCGTCTTGGCCCTGACCGTTGGAATGCCGTTGTAATGAAAGATATTTCCAAAATAATCGAATGTGTCCGTTTGTGCGGCGGCAGGATCCTCCGCGACGATCTTGTAATAGGGCATATCTGGGTCGCCGTAAAAAGGTAATCCCATCACGATCTTTTCCCTGGGCAACCCGCGCTCACTCCAGAAGGCCAGTCCCTGCTCGAATTGCTGCATGGTTCCGTGGTCAGGACCGTCATAGGTCATCACGTTGACGAAGTCGAACAATTCAAAGGTTTCGGGTAATATACCCAGGCCGTTTTCACCATGTGAAACCACGGCAGTGGTCAGCACTTTATCGGGCATGGCTGAACGCAGCTCCTGGATCAATGCCAGGAAATTTTGCGCCGATTGACCGGCATCAGGATATTCCCAGTCAATATCCGCGCCATCCAGTTGATATTCATCCACGAAGGCTTTTAGATTTTGGACAAATGCGCTTCGCAACTCCGGGTCAGCGGCTACGGTTTCGAATTCCTTGTCCCAGCCCCAGCCGCCCACCGAGATGAGAACTTTGACGTCGCGTTGATGTGCAATCGCTCCAATTTTTTTCAACTGCCAGCCGTTGGCGATGCTGTTGAACGTCCCGTCGGCCTTTGGAGTAAGGAATGAATAGTTGATGTGAGTCAACTTGTCGTATGGGATCAAGTCTTCGATGATTCCAGCTGTGGTGTAAGCGACAATGCGAAATGGCGCCGAAGCAGGAACGGGCGTCGCGGTGGGTACTAAGGTTGGATCCATGGTAGGCGTGGCAGGGACTTGGGTTGGGGTGGGGGAGGCCGAGGCTGAGCAGGAGGCTAACAGCAGGGCGAGCAAGCTCAGGCGTAGAAAGAAGCGTGGCATACTATGCAAGGGTTAAGTTCAGACGGTTTGCGAGTGAATTCATGGCGCGCGTGATGGCAGAGTCCAGGTCTACCTCAGGATCTTCCATGATTTGCTTCACAAGCCCGCCTAGTTCCAGGCCGATCTGGTATTCGATGCGATGCCAGAGCGCGATGGTGCGATATGAACGCCCGGTGGAGATCAACTGGAGCATCACGGGACGCAAGGCGTGGTCGGTCCCAAAGAGTTCATCCAATGCGTCTGTGCGGGACGGCAGGATGCGGGCTTCACCTGCCAGATCAAGCATGATCTGTTTGCGCGAGAGGAATTCGATCAATCTACTGCATGCCTCAAACTTATCAGGATAGCCCTGTGTATGGCGCCAGATCACAACACTACTGCCACCGGACCAGGGAATGCTCAGCAGGCTGGCTGCGCCAACATTCTGCATCTCTTCCGGCTGATTTTCAATGGCAGCGACGAACGCGCGCACATCCGTGATGGCCGCTGCGGCTCTGCAATTGACCACTGCATCCATGCACTGATCCGCGCCGAAATAATCTGTTTTTGGCATGCGGCGCATCAGGGCCAGGAAGGACGTCCAGCCTGCCAGAGCGGCCGGTGAATTGAACACCACCTGTTTGCCGCGATTATCCATAAGGTGGCCGCCGGAACTCCAGATCCACGAAGCTGCCATGTGGACCAGGTCGCTAAAGGGGTTAGGCACGATGGGCATGAGCCAGACGTTTTCGACCGCCTTGAGCGCTTCAAGCTTTTGAACGCTTTGTTCGAAGGCCTGGGGTGTGGCAAAAGCGCTGTTGGCATTCAGCCCGGCCTGGGCAAGCAAATCCTTTCGATAGGCGACGATATAGATATAGGTGCTCAACGGGATTCCATAGGTGTTGCGGTCTGCTTCCGCGGTGACGCTCGACCAGGCCGAATGAACAAACGCTTGCTCTCCGCCAACCTTGGCGATCAGATTTCTAGGTATGGCGCTCACCGCGTTCATGGTCATGAGGCTGCTGACCCAGGTGGAACCTACATGCGATACATCTGCGCCCTGGCCCTGGGTGGCGATGGCGATCAATTGGCTCCAGGCATCACTCCAATCCATTCGTCTAAGTTGAACATCGATGCCCGTCTCACGCTTGAAATCAGACATCAAATCCTGAAACGTTTGAAAATCAGAATCTGCATCGGGAATCAGTGAGAATACTATGGATCCCATCGCTACCTCATTCCATTGTTCCTGATCGAATCAACTGTTGTTTCCATTGTGCTGCGAATCGAAGAGGTGACCGTCAAACCGCCGGCCTCCATTCCAAGCATGACCGCGCCCAAGACTGGCGGCACGGTCAGCCGCACCAGACGTGCCCTAGGCGCCAGTTTATGAATGGTTTCGCGCATCGGCTCGACCAATAGGGCGCCGCCTTCGAACATGCTGCCCGTCATCACCACATCGAAAGATAGATTCTCAAATTCCAGTTGGCGGATTACCGCGTTCGCTATTTCACCCAGTTCACAGCCCGCCCAGTGAATTAAATCACGCGCCACCTCATCCCCCTCCTGCGCAACTCGGAAGACGATCGGGGCCGCCTTCGCTCCGATGCGATATTCATAGGTGGTGTAACCGCGAAGCAGGTCCTCCAGGTCTTTTGCGCCCACGTATTCGACCAGGGCCTCGGCGAGTTTGGTTTTGGGCCCGCGTCCGCTCCACGAATATCCCACCAGCTGCATACAGCGATGCATGAGTTCGGTCGCGCCAGCGCCTTCACCCATCATCACACCATGACCCGTCACACGGCCTTCGCGTTGGTGAGCACGATCCCAGCCGCGACAGTTGCAGCCAGTCCCTGAAACGATCACCACCCCCCAGCCCTCTTCTGATCCCGCGATCAGTCCCGGTACACTGTCGTTGACAAACTTATACGGCGCGCTCAAGCCGAGACGTTCGATGGTCCGGTCGGTAGGCTCATATTCGGATGTCCAATCGAATCCGGCGACGCCGAAGCCTGCTCCCGCGAGATCGGCCCTGGTCAAGGCGGAGGCGCTCAATGCCTGATCCATCGCCTGTTGCATGGACACGAACATGCCTTCATAACCGATGGTTTCATGATTGCCGGGCCCGCTTTCGCCGAAACCGAGCGCGGCGCCATTTTCATCGGTGATGAGTGTATGGGTTTTGGTCGCGCCCAGGTCGGCGCCAAGGTAATAACGCATAGGATGGAGCAACAAAAGGGCGACCTGTTGGGTCGCCCCGCTGTGAGGTCAATTCCAGAATTGGGGCAGATGCTCTTTGTGGGTCTCCAGCATGTCATCGAGCACTGCCTGCACCTTGTCTGCTTTCGGGCCCAGCGGGTGCACCAGCAAGGCCTGATAGGCGGCGTCACGGTTTCCGTGCACTGCCGCCTCCACGGTCAGCAATTCATACGCTTTGATCACGGCGATCAAGCCAAATTGTGAGTGGGGCAAAGGCTCGGTGGGAATGGGCGTGATTCCGCTCTTTCGCACCCTGGATGGAATTTCCAGCACCCACTCTGCCGGCCATTCTTTCACGGCACCGTCATTCCTGATGTTCACCACGTGTGTTTCACCCAGGTCGTTGTAATGCGCGTTCAGGAGCTGCGTGGCGACCGTCGAATAATAGGCGCCACCGCGCTTCATCAAATCGGCCGGGGGTTCGGTGAGACCCGGATCGGCATATTCGCGCAGCAAATCCTTTTCGATCTCGATCACCTCTTCCGCGCGGGAGGGTGGCCACTTGTCCTGTGATTTCAGTTTCTTATCGGTGTGATAAAAATACTGCAAATAATAATTTGGCATCATCTTCAGGACTTCGATAGTGCGCGGATCCCACTCAGGATGTTCTTCTCGCTTGAGTTCCTCGACAAAGCCCTGTATGACCTGGGGCCAGACGTCTTCGCCCTCCACGGTGAAGCCACGATGCCATGAAAGATGATTCAAGCCAAGCGTTTTTAATTCGGTGTGAGCAGGGTCAATCTTTTTCCCAGTTCCCTTTTCCAGTCTTTCAATGATGTGCATTTTCGTTGTAATGGGAACATTGCACACGCCCACTGCCGGCACATCCGGCGCATATTTGCTCAACGCCTGCGTAACCAACCCGGCAGGATTGGTGAAATTGACCAGCATGGTTCCGGTTTTGGCAACTTCCGTGATATCCTGCGCGATCTTCAGGATCACGGGGATGGTACGGAGCGCCTTGGCCATGCCGCCAATGCCGGTCGTTTCCTGCCCAATCAGGCCATGACGCAGACCGAGATATTCGTCCCGGCGCCGCGCCTCCATGTGCCCGACGCGCAGTTGCGTCGTCACGTAGGAGGCGTTTGTGATGGCCTCCCGCTGATTTGTTGAGAGGACCACTTTGAAGGGCGAGCCTTTGGCTGCCACCATCCGCTGGGCAAATCCGCCGACGATGTTGAGCCGTTCCTCGTCAACATCCATTAACCAGAGTTCTGTGATGGGAAATTGATCCAGCCGTGCCAGAAACCCGTTGACCAGTTCAGGCGTATAGGTTGACCCACCACCAATCACCGCGACCTTAAGCATGTTATTTTTCGACACCCGTGACCACGATGCCCTGTACAAAGAAACGCTGGGCAAGGATAAACAGAATCAATGGCGCGATCAACGCCATCAGTGAGGCGGCCTGAATGAGTGGAGGTTGTTGGCCGTAAAGACCGTTGAACGTTGATAGCGCTACAGAAATGGGCCATTTATCGCGCGCCGTAGAAAGATAGATCAGTGGACCGAAGTAATCATTCCAGGCATATACAATGTGAAAAACAGTCACTGCCATCAATGCCGGGTAGGACTGTGGAATGATGACCGACCACAATACGCGTAATGGGCTGGCACCATCAATCATGGCCGCCTCATCGAGTTCACGTGGCAGGGTCATGAAATATTGACGCAACAGGAACACATCATACGCGTTGGCGAAAAATGCGGGAACAATCAAGGGAAGCCAGCTTCCCAACCAGCCAATCTTCTGGAAGGCGTAGTAGGTTGGGACGATGGTCACTGCTCCAGGCAGGAAGATGGTCGCGATCAACACGATAAACAGGAAGTCCCGTCCGGGGAAGCGGAAACGCGAGAAACCAAAGGCGACCAGCGTGCAGGAGATCAACACACCGATCTCGGTCATGATGGCATAGAAGGTTGTGTTCCACATCAGGCGCGGAAATGGACCTGGGATGGTCTTCCACGCTTCGACATAATTATCAAACGAAGGCGAAAACTTCCAGGGTCGCTTGAGGGCGCGCCATGACACGTTACATGCAAATTCACCGCCCCCCAAATTGGCGGGATCCACAAAGGTGCTTTGCTGGCGGCCCTTCTTCACGATGCCAAGTTCTTTTACCGTAGTATCACTCGGGTTCCCACCTGCACAGGCAGACATTGGTACATAGTAGACTTCGACAGCTTTGCCATTGTATTCAAAGGTGGTTGGTTTTGCCGGCCAGATGGGTGCGCCCAATTGTGTAATCTGTCCCTGGGTCTTTAAAGAAGTGAAAATCATGAACAGAAAAGGAGCCAGAAATATAGCCAGTATGGCAATTGCCAGGGAAGTGACGAAAACAGCGTTGACACCATTCATTACGGATCGCCTGACTACTTTGTTCGTAACGGCAGCCGGTGTGCCCTGTGCCTGTCCTTGTGTCAAGACTTTATCGGTCATGGTTCACGCTCCTTACCGGCTTTCTCCGGCATAATAAACCCAGTATTTTGCAGTCCCAAACAACAGGATGGTGACCAGCAGGATCACCATAAAAAGGAACCAGCCCAACGTTGCGCCATAGGACATATCCTGGTAGGCAAAAAACGTCTTGTACAAATATAGATTGTAGAAAAAAGTGGCGCCCCCCGGGTTTCCGGTTCCCGAATTGACCACCAAGGGCACCAGGAAATATTGGAACAGCCCTACCACACTCAGTACGAGGTTGTAAAAGATGACAGGCGAGATCATCGGGAAGGTGATCTGCCAGAATGTCTGCCAGCTGTTTGCGCCATCTACCTTTGCTGCATCGTAGAGTTCTGTGGGCACTCCCTGTAGGCCGGCCAGCATGATCAGCATGGCATTGCCGATACCCCAAATACCCATGATGACATATGTGGGATATACCCACTTTACGTCATTTGCCCAAAGCGGTACATTCTCTTTCGGAACGCCCATCCACATGAGGACGCGATTGATCCAGCCTGATTCAGAATTGAGCATGCCGCCCCAGATGAAAACTGCCGCAACGAACGGAACAATATAGGGCATATAAAACATGCTTCGGAAGAACATCGTTCCCTTGAGATGCTTGTTATTCATCAAAACCGCGATACCAAGTGGAACAAGAATGCCTATTGGTAAAGCAAATAGTCCAAACCGAATTGTGACCCACAGGGCACCCGGAGTTGTGCTCGTGCTCCAGACCTGCTGATCTCTGAATAGATGCCTGTAGTTTTCCAATCCTGCAAAATCTGGTGCTTTCAAAATCGTATCTGTAATCTTAAGATTTATGAAACTGAAAAATAAAGTGGCCAGCATGGGCAATAATGTGAAAGCCAGAAAACCAACAATCCAGGGCGAGAGGAATAAGAATCCCCATTTTGATTCGCGGCGGGTGAGCGGCGTCAGATTGCGGAAGGATTTTAAGGATGGCAAGACCCTTCGGATATTTGAAAGCTCTTCAAACATGGGATGTTTCCTTTCCTACGAAAATGCTGTAGACGGGTCAGCCTTCAGGCCGACCCGTCTCTATTATATACTTACATTGCGTTATTCGTTGTAAATGGCGGTCAAATCATCAATCAGCTTTTGATACTCGGCATCGAAGTCAAGGTCAGGGGTAGTGGTGAGCAAATTCACGAAAGTAGCGATGCGAGTGTTTGCCTTGATGGAATTTGGCTGATATTGCTCGGAACTTGGAGTGTCAGGATACGCAAGGCCTTGTACAAAGACATCCCAGCTTTCCGGTGTCACAAATGGGTAATCCTTGCTCTTCTGGTCAAAGAAAGATTGAGTCTTGGATGGGACGGCCGGCATGGCGCCATAGACTGGCAACAACTTGTCAGCACCAACGGTATACAAATACGCCAGTGCCTCGAAGGCTTCCTTGGGGTTCTTGCTGCCCTTCCAGACGCGGATGGTGTCAGCATCGATACGACCATGAACTTGTCCATCGTCGTTGCCCATCGGCTGGATACCCAGTTGGAATTCGAGGCCAGCCTCTTTAAACTCAACGAGACAGCAGGTATACCAGGTCTGGGTCAGGCCCATCGCGGATTTGCCAGAATTGAATACGTTGCCAGCGAGGAACTCAGGCGAGCCAGCCAACGGACCATTGGCAATAAAGGGCTCATCGCCCCACATGCCATCATAGTACCACTGGAAGGCTTCCTTCCAGCTTTCGGGAAACGTCACTTGGTAATTGCCCTTGGAGTCGCCAGAGTAAACCTTTGCGGCGCCGCCGTAGAATGTACCGATGGATTGGAGTGACTGCCATTGCGGCGTGTAGCCAACCTGCACAATCTTGGTGGCATCAAACTCCGGCATCGTTGCATCGTTGCCATTCACATCCACGGTCAGGATCTTGGCAAGCTGTGTAACCGTATCCCAGTTCCAATCCACTTCAGAGCCATCGGGCATCACGTATTTTTCACCATACTTCTGGGGCGGGTAGTTAAGGCCAGCCTCATCGAACAAGGCGGGGATGAAATACATAGCACCGGGGAATACGGCAAAAGGCATACCGACTTGTCCTTCTTCCGTCTGGTAGAACTTAACCAACGCTGGGTCGAAGATAGAGGTATCGAAACCGGTTTCTTCGATGTAAGGTGTCAGGTCAAGCCACTGACCGTAGAAGTCATTGGAACCACCCCAGCCTACCGGACCAACCAGATCGGGACCATTACCTGAAGCGATCTGCGTTGACAATGTGTCGCGACCACTGTTGTAGGGCACGATTTCCAGAATCAGTTGGATCCTGTCCTGGGATGCGTTGAATTCAGCCACAACCTCTTCTTCCACCGTAATCTGATTGGGGGCATCGCCAGTGCCTAAACAACAGAACCAACGGACACAAACCTTGCCCGCTTGGCATTCAGCAACAGGGTAAGGAGTCAGGGTTGGGGTGGCAGGCACGGCGGTCGCTTCTGCGGGAGCCTCAGTCGCTTCTGCCGGCGCTTCGGTGGCGGCCACTGCCTCCGTGGCAGGTGGTTCAGTCGCTGGGGGCGGGGCTGCAGTGGTTGCCGCGCCACCACAGGCGCTCAAGACCACCGAAGCGATGACCAGCAGAGACAGAACGTACAGTAGTTTCTTCATGGTGAGTTTTCTCCTCTTACTAGAAATTTGAATTCGACAGATTTCGAGCACAGATGGGCATGTTTGTGAAAGGCCTCACCTCCTTTGCAGTTAATGGGTAGATCCGTTATTACAGCCACAAGAGCGGCGGTAGATGATCTCAGTAGGGAGTATGACGATTTCCTGGGAAGGTTGATTGTCAAGCAGACTAAATAATCGCTCTGTTGCGATTCGGCCCACAGTCTCGGTTGGCGCCCGCACAGTCGTCAGAGGTGGGTTCAGGAACTGGGCGAACCCCAGGTCATCGAACCCGGCGACGGCCACGTCTTGAGGTATGTTATATCCGTGATTTTGTAGAGAGCGTAATACCCCAATGGCGGCATCATCGTCCCCTGAAAAAACGGCATCAAAATCGACTTTTTTGCCGTCCTTCAGAAAATCATTCATGGCCTGAAAGGCGATTTCACGTTCAAAATCGCCTTCCAGGACTAAACTTTCATCGAAGGGAATGTTGTTTGCCTGGAGCGCAGATTTATAGCCCGCCTCACGCCGCGCCGAATCTTCCTGATGAA
>DASTOH010000018.1:0-16523 GCA_035720235.1 Anaerolineales bacterium | reverse complement strand
TAACAACGCGCTTCGAGCACGAGCTGGTCCCAACCGTTGTGCGCGTCAGCGGAGAGTTCGGAGCCCTGACCCGTCTCAAAGTACATGAAGTTCGGACCCTTGGGAAAGCAATATTTTTTCGCCATCTCATAGGCTTCGTCGATCATGCCGACCGAGATGCCGAACGAATCATTTCCTTTTTGTGAGCCGGCAAGCGATTGAAAAACGAGACCGACCGGCGAACCTGACTGCATACATTTCATCTGAGTGGTGACATGTGCAAGCAGACAATTTTGTGTGGGGATATTCCAGGTTTTGATGACATCGTATGTCATGTCGAGCAGGCGCGCCACAGAACCATATGAATCGTCCACGGGGTTGATGCCGATGACCGAATCGCCTGAGCCATACGCTAAGCCTTCGTAAATCTCTGCGCGGATACCCTCCGGTGAGTCGGTGGGATGGTTGGGTTGGTTGCGTGAGGAAAGTGTGCCAGGCGAGCCGATGGTGTTATTGCAATGCGCGCTTACGGGAATTTTCTTCGCCGCATACATCAGATCGAGATTGGACATCAACTTCGTGACGCCGGCGATCATCTCGGCGGTGAGGCCGTTCGAGACGCGTCGGATCATGTCGGTGGAGGTGGTGTCGGCGAGAATCCATTCACGGAACTCCCCCACCGTCCAGTCTTTGATCTCGTTGTACACCGTTTGGTCCACCGCATCCATGATGACGCGTGTGATCTCATCACCTTCATACGGCACGGCAGGGTTATCGTGCAAAACCCAGAGCGGCACTTCTGCCAGGATAAGTTTCGCAGCGACGCGCTCGGCAGCGGTCTCTGCTCCCACGCCCGCCAAACGGTCGCCCGATTTCTCCTCGTTGGCTTTGCCCATCAGGAGGCGGATATCGGGGAATTCGTAGGTTTTGCCGTGCAGTTTGGTTCGGAGAATCATTTTTTCACCACGAAGGACACAAAGGGCACGAAGTAGAAAGAAGGAAGACGAAAGAGTCTTCGCGACCTTTGGTAATCTCGGTGGTTGAGTAGCCCTGAGCGGTTTTTGCGAAAGGCGTATCGAAACCACCAGTTTCGGGGAATTCGTAGGTTTTGCCGTGCAGTTTGGTTCTTAGGAGCATGAGGTTCCTTTTTTACCACTCGTTCGTCATTGTCGCTCTTTCAATGCCAGGCGGACCCCAAGACCAATGAGAGTGATACCTGCCAAACGCTGCAGGAACTGAGCGCGCTGCGGTCGGCCTGTCAACCAGGTTCCAATCGATCCGGAATAATATCCGATCACCAGCAGGAAACACAATCCGAAACATGCGAAAGTCAGGCCCAGCAGAATCCATTGCAGAGTTACATGATCACTTCCATTATCGACAAACTGTGGGAGAAACGCCAAAAAGAAAATGGCAATTTTGGGATTGAGAACATTTGATAATACGCCCTGCCAGAAAAGCCGCGCGGCATTCATCCTGGTGGGCGCTGTTTGCAAACTGAAGATACTCGTATCCTGCCAGGCTTTAATACCGAGATAAACCAGATAGGCTGCGCCAATATACTTGACAATCAGAAAAGCGAATGCAGATGTTTGGAAGATCAGCGTTAATCCCAGAGCCGCCGCAGTCGTGTGAACCAGAATCCCACAGATCACGCCGATGGCAGACAGTATACCTGCTCTCCGTCCATGCGTCATTCCACGGGTAATCACATAGAGCATATCGGGTCCTGGAGCAATGATCAGTGCCCAGGAGACAGTGATAAACACAGCGAGCTTTTCGGGCTGAATCACTTGTTTACCTTTATTCAGACTTCACGACTTCGGTTTCGGCCAAAACAACAGCCATTCCGACTCTCAACGTATTTTGGATTTCAGCAACCGTATCAGTGAACTTCATCATCTCACGGATTTCGTCTTCGCTGGCTTGCGCAAAGACCTTGGCTCGATACGTCACATTTCTGGCGGGTTCGCCTTCTGCGCCAAAATCGCCGTCCACTTCCACCTCGACGCGTTCCACTTTGATATTCCGTTTTGCGGCTTCGCGATAGATGTCATTGCAGTAGCAGGTTGCCAACGCCAGGAACAATAACTCACCACCGTTGGCGCTGGAGCCATAGCCAGTGGACTTGGGAGGGATGACAATTGAGTGGACATTGTCATTGGTTTGCAATGTCACTTGATGGTTGTCCTTGCTGTTCTCTACTTTTGCGCTTGTTTTCATAATTTTCGACCATGTCATTGCGAGCCGCTCGTTGGCGAAGCAATCTCCTGGTGAGTCGGGGATTGCTTCGTCGGGCGATGCCCTCCTCGCAATGACAGAGGTAGCCTAATGATAAAAAATCAACGTCTTCACGCTCAACGGGACGACGCGCCCGTCCATGAGCGGGATCATTTGTTCGTCCTCAATATTGTTTTTACAATCTCCAGCTCGCCCAGGTGTCTGTGGATGTGTCCAATACAAGGTCGCATCAACAAAGTCCATGCAGGTTGATCAATGAGATTGCGTACGTCTTCAAGAAACTCGTGAGTCTGATATTCAGGAAAAGAAGATAGACGCTGCTTAGTCTCGTTTACCTGATCCAGTTGCCCTTCATCGATTCTTCCCAGCCAGGCAGATATTTCCTGATGCACCGCATCCGCATATTCGATGACATCCTCTCGTTTGACACTACGAGCGATTTTATCAGCATCGTCCAGCGAAATGCCTACCCCAATACCCAGTCGTTTGAGTTCATGCCAATGTGCCCAGCGTTCGCCATGCGCTATTTCGGGCATACCGCGAATCCACGTCTGAACAAAGGTATCTTGTGCGCGCGGCATATGCCAAACCGTATAACCAATCATGTTCTGCCCAGGAGCCGCGCGCATCACCCACTCTTCAGCTGTTATATCCTCGGTGATGCCATGAAATACGGCATTGAGATTGGCGAGTTGCTTCTGGAGATATGTAGGAGCGTTCATATTTTTCTCTTTCTGCTCATAACTATTCATCCCGTGGTCGAGTAGGCGGCGCTCGTCCGCCGTATCGAGACCACACTTGCCATTGCTGGTTTCGATACGGCCTTCGCAGCGAGCGCTCAGGACTACTCAACCAGCGAAATTACCGTCAATGATAAAAAATCAACGTCTTCACGCTCAACGGGACCACGCGCCCATCCATGAGCGGGGTGCCAATATCAATGTAATCGCCTTCGGATAGGCCGACCTGGTCAACGACGAGCAGGGCGCGGGACGGGTCGAGTCCCTTCACGGTTTGACCGAGTGCCTGAGCATAGTCGCGTTCGATAATAGCAATCAGAGGTCTATCGCTCGGCATCGTGTCTGCAAAATTCTTCAATCCACTGGCAAGTTGTGTCAGCGATTCGTAGTCGAGGGATCGATCAAGCTCAAGGGCAATCGCAAACGGATCGGTCGCCAGATTAACGTCCCAGCGGGTCACAGCGTCGGCAATGCTTCGCGAAACGACCTCCGCGCTGAGCGGAGCCGGAGGCGAAGTCGAAGCGAGCGGAGGGCTGAGGCGTTCGTTGTCGAAGCCCGTAGTCGAAGCGTCACCGTACGATGCGCTTCGACTGCGTTCGCCTGTCGGCTCACTCCGCTCGCTATAGTCCCGGTGGCTGTCGGGAGCGCGGAATATGGGTCGAATCACGGGCACATTCTTTAATGGCAAAATCTCACGTTCTGCCCAAATCGTCGAGCCGGATAACGTCACTGTCTGCGTGCTGGCTCCCAGCACCGTCGCGCGTAGCGTTTCAGCTGGAGGAACGATTGTGTAGGTATTCAGTATCGCGTGCTCCCGCAGGGACTCCGCCAGCAAGGGACCCACATCATCGTGCGCCGTCACATCGCTCACAGAGTTGATGGGAATCGGGTTGTAGTAATAATGCCCGATTCCGCCCGAAAACATCAATACCGAGCCTTTGCCTGACTCACCGACCGGTGGCGTGAGATAAATCTTCTGCGCCAACGGCGACGATGTCCCTTCGATCAGTTCAACGGTCATATCTGCCATGCGGTCGGTGAAGCGACGCAAATTCTCCAGAGAAGCCAGGTCTCCAATCTCTAAGCTCAAACCAATGTCAGCCAGAATGTGTCGCGCAGGATCGGCAATATGCCTCACCCGACCCGATGAATGCTCAATCTCTAATATGCGTCCGCCATAATTCATCGCTGCAGCGCCGACCAGGTTTCCACTGCGAAAGGTCGCGCTGTTCGAGCTACCGCCGCCGATGTCCACGTTGGTCACGGTCGCGTAGT
The DNA here is from genome assembly GCA_035720235.1 of Anaerolineales bacterium. Lineage (GTDB taxonomy): Bacteria > Chloroflexota > Anaerolineae > Anaerolineales > Villigracilaceae > Defluviilinea. The sequence continues at coordinate 12,288 of DASTOH010000018.1, read as the reverse complement.
TCTTTTGCGAATACAGCGCCGCACCCGCGCCCTTGCCTGCGATCAAACTCTCGACGTTCGGTCCGGCCACGCTGACCACAAACTCGCCGGCCAGTCCCGATAACGCGCGCAGGATTTCATCGGCATTTTTCTTTTTGGCAGTCTCGCCCGTGATGATGACAGCGCCCGTCTCCACCTGACCTGGGTCAACGCCGGCGTTGATATACTCGCCGCGCACGATCTGGTGCAGTTTTTCCGCGTCAATCGTTTCCGAGTCGATCAAGGGTGTGAAGACAATGGGGCTTTGATAAATAACCTTTCGATCGGTAATATCGATGCGCGGGATCTGTCCCGGTCGAGAGACATCCTGTAGGTTGAGGCGTGAAAAGACGATCTGGGTGGTGGTAGTACCCACATCCACACCTACAGAAAGCAAATCGCGGGACTCACTCATGGTCAGAGATTACGCAATCCGAAACACGAAGTACGAACCACGTATTTCGTAATCCGCACTGCGTATCTATGCCTTCCTGTATGTTACCTCGCCGCCCAACTCCAGCGAGTCGATCACGCCGACAATGACCGCGTCGACGGGCGTATCGGTGGTTTGGTTTGTGAATCGGGCGGATGAACCATCGGTGATCAGGACCAGGTCCCCCGTCCCGGCGCTGACCGTGTCGACCGCCACGAACGGCTCGCCGGTCATATTCCCCGCTGTATCTGCCTTACGGACGATGAGCAGCTTCCGCCCGCGAATGGCTTCGTCCTTGACGGTTGAAATGGTCGAACCGATGACGAGCGCGATTTGCATGTGATCTCCAATGAACCAATTGGACTGTCTTCAACCTGCTCTTGAACTTTACCATAGAATAAAAACACAAACAACGCTTGAAGGATGCGTCAGGGTCGCCTGAGGAACGGCTGGGTAAAAATCCGCGCAGTTTCCCGGAGCCGTCGATACGACTCCAGCGTCAGGTACATCGGTTGGTAAAGCGCGCCTTCCTTTCCAACCAGCGGGCCAAAGGCAGTAAACCCAAGATGTCGATACAATTTCAGTTGGTGCGTCGTCCCAGACATGATTCCCAAATCATAGTCATGGACGTCGCAATATTTTGCCAGCTGTAGAATCAAACCCGCAAAGATTCTGGTCCTGCGCCGGTCCGGTTCCACTGCAAGCAACCGGATTTCGCAAATGGATCGATGCGGCGGGAGAAATGAATCGAGATTCTCCAGCTTCAAATCCAGTGAAAACGGGCGATTATCTCGAACAGCCAGCATGCCGAGCAGCCTGGCGCGGTCCATGCAAATGATGTAGGTGTTCTCTGAATGGAATTTGTCCACGAGCTTTTTTTCCGGGTTGGCTTCGTGTTGCGGAATCTCCTCTACAAATGTCCTGTAATTGAGTCGAAAAATCTGCTCGAATTCATCGGGATGGTCGGCAATCTTGAAAACAAGTTTACCCATAAATACACCTCACCTGTAGCAGGACCTTTCGAGACTTTAGCCTGGGTTCAATGCTGCACGAATATTATCGCGATGCGCGAACAAAATAATCAATACCAGCGTGGCGATGCCGACCACAATCTCCCGGCGTTGACCCAAAGCCAGCGCGATGATCGGCGAACAGGCCACGCCCATCAAAAAGAAAAACTGGTTGTGACGGCTGATGGATAACAATGCAAGTGCCACGACTGCAGTCAACAACGCGACTCGATAATCATACAACAACACCGCGCCGAACGCGGCGGAGAGTCCTTTGCCACCTTTGAATCCAAGTTGAATCGGATATATGTGTCCCAGCAGCACTGCCACCATCACACCAGCCAGCGCCCAGACATCCAAATCGAACCAGAGTGCAAGCGCCATCGCGCTGATGCCTTTCAAAATATCACCAAATCCCGTTGCGATTGCACCGCCGCGACCCAACACACGTCCGGCATTCCGGCCGCCGGTTGCGCCGCTTCCCATCTCGCGCAGATCCTGACCGGTTCGCCAGCGCACAAGATAATAGCCAACCGCGATACATCCCAAAGCGTAAGCCATCAATATTACAGCGAGTTGAAGAAGCATGTTATTTTCCATGAACTACGATTCTAACAGCCTCGCCAGAAAGATTTACCTGCTTTGTCCATATGCCCGTTAGGTTGATCGGCGCATTTGCATGCAATCTCGAAAAACGTTCCACATGCAAAAGCCGGTCACCCTGATAGATTTCCAATTGTACATGATGACAAAATTCTTTTGACCAGAATCGAAACGAGGTCGGGATGGAATCTGTGATCACATTCGGGCATATCCACCCGATCGGGTCTTCAGGCCGGAGCTCGATCCTGCTCGCTGACCATTGAGCATTTTCCAACCGCCGGGCCTTCGAGCGAGCCCGGCGCTGCATCATATCTGGTATGCCAGATGGCGGTGCTGGCTTTCGATGTTCCCAGGCCGACATCGGAGTTCGATTCTAGTAACGCGACATTTATGTCGTATTTTGACAGTTCCGGCGCAATCGCGGAACCAACCGCCCCCGCGCCGATGATGGCCACTATCGAAGGGCCGATGATCCTTATTCAATTAGGGTTCGTAAATATATAACATCCTTCACATCGGCTATACTAACGAGATGAGGACCGAGCCAATCATACACCAATGCGAGTGCGAGATTTGTCAAAGCGGAGTTGACACAGAAGTCATCAAAAGCCATCAAAGGATCAACCTGTTTATGAGTCGCCTGAATGAACCACAAAGGCGCTGGTACGTTGCGACATTAGCAGAAGAAGGCGATGGTCCCAGCGAGCGACAACTGGCACTCATCACCGGTCTGGATGAAAAGACGATACGCCGCGGCAAAGCCGAAATGCAGGAGCAACTCGCGACAGTGCCAGTCGATCGACAACGACAGGAAGGCGGCGGGCGCTGGCGGGCTGAAAAAAAGACCCGCACTTAGAGCCAAAGCTCCTGGACCTGGTGGAGCCGCATACTGCGGGTGACCCAATGAGCAATCGTAAGTGGTTGAATTGTCGCCTGAGCGATCTTCAGGAACGCCTGGGCAGCCATCGAGTGAGCAAGCCTGTCCTCAGCCGTTTACTGAAAGCGCACAATTATAGTTTGCGCGTCAACACCAAGCAAATCTGCTCTCAACAAGATCCGGAACGCAACGAGCAGTTTGAGCATATTCACGAACAACGCCGACAACATCAAGAGGCTGGCGAGCCTCATATCAGCACCGATACGAAGAAAAAGGAATTGATTGGCAACTTTCGAAACCCTGGACGAGTATGGTGTCAGACCGCCGAACGGGTCAACGTGCATGATTTCAAGCAAGATGCGCTGGGTACCGCAGTCCCGTATGGCGTGTACGATCTCCACTTCAATCGTGGCACGGTCTACCTCGGTCGTTCGGCAGATACGCCCGCCTTTGCGGTGGAGAATATTGCCACCTGGTGTGCCACCGAACGTCTGATGCGTTTTCCGAATTCCAGACGCTTGCTGATCGAGACCGATAGTGGCGGCAGCAACAGTGCCGTTTCCAGAGCCTGGAAATATCATCTCCAAAACAAGGTCGCCGATCGTTTTGGCTTGATCGTCACCGTGTGCCATTACCCGACTGGCACCTCCAAATGGAATCCCATCGAACATCGGCTGTTCAGCGAAATCAGTAAGACCTGGGCTGGCTGTCCGTTGCGAACCTTTGCCCGGACTGCTCACTACATTCGAGAAACGAAAACGCAAACCGGATTGGTGGTTTCGGCTCACCATGTCCGAAAGAAATACGTCACCGGTGAAAAAATCCCGGACGATCGGATGGCAACCTTGAATATTACTTATCACGCTATTTGTCCGCAATGGAATTACACCATTTATCCTCGCGGCGACCACTTGTGAGGGAAGTTGTTCTTTTACGATCCCTTATCTTCCCACTTCCTGAAGTACGAGATTTGCCAGTTCCCTCAAACGATTGAAGTACTGTAATTCATCGCCATCCAGAAACAAGACAACGGAATTGAGATCGATAAGGCGTTCCCGCAGAATTTTTACCCTGCGCGCATCCAACTCCGCGCCGTTGTACATATACATATGGATGCAGCTTGCGATTTCCGCATCCAAAAGAGGCAGGTCAATGCCATCGATCTCGTGATGTCCATAGCCCTTTGGAAAAGCGGCTGAAGAATATTGTTGCCACAAATTCAGGATTTCTGAGGTGACTGTCATGGTTTCCTCTCATCATGAAAAGATTTTACGGAGGCCACAGCTTTATTCCACTGCGCCAGTTTTCTTTCCCTTTGAGCCTCACTCATCTTTGGCACATAACTCGTTTCGGCTTTCCAGTTTTCTGACAAATGCTCCATCGAAGTTCCCAGGGCCGAAACGCCCGCCAGATTGGCAATGCCAATGGCCGTTGCCTCCAACGCCGCCGAGACGCGGACTTCGAGATTCAGCAGATCCGCGATCGTCTGCATCAGATACGGATTCCCCGATGGGCCACCATCCACTTTCAAGTGTGGAGGCGCCTGCCCGGCATCCTGTGACATCGCAGTGACCACTTCATAGACACGGCAGGCGATACCATCCAGGGTCGCGCGGACAATATCGTCGGAGGTTGTGCTGCGGTTCAGGCCAAACATGGCGCCGCGGACGTCGGTCCGCCAATGAGGCGCGGCCAGACCCTGGAGAGCAGGGACGACCACCACACCCAAATCAATGGAACGCTGCGCCGCCTCATTACTTGACGCGGAATCGGGTATAGCTTTCAAGTTATCCCTCAGCCACTGGACGGCTGAACCTGTGACAAAAATCCCACCATCGAAGGCATAGGCGGTGTGACCGTCGAAATTCCAGCCGACCGTGGTGAGCAAGCCGTTATTGGAGAGACGCGGCTTATCGCCGATATTCATCAGCAGGAAACTGCCCGTGCCAAATGAGCATTTCATCTCGCCTGCTTGGAAACAAGCCTGGCCAAACAATGCAGCCTGCTGGTCAACCAGCATGGCATGTAGGGGGAGCGGCCTGCCCGTCCCCCCAAAATCGACATCCCCAACATATCCCGCAGAAGGCCTTACCTCAGCCAGCATGCTTCTGGGAACGTCGAATAACGCGAGCTGATCGTCATCCCATTCGAATCGGTTCATATCGAACAAGAGTGTGCGCGAGGCTGTGGAAGGGTCCGTGACGTGCAGTCTGCCGCCAGTCAGCGACCAGATGACCCAGCTCTCGGTGGTTCCGAACTTGAGTTGAGCCTCATGTGCCCGCTTGCGGAGTTCAGGAAAGTTTTCAAACACCCACTTGAGCTTGGGCGCGGAGAAGTAGCTCTCGAGCAGCAGCCCGGTCTTTTGGCGCAACAGGTTCAGGTCGACGCGTGAGGCGAGCTCGTCACAGACCGATTGTCCACGTGTATCCTGCCAGACGATCGCGGGCGTTACAGGCTCACCCGTGTCCTTATCCCAGACGACGAAGGTCTCGCCCTGGTTATCGAATCCGACCGCAGCGACGTCGTACTGATCCAGCAAAGGCGTGCAAGCCTCTTGGACCGTACGAACGATATCGAGCGGATCCTGCTCCACCCAGCCCGCCTGCGGAAAACGCGCGGGCAGTTGCGCGGAGTTCTTAGCGATCATCTCGCCGCGCTCATTGACGACGACTGCAGTCGTTTGCGTGGTGCCTTGATCGATGCCGAGGAGATATTTCATCATGATGCCACCAGTGTGGTGACAAACTATGCGATGCAAGAATTAGAATGATTCGAAAAAGAGCATGTACAGGATGCTCGCAATTGCACAGGTAACGAGCATCACGGGCAGGCCGCGCCGGTTCCATATGCCTGAAGTTATAGGGGTGCGCGTTTTTTCAGAAAGCGTTGCAACGATGATGTTGGCCGTTGAACCGATGATCGTCCCGTTGCCGCCAAAGCCTGCGCCGAAGGCCAGCGCCCACCACAGAGGCGTGATATCCATGCCCGCTTCGCCGAGTCCTTTGATGACGGGAATCAGCGCAATCGTAATGGGAACATTGTCAACGACGGCCGACAGCGCGGCGACGATCCAGATCAGACTCACCCCAAACCAGAGCGGAGGGATGCGCGAGAGTTGCTCCAACAGGCCAACAACAATATCCAACACACCGGCGGCATCCAACCCGCCGACCATTACGAAGAGAGCCGAGAAGAAAATCAGTACACTCCACTCCACTTTCTTGAAGGTCTCCTGGATATCAGGCTGCACCCAGATCAACGCGACAGCTGCTGCACTTGAGGCGATAAAGGAGGGGCTAACATGCAGGAGATGATGGACGAAGAATAGCAGGATGGCTGCACCCAGAACGATCAGGATGCGGCGGGCAGTTTTGGGATCATCCAGGGACTCGGCTGGGTTCAAGCTCATGACGGCTTCGGCGTTTTGAGGCATTTTTGCCAGTTCGTCGCGAAACAGGAAACGCAGCAATAACAATGTAGCCCCCCACGCCACCGCCACAATCGGAAGTGAGTAAAGCAGGAAGTCGATGAATGAGAAGCCAGCAGCCGAGCCGATCAACACATTGGGCGGATCACCGATCAAGGTTGCCACGCCACCCGTATCCGAAAGCAAAGCTTCCGCCATCAGATACGGAAGCGGGCTAAGGCCTAGGATTTCACAGATGAGAATGGTGATTGGCGCGATCAGTACCACGGTCGTCACATTGTCGAGGAACATCGAAAGGAGGGTTGTGATGCTGCCAAGCAATACAAATAGACGCACAGGCTTGCCGCCCGAGGCGCGTGCCGCCCAAACAGCAAGATATTGAAAAAATCCCGTTGGTTCCAGCATGGCCACCAGGATCATCATGCCCAGCAGGAGTCCCAGCGTATTGAAGTCAATGGCCTGCAGGGCTGCCTCCTCCGAATAAAAGCCCAGGATTTTTCCCAGGCCTACCATGAATACGGCTCCGGCAATTCCGGCGATGGAGCGATGGATCTTCTCGGCAAAAATGAAGACCAGGCTGACGATGAAGATCAGACTCGAAAGGATGGCAGGAAGGAGCATCACTACTCTACCTTTGACCAGGTGGAAAGGATGGTTGTCCCAATGTCCACGCGTGAGGCCATTCCGACCAGTTTCCCCTCCCTTGAGACAACCGGGATATCATGCAGATTATGCTGCACCATCAACGCGTAGGCGCGCAATAAGCCGCTGTCTTCATTGACGGTAATGGGGGGCTTCATAAGGGTTGTGATAGTTTTATTGAGCACTTCTGCAGTGGGGCGCGTAGTCTCCACCGCACCAAAGTCGTGGACAAAGTCCACATCGGCGACGAAGTTGACGAAATCCGGCAGCTCCAACAAAAGCAGGTCACGCAGACCGATCACACCAATGAGTCGGTCGTTCTCGCCGATGATCGGCAGTAGACCCACGTGCGCTTTCACAAAAACCGCCGCGGCTTCACGTATCGTGAGAGTCGCAGGGATCGAAACCACGTTGCGTTTCATACAATCACGAATGAGCATTCGGTCTCCTTAAACTTTGTCCATCAACAACTGATCTTTGATCGCACGCACGATTTTACACTGATCCTGCCTGCGAAAAGCTCGTGCAACTGCGATATGCTTGGCTAAAAATAGAGACTGGAGACAAGCGATTGGTTTGCGGCCAACCTGTTAAGTCTCCAATCTCTAATCTCTCTGGATGGCTGTCGATTTGGTGATGCTTAGTCAGCTTCGCCGTACTTCTTCTCGATCTCAGCGATCATCTTCTGGCGTTGAGCGATCTTGTCACTTTCAGGTACGCCTTCGAAGCGACTGGCTTCATCGCCATACTAGTAAGTGACGATCGCGCCAATCACGGCAATACCAGGAGGAAAATGAGAACAGGCTTTTGTTTTGGATTGAAACACAACCACTTGCGATACAGTGCGCGGATTTCAGCCACGCTGATTATGGAATCTCTTTCAGTTTGCGCAGCAGAGGAACCATCGTTAGTCCCTGTACAAAAATGGAATAGGCAACAACAGCGAAAGCGACGGCAGTAATAGTTTCGCGCTGGGGGATTTCTGGCGGAAGCCCAAGTGCCAGGGCCAGCGCCAATGCGCCGCGCAAACCACCCCAGAACAGGATATGCTGGTGGTTCAGGCTGATTTGTAAGGTGGAGCGCGAAAATAAGGCAGACAAAGGATAGATCGCAAGTGCTCGACCAGCAAACATCATAACAATTGCAACGCCGTAACCTCTCTAGCCTTCTGGTTTTGTCTTCCGCATTACTTCGAAACCCAATTTTCCATAGTAATCTTTGGCTTCCTCGAAATCCGGGACATGGAGCTCTGGTAAGACATTATTTTGTGCTGGTTTCCTGTTGAGTTAAGAATAACAGGGAGTTCGATAACCTAAACACAGACTCTACAAGTTAGTACCCTTAAAGGAAATTCGTCTTTACCAAGTCTGATAATAACCGGTCTCTTGGGGCCGAGGCAGACAAGTCACAATCCTGTCACTGACTTCGCGCCAAGTATTCTGGCACTTTGATCATCGGCGGACGTTCAAGCTCGGCAATTTCCTCGACGTCCAGAAAATATCCCTCGGAATCGTGCCGGATCAGCTTCATCGACCGGTTTACATCTTCCAGCACGGCACGCCCAAGGCGGTTTTCCAGTTTGCGCATGACGGTTTGAATGATCGCAAAAGACATCTTACCTAAAGCCTCCAGATGCTGGTTATGATGGATGCGCTCCAGCAGGTCCACCTGGGCAATGGCACTTAAACCGTAACGCTCATAGATATCGATCAGCAAGCCTGTTTCCACACCATAGCCTGAGAAGAACGTGGCGCTGTCCAGCGCGCTGCGTCTGCCTCCATATTCCCCTGCAAGGGGTTGAATGACACCTGAGAGCTCCGGATAAAACAAATTTAACAGGGGACGAGCGGTTAACTCGGTCACGCGCCCACCGCCGCCGGCTTGCATTTTTGAACCGACTTTCAGAGGGCGGCGGTAAAATCCCTTGACGAATTGTATGTGCGGATTCTGCAGCAGCGGACCAATAATGCCATACACAAAGCGTGGATGAATATTCACGATGTCAGTATCAATCCACACGATCAGGTCACCGCGCGTCACGAGCAAACTCTTCCACAATGCTTCGCCTTTTCCGGAGCGCATGCCCATGCTTTCCAGCAAATGTTGGTGAATGTAAACTGGAATACCTTCCCTTTGCGCGATCTCACGCGTGCAGTCAGCCGAATTGGAATCGATCAAGATGATCTCGTCCAACAGCGGTGTTCTTTGCATCAGCTCACTTTTCATCGTTCGGATCACTTTCCCTACTGTTTCTTCTTCATTCAAGGTCGGGAGGGCCAGGCTGATACTTAACCCTTGCTGCCGTTTCGACTGTACCAGCTCCCGCAGACGATTGAACTCATTGGCATGAAACGTATTCTCTGCGAACCATTTATCCACCAGGATCGAAATCGCCTGCAGGCCCGCCCTTTCATCGTAAGCCGCATAGGGCAACGGGCGACCGCTTTTGACCGCGATCACTGTGCAGGGCGCCTCCCGTAGAATGCGGTCTGCCACCGGACCCAACGAAACGGAATTTTTGAGACGCTGGGCAGTTGTACCCAGCACGATGACATCCTTCTGCTTCGCATGGCTCAGGATGACCTGGGCCGCATCCTCTGTGACCTCAGACCGTTTCTGCACCTCGGGCAGTTGCTTCAACACGCGATCCAGGCCCTTGAAGGCTGCATCTCGGCTGGCTTGATGCACATCTGGATTGCGGATGTGCAGTGTCGTAACTTTATTGGGACGCAACCCCAGGCCCACCCGTAATGCCAACTCTGCGTGCGGACCGCCTCTTACCGGGACCAGTACCTGATCCGGTTTACTGGCGATTTTTCCCTTCACCAGAGCCATGTTGCACGGCGGACGCGCCAGCACATTACTCAGGGTGACGTGCAACGCTCGAAGATGGGACTCATACTCAAGGAAAAGCAGATCGGGTTTTTCATCCTGTAACAATTTCGAGAATTCATGCCACGGCTCATAGGAGACAATGACTTGTGATTTGCCTGTGACGTGTTTATCCTTCCCAAAGATGCGGAGCAATCTCCGCACGGAGCGCGCGGCCACGGCTCCCGTGCTCAACGATTGGTCCGGAGGCACGACCACCACCCCTACCAGGGTGATCTCGGCATCAAAAAGACGTGCGATGTCCAGTGCATGTAACCCCGGTCCTTCATGGACCAACGGAACAAAAATAGTATGAATGGGCGTAAAGTCGGAATGTCCTGGCATGAAAGCTCTCCTTTCCATCTCATATGGTGCAATGACCCAAAATTGTAGGACACCGTCCTGTCGCAAGCCCAGGGGAACACAAACAAAAGGCTAAAAAGCGACAACTCCTCCTCATTGTAGAGATTTAGAATGAGTCGAAATACAACATGAGATCACCATTGCACCACGGACAATTATGCTGCAAGTCGTGTCTAGAACGCTCTATAGAAAACGATATACAGTACACTGGCCACGACACAGGTCACGAACATCACAGGCAGGCCGCGCCGATTCCATAGACTTGAGGTAATGGGTGTGCGCGTTTTTTCAGAGAGCGACGCGACAATGATGTTAGCCGTCGAACCGATGATGGTCCCGTTGCCCCCAAAACCTGCACCGAAGGCCAGCGCCCACCAGAGCGGATCCACATCCATGCCGGACGCACCTAAACCGCGGATGACAGGAATCAAGGCAATCGTGATGGGGATGTTATCCACGACCGCAGAAAGAACAGCGACAATCCAAATGAGACTTACGCCGAACCACACTGGAGGGATGCTGGATAAACGTTCCAGCAAACCGACTATGGATTCCAAAACACCGGCGGCTTCCAACCCACCGACCATGACGAAAAGAGCCGAGAAGAAAATAAGAACGCTCCACTCCACTTTTTTGAACATCTCCTGAATATCAGGCTGCACCCAGATCAAGGCGACCGCCGCAGCACTCGTTGCGATAAAGGAGGGGCTGATATGCAGGATATGATGGACAAAGAATAACAGGATGGCCGCACCCAGAACCAATAAGATGCGGCGGGCAGTTTTAGGATCATCCAGGGACTCGGCTGGATTCAAGCTCATCACCGCTTCGGAATTATGCGGGAGCTTCGCCAATTCATCGCGAAACAAAAAACGCAGCAGTAACAACGTAGCTACCCATGCCACCGCCACAATCGGAAGCGAGTAGATCAGAAAGTCATTGAATGAAAGGCCGGCCGCTGAGCCAATCAACACGTTGGGTGGATCACCCACCAGCGTGGCCACGCCGCCGGTATTCGAAAGCAAAGCCTCAGCTATCAGATAGGGTATTGGATTAATGCCGAGGATTTCACAGATGAGTAATGTTACAGGTGCAATCAGGACGACCGTTGTTACGTTGTCGAGGAACATCGAAAGGACGGTCGTAATACTGCCGAGTAATACAAATAAACGCACCGGCTTGCCGCGCGAGGCACGTGCCGCCCACACCGCAAGATATTGGAAAAAGCCCGTTGGTTCCAGCATGGCCACCAGAATCATCATGCCCAGCAGGAGTCCCAGCGTATTGAAGTCAATAGCCTCCAGGGCTGCCTCTTCCGAATAAAAGCCCAGGATTTTTCCCAGACCAACCATGAATACCCCTCCAGCAATTGCGGCAATGGAGCGATGGACCTTCTCGGAAAATATCAACACCAGGCTGGCGATGAATAGTAGACTGGAAAGAATGGCAGGAATGGTCATGTTTCAATCCCTCTTTGCCCAGGCCGAAAGGATGGCCGTCCCAATGTCGACGCGTGAGGCCATTCCGACCAGTTTTCCATTGTTTGAGACGACTGGCATATCATGCAAATTGTGCTGCCACAGCAGCGCGTAGGCGCGCAGTAACCCAGTCTCTTCAGTGACCGTAACAGGGGGTCGCATCAGAGTTCTTATCGATGCATCCAGCACTTCTGGGGTAGGACGCCTGGTCTCCACTGCACCAAAGTCGTGGACGAAGTCTACATCGGCAATGAAGTTAACAAAATCCGGCAGCTCTAGAGAAAGCAAGTCACGCAGGCCGACCACGCCAACGATCTTATTGTCCTGATCCACGATTGGCAAAAGACCAATGTGTTCTTTCACAAAGACCGCGGCGGCTTGGCGAATGGTAAATGTCTCAGGAATTGAAATTACATTACGTTTCATACACTCACTAATGTCCATGTGGTCTCCTTCACCTTTGCAGATAAACGCTCAGTCAAAATGTCTCTACCGAAAGCGAATGATGTACTTCGCAAGCCTACGAAGTACATCTAGATTAGCTGTACGGCTTTTCTTTCCAAAAC
>DASTOH010000017.1:0-38761 GCA_035720235.1 Anaerolineales bacterium | reverse complement strand
GGGCTACGTCCCATCCAGCCAAAGCCAATGCGCTCCCAGGCAGCGATGGCATCGCGGGCGGCCACCATCTCATCGACATTATGGCTGGCTTTGAAGAAGCGATGGGTAGTTCCACCCGATCCTGTATCCGTTGTGCAGGTTAATTGTGCTTTTGTCTGGGGATGGTGTAGGGCATCGTACATGCGGGCGACCATGCGGGCTTGGTTGCGAAACGCAGGGTGTAGGGTGACGTCTTTAACCCGTTCCCCATAAATCCAAACCTCACGTTGGTCACGTAGGCTTTCAAGATACTCAGCACCAGTCATCGGGCGAGAAACATCTTCCCTATGAGGGTGCCTACCCATTTGATCGTTTTTGCTCATTTAATCTATGCTCCTAACACTACTGGATGGCTTCCCAAGTTTCATGGAACAGGTAAAGTCTATTTTGCTGGTTCAAGTATAGTAATATTTTGTCCCGCGTACTTTTGATATAAATCACTGCGCCGCTTCCGCCAACCGTCCAGGCCGCCTCGCAAGTTGCTGACATGCTTGAAGCCCTTCGCCTTCAGGTAATACGAGATCATAAATGACAGCCCCCCACCCGGACAGTAGACAAGTATCTCTTTGTCTCTTGGCAATTGATCCAGGTATTTTTCGATCGAGAGGGGGGATACTTCATGAGAATTCGGCAAGCCTTTGACCTTGCGCCGATCGTCATCGGGGCGTACATCCAGGATGTAGGTTTGTTCATCGAACAGGATGGTTTCGTTCAATTGTGCGGGCGTCATCATGTTGACCAACGGGGCTCGACCATCGACATACTCTTGAAATACCTGCGTCATGTATTGGATGTCGCGCTCCGAAGTATCATGCCCTAGACTGATGCGAAGGGTCTCTCGCGCGGCTTGATCGGATACACCAATCGCTTTCAAAACATGGGAGGGCTTGTCTTCCCCCGTGCTGCATGCCGAACCCGCCGAAACCGCGATACCACGATAGTCCAGCATGCCCATCAACCCGGCATTGCCTACACCCGGAAACGTAATATTGAGCGTATTCGGCAGGCACTCCGCGTCTGCCTCCGGTGAATTAATCACACAATCAGATTTGATTTCCTTGAGCCGCTCGACCAACTGACTCTTCAAGGCCCGGATCCGTTTCGCATCTGTCAGGAGTTGGTCCACATCCTGGCAGGCTGCACCAAACCCGGCAATATTGTGGATGCTTTCGGTGCCCGCCCGCAATCCGCTTTCCTGATGGCCGCCATGTAAAAACGGTGTAAACGGGCTGCCCTGTTTGACGTACAAGGCGCCGATTCCTTTTGGTCCGTAGAGCTTGTGCGCTGAAAACGAGGCATAATCGGCTCCCCATTCATGGACATCGACCGGAATCTTCCCAAGCGCCTGGACACAATCCGTCAGCACCAGCACATCATGTTCCCGAGCGATTTTCGTAATCGCCTCGATATCTTGAATGACGCCGGTCTCGTTGTTGGCTACCATGCAGCAGACCAGGAAGGTCTGCTCATCCATCAGCTTCTCCAATTCATCCAGAAGCACGCGGCCCTGACGATCCACAGGACAATACTCGACAATGATGCCCTGTGTTTCTCGTAGATATTCCAGCGTGCTCAGGATCGAGGGATGTTCAATCGGCGTGGATATGATCTTTTTCTTACGGGGGAAAAAATGGGCACTGACCGACTTGAGCACGGCATTATTGGTTTCGGTGGCGCAGGCGGTAAAAAAGATTTCATGAGGGTCAGCATGGATGGCGCTGGCAACCTGCTCCCGGGCTTGTTCGATGATCGCGGCCGACTTTCTGCCCATGCCATAGAATGAGGATGGATTACCGTAATGATCTTTCAAGACCTGATTCATTTTGCGCTGGACACGGCTACTCACATACGTCGTTGCATTGTGATCAAGATAGACAGTTCGGTTGAAACGAATAAGATGTTTTAGGAATTCAAAGTACTGGATTTCCATTTTTATTTCCTTTTGCATTTATCTGCGCAGCCTGGGTTTCGCTGTAGTTTTCAGGATCAGTTAGTATGTCCCACAGTGATGACGACTTTTCCTCGGCCATGTTCTTCTATCAGATACTTGATCGCTTCTGCCGTTTCATTCAACGAGTAACATTTATCGATCACCGGGATGATTTTGCCCTCTTCAAGAAGCTCCTTTATGACGAGCAAATCTTCTTTGGGAGTTGTCGCTACGCCCTGGAAACGAATTTTCTTATTACCAAATTTCGATATCAATGGCCCGAGAAGCAGCGCCTGGATAATTTGAGAGAAAGAACCGCCAGCCACGACACAAATCCCGTTGGGGTTTAATGCCCTCCGATAAGCCAGAATCGGATGATATCCATTCACGGCGTAAATGAAGTCGTAACGCTGCTCACTTTTGGTGAAATCTTCTCGCGTGTAATCAATGACGTGGTCTGCCCCAATCGAACGCACCATGTCCAGATTCCGCGTGCGGCATACGGCGGTCACTTCCGCCCCAAACGCTTTGGCAATCTGCACCGCATATGTCCCCACGCCGCCAGACGCCCCATCGATGAGGACCTTTTGCCCTGCTCGAATCTGTCCTTTGTCGCGTAGCCCTTGTAAGGCAGTGAACGCCGCCACCGGAACGGCGGCCGCCTGTTCGAATGACACATTGGCTGGTTTATGAGCAAATTTGCTGGCACCATTCGCCACATACTCGGCAAACGAGCCTGGAGCCACCCCAAACACCGCATCGCCGGGCTGAAACTCCGTGACAGCTTGTCCGACCACTTCGACTGTCCCAGCGACATCGATGCCAAGCACTTTATTAATTGATTTGATAAGTCTCTCATTCATGAAGCGGCCCAGGCGCGAGATTTTCTCGAAACGCCGGTAGTCCATGGCATTGACAGACGCCGCATGGACTTTCACCAGCAGTTGATGCTCTTTCGGCGTGGGGTTTTCTACTTCTTTGAGTTGCAGAACCTCTGGCGGTCCATATTGGGTGTAAATAATCGCTTTCATAATACTTTCTCTAAGCTTATTTTGATCACCTCGCCTGTGGATGTTCCACCGTGACGACGACTTTCCCCTGGGCGTGGTTTTCCATCACATGCCGGAAAGCGGGCACAATTTCCGGCAATGGATAACACCGGTCAATGACAGGGAAGATTTTGCCCTCTTGTAGAAGTTTTGCCAGTTGATCCATATCGTCCTGGTTGACATTCGAAATTCCCATACTGCTCAGGGTTTTCCCTCCCTTCTTTGACATGAACCTTCCTAAAAGCATGGCCTGGAAAATCTGCGGGAAAGTGCCGCCCGCGCAGACATAAGTGCCTTGGGGAGTCAAGGAGCGCTGGTAAGCGGAAAGCGGGTGATAGCCGTTGACGGCAAAGATGAGATCGTATTTCTTGCCGTTTTGGGTGAAATCTTCCCGCATGTAATCAATCACATGGTCAGTCCCAAAGGAACGCACCATGTTCAGATTCCGCGTACTGCACACAGCTGTCACTTCTGCGCCGGACATTTTGGCCATCTGCACAGCGAAGATGCCCACCCCGCCCGAGGCCCCCTGGATCAGCACCTTTTGCTCGGGGCGGACTCCGCCCACATAGCGGAATCCTTGCAAGGCCGTGAGCGCCGCGACTGGCACTGCCGCCGCTTCCTCGAAGGAAATATGCGCGGGCTTCCGTGCGAGATTTTTTTCCTTGGCCAGAACGTATTCGGCCAATGCCCCATTGGCACACCCGAAAACCTCATCCCCTGGCCGAAATCGCTTGACGTTTGCCCCGACCGCTTCCACCCGCCCGGCGACATCAATCCCAATGCGCGGGTCTTTTGGTTTAAAAATCCCTCCCATCATCAAACGAATTAGGAACGGTTTGCCACTCAACGGGCGATAATCCGCCGCATTGATGGACACGGCATGAACTTTGAGAAGGATTTGATTTTCGTTGGGGGTGGGTTTTTCGATCTCTGCGACCTGCAAAACATCGGGTGACCCGTATTGGTGGTAGACAACTGCTTTCACAGGGTTTTCTCCTATTTCTAAACTTACTTCTCTATTGTGATAACGATTTTCCCTTTGGCACGTCCTTCTCCAGGATATCGGAGTGCCTCAGGAACCTGACGTAGCGGGTACTGCTTGTCAATGATGCGTGAGATTTTGCCACCTCTTCAAGTTTAAGAACATCGGGCGGCCCATATCTTTTATATACAATTGCTTTCATTTGTTTGGCTTTGTTATTATGGTCTACTCAGCCGCATGACCTACGGTATTGTTAATACGAATTGATGGCGGAATATATTCGGTTTAATGTGAAATTTGTTCCCCTTTATTCTCGTTCTCCTGCTGGACGTCTGCCTCGCCAGATTCCAGGGGATTGACCGACACCAATGGCATGCCTAAGTCACGAACTCTTTTGAGCACTCCATACAGCGCGGCCTGATCAACCACGGGACCGGTCAAAAGCGTGTTGCCGTCCGCTTCCAGCGTGATCGTCAGTCCGCCAAACCAGTCGGTCCAATCAGAACGCAAATGGCTCTTAACCCTGATCTGGTAAATCGTGGGCGGACTTGAATCAATCACTTCGGCCATAGTGGATCCGGCACTGTGAAGCCCAGGTCACCCTGCCAGCTGTTGCGTGCCGCGACTTCGTGAACTGACTTACGGACCCCAACACCCCACTTCCCGAGCGGATAGCCCATCGGGACCACCCCGTGCATGTACCAGCCATCCTCCTTCGGTACACCGAGGATGTCCATTACCTCATTTGCAAAGTAAGACTGCAGGAATCCTGTCAGGGTAGAGCCGATGCCTTCAGCGCGGGCTGCCAGCATCGCGTTTTGGAGCGCTGGGTAGATGCCGGCCCCTTCTTTGGTGCGCCCGAATCCGATCAGGAATAACGGGACTTCAGCAAAATGATTGACCAGATGAAGGCCCGATCGAACGGTTCGCCCCATCTGTGTATCAGTCTTTATCACGTCGGCGAACAACACTTCTGGTGCCCCACCAATCATGCGCTCAAATCCTTGCCGGTAGAGCGGCGCGAGCTGAGCCTTGATGTTCGGGTCATCGACCAGGATGAAACGCCACCCTTCTCCGATGTGGGGTGCGCGAATAGCTGCATCGAGGATGCGAGCCTGCACATCGTAGGGGATCGGGTCAGGTTTCATCCGCCGCATGGCGCGGGTGGTGTACAACGCTTCGTAAAGATCCATCCGGTAACTCCTCTGTACTACTTGCTCAATGTACAAGGAATATATCTCCACCAGGGTGTCGCCGTATAGACACTTTGGTGTTGGTTATGGGTGTTGTTTTGAAATGAGAAAGGGGAGATCTAAGGAATTACTGGAACTTACTCTTATAACAAACCTAACTCGCGGGCGCGGGCGACCGCTTCAGTGCGCCTTTGAACCTGCAGCTTGTCATAAATTCTGCGATTGTGTCCTTTGACCGTGTCCAGGGCGAGGAAAAGCCGTTTGCTAATCTCGTCGTTTGAGAGTCCGTGTGCGATGAGACGCAGTACTTCCAGCTCCCGTTGGCTCAATGGCTCGATGAGGCGCTGGCCAGAGGGCCGAGAAGATTTGTCTTCGCTCTTCAGCGCCTCCCCTTCAAACGCGGCCAGTAATTTATTCACATAGTCTGGCATCAGCCCACGAGCTGCAGCTTTAGACAATAGCTGCGTCATTGGCGCCCCTTCATCCACAAAGATACGGATATGACCGCCCGGTTCGGCCAGCGTCAGCGCGTCTCCCAACACTTGTACTGCCTGATCCTTTTCACCCTGGATGTGGAGAACGACTGCCTGGAGAACCATTGCCTTGAGCCGTTCGTCCTCCCAGCCTTTGGCCTCGACCTGTTGGCGGTGGGACTCCACAACCGTCAGCGCGCCTGATGAATTTCCCTGAGCCAGATGCACTCGAGCCTGGCTGAGAGGAAGTTTGTAGGTCTCAGCCAATTGAGCGGCCACCGCCACGACCTCTGGCCGGCCCTGGCGAAGTAACGTCAGCACTTGTGCGGTAGCTACTTCAGGGATGCGATGCACGAAGTTGTGCTGGCGCACAGATTGATCGGTCTTCGCCAATATCTCAGCCGCCTCAGTCACTTCTCCCTGGGCCAGTTTAATGCGGGCAAGAAACACCTCGCAGGCAATGAATCGGTCAATAACACTTTCATATTGTCGCGCCAGGTGGATGCTTTGTCGCGCGTGCTGCTCAGCGGCATCCAGGTCGTTCCATTCATAGAGGATCCGCGCCAGGCCAAGATGCACTTCGTGGATAATCTGTTGCGGCTTATCACCTACCCATTGTAAGACGCGCCGATAGGTCTCGTTCGCCTGATAGAGCTGGTTGTCTAGTTCCTGGACGTTGCCCAGACCGATCGTTGCCAATATCGTGGTAAAGATATCTCCGGATGCCTGGCTATTCGATACGGCTTCCGTATACGCTTCGCGGGCCGCAGCACGGTCTCCCTGAAGAAAATGGGCATATCCAAGCGTCCAGAAAGGTGTGGTGCGGACAGCGGGATTATCTGGTGGCAGATATTCCAAAGCGCGGCGCGACTGGATAAGCATGTTTTGTACATCGTATCGTGTAAGAGCCAATACAGCTCTGGCGCTGGCAATTCGTCCAATCCAGTATCGAGTCTTGTCATCCGCCTCGCTGCCTTGTGAAGTGGCAGCAAATGCAGCTTCCGCAGCGTCTAGTTTCTCCTGCACACCAACCGTTTGGCCATTGATCAGCAACAATGCGGCATGCCTCCACCACAACCAGGGCCTGGCATTCATCACGGTCGCTGGCAGCGAATCCAGCCAGTTCAGTATCGGTGTCACGCCGCCACTCAGATGCAGGGGGATGCCCCTTCCATCGATCAACCGCTCGGCGCGCTCGATGTCATTGGCAGCCGCCGCATGGTGAAACGCCTCAAGCGCCAGGCCATTATCTTCATACCATTGGCTGGCACGAATGTGCAATTCATTCAACCGGCTTTTGGCATCTCCCTTAGAGGAATGAAGGCTCTGGAGGAGTCGCTGTCGCAACAGATCAGCAAATAGATGATGATAGCGATACCAGCGCCGCTCATCATCCAGGGGGATAATGAACAGATTGGCGCGTTCGAGATATTCCAGGGTTTGTTGTCCGGATGCAGCTGCGTCGAGCAAAACCGCATCACACAAGGGACCGCACAACCGGTTTAGGATGGATGTGTTCAGCAAAAACGCTTGAATACTTTCAGACTGCCGCTTCAGGACTTCTTCCACCAGATAATCCATCACAAAATGGTGGCTGCCGGTGAATGATTGGATGAAGCCAGTAGTGTCTTGATGTCCCTGCATGGAAAGCGCGGCCAGCTGCAACCCGGCAATCCAGCCTTCGGTGCGGGATTCCAGTGCGGCGATGTCTTCACCAGACAGGTTTAGGCCCATGATCTGGTTGAGAAAATCAGCAGTTTCGGAGAGAGTAAAACGCAATTCGGCCGCGCGCAGCTCGGTTAATTGGCCACCAGCCCGTAAGCGGGCCAGGGGCAGGTCGGGGTCCTCGCGGGTCGCAATGACCAGGTGCATTTGTGGCGGCAGGTGTTCGATCAGAAAGGTAAGGGCCCTGTCAACGGGTTCGGCATCAATCGCGTGGTAGTCATCCAGGACCAGGACAAAATTGTCTGGGAGAGCCGTGATTTCATTGAGCAGGGATGTCACAACTGCTTCGGTGGGCGGAGGTTGGGGAGCCTGGAGTACACCTAACAGCCCTTCACCAATGTTCGCCGAAATCGTCTGCAGGGCCGAAATGAGATAGGCCAGAAAGCGTGCCGCATCGTTATCCCCTTCATCCAGCGACAGCCAGGCAACCCGTTTTGCGATTTTACTTTTCTTTGCATCATCCAGTCGCAAATTGTCTACCCACTCGCTGAGCAGCGTGGTTTTCCCAAAGCCAGCAGGGGCGGAGATGAGGGTCACCCCCGACGCGAGGCGCAGGCCTCCATTAAGTTGCTGGATCAGACGAGGACGGGTGACGAGTTGCGATCGAGAGCGGGGGATATAAATCTTGGTGGAGAGAAGCGGTTCCACGGTTGGCCTTGACCTTCGTACCAATTAAAGGAATTTGAACTCCATGTTGATTCAAAATCATTATAGCATGGTGAAACCGGCCTCGATATCTTTTACATCTCATCCCGCTCGACTGCCATATCCACCTCCCAAGAAGACTTCCCAAATAATCGGGAAGTCTTTCTCTTTTCCCTGGGATATTCCATTCACTAGAATAGATACAGAAAATCAAATTGGCCAGTAAGGAGGTGACCAGCCCTAAATAAACTACCCCGCCGCAAGCGGACGGGGTATCGGTCCGCTAGAATAGCTTGAGTTGCTGGACATGGAACTGCTGATAGTCTTTTTCTTGCCCTTGGTTCTTGACATATTGCCGGATCACCTCTTCCGTGGCATGTTGTCCAACCGTGCCCACATCATAGCCATCCGTCCAAAATTCACCGCCCCACAATTGCTTCTTGACGGTGGGCACCCGAGCAAAGATTTCTCGTGCCGTTAGACTTTTGATGATCGTGATGATTCTGGTTGGTGCATAGGTCGGTACGGATTGTACGAGAAAATGAACGGGATCGCGATCCGTTCCAATTTCGAGAAACTCCATTTGATACCGAGCAGCAATGTCTAAACAGACTTCTTTCAACACTTGGTCAACGGTTTTGTCGATCACCGCTCGTCGATATTTCGCCGGACACACAAAATGATAGATCAAGATGGATACAGTATGACTTTTTCGGATTACATGACTCATGCATTCATCTTATCACGCCGCACAGCGGCGGGGTATTAGACCCTCGTTGGAATAAAAATAAATAGACTTGCTTTGAGTTGTTCAGGATAAATGCGAAATGAAAGGAGTCACGATGCGAAAATTTGTTGTGTTAATGGTATTGGTTCTTGCCGCTGTAATGACGACAGTGGCCCATGCTGGAGGTAATTCACCGGTTCCGTACACCTTCACGTTCACAGACTTGGGACAGCCAGGTACACATGGGGGCGGGCCTCTGTACGCGGATGGCAGCGCAGATGGCCGCATGACTTTATCGGCTCTGGACGGACAGGTGATCATCCAATTCCAGGCCACGAGCTGGTCCGAGGTGGTTCCTGGTGAGGCAATAGACATCTGCTTCGACGTATACCAGATCAAAGGTCCGCCCATCTTCCCGCCGACCTTTTGCTTCTCCGATGCCAGCATTGTTTTACCAGTTAGCGGAACGCCTATCCGTATTTCTAACCCCTTTGCAGATGAGGCAGTAATCAGGGTGACCCCCGCCAATTGAGATTTGCGGAAGACCATGCAATATGGAACTGCTCTGTCTGGGTGATCCCCAATCCTTTGATGCAAATCTCGTGGGTGGTAAGGCGGCCAGCCAGATGTAAGGCCTGGCAGCTGTTCACGAATTGACACCTAACACGCGCGTGTCGCTCAATCTAATTCGTGTGTGCGGCACGCGCGGAAGTTTACGAGTGCAATCTGAGGCAGAAAGGAATATTTCTAAACATGATACGCAAAATCTTGAAATGGATTGGCATAGTGTTGGGCAGTTTCATTGGACTGCTCGTACTCGCCTTCATCGTTCTGTATCTTATTGGTTCTGCCAAGTGGAACAAACTTCATGGAAAGTATGATGTATCCGTCGAAACGATCCCAATTCCCACAGATCCAGCCTCCATTGCGCGCGGCGAGCACATCGCTACCATCCGCATGTGCAGGGAGTGTCATACTGAGGATTTGAGCGGTCAATTTGACACCGCGCCAGGCATGATAACCTTAACTGTTCCCAACCTGACTGCGGGCGCGGGTGGCATTGGCGCGACCAACACAGACGAAGATTGGGTGCGCGCCATCCGCCATGGCGTAGGTTATGACGGACGAGGACTGGTCCTCATGCCTTCAGGCTCCTGGTACTATCTCAGCGACGAGGACCTGGGCGCGCTCATCGCTTACCTGAAAAGCCTGCCGCCGAAAGACAACGAGATGCCCAAAACAGACCTGGGACCTCTGGGTCGCGTAATGCTGGCGCTCGGGCAGTTACCGCCGGAGATCGTGCCGAACGTTGTCTCGATTGACCACGATGGTCCGCGTCCGGTCGCGCCAGAGCCGGGCGTGACATTGGAATATGGCATGTACCTGGCACGTACCTGCATGTTATGTCATGGGTCGGAACTCAATGGGCGGATTATTAGCGAAGGCGGCCCCGAAAAGTATTTGGCGCTCAACCTGACGCCAGGTGGTGAGATGAAAGGCTGGTCTGAAGAGGATTTCATCACAACAATGCGCACAGGCGTGACGCCGAGCGGACACCAACTCAAGGATGTGATGCCGTGGAAGTACTTCGGGCAGATGACCGATGATGAATTGAAGGCTGTGTGGATGTATTTGCAGTCATTGCCCGCGCTACCACAGGGTAAGTGAAACGGTTTCTGTTAGAGGCGACCGCATTATGGCTGGTCGCCATTCCTTAGAGAGGTTTATGTAGAGCTTTTCAAACGCACAAGAAAGGAGCGATTGACATGGCAAAGGTAGAAACGAGTATTGTGATTAACCGGCCCATCGAAGAAGTCTTTGCATTTCTGAGCAACCGTGAGAATAATCCGAAGTGGATATCTGAAGTGACGGAAGTCAGCAAAACTTCTGACGCGCCTGTGGGGGTAGGCACAACGTGGCGAGAGATCCGTAAGTTCCTCAGTCAACGACTGGAAAACGAATACGAATATATCGAGTACGAGCCAAACCGCAAAATCACAACAAGAAGCAAATCGGGACCGTTCCCATTGGAATTCCAAAGCAGGTTTGAGAACGTAGAAGGCGGCACACGAATTCAATCTATCATCCAAGGTGAGCCAGGAGGCTTCTTCAAGCTAGCAGAGCCACTATTAATAAGTATGGTCAAAAGACAGTTGGAAACCGCACTCGCCAACTTGAAAGACCTGATGGAAGCAAATGTTTTTAGGAGAGATCAGCTCGTCAAATAAACGTGTCGAAAGGAGATTGACATGGCAAAATCAAAATTGATCAAGTTAAGTGGCTGGGCATTTGTCGCAAGCGCCTTTTCCTTCATCAGCATTCTGACTGGCTCAGACCCCATCGCGATTCCTGGATCGGTGGTCAGTGCAATCCTGCTGGCAGTTGGGATGTCAAGTTTGCGGACGGGTTATGGTGAACGGATTGGGAGCCTTGGCAGGAACATGTTGCTGCTAGGCATGTTCGGGCCCGTTCTGTGGTTTATCGTTATGGCATCCATGGCCCTCACGGTAACTGAAACTCAGGTTAATGAGGGTTTATGGGTTCTGATATTTGTAGGACCGGCAATTTCATTACTTGGCTTGAGCTTGTTTGGCCTGACTGCGTTACGCAGTAGACCAATGCCCCGCTTGAACTGGCTGCCTGTTCTCGCAGGAATTTGGTATCCGGTGACTTACGTCCTCTACTCCGTTTACGACATCTCAAATAAAGGCGTGTTTCCAGACCAATATTTGCCTGCACTTGTATTGATGGTAGTGATACAGTTTTTAGCACTGTGCATTCTGGGCTTTGTGTTGATGGATGATTCGTCGAAGGAATTGGCGACAGCTTGATAGAGCAAAAGATGACATCACATGAATGAAGTAGGTCAGAGAGTCTAGTTTCTCGGACTTGCTTCTACCCGCACAGGCGTATAATGACGGTACGTACCCACATCGCAGTACACAAAAGTAATCGCACCGAGCACGAATGGAATGAGGAATCGATCATGACCACCCAGACCGAATCCCATACTCGCCTTCATGGAAGATGGCTCCTCATCACGCGGCTGGCGTGGGGGATCATGTTTGCGATACTGACCGTTATGTATGCGCTGGGCTTCCTGGAGGTGCGTGAGGCGCTATCCACAGTTTGTGAGGAAGAACTATGCACACTTCGGGAGCAGATCCGCCACACCGACGCGGGAGAACAAGTTGTGAGGTCGCCGGGACCGCCTATTGGCTATGCAGATCGTCTTCGCCCCGACCAGGTCGAAGCGCTGGAGAGATTGGGCTTGACGCTTGACCAATACAGCTGGCTGGGCGCCCTGCAAATCGGACTTCCGGTGCTGGTCTATCTGTTGATTGCCGCCGGACTGTTCTGGCGGAGGTCCGACGACTTGATGGTGCTCTTTGCGTCTGTCATGGTGGCGACCATTCCCGATGCAAATGGACCGCTGCCCTTCACGCTAGTGGTTCATCGACCTGCCTGGGAGGGGGTCTCTGATCTGGCAGGTGTGATTGCGTTAAGCTGCTTCTTGATATTTCCGCTGATCTTTCCGAACGGACGATTCGTGCCGCGCTGGACGCGCTGGATAATGTTATATGAAGTCGCTGGAGCCGTAATCATCGCATTGTTTCAGAATTCCATCTTGGAAAGACCCGGGGCGGAGAAATTTATTCTCGTCTATTTACTGATCGCGTTTGGTACAGGCATATACGCCCAGCTCTACCGTTACTTCCGGGTGGCAAGTCCTGTCGAGCGCCAGCAGCTCAAGTGGGTCATCGTCGGGCTGGCGGGATTCGTCAGTATTGCTCTTGTAGTGTTGCTCCCGCTGGACGCGCTGCTGACCTCCCGGGCGGCGGCGATGGATCCTGCACGGGCGCTCCTCCTGTCTGTCATTCCAGACACCATCTTTCAGGTGATTCTTCTTTTCATCCCGGTCTCCATCGCCATCTCTGTGCTTCGTTACCGGTTGTGGGATATTGACTTCATCATCAGCCGGACGCTGGTCTATGGCGCGCTGACCGCCACTGTGGTCGGCTTCTATGTATTGGTCGTCGGTGGATTTGGCATGCTTTTTCAAATGCAAAACAACCTGCCAGCGATCATCATTGCAATCTTGTTCATTGCCTTTCTATTGCAACCTCTGCGCCGACGCTTGCAGGATGTAGTCAACCGCTTCGTGCCTGCGCCAAAGGTTATCATGCGTGAATCGATCCCCCCGCTGGTTGCTCAAACCGGACAAGAGCAAAAAGCCGCTATCACGGACAGTGTACCGAATACTGCCTTACATGGCTGGTGGCTCACTATTGCGCGGCTGGCATGGGCGGCAGGATTTATCGGATTGACAGTCGTGTATATCTTTGGCTTTTTAGCTGTGCGCGATGCGCTTTCCACAGTTTGCGAAGATAGACAATGCACGTTGACGCGGCAGATTCGCCACACCAACGTAGGAGACCAAGTCGTCACCTCAGCGGGACCTTCTATTGGGTCTGCCGAGCGTCTCCGCCCTGAACAAGTGCAGGCGCTTGAAAAGTTCGGCCTGACGCTCGACCAGTACGGCTGGGTGGGCGCCCTGCAATTGGGGATCCCTGCATTGCTCTTATTGTTGATTGCGGCTGGACTCTTTTGGAGAAAATCCAATGATTGGATGGTGCTCTTTGCATCCGCCATGGTAGCGACCTTTTCCATCCACAATACGCCACTGCTCTTTACGCTGACGTTACACCAGCCTACCTGGGGATGGGCCTCTCACTTAGCTAGTATCGTGGCGCTAAGTTGCTTGCTGATATTCCCCCTGATTTTCCCAAATGGGGCGTTTGTGCCGCATTGGACGCGCTGGATGGCAATCTATGATGTCGCTGGCGCGGTCATGGCCTCGTTTCTGGGAAGTGCCATGCTGGAAGTTTTAGGCGGCGTTTTAGGTAGAGTCTTCATTGGGCTCTGTGTTTTGCTCCCTTTTGGCATAGGCGTATATGCTCAACTGTACCGCTACTTCCGGGTGGCGCGCCCTGCCGAGCGCCAGCAGTTCAAATGGGTGGTCGTCGGGTTCGTGGGTGCCCTTGTGGCCCAGTTTGCTGTGTTGATCCCGTTGAACGCGCTGTTGACCTCGCGCGCAATAAATGCTGATCCGGCACAGGCGCTCGTTCTATCGACAATTCCTGATACACTTTGGCAGGTAAGCATCCTCCTGATCCCGGTCTGTATCACGATCTCGGTTCTTCGCTACCGGTTGTGGGATATTGACGTCTTTATCAATCGCTCGCTTGTTTACGGCGCGTTGATCGTAAGTGTCATAGGCTTATACATGGTTGTGGTGGGGGTGGCTGGTGCGCTTTTTCAGTTTATCGGAAACACACTGCTCGCGATTCTAGCGACCGGCTTGATCGCGGTCCTCTTTCATCCTCTGCGGCAGCGCCTACAACGCGGCATTAACCGTCTGATGTATGGCGAGCGCGACGATCCTTATTCCGCGCTCTCGCGCCTGGGACGACGATTGGAGTCGAGTCTTGCTCCAGAGTCTGTGCTTCCCACGGTTGTTACGACAGTACGTGATGTGCTCAAATTACCTTATGTAGCCATTTATCTCCAACAAAATTCAGAAGGATATAAAATCGTTGCCGAATCTGCATCCCCCTCCTTGCGTTTGGAAAACGGGAGGATTGTGGTGCCGGGCATGGGACAAGTGGGGCTATGTTTTCCGCTGATCCACCAGGGAGAAACGCTTGGTTACATTGTTCTCGGTCCACGCGCACCCAATGAGGCGTTTGGCTCGACGGATCTCCATTTGCTGGAGGATCTTGCTCCTCAAGTAGGAGTCGCGGTCCACGCGGTGCGACTCACTGCCGACCTGCAACGCTCGCGCGAACGATTGGTTCTGGCGCGCGAAGAAGAACGCCGCCGTTTGCGCCGCGACCTACACGACGATCTAGGTCCCACGCTGGCTTCGCTTGGGCTGGCCGCAAGCACAGTGGCAGATTTAATTCCCACGAATCCGGCTGCGGCAACCAAACTGGTGAAAGAATTAGAAAGCCAGATGCGCGCGACAGTTGGGAACGTTCGCCGGTTGGTTTATGATTTGCGTCCGCCAGCGCTCGATGAACTAGGTCTGCTCGCGGCAGTGCGCGAACGTGCGACTCGATATTCGAATGCGCCAGATGGTTTTCAGGTCACAGTGGACGCACCAGCCCAATTGCCTGCCTTGCCGGCTGCGGTTGAAGTGGCAGCCTATCGCATTGTGCAAGAGGCGTTGGAAAACGTCTCGAAACATGCGCAGGCCCGGCAGTGTACGATCCGATTTGCAAATCACGCTGGGCTCGAAATTGAAATCACGGACGACGGAATCGGATTGCCGTCGAACCTCACGCCTGGCATCGGTTTGCGTTCAATGCGCGAACGTGCGGAGGAACTGGGCGGCCATTGCGTGATCGAGCGCGGCGCCAACGGTGGCACGCGCTTACTGGCGTGTTTGCCAATTGGAGAATCCAATGGAAGCGTTACGCATCCTGATCGCGGATGATCATCCGCTTTTTCGTCACGGCATGCGTGAATTTTTGAATCTCGCTTCGGACATTCAAGTGGTCGGGGAGGCCACGAGCGGGGAGGAAGCCATCACGCAAGCCGAAGCACTGCATCCCGATGTGATCCTGATGGATGTCAACATGCCAGGCGTCAATGGCATCGAAGCGACGCGGCGAATCCTGCACGACTCGCCGCACATTCGCATCCTGGTGGTCACGATGTTCGAGGATGATGGTACGGTTTTTGCCGCCATGCGGGCGGGCGCGCGGGGGTACATTCTCAAAGACGCGGAAAAGGAAAATATTCTGCGCGCTATTCAGGCGGTTGGCAATGGCGAAGCGATCTTCAGTCCCACGATCGCCACGCGCTTGATCGATTTCTTCACGGCGCAAGCCTCCACGCTGCCCAAAGAGATTTTTCCCTCCCTCACCGAACGCGAGCGCGAAATCCTTCAACTTATCGCGCGGGGGCAATCGAACGCCGACATTGTACGTGAGCTCTCGCTCAGCCCCAAGACGGTTTACAACTATGTGTCAAATATCCTCAACAAGCTCCAGGTTGCTGACCGCGCCCAGGCTATCATCCGGGCGCGTGAAGCAGGACTGAAATAATCACGCGCGGGCGACAAACATCATACAAAATTGCTATATCGATTGGGCAATACGCTGCAGTTCCACAGGTCTATTTGATGTCGGATCGAATCCGACAAAAGGAGCAAATCATGGACAATATGGTACATGATCCTGTCTGCGGCATGGATATTGACCCCGCCACCGCCGCCGGTACATCCGAATATGAGGGACAGACGTATTACTTCTGCTCGCTGGGATGCAAGAAATCCTTCGACAAAGATCCTGAGAAGGATCTCAGCAAAGAACACGACCACGAGCATCCACACTAAAATCTCTCTGCTCATTCAAAATGGCCTATCTTTTGGATAGGCTATTTTGCTTACATGAATATGAGTGAAGTAGCTCTGAATAGGTATTGAGGGAATCCGTACAATAGCATCATCAACCTCGAGGCGCAAATGAATATTTCACCCTTCTTATCCATGAATCGTTCCTGTGATGAAGCCTTGCCTTGGAGCAAAGAACGACTTTCACAGGCTGGGTTACGCCCCGTGCAGACCTTCGACCTGCACACCGCGCGGGCTGGGTTACATGATTGCTCCTGCCCGAACCATGGGACGAACGAGTGTGACTGCCAGATGGTGGTCATGCTGGTATATGGCAAGGCCGATGAGCCTGTAACCTTGATCCTGCATGGTAACGATGGCCAGACCTGGTTGTCCATCGCCGATGGTCCACGCCAGAAGTCCGATGACCAATTGACGATGGCAATCCGACAAGCACTGGAAGTCAAAGTGCCGGAACGAAATGACTCGTAGCAGAAGCGCCAGGTCAGCCATGACTACGAACACCCATCCAAAGCGAAACATCTTTCAGTGGATTGGGGTCCACTGGTTTGAAACCTTCCTGATTGTGTATGGTTTATGGGTGTTCATTCCTTTTCTTGCGCCTTGGTTCATGCACATCAGCTGGACTGGCGCGGGAAAGGCAATTTATTTCATCTACTCTTTTTTCTGCCACCAACTACCGGAGCGATCCCTTTTCCTGTTTGGGGAAAAAAGCATGTATTCACTACATGAAATCCAGGCCGCCTGGCAGGATACGATCAATCCTATGATCCTCCGCCAGTTTATTGGCAATGAAACCTTGGGCTGGAAGATTGCATGGTCAGACCGCATGATTTCGTTCTATACCAGCATCTGGCTATTTGCCGCCATATGGTATCCCTTCCGTCGAAAAGTCAAGCCGTTATCATGGTGGGGATTAGTGCTCCTGCTCCTCCCCATTGCAGTCGATGGTATAACTCATACGATCAGCGACTTCGCTGGCATTGGGCAGGGATTCCGTGATACAAATGCATGGCTGGCAGCATTGACGAATTATGCCCTGCCTGCGACGTTCTATGCAGGTGATGCACTCGGCTCGTTCAACTCGATTCTGCGCTTCATCACCGGGCTTTTGGCCGGTCTGGGCATCGTCTGGCTGGCCTTCCCGTTTATCCTTCAAACACAAATGTATAATCAACAACTGGATGAGAGCAGTTATGCCAAAGTCATCGAACAAATCAAAAAACAGGATCCGCATCCTTCTGGCGGATGACCACCACATTGTCCGCGCGGGGGTAAGGCAACTGCTCGAAAGCGCAAACGATCTCCAGGTCATTGCGGAGGCCGGAGACGGTGAAGAGGCCCAAACGTTAATCCAACAGCACAAGCCGGATGTGGCAGTGTTGGATATCCAAATGCCAAAAGCAAGTGGAATTGAGGTAACCCGCTGGGTCCGTTCGCACCTGCCTGAAGTAGGTGTTTTGATTCTTACCGCGTACGACGACGATCCATATGTGATGGCAGTCCTGCAGGCGGGAGCAAATGGATACGTTCTCAAAACAGGTCAGGCAGATGAACTGATTCAAGCCGTGCGTGATGTGCATGAAGGCAAGTCGGCGCTCGATCCCAACATTACCCGCAAGTTGATGTCCAATATCTTCAAGGGTCCCGAAAAGAGAATTGTAGAGCCGTTGACCGATCGTGAACTGGATGTACTCCGCCTCGCCGCCAAGGGCTACACCAACAAGGCTATCGGAGTTCAACTGAACATCAGCGATCGCACCGTTCAGGGGCATCTCGCCCACATT
Source organism: Anaerolineales bacterium (assembly GCA_035720235.1). GTDB lineage: Bacteria > Chloroflexota > Anaerolineae > Anaerolineales > Villigracilaceae > Defluviilinea. Next base: position 20,788 of record DASTOH010000017.1, on the reverse strand, counting down.
TTCGCCAAACTGCAGGCTAGCAGCCGCACCGAAGCCGTCATGCGTTCCGTCTCGCTGGGATTGATTTCTCAAAGCACAGGCAATATCCTCGAAGAATGACGAAGCCACGCGCTCCTTTTCTGCGCGGTCTCACTGTGCAGTTGCTTGCCATCACGGTCCTGCCGCTCACGGTGCTTCTGCTGTTGATTGCCTTCGGAAGCGTCTCACTTCATCAACAGGATATGCGTGCCCTCGTGGGTGAACGTGATGAACGGGCTGTTCAAGCTGCCGCCGCGGCGCTGGGTGCCGAGCTCCACCACCGTGCCTCCAACATCACGAATCTCGTGGAACTGGCTGAATTATCAGATGATACGAATTCCATCCGTGCAACCGATGATCTGGCTTCGGATTTTGACGGCGGCCTCGCCTATCTGGATATGGATGGCGGACTCATCACAAGCACGATTCCTTCAGGACTTTGGGACTGGGTTGCGCAAAATAAGATTTTCCTCGCCTCATCCTCCGACCCTGATCCTGTTTTCTCAGTCCCATTCCTTGATCCACACTCAAACAGACTTTTCGTCATCGTGTCGCAGGTCATCCCGGCGCAAAACAGGATCGTAGCTGGAGCCTTTTCCCCTGAGACTCTCGCCCGCGAGACCCTGTCCACATCGTACCCTCACAGCACGCATGTCACGATTTTTCTTCTTGCTCCGTCACAACAGATTTTGTTTTCCAGTGGACCTCTTGCAGCAGAGAGCATCGCATCCGATCACCCGGGCGTGACCGAAGCCCTGCGCGGAGAAAGCGGCACGACCTATCTTAAGCAGGCAGATATAGAGCACGTGGTTGCGTACAGTTCCATTGCGCCCACCGGTTGGGCCTTGATCACCGAAGAAGAATGGGAAATGGTGAGTGGTCCGTCGCTGCAACTGACGCAGATGGCGCCGCTGGTGATTGTCCCCGCTTTTATCCTTGCACTGTTCGCCTTATGGTTCGTGGCATCTCGCATCGTGCAGCCGCTTCAAAAACTCGAGTCCAAAGCTGCTGCGTTAGCCTGGGGGGATTTTGAATCCATCCAGGAGCCGGTTGGCGGGATTTCAGAAGTGCGACACTTGCAAATGGAATTGACCGACATGTCCCGCAAGGTAAAGGCCGCGCAGGAGGGGCTGCACGATTACATCGGCGCGATCACTTCTGCCCAGGAAGAAGAACGAACCAGACTGGCGCGTGAATTACATGATGACACGATTCAGGCAGTCATCGCTTTGAAACAGCGCGTGCAACTTGCACAAAAATCGGTCAAAGACCAAAGTGGGAAGCAATCCCTCAAAGAATTGGAAACGCTTGCTGAGCAAACCATCGAGAACTTGCGCCGTCTGACGCGCGCTTTGCGTCCCATCTATCTCGAAGATTTGGGCCTCGTCACTGCGTTGGAAATGCTGGCGCGCGAGACCAGTCAAAACCATCCTCTGCAGGTGGATTTTCAAAAAGCGGGACAGGAACGCCGCCTTTCGCGCGAAGCGGAGCTGTCGCTGTATCGCATCGCACAGGAGGCGCTGAATAATGTGGTCAAACATTCCAAAGCTACGCACGCCAATTTGAAAATTGTGTTTGAACCTACTGAGATCCAAATGGAAGTGAGCGATAACGGCAATGGCTTCATCGTGCCGAACAGCCCGACAGAATTTGCCCCCAAGGGGCACTTCGGTTTGCTGGGCGTACACGAACGCGCTGACTTGATCGGCGCGCGGCTTGAGATTGAATCTGCTTTGGGAAAGGGAACCAGGCTCAAGGTCGTACTGAGCGAAGCGTTGTCATGAGTTTCGTCGAAAAGACGAAGTATGAAGCGACAAATGTCATAAGCCATTTTGCCTACCCGGAATTCCGTCATACTGCGCTCATGCAGAGATGGGATTTTGCTTATTATCAAAACATAAAGACCCGACATGTCTCATATGACACGTTATTAATCAAAACAATTGCGTGATCGCGAAGCTCGCTCGTCAGGTAGTCGCGAAGACATGTCAGGTCTCATAGGATTATCTATGGCAACTGAAACGGCATCCACAATGGTTGTTTCACGATCTGATCGTTTGAGAATTTTCCTGCACGCGCTTTTATTTGTCTTCGGCTTCTCACTGGTTTTTGTGATCGGCTGGGGCGGTTCGGTAACGGCTCTGGGACAATTGTTTGGTACCTATAAACGCGTCATTGCACAGATGGGCGGTGTGATCGTCATCGCGTTTGGGCTGGCAACCCTGGAGGTGATTCGCATCCCCTGGTTTTATGCAGATACGCGCGCTCAATATACGGGTCAGCGCGGGACGTATGGCGGCTCGGCCCTGATGGGCATCTTCTTCGCCGCAGGCTGGAGTCCGTGCATCGGCGCGACATTGGGTGCGATATTGACGATGGGGTTGAGCCAGCAAACTGTGGGTCAGGCCATGTGGCTGGCATCTGGCTATTCACTTGGGTTGGGCCTTCCATTTCTCGCCATGGCGCTCGGACTCGACCGAGCCTCAGGCTGGATCAAACGGATGCGCCCCTACCAAAAATATTTCAAGATTGCCAGCGGCGTATTTATCATCGCCATCGGCATTTTGCTGATGACCAATACGATGAGCCTGATCGCCATCTGGGCATTTAGGAATGGCTATTTTATTGAGTCGTTTGCAACATACGCCGCCGCACCGACGTACATTACGGCAATGATTGCCGGGTTGTTATCTTTCGTCTCACCGTGTGTCCTTCCGCTCGTGCCAGCCTATCTCGGCTACCTGAGTGGACATACCCTTCAAAGGACATGAATTATGAAGAGTTTCATTTTCTTTTTACTATTAATCTTCATTCTGGCTAGTTGCCAATCCAAACCTGTGACAGGGGAAACCATCGTCGCGGAAGGTGGCTCGTATCAAAACGTCACGCCAGTTGAATTGAATACAATGCTAAAGAATAAGGATTTTGTATTCGTCAATGTGCACACCCCGTTCGCGGGAAATATCGCGGGAACAGATCTCTCCATTCCATATGACCAAATCACCGAGCTAGCCTACCTGGCGCAACTGCCCAATGACAAGAACGCCAGGATCGTGTTGTATTGCCGTAGTGGGCGTATGAGTGAGCTTGCGGCGGCGGAACTGGTGTCACTAGGATACACCAGTATCTGGAATCTGGCTGGCGGCATGGTGGAGTGGGAGCAGGATGGATATGAGTTGGAAGAATAGAACTTAAAGAAAAATTCCAGGGCTATCCACATCACCCAGTCATAAAGACTGGGTGATGTTCGTCATAAGCAGGATGGCGTAGGATATTTACCGCAATATAGCGGTGAGCAATATCCATAGCGCTGGGTAAGATTGCGCAATTCTACAATTTTCACGGAGGCATAACCATGCGTAATCACTTTAGTTTGAATGGGGGGGATCCATGAAACGGCTGCTCCACACAATCGCAACACTTTTTTTCATATTAGCCCTTCTATTTGCGAACCCCAATACCGTACTCGCCAGTGAAGGGGATGGCGAACAGGCACTGGCGCTGGAAGTCAACGGCTATCACATCACGATATCCAATCAGGGCGAATGGACAAAAGGAGAGAATACCATCGTCGTCACACTCACGGACGGTATGGGAATGCCCATACGTAACGCCGATGTGGAGATCTTGATTGCCTCCAACTCCTCGAGCGGACACGCCGAATCAGAGGGACATGGCGAACCCGAAGTGGACGAACATAGCGAGTCGGTATCCAATGGGCACACTGAAACCGATACGCATGAAAGTGAGCAAGAACACACCTCCATGCCTGAAATGCATGGAGAGGAATCAACAACACATACCTCGAATGAGCCAGCTCATGAGGCGGAAGAGACAAGTCCGATTCAGATGATGGAATCTGAGCATGGCATCTACATTGCCGAAGCACATCTTGAGGCATCCGGGCAACATGAGATTCAGGTCATGTTCCACGCCAATGGAGAAATGCTTCAGGCTGATTTCGTTATTGACGTGCCAGGCATGTCCTCCAAAACAATCGTCCTGTGGAGTTTTGTAGTGGTGAATGTTGGGCTCGTGATTTCCGCGGGCACACTTAAAAAACAAGCTGTTCCCGTGAAAGGCGGCAGATAACATGACCACCGGACTTAACCGACAAAATAGAAATATTCTGGCAGGAGGTAACCTTCTGCAGATCAAGCCCATTGACAGATTGATGCGCAGTAAATGGTTCCCTGGCATTATTCAATGGCCTACCCTGCTGCTCTTCATGCTTATCATGTTCCAGCTCCTACTTGGTCCAGACTCTGCGCATGATAATCTCGGCACAGCTCTAACCTGGGTCCTGTGGTGGCCACTGATCCCGATCATCTTTCTGTTCTTTGGGCGCTTCTGGTGCGCGATCTGTCCGTTTGCAACGATCAATGACCTGATACAAAAATTCGTCGGCAACAATCGTCCAGTGCCACGCTTCCTGAAGAAATACGGCATTTGGATCATCGACGCGTTATTTATCTTCATCACCTGGAGTGACCACGTTTGGGGCGTGGTTGAGAATCCGTTTGGTTCGGGCGTTCTGATGCTCATGCTGACCACGGGCGTTATTGCTTCAGGTTCCTTTTTTGAACGCCGCACCTTTTGTCGCTACGTTTGTTTTCTCGGCGGTTTATCCGGCAACTATGCCCGCACCGGCATGCTGGCTTTGCGCGGCACGCCTGAAATCTGCGCTACCTGCACCGCTGCTTCCTGCTTCAAAGGTACAGAGAAAGCGCCCGGTTGCCCATTGTTTGAATTCCCCAAGACAATGACCTCCAATGCCAATTGCGTGATCTGCGCGGCCTGTATCAAGAACTGCCCAAATGAATCAATCCAGCTGACCGTGCGCAAGCCCACAAAAGAATTGTGGTTTATTCGCAAGCCCAAACTTGAAGAGGCATTCCTCTCGGCAGTCATTATGGGCATTGTTTTCGTCCAAAACGTGACCATGCTGGAAGTATGGAATTCCATGCTCAGGTGGCTGGAAAAAGCCGTTGGCACCACCAGTTACGCGGTCACATTCAGCATTACCTTTGCCATTGCGATCATCATCCCGGTGGCGTTGCTCAGCCTGACTTCCTGGATTGCAGCAAAATTCAACAAGTCTAATTTGCTGGAAAACTTCACTCGCTTCGGATATGCCATCATCGCGCTGGATGTGGCGGGTCATATTGCTCACAACCTGTTCCACCTGCTGGCGGAAGGCAAGTCCATTTTTTATACAGCTCTCACACTGTTTGGTAGAGAACTACACGGTGCCTCACCTGCACTGGTTAGTATGGACACCATTCAGATCTTACAATACGGCTTGATCGCTCTTGGTCTGGCTGGATCACTCTATACAGCTTATCGAATTGCCAAGAACAGCCACCCCGATGGTAAAGCCTGGGCAACCTTTGTGCCTTACGCAGTTTTGATCGTGGTACTTACTGTAATGAATATTTACCTGTTCATGCTCCCGATGGCCATGCGCATGTAAGCCTGGCGAAAGATAGGCAAAATTGCTTATATCCCCTGGGTAATAGGCTGCAGCTCAACCAAGTCCATTTTATGTCGGATCGAATCTAACAAAAGGAGCCAATGATGGACAATACGGTACACGACCCTGTCTGCGGCATGGATATTGACCCCGCCACTGCCGCTGGAACGTCCGAATACAATGGACAAACGTATTACTTTTGCTCGCTGGGATGCAAGAAAGCCTTCGACAAGGAACCCGATAAATATCTTGGCAAGACTGACGAACACGAGCACCATCATTAGATCTGAAAGGAGAGCGAATGTACAAGAAAATCGTATTTGCCTTGATGCTGGTTATGCTTATCTCGCAATTTGCTGTTCCGACCGTGCTTGCAGCAGACGAACCCATCGGCAGTTGCGCGTCAGGATTTACGTTAGAAATGGCGATGGAGCATGACATGCATCACCATCAACATATAGGCACTGACACGGACTTGAACGGCGATGGTTACATTTGCATGCAACATGTAACCCCTGATGAGCAGATTCACGTCCACATAGACAACAATTTACCGTAACGATTACAAACGAATCAGAATCATTCTCCTTAGAATAGCCTATCTCTACAAGATAGGCTATTCTGCTTATATCCGCGTAGGTAAGACCACGCTATCCCTGCAACGACCATTAAACTACAATGAAAGTTGGTAAAAAGGAGTTCTACATGACTGATTCCGAACATAAACATGATCAGCATCATAGCCCTAAGACAGGCGACAAGACAGGGTCTCATTCAATGGATCACACGATGCACCATGAACAGGCCGGGCACGCTATGCCAGACCATGCTGCTCACACCATGCACGATATGCAGGCTCAAGAAGCAGGCCAAGCAACCGATATGGGGCATGCTCAACATGCCGGCCACGTGGACCACACAGGTCATGAGCAGATGTTCCGTAGTCGTTTTTGGGGAAGTTTGTTGCTCAGTATACCGGTGTTGATTTTCAGCCCGATGATCCAGGAATGGCTAGGATTGAGTATCCCTTCCTTCCCAGGCAGCCAATGGATTCCCTTTGTCTTCTCACTGGTGATCTTTGCCTATGGCGGAATTCCATTCATTCAGATGGCAATCCCCGAGATCCGCAATCGCGAACCTGGGATGATGACCCTTATCTCACTGGCGATTTCGGTGGCTTTTATCTATAGTCTCGCGGCGCAACTCTTTGGTCTTGGAGAGGGTTTCTTCTGGGAGCTAGTCACGCTGATCGACATCATGCTGCTCGGTCACTGGCTGGAGATGCGCAGTGTGCGCCAGGCCTCCGGCGCGTTGAACGAACTCGCCAAGCTGATGCCAGATACCGCAGAACTGGTCATAGCAGATGGCAATACTAAAACCGTTCCCGTCAATACACTCAAGGCAGGCGACGTTGTCCTTGTCCGGCCTGGAGCGAGCGTCCCTGCGGATGGTCAGGTCGTGGACGGTGAATCCAGTGTCAACGAATCCATGGTCACAGGGGAATCCAAACCGGTGGATAAGGAAATCAACTCAAAGGTTATAGCCGGAACGATCAATGGAGATGGCAGTCTGCGGGTGCGCGTCACCGCGACCGGCGATCAAACCGCGCTGGCAGGCATCATGCGTCTGGTGGAGCAGGCACAGCAGTCGAAATCCAAAACGCAATTGCTGGCTGATCGAGCGGCAGGCTGGCTGTTTTACATTGCGCTGGCAGTTGCCGCACTGACGGCGGTCGCATGGATCATCGCAATCGGTTTGGACATTGAGGTCCTGAAACGAGTGGTGACTGTACTGGTGATCGCCTGCCCGCATGCGCTGGGACTGGCTATTCCATTGGTCGTCGCCATTACAACGTCCATTGGCGCTCGCAACGGCATATTAGTTCGCAACCGATTGTCCTTGGAAGCCGCCCGCAACATCGATGTGGTCGTCTTCGATAAAACAGGCACATTGACGGAAGGCAAATTCGGCGTGGTGGGAATTTCGACAGACGGCTGGGATGAGAACCGCGCCCTGGCCTTAGCTGCAGCGGTTGAGAGCGACTCTGAGCATCTGATCGCCCGGGCCATTCGCAACGCCTCAGGCGACCGAAAGCTTGAATTGCCAAACGTCAGCAATTTCTCAGCGATGAAGGGACGCGGCGTTCAAGCCATCTACGAAGGGAAATCCGTTTACGTGGGCGGACCACGTCTCCTGGAAATGCTCAAGATTTCGCCATCGCCAAAGCTTTCAAACTTTGCTGATGAGGCCGGACGAAAAGCCCAATCCGTTGTCTTTTTGGTTCTTGAGAAACAGGTAATAGCCGCCTTTGCTGTGGCAGATGTGATCCGCCCTGAGAGCAGACAAGCAGTGCAACGCCTGCATGAAATGGGTGTGGAAGTGGCCATGTTAACGGGTGACAGTCGTCCCGTAGCCGAAGCGGTCGCAAAAGAATTGGGCATCGACCATGTCTTTGCGGAGATCCTGCCCGAGCACAAGGATCAGAAAGTCGCAGAGTTGCAGTCGCAGGGAAAACGAGTAGCCATGGTCGGAGATGGAGTCAACGACGCCCCCGCGCTCACACGCGCCGATGTAGGCATTGCAGTCGGCGGCGGTACAGACGTGGCGATTGAATCGGCAGGTTTGATCTTAGTGAGAAGTAACCCGCTGGATGTGGTCAAGATCATTGAGTTGAGCCGTGCCAGTTATCGCAAGATGATTCAAAACCTGTGGTGGGCTGCTGGCTATAACATTATTGCCCTTCCCCTGGCGGCTGGCATTCTGGCACCCTGGAACATCTTGCTCTCGCCCGCCTTCGGTGCAGTGTTGATGTCGGTGAGCACGATCATTGTCGCCATCAATGCCCAGTTATTGCGTCAGACACAATTTGTGACTGAATAAGGAACCTTTAAAAGGCTTATCCTGCAGCAGGCAATCGTGAGGGCACTTGTTGGAGATGCTAATCGTCTGTGCAGGCCCAAGCCAGGATTCAGTGCGAGGTAATGAAATGGCACAAAATGATCCACATTACGTCCCAGCCTTCGGAGTACACGGGTTAACACGTTATTATGACTCTTTCGCAAAACTCGTCAATCCGTTACGGCATCGCCTGTTGCAGCAGGCGGATATTCAACCAGGTCAACGTGTGCTTGACCTCGGTTGCGGCACGGGTTTGTTGACGATCATGATCAAGCAATCCGTCCCTGAGGCCCACGTGACGGGACTGGACGCAGATGAAGAAGTCCTCAAGATCGCGCGAGACAAATCCCACGGCGCCGATATTCAATGGGATCAGGCGTTCGCGTTCGACATGCCCTATCCAGACCAATCATTCGACGTGGTCGTGAGTAGTTTCGTCACCCATCATCTGACAGGCACGGATAAACTGCGCGCGTTCCGGGAAGTCCACCGCGTCCTTCGACCCGACGGCTGCTTCTACATCCTGGACTTTGGTCCACCCTTCAATCTTCTCACCCGCTTCCAGGCGTCGGTGATGAAAAACTTCGAGATCATGGCAGACAACTTCGCGGGGAAGATTCCGCTCATTTTGGCGGAAGCAGATTTCCCGTCCGCGAAAGAGGCGGGGCACGCCATCATGTTCTTTGGACCCGTCGCGTTTTATCAAGCGTGCAGAGGAACAATCCAGGAGAAGAAAAATGATTGACACTCAGCATATCGCTCATGCGAAAAGAGCAGAACTCCTATCTTCCTTCGGCGCTGGAGTATTAGGTGCTGGGATTGGGCTATTGCTCGCAAACTCGCTGGCTGGATTCGCATTCCCCATCCTCCTGCTTGGACTTATCTCGCACAGCGTCGGCATGTTTCAAAAACATCAACTGGAACAGGGAAGATATGTCCGCATTTGGTGGGCGGAGTCCTTGTACTGGCTCTGCTGGCTGGCGCTTGCGGTGTTGCTGGTTTATATCGTCATCCGCCAGTTTTGAGGTTGCATACAGGAGTGAAAAATGAAGGACAATAAGATCCACTGGTACCCACTGACCTACGTGATGGCATTCCTGATCGGGACCATTCTGTTCTGGTCGTTTGGGAGGGATTGGCTCGAATTTGAATCAGCCCTGGTATTTCTCGCGGGATTGATCGGTGTCGCGGTGGCTGTTCTTGCGTTTGGCGCGTGGAATATCCACCATGATTCAGGTCATAAGGAGAACTAAAGCTTGACTGAATCTGCCACCATCCCATTGCCTGAATATGAAACTGCCTGTGGGGGCAATCTCAAAAACCTAACGAATTATCCTAGTGCTGATTATCACGGCGAGTAGGTCTACTTTTGCACCCACGCCTGCCTGCGCGTCTTTGAACAAGATCCCGATGCGTTCATGGCGGGTAAAGTGGAACATCCACTGGAAGAAGGTTGATTTCAAACTTAGGAAGTCCTTGAGACTTCCTAAGTTTTTGTATGACATTCATCATAAGCCATTTGGCGCATAAATCGTTGCGCTATCCTGCGCTGGAGTCAATTGAATTATCAAACTACGATTGGGTCATCCGAATACGGAGGACCCAACATGCTATCAAGGACAAACAAACTTTTACTCCTCTCCCTCATCCCGATCTTGTTGACCAGTGCAATTTCCGCCTGTTCCACCCAGAGTCAATCAACTGAACTGCCCATGATGTCAATGGATCAAATGCCCGCAGATGTGCAGTCCGCACCTGTGACAGTGCAGACAGCCTATCAATTCTCAGCAGCAAACTCCGACATCATGCAGGACATCCCCTGCTATTGCGGTTGTGGGAACATCGGTCATACATCGAACTACGATTGCTATGTTTCCAGTGTGGATGACAAAGGCAACATCAGTTTTGACAATCACGCCCTCGGTTGTTCCATCTGCGTGGACATCACCCAAGACGTAATGCGCATGTTGCGGGACGGGAAGACTCCGCAGGATGCCAGGGCGTACATAGACGCGACATATTCCAAATACGGTCCGTCAAACATTCCTTGATCTTATGAACCCGCGCGTCTCTCTTCTCCTCTTTGTGATGGCCGGGTTGGCAGTGGCATTCGCGCCCCAGCCAGTCCAGCTCATTGCGCCTCAAGCGCGGACCTTTCGGATTGATGCGCGACAATATGCCTATTCTCCGTCCGAGCTTCAAGTCAATCCCGGTGACACAGTGACCATTGAACTCGTCAGCACCGACGTGGTACATGGATTATATGTGGATGGCTACAATGTATCCATCGAAGCCGATCCAGGTCAAACTGAAACGTTGACTTTTGTTGCCGATAAGTCAGGTTCTTTCCGCTTTCGCTGTAATGTCACCTGCGGCGCGATGCACCCGTTCATGATCGGGAAATTGACCGTGGGCTCTAACAACTGGTTAATGCGTTCCATTGGATTGGCGACGCTGGCAATCGTTGGTGTGATTGTTACCGTAAAACAAAAAGCGTAATTTCAGCATGGCAAAGATTGAACTTACCCGTAGCTCCTTCATAAAGAAATCACTAACAAGCCGATACCCACAACTGGCAGTATTTATTGTCATGCTGGTCGGATATGTATTTGCTATTCTTGCAGGCCTGATCGGTACCCCGGTTGGTAGTCGCAACTTTAGTATTGTATTCGTGTGGATTGCCTGGTGGGCGATCCTGATCCTTGTGGCAGTTCCCTTCTTCGGACGCGGTTGGTGCGCCGTATGTCCGATCCCACTGCCAGGCGAATGGTTACAGCGCGGCGCGGTCCTCGCTCCGCCAGATAAAAAACCAAAATGGCTTAACCTTCGCTGGCCCAAAGCGTTTCGAAATATCTGGCTTCAGAATTTCTCATTTCTCTTGTTGGCTCTTTTTAGCGGTGTGCTTCTCACCACTCCAAATATTACAGGCATTGTCCTGGCAGTCATGCTCTTTGGGGCAATCGGACTCAGCATGGTCTTTGAGCGACGTTCCTTCTGCCGCTATCTTTGCCCGGTCGGTGGATTTATCGGTCTCTATTCACAAACTGCACCTGTTGAATTACGGATCAAGGATAAGCATGTCTGCTTAACCTGTGAAGGCAAGCCTTGCTACAACGGCTCATCAATTGGATACGGCTGTCCTTGGGATGTTTTTCCTGGTGGGCTAACGAAGAATACATATTGCGGCTTGTGCATGGAATGTATCCGTACCTGTCCACATGACAACATTGCGGTCAATCTCCGTTCTTTCTCTGCCGACCTTGCCAAGCCCAACTCACGCATGGATGAAGCCTTCAAGGCCTTCATCATGCTTGGGTCCGCGATGATCTATGCAGGCGTCCTACTTGGTCCGTGGGGCACAATCAAAGATGTGGCCTATCATGCTGGCACAAGTGCATGGTTTGTGTATGCGGTTCTTTTTCTCGTGATCATCTTTGGCATACTTCCAGGCTTTTTCATGCTCGGTCTCCTGCGAACAAAAAGCAGCCTGACACTCAAACAACGGTTTGCATCCCTCTCAACAGCGCTTATCCCATTGGGTTTGATGTTCTGGGTGGCATTCAGCCTGTCTTTCGTGCTCACGAACGCGAGCTATATTCTGGCCGCATTATCTGATCCGCTCGGCCTGGGTTGGAATCTCTTTGGCACAGTGAACGTCGCATGGCAACCGATGCTTACCTCCATTCTGGCCCCTACCCAAACACTCGCATTGGTTGGTGGCTTGATCTGGTCCGCCCGCACTGCGCAGAAAGCCGCAAACGAAGTAAAAGTCTCATCCATCCCAGTGATTTTTTATTGTTTTATTGCCACATCCATCATGCTTTGGTTATTGCTATGAAACGCTCGGAACTCCTCTCACGCATTTTGATCACGGTGGTAACTATCGGGGCGGTGGGAGCGCCCATATTCATCTGGGCGCGCACACCGCTTATCCATGCACGCATGGCAGAGCAAGGCGGATGGACTCCCGATGTCATCCAAGTGGACGTTGGTAAGCCACTGCATTTGCGTCTCATCTCCGATGATGTCGTTCATGGCTTTGCGGTCGGTCAAATGAAGATGGAAGCCGTCAACATTGAGCCAGGTAAAGTCACCGACATCACTTTGACATTTGACAAACCCGGAGTGTACACCTTCTATTGCACACGCTGGTGTGGACTCAATCACTGGCGGATGCGCGGCACGATTGAAGTCAGCGGTTCCTCCTCGGACCCAGAGCCTGCCACCCCACCCCTTTATGTCTCCCTTAACCTTGACATCGACGCGCCACATGACGCTGCCTCCATTCCAGACCGTCGGCCGTCCGCCATTCGCGGACAGGCGCTGGCAACAGAATTGCCACTTGATTTCTCAACCCGCTATTATCGCACCCACTCGCCGTTTCAGGCATTCAATGATTTGACTGCTACATCGCTCACTGTATCACAACGCTGGGACGTGGTCGCTTACCTCTGGCAATCCAACACAACGCCTGAATCCCTGTCGAATGGAAAACAACTTTACGGCCAAAACTGCGCCGCCTGCCACGGAGAGTATGGCGCAGGTGACGGTGTCTTCGCCGATGATCTCGCGCAGGCAGGTGAATCCTCCATGCAAACCATGGCGGGCTCGGATGATATGTTGATGCAAACACCTGTTGATTTCACAAACTCCACACGGATGCTTGGCGCAAGCCCCGCGCTTCTACAGGGAAAAATCCTGCGCGGTGGTATGGGGACAGGTATGCCCATGTGGGGTTCAATTTTTACCGAGGAACAGATCTGGGACTTAATTGCACATATCTATTCGTTCCAGTTCGAATATCATAAGTAAGGAGGTACGATGGGTAAAAAGTACAAAAAGCGGAAACAGAAAAAGAAGGAATTCCCCTGGTTCCTGTTGGCGCTCGGTGGAATCCTGGTGGTGATTGCCGCGTTTCTCTTCACCAGGCAGAATGGTGATGGAGGTGGCACGCCATCTATTGCCGTGGATCACCAGAAGATCGATTACGGTGATGTGAAATTCGGGGTCAACAAAACCTTCGCTATAAAAGTCACCAACACAGGCGACGGCACGCTGCGTTTCAAGGAGACCCCATACATCGAAGTCCTGGAGGGGTGCTGACCTCCTCAACTCACCATCGGTTCGATGGTTCTCAAACCCGGCGAAAGCACAATCGTCCAATCCAGTGTGTTCATGATGCACGAAGGCATGGACGGGCCGCACAACTTTGGAATTCATCTGAAGACGAACGATCCCAACAGCCCCGATCTGGTGGTGAACGTATTGTCCAATTGGATTCCATAAAATGAAAAGTGTGATCTATCAAAAATAGCATGAAGTTGGTTCATCGGGATCTACTATGTAGGCATCAGGCTCTGGTCATCTCCAGAGCCTGATGATTTATATAAGCAAGAATGCTTACCCGAGAATACGGTAAACGGCGCTTAAGCATCCAAAGTTATCGCTGTAGAATGGAAGGGAATTTGTATTCCAGGAAAACTTCTGTGTTTAATCGAATCTCCCACCATTTCGATGATATGGCACTTGCCATTGTCATTTGGATGTGTACCCTGCCGCTAGTCGGCCTGCTTGTGGTTCCTCTCTTTGGGGTGAAGGTCGGCTTGGTCGCTGCCGCGGCGTTGTTCATTGCTGCGATGATCATTTGCTGGGGCATTTGCTCCTGCAAGATATTTCACTCATAAGGTTGAGGATAATCCATGATTACAGTCTCGATTGATCCTATCATCTTCAGTATTGGTCACTTCGCGTTGCGTTGGTACAGTCTGATCATCCTGATCGCCATCGTGGTTGGGATCTGGCTGACGGCACGTGAGGCTGAACGCAAAGGCTTCAAGCCGGACGATATCTATGATACCGCCATGTGGATCATCGTTGCTGGCTTGATTGGAGCGCGGTTATTTCATGTGCTCGATCACTGGTCACATGAATACGCAATGAATCCTATCCGCGCGCTGTATGTCTGGGAGGGAGGGCTCGCAATCTGGGGGGCGCTGGTCGGCGGGTTGATTGCGGGTGCCCTGATCACTTGGCGGCGCGGTTGGCGCTTTCCTAGATTTCTGGATGCTGCGGCTCCGGGTTTGGTTCTCGCACAAGCAATTGGTCGCATTGCCTGCGTGATCACGGGTGACGCGATGGGCAAACCGACGGATGGTCCTTTCGGTTTTGCCTACACCAGTCCCAATGCGATGGTCCCAAACCTTGGCGTGTATTACTCCCCGATGCCTGTTTATGAAATCGTATTCAATCTCGGGATATTTGCCGTGCTTTGGCGATTGCGCAAGCGAAATTGGCCCGATGGAAAATTGTTCCTGGTCTATCTGACCCTTTACAGCCTCGAGCGTTTCTTCCTGGCTTTTACCAGTTCCTACCGCATCATTGCCTTTGGTTTGACACAGTCACAGATTGTTGCTGTGTTTGGGTTTGCCATTGGTCTGGCTTTGCTGGTATGGATGCCGCGCAAATTAAGCCAGCAAACGACTTAAGGAGAAAAAATATGGATGAGAATTGTTATGTTGAACCGATCTACAAAAATGAAGTAAATGCAGCAGATTTGCAGAATGCTGACAGCGCACTACTGGCTGTGTGGGGGATGGGGTGCGAAAACTGTGTCACGCGCGTCCGTAACAGTCTGCTCAAGGTGGATGGTGTATATGGCGTCGATGTGTATTTAAACATGGCGCTGGCCGAAGTCAGGTATAACAGTCAGAAAGTATCGGCGAATATGCTGGTCGAAGCAGTATCAGGCGCAGGTAACGACGGTCGTCATAGCTACCACGCCGAATTGATCGCGGCAGAATGATTGGGAGGAAACAGGAAGAGGATCAAATCATATGAAGAAGAACGCTCGCGCAATTCGTAAGGAAGCGCGTCTCAGAGCTCAACGTATTCGCTCCATGATCTTTGCTGTAATTGTCGTCGGTGTGTTGGGCCTGGCTGGCTACTATCTCAAGTCCGCCTTCTTCCGCCCACCACCGGAGCCAATGGCTGGCAACGTGATCGACGTGCAAGCCTCCATGAGTGGCTTCGATCAAAAGGAAATCCGTGTCAAAGTTGGCAAACCTGTCACCATTCGACTGACCAGCCTGGATAATGAGCATCACACGGACGGAGGTGGGAAACATCAATGGGCAGTGGATGAACTTGGCGTGGATATCATTGCTCAACCTGAAAGTTCCAATTACATGACCTTTACGCCAGAGAACGTAGGCACGTACACCTTTTACTGTGATATTTGCTGTGGCGGCAAGGCGAATCCTACGATGAGTGGCCAGTTGATTATCGAAGGATAATATGGTAACAGTCACTTCCCCGCTTCGCCGTATTATCACTCTTTCCACATTAGCCATCGGAGCTTTAGGTGCAGTAGCGCTGACCGGCCTGTGGCATCCCAACGCGCCCGCGGAAGCCATGCAAATGTATTTGCCAAAAATCACTTTACCTACGGTGATTGTTGCTGCGGCAGTGGATGGCATCAACCCCTGCGCGTTTACGGTTCTGCTACTGTTCATCGCTGCCATGCTCGCGACCATGCAGGCGGGCGAGCAGAGTCTCTACGCGATCCGCACCCGAATGCTCAGTTTGGGCGGAATCTATATCG
Source organism: Anaerolineales bacterium (assembly GCA_035720235.1). GTDB lineage: Bacteria > Chloroflexota > Anaerolineae > Anaerolineales > Villigracilaceae > Defluviilinea. Next base: position 4,799 of record DASTOH010000017.1, on the reverse strand, counting down.
CCGCGGTCTTTCTGACCTATCTAGGGCTGGGCGTGGGCATGCTGAAAGCGCTCGATTTCTTCACACGTCAGCATCTCCCCGCAAGATTTGGCGCGCTAGCCGCGATCTTATTTGGTCTATGGATGCTCAAAGACTTTTTCCTGCCCGATTTAGGCTGGCGATTGCAAGCCCCGTCTCAAATCGGGACAATGGCGCGGGAGATGGCGAAAAGGGCCACGGTTCCCGCCCTGATTGTGGGCGGATTCCTGATTGGTTTATGCACCGTGCCATGCAGTGGCGCAGTCTATCTGGGGGTATTGAGTCTGCTGGTCCTCCAGCCCTCGGCCTTACTTGGATACAGTTATCTTGTGCTTTATAACCTGATCTTCATCTTACCGCTGGCAATCATCTTGATCGCTGCATCCGCCCGTCCGACATTGAATCGTTTGGCGCATTGGAATCTGCATCATAAAGAGTGGGTGCGGCTCGCGTTGGGCGGCGGCGTAGTTGTCATGGGGCTGTTGATCCTCGCAACTGTGTAGCCGTCGCAACCAATCGCATTATCCTGGCCAGTCCTCTGTTCTTATAGATTGCGGCAACACATATTCCTCTCGGTGGGCTGTCCAAAAAAGGCGGCCCATCTCGTTTTTTGCAGATTATGAATCGCATCCTGCGCTTCAAGTCATAAGCGAAAATGCCTATCGCCGAACGGGGGATTTAGCGCTATGGTTTTAGCAGCCGTCCATCTATACTGAGAACAACAGGAAATATAGCATGAGTGCTTTACTCCCCTTTTTGGCTCTCGATCAAACCTGTGAACAGGCTCAAGTTTGGGTCAATCAACAGCTGACCGATGGTGGGCTTCGCGTCGTGCAAACGTTCGACTTGCATGTGGCCCGCCTGGCTCATTCCGACTGTCCCTGCCCACATCACGGAACGGATGACTGTAATTGTCAGATGGTTGTCCTTCTTATTTATCAAAAGCAGGGTGAGCCGGTTACGTTGGTCGTTCACGGACAGGATAACAGAGCCTGGCTGTCGCTGGCGAATCCGACGGGGCAACGTACCAACCATCATCTAGAAATGTCCGTCCGACGCGCCCTTACGCCGCGCATTCCCCATGCGCTTCGACCCTCTGAGGTAACTCATGAAGCCCAATCAACAATCTGACATTGTCCGCCGTTTGCATTGCGCCGCGGGGCATTTGGAGGCGGTCATCAAAATGGCAGAAGGCAACGAACCCTGCGAGCAGGTGCTGCAGCAACTTACCGCGGTGGATGCCGCCCTACGCGCGGTCGGCACAAGATTAATTCTTGGCCAGACTCAATCCAGTCGATCCATCATTCTGGACAGTCCGTCCTTGCAGCAACGAAGCGCTGAGTTGAAACGGCTCCAATCGTTGTACACGATTCTTATGAAATATTCCAATCACCATAGTGAGGTTTCCCATGACTGAAGGCCGACTCGAATTATCTCTGCCCATCTCGGGCATGACTTGCGCCTCGTGTGTGTCGCACGTGGAAGGCGCGCTCAAGGAATTACCGGGTGTTTCCCAGGTTGTTGTTAACCTGGGGACAAATAAAGCAAACCTCTTGTACGACCCTCAACGCGCCAGCTTGGCTGATATACAGCGCGCTGTAGACGGCGTGGGCTACGCTGTAACGACCGCCGAATTAACCTTCGACGTGCGCGGGATGACCTGTGCCTCTTGCGTCGATCATGTGGAGGGGGCCCTCAAAGAACTGCGCGGCGTACAGGATGCGGTCGTCAACCTGGGACTCAATACAGCGCGCGTGACTTATATACCTGGCGTAGTTTCCACATCCAGCATGAAGCGCGCCGTGCGCGAAGTTGGCTATGAAGCGCAGGAACGCAGTGAAGGCGCAGACGCTCTCGACCGCGAACGCCAGACGCGCGAGGAAGAGATCAAGCGCCAGGGCCGCAACTTAATCGTTGCAGGTACCATCGGATTGATCGTCATGATCGGCACATTCTATGAGATGCTTGGACCATTGAAAGCCTTCGTTCCTGAGTTTCTTTCATATAAGTGGGTCATTGGCTTACTGACTACACCAGTCGTCTTTGGTCCTGGACGGCAGTTCTTCTCCAACTCCTGGCGCGGCCTCAAGCACGGTGTCACCGATATGAACCTGCTTTACGCCACCGGCATCGGCGCGGCATATGGGATCGCCGTTATTAACACTCTCTTCCCGAATGCTGGCTTTGGTGGTGAGGGCGCGACCTTCTTCGAAAGCGCGGCGTTGCTGACCGGTTTCATCATCCTCGGACGCTGGCTCGAAGCGCTGACACGCGGACGGACGTCAGAGGCGATCCGCAAATTGATGAAGCTCCAGCCCAAAGTCGCGCGCGTGATGCGAAATGGTCAGGAGCAGGAAATCCCCGCGGATGAAGTCGAATTGGGTGACATTATTCTTGTACGCCCTGGTGAGTCCATCGCGGTGGACGGCGAAGTCATTGATGGTTATTCCGCAGTCGATGAGTCCATGCTGACCGGCGAAAGCCTGCCTGTTGAAAAGAAAGCAGGCGACGCGGTCATCGGTGGCACAATCAACAAAACTGGCGCGTTCAAGTTCAAGGCGACACGCGTTGGTAAAGAGACCGCGCTGGCGCAGATCATCAAACTGGTGGAAGACGCGCAAGCCAGTAAAGCCCCGATCCAGAAGTTAGCGGACTGGGTGGCCGGGCATTTTATCCTGGGCGTACACATGCTGGCAGTTGCTGTGTTCCTTTTCTGGTTTTTCTTCGGCTACGATATGTTCTTCGACCCGAATTCCAGTTTCATCCTCTCGCCTTACAAGCTGGGTGAGATCGGCGTGTTTGGCTTTTCTCTGTTGCTAAGTGTAACGGTGCTGGTCATTTCGTGTCCATGCGCAGTGGGTCTGGCGACCCCCTCAGCGATGATGGCGGGAACTGGCAAAGGCGCGGAATTTGGCGTGTTGTTCAAGGGCGCCGAAGCCATCGAGAATACCAGCAAATTGCAGACCATTGTGTTTGATAAAACGGGCACGTTGACGAAGGGCGAGCCATCGGTCACTGATGTCGTAGCCAGTCAGCAATTATCAGTGAGCGATGATCTGTTGTTAAGGGTGGCAGCTACCGCCGAGAAGAACAGCGAGCATCCACTGGGTGAGGCAATTGTTCGCGGTACACAGGATCGTGGCTTGAAAATGAGCGAGCCTGAGTCGTTCAACTCGATCCCTGGTCATGGTGTCGAAGCGAAAGCGGCAGGCTCTGAAATCCTGCTGGGTAACCGCAAGTTGATGAAGGAACGCGGCGTAGACTTTTCGGCTCTGATGTCTCAAGCCGAAGCATTGGAAGCGGATGGCAAGACGGTCATGTTTGTCGCTCTGAACGGGCAGGCGGCTGGCCTGATCGCGGTCGCGGATACGCTCAAGGAATATTCGGCTGATGCAATCCGACGCCTGCACAAACTGGGTCTGGAAGTCGCTATGATCACCGGCGATAACCGCCGCACGGCGGAGGCCATCGCCCGCAAGGTCGGCATCGACCGCGTGCTGGCCGAAGTCCTGCCGCAGGATAAGGCTGAAGAGGTCAAGAAATTACAGGCACAAGGCAAGAAGGTTGCGATGGTCGGTGACGGTGTGAATGATGCCCCGGCGCTGGCTCAAGCTGAAGTTGGCATGGCAATTGGCTCCGGCACAGACGTAGCCAAAGAGACCGGCGACATTATCTTGATCAAGGATGATATCCGCGATGTGGTGGTTGCGTTGGAAGTGGCCAAGGCTACGATGCGCAAGGTGAAGCAGAACTTGTTCTGGGCGTTCTTCTATAATACGCTAGGTATCCCACTAGGTGCAGGACTATTCTATCCATTTGTATCCCTCGTGATCAGCCCTGAGATCGCTGGTTTGATGATGGCGGTAAGTTCCGTCTCTGTAACGCTCAACACGCTGCTCCTAAAAGGCTTTAAACCGTCCATTGGACGTGGCCAGAAACCATCCCAGAGCAGTGGTTCTGCACAACTGCGCTCTGCCCCAGTTTCAGCCGGCGATGATTGACTTCCGGGAAGGAAAAATAACTGATGGCAATCAATTCTACAACTCTCGATCCGGCCGCGAAATACGTTGACAATGAAGAGACAGCTCTAACTCGTGCACGTTACCAGCGGATCTCGCCGATCTATGACAGAATTGAATGGCTGATGGAGCGTCGCTTCCGATCGTGGCGAGCAAAGCTGTGGCAACTTGTGTATGGCCCACGGGTACTTGAAGTTGGCGTTGGCACTGGAAAGAACATGGAATTCTGGCCACTCAATTGCAAGGTTACAGCAATCGACTTAACACCAGGCATGTTGGATATCGCGCGGCAGCATGCAAAGAGTTTGAACCGCCAACAAGATGACTTATTCCTGGCGGATGTGCAACACCTTGAACTCCCCTCGGGGATCTTCCATACCGTTGTGGCCACGTTCGTCTTTTGCTCAGTTCCGGATCCCATCCAGGGCTTGCGCGAGATTGGCCGGGTTGTTCGCCCCGACGGACAGATCTTGTTGCTGGAACATGTCCGCATTGACAGACCTGTGATCGGTACACTGATGGATATGATTGCTCCGCTCATTGTTCGCCTCAATGGCGCCAACATCAACCGCAGGACAATTGAGAATGTGCGTACTGCCGGATTACATATTGACCGGGTCGAGAATTTGGACGACATGGGCATGTTCAAGCTGATCTTTGCCCGTCCAAAAGCCGGATTTGTTTACGAGGAGTAAATTGTGGAACACGAAAAAGTTGAAAAACAAGTAGCACAGAAAAGTGCACTGATCTATATTCCTATTT
>DASTOH010000016.1:0-7990 GCA_035720235.1 Anaerolineales bacterium | reverse complement strand
TTATTGCTCATGGCCGTTCGGATGCCCTGGCGATCAAGAGTGCCATACGCGTGGCCAAGGAAGCTGTAGAGGCCAACGTTCTCGACGCCATGAAGAGCGCTATTGAAGAGAGTTTGAAGAAATAGATTATCTTGGCTGCTCCGGCCGCTGTCCGCGGCGGCGTAGCATCTCAAGGTCATCTGCGCCGCCCCTTGCAGGGATGTGTCGCCATGGCGCCATGCGACACTTCGCGACGGACGGCGCAGCGAGCATCGTAGGAAAAATGAAAATCATCAAAAACGAGAAACTGATCAAACGCAATGGAACGATTGCCGGGTGGGCGCTTGGTATCGCCATCATCTCCATGGGTGGTGGAATGTATGCTAATCTGACTACGTTCCAAGGGGGAGACAATCGATTTATCTCTTTGACGATGGCCGCACTGGGGATTGGATTGATCTCCATGTATGTTGGATTGTATTTAACGAAGCGTTTTGGAGGCAGGCCGCGCGTGGACGAAAAAATCGACTCGGCCCTGAAAGGCCTTCCAGGAGATTACACTCTCTATCATTTCACGGCACCGGTTCCACATCTTTTGGTCGGGCCTGCCGGTATTTGGACTTTGATCCCCTATCACCAGCGGGGTACCCTTAGTTACGAGAAAAACCGCTGGCGGATCAGCAGTGGCGGCTTTGCACAATCCTATATGTCTATCTTCGGACTGGAGGGAATCGGTCGGCCTGATTACGAAGCGGAATACCAAATCAGTGCCATTAAAAAGCGCCTGGCCAGGAGTCTCGATGAAAATGAAGTGCCTGACGTTCAGGCGGCTCTGATTTTCACCAACGAACAAATGGACCTCCAGGTCGAGGGGTCGCCGATTCCCGCCTTGAAGTTGAAGCAACTCAAGGATTTTCTGCGGCAGAAGGCCAAAGAGAGGCCCATCAGCCATCCACAACTTGTGGCAGTAAAAGCCGCGCTGCTTGAATAATCTCTCAATACAGAGCATGGTAAATAAGCCATCTGCCCGCTATACAGCAATAAGTAGATTCATCCAGGTATTCCTTTATTGCGAAAGTATTCTGGCCCTCTTTTTGATCGTTCATCTTACGACGAGCAGAGTGGATTCGATCTTTAGGAGATGGACGCGTTCTTCGGCCTTTCCCCTCATCACGGCGAACGCAGATACGATTCGCGCCTACGCGCCGATTTGCAAAACGGTCCTCTTTGTATGCGCGGTGGCGATACATTGCCTCCCAATCCTGCTGGATTCATACAAAGCATTAAGGTCCTCAAAAATTACGGACCTCGTACGCGTCGTTTTTGGTGCTGTTCTAATTTCGCTGCTGCTTTATATTCTAGTTTTTAGACCCGGCACAGACAGTATGGGGACTAACTACGCGATCATCGCAAGAAACCCCTTTGTGCAAGATTCCGGCATTCACAACAAAAGGCTTCTCATGCCTGTTCTAGCGTATCTATTTTATTTGCGGGATTTCCAGCCTTACTACATCTTTTCGGTCGTCCTGACGATTGCATTCATAGCGCTGCTGTCCGGATGGACCAACCATCACGCCCAACTGAGTACGTGGCAGATGGTTTCGCTTTGTACCTGCAGTTTCGTACTCTTTCAATATCAATATGGAGGGTACCCGGATATTCTTGTATATGTTCTCTTTATTCTTGTCATGCAAGAATCCACCCATCCCACATCAAAATTATCCTTGCTCATTCTTGCCTTGTTGGCACACGAAGGCAGCTTTCTTGTCGGTTCCATTTTGGCGTGGCGATACCTGGATCGCAAAAGATCAATATTCTATTTGCTTGCTGTCACTCTCTACTTCTTTATTTGGTTTTGGGTTTCGGGCCAGGATATTGACGTCATGCTGGGAGGTCACAGCGTGGAAGGTTTGTCAGGCTTTGCCTGGCTGGCGAGCGCTCCTTTCAAGGAATTCATCGGAATTTTGGTCGCGTACAAAGCAATGTGGATCATTTTGTTTATGTCGCTTTGGATTGCGGCAAAGAAGGGCTTATTATCAGATCTGATTTTCATATTGGCCTGCGTGGTTGCCGGAATAGTCATGACCATACTGGGAGTCGATACATCCCGCCTGATGGGCTTTGCGTTTCCGGGATTCTTAGTGGCACTCTCACTCGTCTCCAAACAACTCGACTCAACAAACTCCAAGAGAACACTTTCCTTTATTTTTCTTTTGAATTTAATGCTGCCATCCTTCAATATCGGCTTGAACGGAGGGATTGAGTTCTTTCCTGGCTTATACCAGGTATTCTATGGTTGGATGGCCGCCGTGGTGCAGTGACTCAATCTCCAAGACAGCGTGGAGATTGCCTCGCCATCTCGCCGTTTAAGGCTCGAGGCTCGCAATGACATGAAATTTAATTCATGATACACTTGTTCTACTTCTGCAAGTAGACAACAATTCTTCCTTTGGAAAAGAGATTTGCTTTGAGCAGGCTGCATCTGGCGAAATGCCGATCGAAGCACACGTAATATGCAATCATCAATCGTAGCCATAGATATTGAAACTACCGGACTCAGCGAAGACCGGGATGCGATCATCGAAATCGGGGCGCTAAAGTTCAAGGGACATCGTGTGGAGGACGAGTGGTCAACGCTCATCAACCCTGGCAGACACATCCCGGAATTCATTACCGGGCTCACCGGCATCAGCGATGTGGAGGTACGCCAGGCGCCACGGCTGCGGGAGATTGCCCAAGACCTTGAGGAATTTGTCGGCGATGCGCCGGTGGTGGGACACAATATCCGCTTTGATCTGGGGTTCCTGCAGAAACAGGCCGGAATCCTACATTACAACGAAGTCATTGATACCTATGAGCTGGCAGCCGTGCTGATGCCCACGGCCAGCCGCTATAACCTTGGGTCGCTCGGTAAACAATTGGGTATTTTGCTGCCCGCTACCCACCGCGCCCTCGACGATGCCAAAGTCACCATGGCGGCATTCAACCGATTATTCCAGATGGCGCGCGAATTGCCGCTGGATCTGGTTGCGGAAATTGTCCGTCTGAGCGAGCCATTAATGTGGGATGCAAACTGGATCTTTCAGGAAGTACTGCGGACGAAAGCCAAAGAAGGTGTGCAGGCCAAGAAGGTCAAAAAGAAAGAATCGCTAATGTGGCTGGATGATTCGAAATATCCACCGCTGATGAATCCGGAAGAACCGCGGCCCCTCAACACCGATGAAGTGGGTTCGATCCTTGAATATGGCGGGCCGTTCTCACAATACTTTGAATCATTCGAGCAGCGTCCCGAACAAGTCGCCATGTTGCGCGCCGTGACCGACGCACTATCTTATGGCAGTCATTTAATGGTGGAAGCGGGAACTGGTGTTGGCAAATGCCTGACAGGCGACGCATGGGTTACATTCAAGAGCGGCGAACGCAGGCAAATCGGAGAGATTGTTCAAACAGGCATACTCCCCACCGAACCGATCATTTGCGTGACCGCAAGCGGCAAACTCACACATCAGAGAATCCAGGGTCTCCACAATAATGGCGTACGCTCAGTTTGGAGGCTGAAGACCGCGTTGGGGCGAAAAATCACAGCGACGGCCAACCATCCGTTTCTGACCTTCGACGGTTGGCAACCTCTTTGTGAGCTCAAAGCCGGTGATCGGATTGCCACTATTCGTGGTCTTCCAGCCGGCGATCTCTCCTATCCATTTCACGAGGCTTTCGTTACCGGCGCAATGATTGGTGACGGCGGTTGTGGATATCCCGATTCGTTATCATTCACTAATTTTGATGCAGAGGTTGTTGAAACCTTCCGCCAAAACGTCGAAAAGCTTGGAAACGTCCGAATGACAGTGCATAAAGCAGGAGGGCATTATGGATTCCGCCGCCTGAGCCTCATCGGACACGAGCGCAGCGGATTGAATTTGCTGCTGGACAGACTGGATGTGCTGGGCCGAGACGCTCGGTCAAAAAATATTCCTGCTGCGTACTTCCTGGCTGAGCGAGAAACCATCTCCTTTTTATTATCACCCACGTTGGTAGAGATGGCAACATCTGATTTATATTGGGACCGCATTGTGGCAATTGAACCAGTTGGCGAAGCAGAGACTTTTGACTTGACGATGGATGGCGAACCAAACTTTATTGCTAACGATATTGTGGTGCATAACTCATTCGCTTATCTTGTGCCGGCCGCATTGTTTGCCAAACAGAATAATACACGAGTAGTCGTCTCCACCAACACGATCAACCTGCAGGACCAGCTCATCCAACGTGACCTGCCAAATCTGAGCCAGGCGCTCAACCTGGATTTTCGTTTTTCAGTTCTGAAGGGACGTTCGAATTATCTGTGCCCGCGCCGCTTCGAGAGCATGCGGCATTTCGGTCCGCGCACCGCGGATGAGATGCGGGTGCTGGCAAAGGTGATGGTCTGGCAGCTCGACAACTCGAGCGGCGATCGAAGTGAGATCAATCTTACGGGGCCGACCGAGCGTGAGGTGTGGACTCGCATGTCGGCGGAGGATGATGCGTGCACCACCGAAACGTGCATCAAGCGCACGGGCGGTGCCTGTCCGTTTCATCGCGTGAAATCCGCCTCGCAGGCTGCCAATGTGCTGGTCGTCAACCACGCCTTGCTCTTGTCGGATGTCGCCACGGGGAGCAAGGTCTTGCCTGAGTATTCGCATCTGATCATCGACGAGGGGCATCATCTCGAAGCCGCGACGACGAACGCGCTGTCGTTCAAGCTGACCCAATTTGACATGGAACGCATGATGAAGGAAATCGGCGGATCGAACGCGGGCGTGCTCGGGCGGCTGCTTGGCGAGGCGCATGATGCGCTTCGTCCCTCCGACTTTGGCCTGCTCCAGCAAAAAGTCAGCCGCGCCACCGACATGGCCTTCAGCATCGAGCAGATGAACCGCGAGTTCTTCAAAGTGCTGGGCGAGTTCGCACGGTTGCAGCGCGAAGGGCAGCCGCAATCCAATTATTCGTGGCAGGCGCGGGTCCTGCCCGCCACCCGGACGCTCCCCCACTGGGATGAGATTGAGATCGCCTGGGATACGATCGACGAAACGTTGGGCCTCTTGCTCACCTCAATGTCAGAGATTTACAGGGCCGCGGGCGAACTCTACGCCGAAGGCCATGAGAATCTCGAAGACGTAATCTCTGACCTGGGCAACGTGGCGCGCCGGCTCACCGAAGCGGAAGCCAACATCACCGGGATGATCAGTAAACCGGCGGCGGGCATGGTCTACTGGCTCGAAGTGCAGCCCAGTGGAAATAAAATCTCGTTGAATGCCGCGCCGCTCAGCGTGGCATCGCTGGTGGAAAAATATCTGTGGCACGAAAAGCGTTCCGTAGTGTTGACCTCCGCCACCTTGACTGCCCACGGTGAATTCCAATACCTGCGCAACACCCTCGGCGCGGACGAAGCAGACGAGATGCAGCTCGGCTCGCCGTATGATTATGAGAGCGCGGCGTTGTTGTATATCGCCAACGATATCCCCGAACCGAACGCCAACGGCTATCAGCAGGTTCTGGATAAGACCCTCATCAACACCGCCAAAGCCACGGGTGGACGGATGCTCGTGCTGTTCACATCTTACGCTGCGCTGAAGAATACTGCCCGGGGCATCACAGGTCCACTGGCACGCGAAGAGATCTACGTCTATGAACAGGGCGATGGCGCTTCACCCAACGCGCTGTTGGAGTCATTCAAAGCCACCGAACGCGCCGTGCTCCTGGGAACCAAATCCTTCTGGGAGGGTGTGGATGTGCCCGGTGCTTCCCTCTCGGTCGTGGTCATCACAAAACTACCCTTCGATGTCCCCAACGATCCGCTCATCGCAGCACGCTCCGAAATCTATGAAGACTCATTCAATCAATACTACCTGCCTGAAGCGATTCTGAAATTCCGCCAGGGATTCGGTCGCCTGATCCGCACCGCTTCCGACCGCGGCGTGGTTGCGATTCTAGATCGCCGCGTGCTGACCAAGCAATACGGCCGGCTGTTCCTGGAATCCCTGCCCCAATGTACCGCCCGGCAGGGACCCGCAGCGAATCTGCCGCGCGAGGCCGGGAAGTGGTTGGGGATGTAGAGGAAGCAAAACATGGGACAGATTCAAAAGACTGTCTTCATCAGTTATCGCCATGCCAATTCATCATGGGCTCTGGCAATTTACCAAGACTTAACCCTTCACGGCTTTGATGTTTTTATTGATTTTGAAGGAATAAAAAGTGGGGAGTTCGAGCGAACAATTATCGAGAATATCAAGTCTCGGGCTCATTTTGTTGTTGTTCTTACCCCATCGGCCCTCAAAAGATGCACTAACCCTGACGATTGGCTCCGACGAGAAATCGAAACAGCGTTTGAGTGCGGACGAAATATTGTTCCGCTCATGATTGAGGGGTTCAATTTTAGCAACCCAAGAAACGAAAAGTTCATGACTGGCAAACTGGCGGTTCTGAAAAAAGTTCAGGGACTAGATGTACCTGTAAATTTGAGATACTTCAAATACGCAATGAAAGAATTACGTGAAAATTTTCTGAACGTTGAACTAGATGCTGTGTTACAGCCTCCGTCAGATATGGCGCTGAATGCTGCCACAGTACAGCAAGCTCTCGCCAACATGGCTGCACAAATAGAGCAAGCGGATTTATCAGCCCAGCAATGGTTCGAAAAAGCCTTTACGTTTGAAGAAGAGGGGGATTTGGATAAAGCCATTGAGTGCTATTCTCAAGCGATCCGCTTTAATCCATATTTCGCTGAAGCTTATATTAATCGTGGTTCTCTTTACAGTTTCAATGATTTAGATCGCGCTTATTCGAATTACGATAGCGTGATTCGATTCAGGCCAGATCACGCCGAGGCACTCAATAACCGCGGACTTATATACCAGATGAAAGGAGATTTAGAGCATGCGGCCTTGGATTTTCAAAAGTCGCTACGAAGCAAACCAGATGATGGAAATGTAAGGTCGTCTTTGATGGTAGTTTTGCGCTTGCTTGGAAGAATGGATGAGGCAGATGAACAAGAAAAATTGGCGCGTGAATTACTCAGAACAGACGATGAATATGATCAAGCATGTTTTGAAGCCATTTGTGGAAACCTTAGTAGGGCGCTTGAATTGCTGAAAGCTGCTTTAGACAATGAGCAATGTACTAAAGAGTGGGCCCAGCAGGATCCTCATTTTGCGAGTATACGCAATGAACCGGAATTCATAAGACTTGCTGAAGGATGAACAGATTATTGGTACCCATGCTGAACATCTACTTTGTATTCCTCAATCCCATGCTCTAGAACTCAAGCAAGGTGACGGTCATCTTAAAGATGACCGTCACCTTGTATTTCGCCCAGACTTCGGAAGTCTTTCGGAAGACTCCCCGACCGGAACGCGTCAAAGGAGACTTCCGAAGTCTTTCTTGCCCTAGAACGACGCCCAGTCCGATTCCGCCCACACGCTGACATCGGGCATGCCTTCGAACAGCGCGCCGAAGGCGGCGGCAACCTGGGGGTCGCTCATGAACTTCTGCAAGCCTTCGATATTGTTCCAGGTATCAATGGCCAGGAACTCGCTTGGGTCCTGCGGGTTCAGGTGTGGACGGTGCCCCACCGCTCCCATCGGGCGCGTCATCGCCGAGAGTTGCTCCACGGTGGCATCGTGGGCCTTCTTCGCATCGGCGGGGTTGCCCTTCAATTTTCCACGTACAACGGTTATGTAGTTCATATTCGTCTCCTTTTGAATTGGTCTTACACTCTATTAGACGGGAGTAGCAATCAAAACTGTGCGGTCGATTTCCAAATCGGTGGTCGAGTGGGTCGAGCGAATGCGATACGAGCGGAACAAGCACCCGCTCTACTCGACCACCGAGGACTTCTGAAACACCGCACAGTTTCCGTATAAAAAACCGTCATAGTTACGTCAGAGACCATGCAGGAGATTCCCCATGACCACACCCGCGCAAATCCCTCCCGATGAGATCCGGCGCATTGCATCGAATCCGCAGGGCTTCGGCG
>DASTOH010000015.1:0-104724 GCA_035720235.1 Anaerolineales bacterium | reverse complement strand
AGCGGAGCGACGAGTGATAACGAGGAGCACAGTCGAAGGGCAGATAACACGTAAACCGCGCTCAGCTGCACTCCCCGGCATGATTTGCCAAGCAAATCCAAGTGTACGCCAGGTGCAAGTGTCGACTACACTTGCCTATCGGCTCATTCTGAGCGTCGCACCTCCGGTCAGCGTGGGAAGCCCTATTTATCCGCAAACTTATACCCAACACCATATACCGTCAAGACATACTTCGGCTCGCCCGGCTTCAATTCAATCTTACGGCGGATATTTTTGATGTGCGCATCGATGGCACGCTCATAGGATTCGAACGCCACGCCGTGGATCGCATCCAGCAATTGCGCGCGGGTGAACACGCGCCCAGGTTGCCGGGCAAGCGCCACCAGCAATTCGAACTCGGTGGGAGTCAGCTCCTCAATCTCACGCTTCTCTCCTGTGACACGCATACGCGGCACGTCGAGAGTTAGATCTGCCACACGGATGATTTCTGAGCTTGCGCTGGTCACATTCTCAATTCGACGAAAAACCGCGCGCAGGCGCGCCACCAGTTCCTTTGGACTGAAGGGTTTGGTCATGTAATCGTCGGCGCCCAGCTCAAGGCCGATGAGCTTGTCTGATTCTTCGGACCGGGCCGTAAGCATAATGATCGGCGCGTTGGAGGTTTTGCGGAACTCACGGGTAAAATCCAGCCCATCGAGCTGAGGCAGGCCCAGGTCGAGGATGACCGCAGACGGTTTCTCTGTCTTCGCGAGCGACAGGGCTTTCTTTCCATCATGCGCGATAAGGACACCAAACCCTGCGCGTTCCAGATAGTCACGCACGAGTTGGGTGATCTTGGGTTCGTCGTCTACAACCAGGATAGTTTTCATGGGGCTACCGCATATTATACGCTGTCAACCTCTATAACCAACGACGGGTACGCTTCCGATAGGATTCGTATTCTTGTCCGAATGTCACATTCAACCGTTTCTCCTCAGGCTCGATATACCATCGTTCCGTGAGAAAAAGATAGACAAAGATAACGAGCAAAGGCGAAATTGATCCAAGGGCCAACCATGCGCCCATCAACATCAGTGCCATACTCAGATACATGGGATTCCGGCTGAACTTGAACCAGCCATCGGTGACCAGTTTTGCAGATGTACCCAGAGGATTGACTGTCGTGCCGCTTCGTCTGAATTGACCTTCCGCTCCAAACGCCATAACCAGCCCAAATGCAATCAATCCAACGCCGAACATGAGAAGTAGCGGGTTGGAGATCGCTCGCAGCGGGACGATCGAGTGCAGTGCAATCATACCGAGCACACAAAACAGCATCAGAGTTGGAGGATATATCTTTTTCATTTTTGCTTGATTTTGAAAGTGGAATGAGATGTCCATCACAAGATGGACATCTCATTTTTGGCATTACGACTCTTTCTGCTCTTCAGGCTGCGCGTCAGGTTGCTGGCCGTGAGAGCGTTTGTGCCACTCATCAAACATCGGCGGGACTCCGTTCTCCCAATGCCTGCCCCATGGTCCATAGCCACCACGATGCCCCCAGCCCCAGCGCGGTCCCCAGAAAAGGACTCGGAAGGACTTGATCGCTAGGAAGATCAGGAAGAGCACCAGCAACGGGCCGAAGCAACCGAAGCCGAAGCCAAATCCGTATGGGCGATGGAATGGCATGCCATATCGATACCCGTAATACGGATACGGAGCAGGAACCGACTCGCCCGAAGGCGCTTCGATGGTAATAGGTGATCCCTGGGCAACGCCTGCTTGAAAAGCGAAATAGCCGATGCCAGCGATTGCGGCCACCAACACCAAAGCCGAGAGGATGCGTAAACCAATTTTTTCGTTCATTTCATACTCCTTTGTGTGAACTGATATCAGGAGTATAGAATCCGCTTGTGAACTGGGTGTGAAGAGAGGTGGGAGGAAATCAAAAAATCTGCTCCCAAATCTTAAGCGTATAATTCCATTCAGCTCATAAAAGGAGGTACGTCTTGCCCAGAAAAATTCTTCGCCGCTGTACGATATGTAAAAACTTTCACGCCTCCTACCTTGTAGTGGACCCAAAATTCGGTAAATACTATCTCTGCTATTCCTGTTGGAAAGCGAGACAACTGCAGGATTCTGAGGAGACACTGACAGCACAGACGGAGGACAGTCATCAGGTCCAACATCAGGCTCCTGCTCAAAAATGACCAAAGGGTCACCTTGACATGCTAGAATGTATGTTCTAAACTAGGCCAACTGCTTCATCGCCAAATCAGTCGATAATCACAGAGCCAAAGGTCAAAATAATCTGAAGGATTTCAAAACCGAGCTGGCATTTCTGGTCGAAAACGAAAGAATCAATTAATAGTTGAGCTTGGAACTACAGGAATGACAACTTACCAGTATATTCGTATTATTGTTTGCCTGAATCTCATTATGGTCACCCTGGCACTCCCCATGCCGGCAAATGCCTGCTCGTGCGGCGCGCCAGGGCTACCCGCGCAGGAATTTCGGAAGTTCAATGCTGTATTTACCGGCAGAGTTCTCAGCATTGTTGATGAGTATGTTCCCATTTTTTCAACCCTGGATCGGGTTTTGACCGCCATAGGCAAACTACCCTATTTCTGGGTTCGAGCTGGAAAATATGTTGGGTACCGAATCGATTTTCGAGTGAACCATTCATGGAAAGGGGTTGAAAAGACAACTGTTACGGTAGATACAGGTTACGGAATGGGAGATTGCGGCTATCCTTTCGCGGTTGGCAACGACTATTTGGTCTATGCTTCATACCCTTATGGCATCCCTGAGCATTATTGGGTCACCAGCATCTGCTCGCGCAATGCTGAAATATCGGCTGCAAACGAGGACCTGAGATATCTCAGCTCCTTGCCTGCGCTTCCACTGAGCTCTTCAAATCAAATATTTGGCCTGCCCATCGGCACCGTTGGGATATGGGTGGTTCTCGTACTGATCACTACCGTGATTTTTCTATACACACACAAACCCCGCGCGTTACGATGAAAGAAGACCTGATGCAATTGCTTTCTCCTGTAATGATTCGATATGGCACCACGGACGATGCAGCGATGTTATCCGAGTTTGCGGCAAAGGCTTTTTACTATACGTTCGCAAAGGATAATATTCCGGAAAACATAGCAGCCTACTTGAAAGCTTCGTTCTCACCCGAAATTCAGTTCAACGAACTGTCTGCATCGGAGAATATTTTCCTTATCGCCGAGACTGAGAGCAGACCCATCGGGTACGCCCAGCTGGTCATGGACAGCAAAGAGGAATCGCTACAGGGCACGAGATCATTGGAGATCCGAAGAATATATGCCTCACCAGAGCATATCGGCCAGGGTGTGGGAAAAGAATTGATGATTTCTTCCATACAGGAGGCAAGACAAAGAGGCTGTGACAGTATCTGGTTGGGCGTGTGGGAGAAGAACTTGAGGGCGATCCGCTTTTACAAAAAATGGGGATTCAAAGAAGTAGGAACACATATATTTTATGTCGGTGACGATCCACAACGAGACTTCATCATGGAGCTGGCGCTTGCATAACCTTTACCGCCTGTCTCATTATTAACTTTACTTTTCACATGGATTCATAGGCTGAAATTCAAACATAAAGTAAAGTAAATTATGCGGCACTATGTAGTTTGTAGGAGAGATTAATGGACAAACTCACCCGAACCCACCTGGAGAATATCCGCTCAAAGGACAGAGAACTGCAGAACAAGGCTTTCTTCTACATTCTCAACATCACAGAAAAACCCGTTGACTGGGCCTACGATGTATGGGATCAGATGGTGGCTGGACTGACACATGCTGATAATCATGTGAGGGCCATCGCAGCTCAGGTCCTCTGCAATCTCGCCAAAAGCGACCCGAAGGACAGGATCCTGAAGGATTTCAATGCCCTGCTCGAAGTGACAAAGGACGAAATGTTCGTCACCGCGCGGCATTGCCTGCAATCACTATGGAAAGTTGGAATTGCGGGAAAGAATCAGCAGAAAATCTACATGGAAGGCCTCGAACGGCGCTTCAAAGAGTGCATCACCGAAAAGAACTGTACCTTGATCCGTTATGACATCCTGCAAAGTATGCGGAACGCATATAACACAGTAAAAGACGAGAAGATCAAGAAAAAGGCGTTAGAACTGATTGAGCTTGAAGAAGACGTCAAGTACCGTAAGAAGTATGCCTCGCTTTGGCGCGGCAAGTAAGAATCCATGAATCTTGAAAGACTAAAACAAGCAGAAGCAGCGTTTCTGCGCCGATATCCCGGAGGCTTCGACAACCCTGAAATTACGGCCATACGGAGGAAGAAGCACAATGTCGACAAAATGGTCGCATTTGCACAGGAAAATTTTTCCAAGAAAAATTTCAAACTACCCGGTCAGATCGTCGAAAATGTAGTGAAGGTCGTCAGCAAATCGTCTGTCTTGTCCGTGTTTGAAAAACCGAAATTCAGAGATTTTGCTTTCTCCCTATCATCCAAAGACAGGAACTTGCTCGCTAGTGGGATCGAAGAGTTATTACATGGAAGGGAGCAGATGGGGTTTGAAACCATCCTGCACTTGCTGAGCAGCCAAAAACTGGCAAAATGGCCGCTGATGACAATTTGCCAAACATATTATCATCCGCAGCGGGATGTTTTTGTCAAGCCGACAACAGTCAAAGGCATCATCGAATATTTCGAGTTGACAAACCTGCAATACAAACCAACTCCCAGTTGGACGTTTTATGATGCGTACCGATCCAGTCTCCATGAAATGAAGTCGAAAGTGGATACATCGCTCGCCCCGACCAACCTGGCATTTTCATGGTTTCTTTTGTTGAGCTTTCACAAGCAGGTGTTCTAGAACCTGTGGACGCACGTTTTCGACGTGTATACCTGCTTGAAGGATGAATCGAGTGGAGAAGAACTATGATAATGAAAGAGCATATACTCGCGGCTCTGCGGGAACAACTCGACCGCTGGGAAGAATTGCTTGCTAGCCTGAGCGAGGAACAAACCACCGCCCCACGCTTTGACCTGGACTGGTCCATCAAAGATGTGATGGCACATCTGTGGGCATGGCAACAGATCTCCATTGCTCGGATGGAAGGAGGGTTGAACAATCGGGAGCCCAAATTCCCCAGGTGGATCACGGACATTGGCGAAGATTGGGAAGAAGACGCGGATCGAGTCAATGCCTTGACATATGCGACCAATCACAACAAGCTGTGGACAGAAATCCACCAGAATTGGAAAAATGGATTTCTGCGGTTCCTGGGATTAGGGGACAAAATTTCTGAAAGAGACTTGCTGGACGGGAGCAGATACCCGTGGCTGAACGGATTCCCCCTCGCGTTCATTCTCGTGGCCTCTTATGACCATCATCAGGAACATTTTGAAAAGTTGCTTGACCGTCTAAAGGAACAGGAAAGCAACTGAAGGTTGGGAATCGACTCGTCTGTACCTGGAAGCCCTTCGGGCTTAGGAGCGCGAACTCAGACAGCAACTGCGGGACTAACAGACTAACCAACGATCGAACTATCCAACTAACATTACCCAAACAACCTCCCCAACCCCTTTCCCCCAGTCTTCTGCATCATCTTCATCAATTTCTGCGCTTCGCGGAATTGCTTGATTAGGCGGTTCACGTCCTGCACCTCCATGCCCGAACCGGCCGCGATGCGGCGCCTGCGGGAGGCGTTCAGAATATCAGGGTCACGGCGTTCCCTGCGTGTCATCGAATTGATGATTGCTTCGGACTGCTTGAAATTTCGATCGATCTCTTTCGGGTCAATCTGGCGCGCGGCCTGCCCCAACTGCCCGGGCAGCATGTCCATGATCTGGGCCAGGGGTCCCATCTTCTTCATCTGCTTCATCTGTTCGAGCCAGTCTTCGAGCGTAAATTGTCCCTTCATCATGCGCTCAGCCGTCTTTTGGGCAGTCTGTTGGTCGAAGGCAGCTTCGGCTTTTTCGATCAGGCCGATCATATCGCCCATGCCCAAGATGCGCGACGACATCCGCGCCGGGTCGAACGCTTCGAGAGCGTCGAGTTTTTCACCCGTGCCGATAAACTTGATCGGCACGCCCGTCACCGAACGGATCGAGATCGCAGCGCCGCCACGCGAATCGCCCTCCATTTTCGTCATGACTAGCCCTGTGATCGAGACATTGTCGCGGAAACCCTGTGCGATATTCAATGCTTCCTGACCAATCATGGAATCGACGACGAGCAGCGTCTCCACCGGCGGGACCTTCGCCACGATGGCTCTCAACTCGTCCATCAACTGCGTGTCCAGCTGCGACCGACCGGCTGTGTCTACGATCAGGATGCCGAATCCACCCTTTTCGGCTTTCTCGAACGCGCGCCGGACGAGTTCCGGCGGCTTGAGGTTCAAGTCTGCTTCCACAGGGACATCGATCCGCTCACCGAGCTGCTGTAACTGCGTGACCGCGGCGGGCCGATATGGATCGCCCGCAACGAGCATCACCCGCTCCCCTTTCGAACGAAGCATCCTCGCGATCTTGCCCGCGTGAGTCGTTTTACCTGAGCCCTGCAAACCGACCAGCATAATGACATGCGGTCTCGGTCCTCTGAAATTCAACGGTGCGGGTTCGCCCAGGGTCTGGATTAATTCTTCGTTGACGATCTTGATAACCTGCTGACCCGGATTCAAGGCCTTCGAAACTTCCGCGCCGATCGCGCGTTCGCGCACGCGCGCAATGAATGATTTGACCACGCTGAAGTGCACATCCGCCTCGAGCAGGGCCAGCCGCACTTCGCGCATCGCCGCGTCCACGTCTGCTTCGGAGAGTTTGCCACGGCGGCGGAGTTGGTCAAATACCTGGTTGAGACGATTGGTGAGGTTTTCAAACATAAAATTATTCTTCCGTCATTGCGAGCCCGAAGGGCGAAGCAATCTCAAACTCGATCCGGGGAATTGCTTCTCTGAGACTCGCAACGACAAATGGTATGAGGGTAGGCAAAGATTGTAGTGTGGAAGCAGGCTGAGGTCAAGAGAGGCACCAATGTCACACCTGCACTCCTGATTTTCTTGGCAAATCACACTTGCGCCCGGGGCAAGTGTGCGCCAGATGTAAGTGTTGCGAGCGCATTTCGCGAAGCAATCTCCACCTATGCTAGGAGATTGCCACGTCGCTCACTGTCATTGGCTCCTCGCAACGACGCAAATAATCCTTGCTTGACAATCCCCCTATCCCAAAGTAAAATTCCGCACGCTTAACAACGAAATATCTCGCCGAGATAGCTCAGTTGGTAGAGCACGCGACTGAAAATCGCGGTGTCCACAGTTCGATTCTGTGTCTCGGCACTCTCGGCTGAAGGTTGGCCCAGAAATGCGGGCGTAGTACAGTGGTAGTACGTCTCCTTGCCAAGGAGAAGGTCGTGGGTTCGAGTCCCATCGCCCGCTCAGAGCTTTAAATGGCGTCGTGGCCAAGTGGTAAGGCAAGGGTCTGCAAAACCCTTATTCAGGGGTTCGAATCCCCTCGACGCCTCTAGCGAATGAAGGAGCAAGGTTGACGCCGCAAGGCGTCTTTTGTTTTCCATCTGTAACTACTGCCCGCCGATATATCATGAACTTTGTTTTATAATGCCTCTGTTGTTCATTCATTAGGGAGAATGGATTATGCCCTTAATAAAGAGTTTGGATCGATATGAAAATTCTGTACGTTGAAGACGAACCAGCCCATGTTGAATTAACGCAGCGAACCCTGGATGATAATCTTCCGGGGCGATTTGTTCTCTATCAAGTCGATTCGCTGCGCTCTGCCGTGAAAATGTTACAACTGGAGCCAGACATCGATCTGGTACTGACAGACCTGCGCCTTCCAGACGGCTCTGGCCTGGATCTTCTGCAGAAAGTGAAGGAAATGCAGCCAGCGCCTGCGGTGGTGCTGGTCACCGGTCAAGGCGACGAAAAGGTCGCGGTCACGGCGCTCAAAAGTGGCGCCTCCGATTATCTCGTCAAAGAGGGTGATTATCTACATCGACTGCCCGCGGCGCTAACCAACGCTGTGGCTCAGAACCGCCTGGAGCGTGAACAGGTAGCGCTGCGCGCGGCAGAAAATCGTTTCCGAATCCTGGTGGAGCAGTTGCCGGCAGCAGTTTATACAGACAACCACGATGAGTATAGCTCCGCGTTGTATATCAGCCCACAGATTGAAGCGATTTCCGGTTATTCCGCCAGGGAATGGCTGGCTGACCCAAAGCTCTGGCTGGACCGTATCCATCCTGACGACTTGGAGGCTGTTCGACGTGAGATCAAAACAACGCATGAGACCCTGGCCGATTTTCACATGGATTACCGTATTATCCATCGGGACGGAAAAGTTGTCTGGTTAAGAGATTATGCCAAAATCATCCTGGATGAGGACGGCCAGCCAAAGTACTGGCAGGGCATTCTGTTCGACATCACACAAGAGTTGGAGGCGCAGAAAGCTCTGCAAACCGAGCGAGATTTTGCATTGCAGGTCTTGAACAATATGGGGCAGGGTCTCACCGTGATCGGTCCGGACAGCCAGTTCGAGTATGTCAACCCGGCGTATGCCAGCATGATCGGCTACGAGGTGGAGGAATTCAAGGACAAAAAGCCGATGGATGTTACGGCCCCTGCCAGTCGCTTGACCCTGGAGGAAGAGAAAGCCAGAAGACAGCACGGCATCAAATCCACCTACGAATCAAAGCTCTTGCACAAGGATGGTCATGAAGTTCCTGTGGTGATCACCGGTGTACCACGCCAGAAAAACGGGGAGGTCCATGGATCCATCGCCGTCATCACGGACCTGACAGTGCAGAAAGAGACCGAACGGGCCCTGGAGAGACAGGTTAAGGAATTAACTGTTCTGCATGCTATAGCCATGGCGGAGGCAGAAAGTCGGTCTGAAGACGAAATCATCGAAAAGGTAACCAAAATCACTGGCCAAATCTACAACGAGGTTTGTGGCATTCTCCTGATCAATGAAACCGGAGATATGCTTACACCGCACTTCTCTTACCTGGGCGCCAATATCTCAAACTGGATGGACGGTTTCCCAATTACCGAAGGCATCACAGGCAGAGTAGTGCGAGAGGGCAGGCCCATTTGCCTGGATGACATTGCTGAAGATCCGGAGTATATCGAGATCGCCTCTGGCATAAGATCTGAGTTGTGCGTTCCGATCCATGTCCACGAAAACATTATCGGCGTCCTCAATGTGGAAAGCCGGAAGGCTAAGGCGTTCAACGAAAAAGACCAGCGCCTGCTCTACACGATTGCGGGTGGCCTGGGAACCGCGGTGGAACGGATGCGTCTGTTTCAAGCGCAGGAAACACAGCTAAAGCGTGAGGCTGCCCTTCTGAAATTGATGCGCGCCGCAGCCTCTTCTCTGGACCTGAAACAGGTCCTGCAAATCATTCTAGACCAGCTCGTCGCGCTGATCCCATCAGATGCGGGCAGCATCCAGCTCCTGGAGAAAGATCACCTGAATATTGTCGCGGCCATCGGCCCTGAAGGAGAGCAGTTTAAAAAGCTGGGCCGGATTCTACTCAATGAGTTTCCCATCAATCGCCTGGTGATAGAAGAAAAACTTCCAGTCCGCATTGGGGACGTTCTTGCAGACAGCCGCTTTGTCCGCCTGATCGAGCCTTCGAACACCCGGTCTTTTCTTGCCATCCCATTGATCGTGAAAGGCAGAGCAATCGGTCTGATCACATTCGACAGCCACCAAAAAGGGCGCTTTACTGATCAGCATGAGGAACTCGCCTTCGCAACTGCCAACCATGCCGGAATTGCGCTGGAAAATGCACGTTTGTATCAAGAGGCCTTGCAAGCCGCGGATCGCCGCGCCGTACTTCACCAGCTTAGTCAGGAGATTGTGCGCATCAGTCAGGACCCTGAAAAAATCTACAGCGCTATCCATACAGCCGCCAGCCGGTTGATGTCCTGCGATGTATTTCTTATCGCCCTTCGGGATGAGACCAAGGACGAGAATATTGCAGTCTATAGCGTAGAGGCCCAACAACGCTATGAACTGGGGCGAATGCCTGGCAACGCAGGGTTTACTGGTGCCGTTATTAAAGACGGTATTAGTATCATTCTGCGAAACGAGGCCGAAGTTGAACAAAGGGTGGTCAATCGCTTCGGCTCGCCCAGGCATGTCCAATCCGTCGTGGCAGTTCCAATGCGGTTCGGAGACAAAGTCATTGGCATGATCTCGGCCCAGTGCTATGAGCCGGGTGCATACCAACTGGAGGAACAAACTCTCCTTGAAATGCTCGCCACCTACGCGGCAACTGCCATCGAAAATGGGCGTCTGTTTGAATCGGAACAGAAACGCCGCCAGGAAGCTGAGACCCTGCGACGGGCAGCCGCTACAACATCGTCCACGCTGGATCCGGATACGGTGGCACGGGAAATATTAGCGGCGCTGAAGCAAATCATCCCATATGATAGCGGCAGTGTTTTTCTGCATGAAGGCGATAAACTCCGCATCGTCATGGCGCAGGGCTATCCACATTCGGAACAATTGAAAAATCTGACGTTTCCAGATAATGATGAGTTTTTTCAGACTGTTAAAGTAACGGGCCAACCGATCATCGTAGAGGATGCTCAGAAGGACGCTCGCTTCAAAAATTGGGGGGATGCCAGGCAGGTACACGGCTGGATGGTGGTGCCCTTGGTGTCCCGCGGACGAGTCATCGGTTCTGTCGCGCTCGACAGCTTAAAACCAGGCACATTCGATGAAAGTAGCAGTCATATTGCCATGATGTTTGCGCACCAGGCCGCCGCCGCCATTGACAATGCGCGGTTATACGGTGAAACGCAGCAGCGTCTCCGGGATTTGGAGATTATCAATCGGGTCTCAACATCGTTACGCCTGGCACAATCTGTTGCGGACATATTGCCCATTTTGCTTGATGAAGCATTGCTTCTTATCGATACTCCCAACGGCGCTATTTGGCTTTATGAGCATACCGACAACACGCTCAAACAACGGATTGCCAGAGGAGCATCGACACAGGCTACCTACACAGTCCTGAGGCCCGAAGATGGAATTATCGGGCACGTGTTTTCGTCGGGCGAAAAATACATTGCCCCAGAGCTGAAGAAAGACCTTTTGATGTTTCCCGGAAACAGAGACAGTACACCAGAGGGATTGAGTGGCATCTTTATCCCCATCAAATCCACCATCGGCCCAGTCGGCGTTTTACTGGTGGCCGTGGAAACCAGTCGGCACATCACAGGCGAAATCAATCTGTTAACAATTCTGGCCGAAATTACAGGTAACGCTATTCACCGCGCCGAGCTTTTTGATCAAAGCCAGGAACAGATCCACCGGCTTACCACTCTGCGCGACATCGACTCCGCCATTGCCTCCTCCACTGACCTGCGTGTGACTCTGAACATCCTGATGGATCATGCGCTCAAGCATCTCAAAGCAGACGCCGTGGACATTTTGCTGTATCACTCCGAGTTGCAGAGCCTCACTTTCTTAACCAGTGCCGGTTTCTATACCCCTGCCCCTTCACGACCCCTGATGAGGCTTGGTGAGGGGCTGGCCGGCCAGGTCGTTATGAAGGGGAGCGTCGAATACGTTTCAGATTTGCAGACCTTGAATGAGGCCAGGGGCGATCCCTTGCTGGTCCGCGAAGGTTTTGTTACTTACTTCGGTGTCCCGTTGATCGTCAAAGGTCAAGTCAAAGGCGTATTTGAGGTATTCATCCGGTCCTCGTTTGCCCCCACCGCGGATTGGATGCAGTTCCTTCACACACTGGCCGGGCAGGCTGCGATTGCGGTTGATAACGCGCAGCTGTTCGACAACCTGCAACGCTCAAACCAGGAGATCACTCAGGCCTATGATACGACTCTGGAAGGCTGGGCACGGGCCCTTGAACTGCGCGACCGTGAAACTGAAGGACACACGCGGCGCGTGACTGATTTGACGATGCAGCTGACCCGTTATATGGGCGTAGCCGATGACGAAGTGGTTAACATCTACCGCGGCGTGTTATTGCATGATATCGGCAAGATGGGCGTGCCGGATCAAATACTAAGAAAGACGGGTCCACTGAACGATTTGGAATGGACTGAAATGCGCAAGCATCCGGAATATGCGTTCAACCTGCTGGCTCCCATTCCGTATTTGCGCCCGGCTCTGGATATCCCCTATTGTCATCACGAACACTGGGATGGCAGCGGCTACCCACGTGGTCTGAAAGGCGAACAGATCCCGCTTTCTGCACGAATTTTCGCGATTGTAGATATCTGGGATGCCCTGCTGTCAGACCGCCCATATCGAAAAGCCTGGCCGGAGGAGCGGGTTATCCAGTATATAAAGGATGTTTCAGGGACAATTCTGGACCCCCTGGTGGTGCAAGCATTCCTGCAAATGATGGCGGAAAAATAAATTGAAACGCGATGGCCAGGCCATCGCGTTTCTTGTCACGTAACTCGAAGGAACTTTCTCTTCCCGACTTGCAGCACGCCCGGATGAGGAAATGGCACGTCGCCGCGTTCGAGCACCTCGCCATCCAGGCGAACACCCTTCTGATCGATCAATCGGCGGGCCTCACTTTTGCTGGTTGCCATGTGCGCGGCAAGGATCACATCCAGAATCGTCTGACCCGTTTGCAGTGAATGCCCTGGCATCTCATCGGGGATCTCCTTCTGCTGGAACATTTTCACAAACGCGTCCTGCGCGGACCTCGCCTCAGTCTCGCCATAGAATATAGATACGATCTCGAACGCCACCTGCATCTTCGCGTCGCGGGGATGCAGCCTGCCGGCCTCGACCTCCTTTTCCAGTGTTTCAATCTCATGCGGGCTCCACCGCGTGGCGAGACGCATGAATTTGCCCATCGCAAGATCAGGCACCGACATCAGCTTGCCATACATATCGTCCGCACCGGTATTGATCGGTATGATATTGCCTGTGGATTTGGACATCCGCTGCGTGCCATCGGTGCCAGGCAGGATTCCCGTGATGATGCCAACCAACGGTCTTTGCCCGAGGGCTTCCTGAAGTTTGCGGCCCGCCACAATGATGTTGAACAGCTGATCCGTGCCGCCTACCTGCACATCGGTCTGCATGGCGACCGCGTCATAGCCCTGCATCAGCGCGTAGAAGGTTTCATGCAGGAAAATCGGTTCGCCTTTTTCAAGTCGATTCGCAAAATTTTCGCGCGCCATGAATTGTTGAACAGTGAAATTCTGTCCAAGCCGGATCAAATCGAGCAGGGAGAGTTCACTGAGCCACTCACCGTTATATCGAATCTTCGTTTTCTCGCGGTCAAGCACACGAAAAGCCTGTTCCGCGTAGGTCTGGGCATTGTGCGCTACCTGTTCCTGAGTCAGAATGGGGCGCGCTTTGTTCTTATCGGAAGGGTCTCCAACCAGCGCTGTGTAACTGCCGATGAGAAAGGTAATTTCGTGCCCCAGATCCTGGAACTGCCGCAGCTTGCGCATGGTGATCGTGTGACCCAGATGTAAATCTGTGGAGGTGGGATCGTAACCGCAATACACGCGCAACGGCCTGCCATCCTTTTGGACCAGCTCAAGCCGTTCACGCAGTTCGGCGGTCATGGATTTCTGCAGCTCATCATCGCCGTATTCCGTGCCTTGCATCAACAGTTCGATTTGTTCATCAATGTTCACGTTATGCCTCCGAGCATGGCGGGATGGCATCCCGCCCCACGATTTCATAAATAAAAACGCGCCCGCGATGGGCGCGTTCTTAACACACCACCGCAAACGCTTATGTGTGGGTGTAATAGGAATATCGAGTGGTATTGCGGATTCCAAACATACGGCAATTATACAACATCACTGGCCAAGATTGAAGGTAAACGACCAGGGACCTTGGACGGTGTAAAACTCATCGCTGTAGACGATTTGTTCCGCTTCCTCCTGTGACATGGTCTCTGGTTTGCTTAAGATTTGCATGACCTGCACCCCATTCGAATCCACGCAACCCAGACCAATGGCAATGCCGCGTTCGGTCAGAGTCTGCTGGATCTTGGGCATGTAGATCGAACAATAGTCCTCAGCTCGCGGCGGCGCGGCGATGGCATCCACCGTGATGGTCACCGCTGAAAGATCAGCATCGGGAGGGATGTTGAGGAAGGACAGGGTGTCACAGCGCAAGCCAGACTGCCCTTCGACGGGCTCCTGCAAACTCACGAGCGTCGATGAAAAATCGGTGACTGCAGCACCCGTATATTGCAGGGTCGCGCCCCATACCGACCAGTCTGAGGCATCCAGCAGCGTAAAGCACACGTCGGCATTGACCTGTTTACCATCGCGCCAGGCGCGGTCTACGCGCACTTGGATGCCGCTCGTCTGTTGAATATTTGCCAGGGGAGCGGCTTCCACGGTCGGATAGGATGGGTCAATGTAAGCAGTGGGTAAGGCATCCTGTTGCGGTACAGCAATCGGGGCACAGGCAGACAGCAGGATACCGATCAGAAGAATCAAATAACGTTTCACTGAGTATCTCCTATGTGTTCCTGGCGAACACCCTGTAAAGTATTCACCGGAACACAAAACTATTTTAATGCCTCAACAAGTCTTTCAATGCGGCTTCCAGGTTTCCAAGCTCGAACCGGAAACCAAGTTCTGAGAGGCGTTTAGGTTGAGCACGGCGGCCTTCGGTGAGCAACACGCTCATTTCGCCTAATGGGATGCGCAACAGCCATTTGGGCAGGTGGAACCAGAATGGGCGATGCAGGACGCGTGCAATGGTACGCATGAACTCTTCACCGGAGGTAAGGGCAGGAGCAATCAGGTTGAACGGTCCACTCGCCGATTCATGTTCCAGCAGGAATTGCACGGCCCGGGTGTAATCATCAAGGTGAATCCAGTTCAGCGAATTCCTGCCGTCACCGAACTTGCCACCGAAGAAAAGCCGCACCGGAAGCGCCATCAGAGGGAACTGCCCGTCATGCCGGGCCAGCACCACTGCGTTTCGAGTAATGATCCGCCGGACTCCGAGCGCTTCGATCGGTTGGGTGGCGTTCTCCCAGGGGACGGTGAGTTGAGCGAGATAATCATCTGCAGGCGGAGTGGATTCATCCGCGATGCCTTCCCCGCGCAAGCCATAGCGGTTGATGCCCGAAGCCTGGACGAAGATGCCCGGGCGGCGCGAAGATTTCTCGAAGGCCTCAGCCAGCGCCTGTCCGGGGACGACGCGGGAGTCAGTGAATCGTTTTTTCTGACGTCGCGTCCACGGCCAATGTTCCAGTCCGAAACCGGTCACATGGATCACTGCATCCATGTCGTCGAGACGATGCAGCCATCCATGGGTGGATCTTCCATCCCATTGAATCTGGTCTTCAGATTTGGGTGTTCGCCGTGTGAGAATGAAAACCCGATGATTATATCGCGTGAGCCGGGCCCTGAGTGCTGCGCCCAGAAATCCGGAGCCGCCGGCGATCAAGATATTCATGGAAGTTCCTCATGGCAGGATCGTGGCATTGCAAAAAGCAGGTTTTACGAATCAGTTACTCTGGCATATAATCATGCCCATTGCTGAGGCAGAATGCACGAACCTGTACTGGTGCTCAACGCCAATTTCGAACCGATTAATGTCTGTACCACACGTCGGGCGGTCGGGTTGCTCCTGGCGGGCAAAGCCGATATGGTCGTTAATGGACGCGGTCACATCAGGACTATAAAGCAGTTAATTCCGCGACCGTCGGTCATTCGGCTGGGATTGCAGATCCACCGGCCGAGACCGCGCGTCAAGTTGACGCGGCGTGAGGTATTTCGACGCGACAATTATACCTGCCAGTACTGCGGCAAGCGCGACAATGGGCTGACAGTAGATCACGTGATGCCTCGGCACCTGGGTGGCCAGCACGTCTGGACGAACGTGGTGGCCGCCTGCCCGCACTGCAATCACCGCAAGGGTGGGCGGAAGGTGGAGGAAGTGCACATGCACCTGCTCCACCTTCCCAAGGAGCCGCCCGCCAACGCCCAATATATTTTTGGCCGGCACCTGCACGAATTTCAGGAATGGGAACCCTATATCAACGGCTGGTAATGATAAAGTTCAGCCCGCAGTGCAACTGCGGACTGAACTAGATCCTGCACAAAACGATGGTCACCCCTGAGGGTGACCATCTCTTTTAGATGTCAATGGTCATGAAATCTTTGGCAACCACCACCTCACCCTGATAAGTCCTGCGCGCTTCCGCGGCGATGTCACCATTGGCAAAGCGCCCGGTGGGATAGTGAATGAGGTAGAGTTTCCCCACTTCAGCTTTTGTGGCGATCTCTCCGGCCTGCTCGGCAGAGGAATGCCCGAAGGAGGCCCCACCTGCTTCATGGATGAGAATGTCCGCACCTGAGGCCAGCCGAACAGTCTGCTCACAGGGTTCAGTATCGCACGAATACGCCAGTACCTTTTGTCCGTTCTTACACTCCACGCGGATGCCAATGGTAGGGATCATATGGTGGACCGGCGACGAATGAACTTTGAAATCTGCACAGTCTAGCACGTAGGCCAGTTCCACTTCAGGCAGGCGATAAAATCCCACAGAAAAGAAGTTGGGCCATTCAGCCCAACCATAGAATCCCATTAAATCTTCCAAACGATCCATGGTGTAGTGCAGACCGTAAATATTGATAGGTTTGGTTCGCCCCATCAGCCACATGTCCATGAGCAGGAGCGGAACACCGGAAACATGATCAGGGTGGAAATGTGTGATGATAATGTCGGTCAAGTCATTAAAATCTATGCCAGCCTGTTCGAGCCGTACTACCGGATTGCTGACGCAATCCACCAGCAGCATGCGTTCCTCTCCCACGATCACCAGATGGGTATTCTCATGGTCTTTGGATGGGACTGCATTGGATGAACCAAGTATGATGACTTTAGGCACAGATGCCTTCCTTAAAGGTATGGGAATGCCAGTTTTATGATTAAGGGCGTAATATACACCTCGATCACTGCTGCAATGGCCAGCAGTGGAACCACCAAACCAACGAAGACGCGAAACCAATCGGCCAGCGAGAGCAGGAACACTTCACCCAGGCTCTTGTCTGGTTGAGGTGTTACCAGCAGCGCACCAACCTTCAGCACCGCCGCTGTGGCAAGGAACACCGCAGTCAACTCAAAAAGCCCATGTGGCAGAATCGCCACACTAAATACGGCCAGGGGCGAGTAACTGATCAGACTGGCACCACCCAGGACGCCGCCAATCAGGGCCATGTTGACGATGAACAGTGCGAGTCCCAGGGTGGAAAACGAGATCAGGCCGGCAAACAGAAATCCCACCATGGTGCGGACGTTATTCAGAAAGATCCAGGATGCAGGCACATCCTCATGTAAAGTCCCTATA
This sequence comes from Anaerolineales bacterium, assembly GCA_035720235.1. GTDB lineage: Bacteria > Chloroflexota > Anaerolineae > Anaerolineales > Villigracilaceae > Defluviilinea. The sequence continues at coordinate 87,404 of DASTOH010000015.1, read as the reverse complement.
TCCAGGCTCCCCAGATTGGCAGATAGATAGTTCTGAATTTCCTCCACACGATGCGGGGTGATCTCAACAAATTTTGGTACCGTGTTCACCACCCACAGATAACTGGCAAGGACGGTGATCACCGCAACGCCGGTCACGATCAGGAAAGGTGTGCGCAACTGTCTCAAAGTGGCCGGGATCTCAAATCGATACCATTCAAGAATCGACGTGGCATTTCCAGACACGCGCGTGAGGAACGCTTGCCACATGGATTTGAAATTCAGTGTATCAATCTCGCGCCCCAGCAGATATTCGCGCTTGAAGTGAGCCAGCCCCAGCCGAATCAAAAGCCCCGAAAGGATGGTCAGGCCAACTACCGCCAGAAACAACACATCCTCATTTCCCCAGAAGATCAGCATTGTCTCGCCCTGCAACAGGAACGCCACTGGCACAACCACAAAGGAAGCCATCAGATTGGCGGCGCGGATCGTTGTTGCCTGCACCGAGATCACAATGGCTGCGCTGACCATCAACACCGCGTGTGCAAATGTCAACAGCAGGATCAACGTCATCATATACGCGCTCGGAAACTCCACCGGGCGGCGCATGAGTAGCAACAGATACAATATGATCGAGCCATAGCTGAACAACAACGGCGTGGCGACTCCCACAAACAGCTTGCCCAGGTACATGTGACTGTCCTCCAGGGGTGAGCTCAGCAAGGGTTCGATCGTGCCGCGTTCTTTTTCGCCCACAAAGGCTTCCAGCGCCACCAGCAACGTGAATGACAGTGGGAAAAATCCAATCACCAGAATCGCAAACGGAATGAGCCGGTCCAAAATGATGTCGCCGCCAAAGCGATTCATGAAATTTACAGCCTGACGGGTCGTGCTATCTGCCACAAACGGAAAGATCGAGACCATCAGGATCATGGGCACAACAATACGCCAGTCGCGAAATTGATCTTGAAATTCGCGCCGAGCCACCAGCCAGATACCTTCCCAATTACGCCGCATAGCTCACCCCCTGCGCATCCGCCATGGTTTTTAGATAGACATGTTCCAGTTTTTTGGGGACTTCATGGAAAGAGACCAGTGGAGCATTCCGCGCGGTTAAAGCAGTCAACAGCTTTGGATTCGCGTCCTGCGGCGTCTCCACCCTAAACCGGAGGCTGGTCGCGCTTCGATCGGCCAGCATTACCCCTGGAGGTAGTTCCAGATCACGTGCATCAAAATCATGCGCAAACCTGGCTTCATATTCCACCGGTCCCAGCACGCTGCGTTTCAATTCTTCCAGCGTGCCGTTCAACAGAATCTTACCGCGATAGATGATCGCAATTTGATCCGCCAGCGCTTCAGCCTCCGCCAGGTTATGGGTACAAATGATGATCGTCCGGCGTGAGGATTTCAACCGGGAGATCTCGTTGCGCACCAACTGCGCAGACTCAGGGTCCATGGCGGAGGTCGGCTCGTCCAACAGCAACACGGAGGGATCATGGATCAACGCCCGCGCCAGCGCCAACTTCTGCTTCATGCCCTTCGAATATTCACCGGAACGCCTGTGCGCGGCCTCTGCCAGGCCAAAGTATTCTAAAAGGTATTTGCTCTGCGTTATACGCGTTGCGGCATTCAGCCCATAGACTTTGCCAAAATAGTCGAGATATTCCCCACCCGTCATCCGCATGTAAAGCCCATGCTGTTCCGTCAGCACTCCCACATTTGCCCGAACATCCTGCGGATGTTTCGCAACATCAAAACCGCCCACCCGCGCCCAGCCACGAGTAGGACTCAACAGGGAAGTCAACATGCGAACCGTGGTGGTTTTGCCAGCGCCATTCTGCCCCAGCAGAGCCAGGATCTGGCCCGGATGCACTGTAAGTGTCACACCATCCACCGCCCAAAAGTTATTATTGTATTGTTTACTTAAATCATTTGTTTCAATCATAGGGTTTCCTGAAAATAGTGGCTACGAGCATAGCATAGTCAATCTTATGGTCAATAAGACAACAGTCACCCCGAAATCTTATCACCATTTATTGAGGATTTACCTTACGGTGACGAAAGTACAATGCTCCGGCCGCACAGATTACCACGACCCCCATAACGGTCTGGTTGATATTAAGCCCCGCAACCATCGAGGCGTTCAGCCGCAAGAAGTCAAGGAAAAAGCGGCCCACGGGATATACGACCAAATAGATCAGGAAGATATCGCCGCTTTTCAAGCGATCTGCATAGCGGCGCGAAATCCAGAGCAACAGGAACATGTTGAAGAAGTTCCATAGCGACTCGTATAAGAACAGGGGATGATAATATTCAACCTCTTCAAAGCCATCCAGCCTGTGCTCAGGGGCGATGAAAATCCTCCATGGCAGATTTGTGGGTGCACCATACAGTTCCTGATTGAAATAGTTTCCCCACCGCCCCACCGCCTGGCCCAATGCCAGGCTCGGCGCGATAATATCTGCCCATTCTGCGAAACGAATTTGATTGGCTCGCGCATAAAAATACAAAACGATCGCACCGCCGATGACCGCACCTGGAATGCCAAGCCCGCCATTCCAGATGGCCATAATATCCAGAATGCGAACGGTGCCGCCGGCAAAATACGGATTGACCATCGAGCCTGTGATCGGATCGCGCACCAGGATATCCGGTGAGGGCGTGAAGATATGCCAGATCCGCGCGCCGATGATGCCTCCGATCATCAGATAAACCAGCAAGTCCCAAACCATTTCGGGCTGATAACCGCGACGTTTCACCTCCCGGGTTGCCATCCACGCGCCCAGTACCGCGCCAGTCGTGATGATTATCCCGTAATAACGAATGACACGTTCTGCACCAAATAAGATAAAGTGAATTCCGTCAAATTGGAAGGACGGCATCAGATTCTTCAAAACCTCTATTTCATTATTTTTGTGCGCGCAAACTTGCGCACGTGCCATATCCGCTGCAAAGCCGTGATATTTGCAAACACCGCCAGGATTCCCAAACCAAGATAGAGTTGATTGAATACCAGTGCCGGCGCCAGCACAATGTAACGCTCCGCCCGCGTGAGTATACCAACCTTGGCTTCATACCCCAATCCTTCCGCACGCGCCTTCACATACGAAACCAGCACCGAACCTGCCGCCGCAGCAAAAGTCAGCATGCCGCCCAGCGGCTCCTCGGTGACCAGAAAACGGTACAGAAGGCCGCCATAAATGATCAACTCCGAATAGCGGTCCGTCACCGAATCAACATAAGCACCCCAGTCACTGGCTTCGCCGCGCAACCGCGCCATCGTCCCATCCAGTGCGTCGATCGGTGTCATCAGCGCCACCAGAATACCACCTGTCAACAACTCGCCGCGCGCCAGAAAGTATGCGCCCACGGTATTGCCAGCCAGGCCCAGCATGGTCATCATCATGGGCGTGATACCGAGACTGTTGAAGAATCTCCCAAGCGGATCCAGCACCCATTTGAACCACAGGCGCAAATAGTCAGTGAGAGTCTTTCTGGACGATGCCATGCTCGAAACCTTTTCCATTGAATACCTCTGGACGATGATTTGCGCTTCACGCGCCGTTCTGGCCTGCTTCTTCCTCATCAGCCGGACCCAACAACACATCCCTTTCCTTCCCCCCGCCCTGTGATGGACCCACCACACCTTTCTCTTCGAGCTGGTCGAGCAGACGCGCCGCCCGCGGATACCCGATCCGCAGCCGTCGCTGCAGCATGGAGGCCGACGCGCGTTGGCTCTGCCGCACCAGCAAAACAGCCTGCTCGATCAGGCCTTCATCTTCGTTTTCATCGGGCTCAATCAATAAGGCTTCCCAGGGTGGCGCATCCGTACTGGTTTCCACGTTCTTTTGCCAGTGTGCGATCACGCGTTCGATTTCCATATCAGTGACGAAGACGCCCTGCGCGCGGATGGGATTCCCGACCTCGGGATTCAGGAACAACAAGTCGCCGCGCCCTAACAAGCTGTCTGCGCCGGTCGTGTCCAAAATCACCCGGCTATCCACGCTCGAAGCCACTGAAAATGCCAAGCGTGCAGGGAAGTTGGCCTTGATTAGGCCCGTCACCACGTCTGTGGAGGGACGTTGTGTTGCCACGATCAGGTGAATGCCGGTGGCGCGCGCCATCTGTGCCAGCCGCACCAGGTTATGTTCCGTCTGATCCGGTGCGGACATCATCAGGTCTGCCAATTCGTCAACCAGTACCACGATCCGCGGGAGCGGATTCTTATTCCCCTTGCGCAAGCGGCGGTTATAGGCCTCCAGATCACGCGCGTGTTCTGCTTCGAGCAAGCGATAGCGGTGTTCCATTTCCACCACCACCCACCGCAGCACGCCCAGTATGCGATCCACATTCGTTTCGACCTTTCCATACAGATGTGGCAATCCATTGAAGCGAAGCAACTCCACCATCTTGGAGTCGATCATCACCATGCGCAAATCTTCCGGTGGATTGTTCATAGCTAGACAGGTCGCCAGCGCCGTAATGCATACAGATTTGCCGGAGCCGGTGGCGCCTGCGATCAACAGGTGCGGCATGCGCGCCAAATCTGCCACCACGGGCTGGCCGGAGACATCGCGGCCCAACGCCAAAGCCAATGGCGCGCCGATCTTGTGAAAGGCGTCCGTTTCCAGCAACGCGCGCAGGCGTACATTGGATTGATGGGTATTTGGCACCTCAATACCCACGTAGGGCTTTCCGGGCACCGGCGCTTCGATACGCAGACGCTCCGCCGAGAGCGCCAGCGCTAGATCCTTCTGCAAGGAAGCGATTTGCGCCACACGCACCTTGATCTGTTGCGCTTCCTCCTCGCTGGTCCCGGCCTTCTTCATGAATCCGGGCTGCACTGCGAACTGGGTCACGGTGGGTCCCACGCGAAAACCGATTACGGTCGCGATAATGCCGAATTCAGCCAGGGTCTTTTCGATCATGCCCGCAGTCTGATTGATCGTCCTTTCGTCGGGGCGGGCATTTTGATCGGCGAGCAAAATGTTCAGCGAAGGCAAACGCGCGTCGCGTTTGCGCGGCTCGAGCGGTTTCTTATCCTGATGGTCAGAAACCTTCAGTGACTTGCGGAACTCAGGCGGTAGAGTCTGTGTGGATTTCTTGCGACGTCCATTTTCCTTCTTCTCTGCCGGAGGCTCAGTTTCCTGTGCCGGCGAAGGTGATTCCACTTCAACAATGGGCTGCCCCTCACCGGCAAGTTGCATCAGCCAGCGTTCAAGCCATACCCAGATGTTGAAGCCAATCATGACAAAGAACAGCCACAAGACAAACAGCAGCAGTGTACCCCATGGTTCACGCCCCTCACCAGCCACCTCACGAGCCACGCGCCAAAACAATTCTGTGAGTCCCCAGCCAATGCGTCCGCCATACGCGCCTTGCTCCGCGTCGGTAATGTTATTGCCTCCGAGCGCGGCGAGCAGGCTCAAGGTCAGGAAAGCCGCGATCTCAAGGGCAAAGATCCGGCCCCACGAAAGTGGCGTCGTTGACCGGCGCAAGAGAGCGAATCCAGCATATCCGATCGCAACAACTAGAAGATAAGATCCCCATCCAAACCACAGCACAAGCTGATCGACCCACGGCGTTAGCAGCAGGCCCTCCGTAAAGTCACGCAGCGCCAGAAACGTCATCAGGGCAAGGGCGATCAGAATCACACCGAGCGCGTCGCGCACAAAGCGACCAAAATGCCGGTTAAATTGCGCAAGCCGGTCAAGCCAGCCTGCGTTTAATTCTGAGTCGTAGCCTTGCTCCGGATGGGATTTCGTCATTCGGAATTTATTTTCATGCTCAACCCCAGGCGTTGGTGCCCGGGATCCACATGCAAGACGCGGACTTGTACTTGTTGTCCCTCACTCAAAAGAGTACGCGGTGATTGATTATCCTGCAATGGCATCTCCGAGGCATGAACGAGCCCTTCGACGCCGGCCTCCAGGCGCGCAAATGCGCCATAGGACAGGACCGATGTGATCGTGGCGGTCAGAATTTGACCAGCCGGAAAGTCGGCCTCAGCCCGCTCCCAGGGATTCGGAATCAGACGCTTCAGACTGAGCGCCACCCGGCTCCGCTCAACGGAAATATCCAGCACCTGAACATTGATCTCATCCCCCACATGCACGAGCTGTTTCGGGTGCATCACTCGCCCCCACGAGAGCTCTGAGAGATGAATTAAACCCTCCACCCCGCCCAGGTCCACAAACACACCGAAATCGGTGATGTTCGTAACCCTGCCAGTGACATGGTTACCGACCTGCAGGGAATGAAAGAGTTCCGTACGCTTGCCTGGAGGGGTCAGTGCGGCGCGTTCAGAGAAAACCACGCGGCCATCTTCCGGCACGCATTCGATCATCTTGACCCTGATTGTTTTGCCGGTATAGGTTTCGAGGCAATCATCCCGATCCGTGTCGAGTTCCCGCCCTGCCAGATCTACCAGGTGCGAAAAGGGCACGAACCCGGCCAGTTCATTGGATTCCACCAGCAAGCCACCGTGGTTATGACCGGTCACACGGAGTTCGAGGATGCTGTCATCGGCATACAGTTTTCTGGCTGTATCCCAATCCACCTGGATTTCGGGCGCTTCGTGCATGGCCGGTTCAGATTTGGCCGGCTTGTCCTGCGCCGCAGGTTTTGGTTTTACCCCCCCAATGGGCGCTCGCGTGGCGGGATATTGCCGTTCCTCTGCCAGCACCGATTCCCACCAGCCCTCATCAATTTCGGGCATGGTATTCTGATATTTCTTCTTGTCATTATGTCGCAGGGTCATAAGTTGCTCCGTTCCCACACTTCAGTTTGCTTTTCATTTTTTTCCATTTCAAGTATGGCATGGGCAACTGCCTCCACTGCCACACGTTGTTTACGATACAAGTCCGCCTCAGACATGGCCAGACGACCCGCCACTTCGCGGACTTTGCGTCCTTCGATGAATTTCATCTCGAGAATATTATACAAAATCCATTCGCTGGTAAAACGGCGGTCGCCTACCGGCTTCACCTGATCCACGGCTTTGCGTAATAGCGCGCGAAGCGCGTTGGAGGCGTTGCCATCATAATCATCAACCAGGGTTTTCACCACCTGCAATTTCATCAGAGGGCTATTGGATAATTTGGGCCCGCCCCAGTAATGGGTCAACGCATCCTTCACCCAATCGGCCAGGTCGGCTTCCACAAAGGTGGGCTCCGTCAGCAGGTTGGCTGTGGAGTCGTAGCGCCCAGCGGCACGAAACTTTTGCAGCATATCCATTTCCGGCTGCAAGTCTTCGAGGGACCGCAACACACGCTGCTGCAAACGACGATCTTCCAGTGCAAACGCGACGCGATTAGCCAGCAGCCAAAGCGAGTTACGCTGATCTACATCCAGGGGATGATTCGCCCTGCGCGCAATTCCCAGAATGCCCAACAGCGGTGGGATCTCGTCCCGGTCTCCACTGATCTTCCTTTGGTGCAGGGGCAAAATCCAAAAATCACCCCAGATAAATTCATGACGTTCGCTTTCCCCATTGTGGCTGACCAACTGCAGAGCTTCGTTCAAGTTTTCCTTTTCGAGCATCAGGCGGTTTCCGGCCACCACGCTCAAGGAAAGCTCCTCGCCGTCCAGGGCGGCCACAAAAGCACAGGGAGACTGCAAATGATCGCGGACGGCCGCCAGTACGTTCTCGAGGAACTGCTGGAGGTCACTGCGCGTGAGCAAGCGCTCTTCAATGTTTTGCAGAAGCTGAATCTCGGCCCGATCGCGCCCAAAGAACATGATCCGCTCCCACAAGGGAGAGAAAAGGGTGATGGCATGTTCGAACAATAACACGGTGACAACCATGACCAACGGCACAAAGGCTGAATAGGTTTCACCTTGAAAGAGTTCCCCTGCTCGCCGCACCAGCGTCATCATCGTCAACGCCAGCGAAGCCGTGACCGGACCGCGCAGTAACCATTTAAACAAACGGCTCTTGACCAGCCGATCGGGCCATGAGACGCCAAAGAATGCCACCGCATATGCCATGACAATCACCAGCACCGCTACCAGCAGGTTGATCAGAAACGCAGTGCTCCAAAACGCCAGAGGATATTGTGCTGCAAAATTGGAACCAAATGAGAGGTACGGATACGACCCTAATGCAGGCGCAGTGGCGCCTGCCATCAGATACAGCATGCGGCGCCGGCCTGAACGCGTCAGCATCCTCCGGTAGGCGCGGATGAAGTTGTAGCCGGCCCAGGCGATGATGGCAACATAAAAGATCGTAAAGAGCGTCGTCCAAATGGTGCGCTGCAAATGCGGGGCAGGTTGACCATTCGCAACTAATCCGCCCACCAGTACCCCGATCACCAATAGAATCAGGAATCCCAAAGACGCCACATACACCAGCCGCACGGCGAGACGCCGCCGGCCGCGCGAGGGCCGTCCTGCGGTGACGAGCAGTGCATCCGATAAGTGCAGATATGACGGAGGCAGGAAGATAATTCCGATCCACTGCAAACGCAGCAGAATTTCAATTCCCCAATCTGGTACCGACTTATTTTGCAGCGCTTCGGTCGTGAATACAACCACCACACATAACAAGATGATCGCGAAAGAACGAGCCACCCGATCACGCAGGTTGAATGACAAAGCATACAGAAACAGCGAGAATGCCGTAATTGCAATCCCCGCCGTCAAGATATTGTTGAGATTTTTGAGTCCCGCCAGCAATCCTTCCGTCCAACCGTTAAACATGCAGACCTTCCAGCTTACTTTAATGCTCTCCCAAAGAACAACGCTACGTCTTGATTCGGGTAGTATTGGTCATTATACCCACAAAATTCAAATCCGAACTTTTGGGCGAGCCGAATTCCCGCCTGATTCTTGGAAATGACCTCCAACACCAAACGGCGCGCCTTCTTCTGGACAGCCCAGGCTTGTCCTGCCGTCAGCAGCGCGGATCCTGCTCCCTTGCGCCTCCACTCTGGAGCTACGACGAGGTCTGTAACCCAGGCAATCGCTGAAGTGTGCTCTTCAGTGAGGCAAATATACCCTACGGGCTCCCCCGCTTGCATGAGGACCAACACTGCATCGCGCTTCATCCATTCATCCGCCAGCGCCAATGGGTTGCGCGGATACTTCACCTCCACCGAACGCGGCAGGCGCACTTCGCGAAAACTGGCCGTCAGCTGATTCGGTTCCCGGCGGAGTTCCAACTGCCAGACGTAATCACTAGAGCTGGAATGATCCAGCGCGATCAAACGCGGCAGATCGTTGGCAGCTGCAGGTCGGATTTCAAAGGAAGACATGATGATTTCACCATCCATGAAGTCTTAGGAATACGGATACCGGAATGGTTGGACCATTGGTTGAGTAGCGATGACGCTTCTCTGATAGCATGCGCCCGCCATCACTGATTCATAACCCGTACTGCAATTATGCACGGCTCCAATGCTGTGCCAACATTATCCGTAATCACCAAGCGCAAGAAATAGTCACCATTGCTGAGGGATAAAGTATTCCACTTGCCTAATAATTCATCTTTCTTGGGTTCGCGTTCAGCCGCTACCGTAGCCCAATTCAGAGTTCCACTCGGCGCGATTTCGTATTTGTAAAAACCGAAATTCGGCACGTCAGCTGTGCCGATAATATCAACAACAGCTTTTACATCCTCACCCGGTTTGGGAGAGGTGATCATGATCTCGTTCGCCACACATCCGCTCATTCCTGTTTGAACAGGTTGGGTCGACGGCGCGGCTGGAGTCGAATCAACCCCTACCAGAGTTGGTTGAGGGGACACAAGCAGATCCAGCGTCGGTGTAACCCGTACATCAGAAGCAGGCAACGACGGCGCGATGAACGTTGCGACATAGAACTCTACCGAGAACAGGGCCAGTACCAGAAATCCTATGGCGGTGACACGCACGAGCCTCCACAACGCAAATTCCCGTTCGAGTGTAAAGACCGCATCCCGCCATTCGCGCCAGGCTGCCCACATGCGGCGAAAAACAAACAATCCGAAGATCGCCAGGCTGATATAGATCAGAGACTCATAAGTGCCCAGCGAGCGATAAACAAAACCCATGACATCCATTACAACGCGCGCAACACCCCTCGCACGATCTTCTCTATCTTGGGCGTAATCACCTTGCCAGCTTCGATCACTTCCTCGTGCGTCGTGACCGTTGAGCCGTCCAGATTAGCCTTATTGCTTATGCCCGAAAGACCCAACACCCGCATGTTCGCGTGGCGGGCCACGATCACTTCTGGAACAGTGGACATGCCCACCGCGTCTGCGCCCGCCAATCGCAAAAAGCGCAGATCGGCCGGGCTTTCAAAAGACGGTCCACTCAATGCGCAATATACGCCTTCATGCAACGTAAAGTTGCTCTCCCGTGCGGCTTTGCGAGCCAACATCATTAATTCATGGTCATACACACGACTCATATCCGGAAAACGCGGACCAAGCTCATCGATGTTTGGTCCCATCAGCGGGTTTGCCCCGGCCATTCCCACGAAGTTCAGGTTATCGGTTATGAGCATCACATCGCCCGGTGCAAACTCGGGGTTCACGCCGCCTGCCGCATTGGTGACGAACAACATTTCAAGGCCAAGACGTTTCATCACCCGCACCGGCAGGGTGATCTGCGACATGCTGTAGCCCTCGTAGAAGTGCACGCGCCCCTGCATCACCAGCACCGATTGACCCTCCAGTTCACCGATCACCAGCCGGCCCGCATGCCCCTCCACCGTGGAGCGAGGCCAGTTGGGCAACTCTCCGAACGGAAGGGTATCAGCCTTCTCGACAGAATTTGCCAGATCGTTCAAGCCCGAGCCAAGGATTAGCCCAACCCGTGGGTGTTGTGAGGTACGCGTCCGAACCGCATCTGCCGCCTGGTCGATTTCCTGAAGGGTAACGTAGATTGTCATATTGAGTTTCTTCTTTTTAAGACAGGATTGGGGTCATCTGCCCCTGCAATAATAAATGGCAGATAAAAATTATATCAGAGATTACTTTCAAGCTTGTAAGTAACAGAACTGCAAACAATCAGTCATGCAGAATGACAAGTGAAATATCATGTGTACACTGCCTCACAAGACGACCCTTATTGTTTTCAGCGCCCTTTTGGCTGTGCTTGCCCAAGGAATTGCCTTCGCACCGACGAATTTTGAGTTTATTCTCCAACTATTCCCTCCCTGGGGCAATCTGACGTTCGGCGCCATCCTTTTCAGCCTCGCAATCCTTTCCTTTGCATTAATCATGCGGTCTAGTCATCTTGGATCGCGAGCCAACTGGACGTTACTCGCCATCCAGGTTTTCAGCGTGGCAGGTATCTTTTTCCTGCAGGATGGCTTCGCTTCTCGCGCCCCGGGGGCGCTTTTTCTGTTTACAGGAGCTATTACCACGCTGACAGTTCTTGGCATTCTGGCCAACCAACCGCCTGTCACCGCTGAAGCTTCTTCACTCCAGCAAATCGCAGCCATTGAAACAGAAGCCCCTGACGAGCCGAATCCGCACTCCGAATCAAATTCCCGCGTGTTGAGGGAACAGATCGAATTGGTCTCCCACAAACTGAATACGGAAAGACATCGCACTACACAACTCGCCTTTCTGAATGAGCTCAGCCAGCAGCTCGAAAGCGAACTCGATGCACCTGTGGCGGCACAGCTGGCCGTCAATATGCTGGATCACGCGCTCGATTGTTCACTGGTTTCCCTTATGATGCACGAGCGCGAAAGCAAAGAATTCGTGTCCCTGGCCACCTCTGGGAAAAATGCCAGCATCGTTCCACCAGGCTATCGGCAAAGCTCCGAGCAGGGCCTGGCTGGCCGCGTGGCACGCCTCAAAAAGACTCAACTGGTGAATGACATCAGTCTCGATCCCGATTTCATACGCCTCAACGAAGAAAATACCGCTTCGGCCATCGTCGTCCCCATCCTGCACAATGGTCAGGTAAAAGGAGTTATCGAAGCGTGCTCGGAAAAGACACATGCTTTTGGCAATGGAGATGTAAATATCATCGAAGGTGTAGCCCTGGAACTCACCCGCGCCTGGGAACGATCCAGTTACAACCAACGGCTCACCAAATTGATCCAGGCGGGCATTTCCCTCACCACCCTGCTCGATCCTCCAGCCGCCGTTCAGGAAATCGCATTGCTGGCACGAAAAACCCTCGAAGCCCGATTTGTCTTCATCACCCTACTTGATCAACAGGGAAATTTTTCGCGCACGGCGTCGGCAGGCGATGCACCCAAGCTGTTCCACTCCTTGAATTCCAAGCCATCCAACGAACCTCTCATTCAGGCGGCCCTGAATGCCAGCAAGCCCTTCCGGATCCGTGATGTACGAAAATACACCAACTCGAGAAGCATTGAAATCGACCACGGTGGATTGAGGAGTGCGCTGGCTATACCGATTCGTTTACACCGGTTGAGCATCGGGACGATTATTGTGTTCGGAAAACGAGATGGTGTCTTCTTCTCAGAAAATGACGAGTCGCTGGCAGACCTGCTCTCCTCACAGGCTGCGGCTGCGATAGAAAGTGCGTGGCTGTACCAGGAACTGCGAACCACGCTCAACACGACATCCCTGTTATACCAACTCAGTTTGGACGTCACCCAAACAGAAGACCTGAGTAAAGCGGCTGAGCTCATTGCCGCTGCTGCTTATAAAGTAACGAATGCAAGAGGAGCGGGCATTGTACTTCTCTCAAAGGAGGGCGAAATTCAGGTGGAAGTGGAACTGGATGGGAGCGGTTTTCATTCCCGCCGTCGACATCCCATGGAGAACATCAATCAAGCCATCCAGATCGGGCAGAGTATTTTTGTATCTGAAGCAAACTCCACCTTGGTGTGTTATCCGCTTCAAACGCGGGCACGGACCATTGGCGCCTTATGGATGGATATTCCCGAAAGCCGCGGACAGAATTTCGCCAACTTCCATGCCCTGGCCAATCAAGCCGCTGTCACACTGGAACGTTCGATGCTGCTCTCTGAGATCAAAGCCGCCTATCAAGAACTCCAGGAGACCTACGATCAAACCCTCTATGCACTTATGTCCGCCCTGGATGCCCGCGATCGGGAGACTGAAGGTCACAGCATGAGGGTAAGCAAGCTTGCCTGCCTGATCGGAGAAAAAGTGGGGTTAACCGTCGAAGAACTCGAAGCTTTGAAACGAGGGGCCCTGCTCCATGACATCGGCAAGATCGGCATCAGCGACACCATCCTGCATAAACCCGGCAAATTGACAGAAGATGAATGGAAGTCTATGCGCCTGCATCCCGATATTGGCGCCGGGATTGTCGAGCGTATTCCATTTCTGCAAGATTGTATGCCAGTCGTTCGTTATCATCACGAACGCTGGGATGGGACAGGTTATCCATGCGGCCTGAAGGGCCAAGCTATTCCTCTCTTTGCGCGCATTTTCGCGGTAGCAGACGTGTTCGATGCCCTCACCAGCAAACGAAGTTATCGAAAACGCTCAAGTCCTGATGAGGCGCTGGCCTATTTGCGTGAACAATCTGATCTATTGTTCGATCCACAAATTGTGGAGGCACTGGCTGAACTTCCATATGTTGAATTCATACAGGCAGAAACTGCAGCCGCATGAAAAGCAGAAGATCCATCACCGCATTTTCCGCCCATGAAGTGGGACGGTTCATCGTTCCTGCCTCTGTGGCAATCATGCTTCTCATGGCGCTGATCGCAGTGGACGGCGTACTCGTAAAACCGAAGCCAAGCCTATGGATGATTTTTTACGCACTGGGCGGCATTACTCACACCCTTATCTACATCACGCTCGTGACTCGATCGGTTTTTTTTCGGGAAATTTTCATTTGGACATTCTCCATCACAAGCGGAATCACGTTGGGACTGCTGCCGTACGCACTTCCATCTCATCTCACAGAGCTGTTTCACATGCTGGTTGTGTTAGGTGTGATCGCAGTGACAATCGGCTCCGGACGCCCACATGCCTGGCTCACGCTGCTCACAACGTTTTTCATCAGCTTGCCGGGAAACATCCAGCAATTCCTTACCTTAAGGAGCACGCTTGAATATATCGCGCCGTTTGTGATTTCTGTGATCGCCACTGAGACATTAACCCGCATCAAGAATACCACCCGGCAGCATATTCACCGGCTGGAAACGATCAATCGAGTCAGCCGCCAATTAATGCTTTCGCTGGACACGGCCCAGGTATTGTCCATGCTAAATGCAACGATTCTGGATACGCTGGAAGCTGATTCCTACTTCGTCGGCACGCTCAAAGGCGATAACATTTGCCTCAACCTCATGTACGATGAGGGTGAATTTTTCAATGGAGCGGAACTACCCATCGATGGGACACTTTCGGGCTGGGTGATCAAAAATCAAAGGGAACTGTTTCTGCCCGATCTGCGAGAAGACGTTCCATTGGAAGGTGTGAAGGTCCGAGTGATTGGTAAGGATAAAGCCAGTCTGGCCTGGATTGGCGTACCGCTCAAAGCTCCCCATATTACAGGCATCATGGCCATGGCTTCCTACCGGCCGAATGCCTTTGACCTTGGTGACCTGGAACTACTATCCAGTCTTGCCCAGCATGTGACTCTGGCTCTGGATAATTCCGTCCGCCATGCACAGGTAGAGGAACAGGCCCGGCTCGATAGTTTAACCGGCGTCTACAATCATGGCTATTTTCTCAATAAACTGGCGCAACAGGCGGAAGCAAGTACGAATCACAGAATCCCGCTGAGTCTGATCATGCTGGATATTGATTTTTTCAAACAATACAATGATACTTATGGACATCTGGTCGGTGACCAGATATTGACTTCGCTGTGCAGCATCATCAGGCAACACATCAAACAAGGGGATGCGGTGGGCAGGTGGGGCGGTGAGGAATTTATCATTTCACTACCCAACGCAACCGGCGAACAGGCTCTGCAGGTTGCCAAACGCATCGGCGAAAGCATGGCACAACTTAGGGTAGTAGACCGTGAACAAAGGTCCGTTCCGGTACCCACCGTGAGCCAGGGAATCGCAGTATTTCCAATTGAAGTTGAGGAAATTTACCGTCTGATTGATCTGGCGGATCGGCGTCTGTACGTTGCGAAAGAACGCGGCCGCAATCAGATTGAACCAAGTGCAGATTACTGGGAAACAATTCCGGTGCAGGAACTTGAGCGGGATCGATGACCTGCTCAGATGTTTTTAACCAAGCACTTCACGAAATGCTTCGATGGTTTTGGTCACAGCATGATCATCTATCCAGTAATGGGTGACCAGGCGAAAACGTCGGGGACTTGCCCAATCCACCAAAATTCCATATTTTGATATCTGTTCACATACGAACTTTTCATCAAATGGAACGTGATCGGCTAGATTGAAGTAAATCATATTGGTATGAGGCGTATCTTCATCCAGGATAATGCCCTTGATATCGCTCAATCCATTTGCCAGCCGCTTGGCGCGCTGATGATCCTCACCCAGGCGCTTCGTCATCTTCTCCAGCGAGATGATGCCTGCCGCGGCGATAATGCCCACTTGCCTCATCCCCCCACCGAGCATTTTACGGATGTGACGGGCGCGGGCAATGAATTTCTGCGTGCCAACCAGGAGGGAGCCAACCGGTGAGGAAAGTCCTTTGCTCAGACAAAACATGATCGAATCCGCTGGTGCAACCAGATCCTTCACATCCACCTTCAGCGCAGTCGCAGCGTTGAAGATCCGCGCCCCATCCATATGGAGGGAGAGGCCATGGCTACGCGCCAGTTCACCCACCTGGCAGACGTATTCCATCGTTAACGGTATACCACCGCAGGCGTTCTGAGTGTTCTCCAGGCAGATCAAACGCGTGATGGGGTGATGCACATCTTCGGTCTGGATGGAGGCGAGAATGTCATCCACGTCAAGAGTCCCGTCTTTTTTGTTCGGTATCGGATTGGGCATAATTCCACCCAGTGCAGACATTCCGCCCGCTTCGTTTAAATAGATATGCGATCGCTTGCCAAGGATCACTTCCTCACCCCGTTGACAATGGACCATCAGCGCCGTCAGGTTGCCCATCGTGCCCGATGGGACAAACACTGCCGCTTCTTTGCCGAGCATATGAGCCGCGAGTTCTTCCAGGCGGTTGAGCGTAGGGTCATCGCCGTACACATCATCCCCAACATCGGCTTCCGCCATCGCTTCGCGCATCTCTGGCGTTGGTTTGGTGACGGTATCTGAACGCAAATCGATGTAGTCCATAGGGTACTCCTCAAGGAAGGTTTTCGATCTTCACCAGTTCTCGGGACTCCATATCGATCAGGACGAAGGAAGGCAGGCCGAGCTTTTGCCACAGGGTATAACCATCACAGCCGGTTAACCAGGAGACAAAGAGTGAGATAACCGTTCCATGTGCAACGATGACAATGATTTTATCCTCGAAGGACTTCAGGACGGATCCAACTGCCTCCCGAAACCGTGCCAGGGACTGAGCCGCCGTCTCACTTCCGAACACAAGCATATTGGGCTTTTCAAAGAATTCCTGGACCAACTTCTGAAAATCCTCCCGTGAATGATACGGCGAAGCACGCCGGTCGTGTTCATGCAAGCCCTGTACTAGTTGCATAGCCAGGCCAAGATTGTCCGCCAGGATTGCAGCCGTCTCACGCGCTTTTGGCTCGACACTGCAAGCGATAGCCCCAGGCTGATAGGGAATCAGCAACTCTGCAAGCTTCCGGGCGCGTTGCCGGCCCTTCTCTGAAAGAGTCCATTCGCGGGCAGGGATGGCTTCCACGATTTCAGGCAGTGAATGTTTGACCAAAATCAATGGCTTCATGAACGCAATTGACTCAGGGCCTTCTCCAATTCGTCCGGCAAAGGAGCCTCAAACGTATGTGATTCTGTTTCACCGGGCAAAACGATCTTCAGACGAGATGCATGGAGAAAATGACGGCCGATCGGAAGGCTGACATTTTTTCTGCCATATACTTCATCGCCCACGATGGGACACTTCAGGAAAGCACAGTGCAAGCGGATCTGGTGCGTGCGTCCTGTGAGGGGATGAAACTCAAGCAGGGTATGGTTCTTGAAACTCTCCAGCGTTTTGTATTCGGATATCGCTTCGCGGCCCTTGCTCGCGGGAACGATTGCCATGCGCTTCCGATTCCTGGGATCACGCCCAACAGGCGCCTCCACACGACCGGCTGGTGTCGGCGGCTTTCCATCCACCAGTGCAAGATAGGTCTTTTCCACTTTTCGCAGGCGGAACTGATCCTGTAACCAGCGATGAGCTCGCTCGTTCTTGGCGAGCAGGATCAAGCCGGACGTTTCCTTATCCAGACGGTGCACCACACCGGGCCGCTCTTCGCCGCCAATGCCTTCCAACTCCGCATCGTATCCCAGCACAGCATTGACCAGCGTACCGCTCGCGTGACCGGCAGCTGGATGCACCACCATGCCAGCCGGTTTATCGACCACGAGCAAATCATCATTTTCGAAGATGATATGGAGCGGAATATCCTCAGCCACCAGGCTTGTCGGCGCGGGCGGCGGAATCCGAACTATCAGGGTAGTTCCCGCTTCAATCGGCTGACCAGCCTTCTTCGCCGCGTGACCGTTCACGTCCACAAATCCATCGGCGATCAGACCTTGAATCCGTGAACGGGAAAATTCAGGCAGCGACTCCGTCAGGAATTTATCGAGCCGTTCGGGGGTTGGCCTCTCGAAACGGAGTTGAACAACACGGTCACTCACTGGCGGCTTCACCGGGTTGATTGGCTTCGGCTTCATGCACTCTTGTTTTTTGCGCGACGCGCTCCTGCAAATAAACGCCCAGCAGTAGGATCACCGTGCCAACGCTGATGCTCGCGTCCGCAACATTGAATACTGGAAAGGTACCAACCGAAATGAAATCGGTCACCTTGCCGTCAAACAGAAGGCGATCGATCAGGTTTCCCGACGCGCCTGCCAATTGCATACTCATCGCGAGACGGAGAGTCCAGTCATTATTTTCCACACGCGGAAAGTAATAGATGATCGCGCCGATCACAATGATCGCAAGAACCATGAAGACCGTACTGCCGCTCTGGAACATTCCGAAGGCTGCACCCGTGTTGTACCAGTGCACAATTCGTGCATACGGGCTGAGCCAGGTGAGCGAATCGGGCAGCCAGGTTTCACCCAGCGTCAGACTCGTGCGCACCAGGTTCTTTGTCCATTGATCAAGGATCACAATCAGGCCGGCAATGGTAAACAAAAACAAATATTTTCCAGCAGCACTTTTCAAATTTCACCTCAGAAATAAAATCGCCCCATTCTACCATTGGACGTTAACGAAAGTCGTTAACAAACAAACGCGGTACGCGCTCGCTTATGCTTGTTAGCACTTCGTATTCATTCGTGCCCGTCCAGTCCGCCAGGTCATACGCTGAAATACCATCGCCCAGCAACACCACCTGATCGCCCACCTGCGCCTCATCTATCCCGACATTGACCATGAACTGATCCATGCAGATGCGCCCCACCTGGGGATATCTCCTGCCATTGATGATTACCTGCGCCTGATTCGTCATGCGGCGGAAGTAGCCATCCGCATACCCGCATGGGACCGTGACGATGCGAGTCTCAGTTTCAGCTTGCCACAACGACCCATAACTGACTGCCCGGTCAGGTCTGGTAATCTTGCTATACACAACCTGTGACCGCCACCTTAGCGCAGGGGCAATCTCGATGGTCTGTGACACATTCTTCGGATACACGCCATATAGCATCAAGCCAGGGCGTACCAGATCAAAGTAACTCTCAGGGAATTGCAGGATCGCGGCGGAATTTGCCATATGACGCAAAGGTGGATGAGGCACGCTCAATTTTTCGTAAATGTGCAACACCTCCTGAAATCTTTCCCATTGCAGACGGGCATGCACGAGATCAGGCTCTTCCGCATTGGCCAGATGAGTATAGATGCCTTCCACGTCCACATGTTTGAGTTGCAGAGAGTGGTTGATAAACGGTTCTGCTTCATATTCATGGACTCCCACCCGTTCCATGCCAGTATCGATCTTGAGATGAGTCTTGATGTGCTTCTGTGTCAGGCGGGAGACTTCCTCGGCTACATCCAATAATCCGATCGTTGAACCGGTCAAGGTCAGGTCGTATTCTGCGAATTGCATTACCTGCTGCGGCAAGATGCCACCTGCTACAAGGATCGGCTTCTTGATCCCCAGCTCCCGGAGATGAATGCCCTCCTCAGGAATGGCAACACCAAAATAATCGACATACGGCTCGAGAAAAGGCGCAACCCCACTCACACCATGACCATAGGCATTCGCCTTGATCATGGCCATTACCTGGATCGGTGCAGTGTGCGCCCGGGCAGCATCCAGGTGTGCGCGGATGGCCTCCAGGTTCTTTTTCAACTGAAAAAGGTGTACTTCAAGAAACGTGACTCGCATAGCTCGGTGTATGGTTTCAGCTCATGGGTTTGGTTTACGACCTATACCAATGGTATTCGATATCCGGTTCGGACTCAGGAGGTGGGCTTATCCCAAACTTTTCAGCCACAAATCCATTTTTCTCATAGAACAGGCGCGCGTTCACGTTGACCTGAAGTGTATAAAGCCATAAATGCTCGGGGGAACGCTCCCGGGCAAACTCCAGCAGTCGATTCCCAATGCCCCGCCTCCAGTAATCGGGATGGATGTACAGCTGGTCGATGAAATCCTTATTCATGGCCATGAACGCAACGGGATGGTCATCCACCTCCACCACCCAGATCTCGTTCTCTCTCAGGATGTGATTATGAAAATAGTGCTGATCTTCGTAGAAGAAATGACCCTTCATCATCTGAAACTCCGGGAGAGACTTCTCCCTGGAGATTCGCCACAAAATCGTAACGGCGTCAAAATCCTCCGGCCGATACTCGCGGATCATAGACACAATCGGAACATGATTTTCTGCTTTCACTGACAACTGTCCTCCGGTATTTTTCATAAGCATACCATATAGATAGCCCCGCGAGATCAAGAAGGACGCGAGAACAGGAAAGAGGATTCTCCCTAATTTTGCTTTTTCCAGAAAAAAAAACCGAGCCAAATGGTTGGCGCTACCCATTTGGCTCAGGCATGAATGAATTGGTATTCGGTTAGAAGCTGCGTCTTCGCTCGCGACCGCCGGCGCCCTGTCGCCGATCCCCGTTGCGGAAACCACCACCGGGACGCTCTTCGCGTGGGCGGGCAAGGTTTACGGTGAGCGGGCGTCCATTGAAGTCTTTGCCATGAAACAGATTGATTGCGGCATTGGCTTCATCGGCTGAGGACATCTCAACAAAGCCAAAGCCCTTTGAGCGTCCACTTTCGCGGTCTCGAATCACCTGCGCAGATTTAACCGTGCCAGCCTGTTCGAACAAGCTCTGCAGGTCAGCATCGACGATAGCATACGGCAGGTTTCCAACATATAGTTTCGCTTCCATGTAATTCACTGTCTCCTCAATGGCGCCGTGCGGTGCAAGCCCTTCACGGCATAACGGATCATTTATGCATGACAACGGGGATCTCGGCACCCAGGCGCCAAAAGAAGATTATCCCTCTGATTGTCGGACCGCCCAACTTCATGCAATCTACGTTTCGCATTGTAGCATAAGAGGAATGGCACGACCAGAAGTTGGTAGGGATATCCCCCATGAATTTTGGGTCAAGCACCAGATAAATTGGGCAACCAGAAGCGGAGCCAATTCCCGTTCTCGCGCAAGGCAAACTGAACGGCCGCCTCAAGCCGGTCCAACGCGGAGGATGGGTCCGCACCGACCGCCTCAGCGATAGCACTTTTTTTGATTCTCCCAAAGATGCGCGTGCGGAACATGGGAATCCAGGCCAGAACTTGACCGTACCTTTCAGCGTTCATGGTCACAATGGGCCATACCCGATGCGCAGGTCCGCGCAGCAACAGCCAGCGAAAACTTTGGAGTGCATCCGAATCCATTTTGGCGATGGCTTCCAGGTCGTCGACCAGCAGCAACACCGATTGTCTCGATTTGTTGGCATGAGCCCAACTCGCGAGCGAGAGCAGAAGATCTTGCGCTGCCTCTTGATGTACAGCAAAGACCCCCACACCGTGATCGCTGGCCGGGAGATTCTCCCATTCCTCAGGCTGATTCGTGATAACACTGAACTGGACATTCTCGGCGCGGTGCGTATGCTGTACAGCACGCGCGATCATCTGCAGGAATGAGGTCTTGCCTGCACCTGGATCTCCTGTGATCAATATGGGACCCGGAATCGAATCACGCAGGTTTAGCAGGACAGGCAATCCATCCAGCGCAATGCCAAGGAACAGGGCTTCACGCGGCAGCGAACCGATCTCAGCCAAGACTCCGCTCAAAGTTGGGGCCGCAAGTACCGGCTGGGTACGAAGCGAGGGCGAGTCAGTTTCCGCTTTCAGTTCAAGCATCGCTTCCAATGCCAAAGAGAATTGACGGGTGATGGTCATGGCTCTCTCCTTTTTTAGAACACATGTTCTATTTTAACCTCACTTGCGCACCCGTCAAGGTTTTGTACGTTAAAGTTTCATGGAGAAAATATTCTTATCGATCATCCAGGGGTGTAGTTCAAAGATCAACCTGCCCATCTCGCCAGGCCCGGGCATCATCGTAAACCATGTGAGTTCCTTGAATGAGAAATGATCAGTTGGATCAGCGCCACACCGAAAGGATCACGCCAAAGAGCACGAAATTGAGCAAGTGATTTCCGGCCTCAATCGCCCAGACCTTCAAGCCATGGCCCGCAAACAGTTTGTTGACCAAATTGGTGGGCGCGACAAGACCCAGCCAGAGCATAAAACCAGCCAGCGCGCCTGAAGCCGCGGTCGAGGTACCCATGGTGTTGAGCAGGAGGGATACGAATACTGCCTGGACAAGCGCGGCGATGAGGGTGAAGACATAAATCATTGGATTGGGATTGCCTGGCTGCCCAGACTTCCCTATGCCAGCCCGCCAGGCTGGGAAGAACAACTTGGGATGATACCAAACGAATCCACTGACCATGCTGAGGACGACACAAGCAAGGACAGCCATCCAATTGATCGTGCTGAGATCCGGCATGCTAACCTCCATTGAGAAATATGGATTGGAACACTCAACCCTCGGCAATTTATAACCCGAATATTTGTTCTAGGATACGCCCACTGGAGGGTTTTGTTTTCAAAGATATTGCTGATAAAATGCAGAAATGGCAAACCCTTATGTCATTCAACTCGTAGGTGTACTGCTGACGGCAGCAGGCCTGGCTGCATTAACCGCCTCCGCCTACGTGTATGGCAGGTCGCTGAGACGCGACGAGAAACAAAGAATGGGCCGTGAAAGAAAAGACATGCGCCGCCTGCCCATGAATGTTGAAACCATTGCGTCCACCGCGTTTGTCCTGATTGGGCTGGGTATCCTGAACTGGTCAAATTTCAATATATGTGCATACCTGGCGTATTGGCTGCCCAGCTTTTCCAGTTCAATAAAGTTCTGGCTCGCGTGCCAATGAACGAAAATCATCTGCGTGATGGGCAGACGATTTCTCTGCTGGGAACCTAAGTTTTTCCCTACTGCGGTAAATCCACGCAGTTTCCCGTTCCCTGAATGACCGAGTGATCCGGGTTGGCAACCAATGCACACATCTGTGTGGCCGCTACCGGGCGATGGACCGGGCCGTATTGCGTAAAGGGTGGATCGCCATAGGCTCCCCACGTCAGCTTCCATGGACCCTTTCCGGGTGAGCCTGCCTGCTCTGGCGCCACCGTGTTGAAAAACATGTGGACGTGCAAAGATGGTGATTCAGGAAAGTTGTGTACTTCGTAATCCACGACATAGCTGAGATTTTCGAAGTGGATACTGGTGATCACGACGTAGGGTCCAGTGGGTGTGGGTGTCAGTGGCACCGCGGTATTACTGGGAATTGCTGTCGGCGCAGAGGTCTCAGATGCAGCTAAAACGATTGGCTCCGTTGCAGCAGGGCTGGTACTTGTCGCTGCAGGTAACGTGACGGTCGGCGTTGCAGCTTGTTGAAATAACCCGCCGCTGAGGACAGCATTACCCAGAATCAGCACAAGAGCAACACAAAAGGTGAGGGCGACCGCAACGCCAATGATCCATGGCATGCGGCGTGAAGCCGTTGATCGGCTGGGCGGAGGCGGTGTGAAGGTCGTTACGCCGGGCGTAGGAGGGATGGGCTTCGCAGGCTGGTATTCGGTTTTGTCGGAGATAAGGGATGGTACAGGCTGAGACGCTGAAGCAGCGACCTTCGGTGTTGGCGCAAGTGTCGTTTTGATTCCCACAGAAGTGGGAGGTCCCCCCACATACGCGAGGGCGCGCTTTAAGTCTCTGGAGAGTTCAGCGGCAGATTGATAGCGGTCATTGCGATCTTTGGCGAGACACTTCTGGATGATCGCAACAATTTCTGGATGGATATCGGGTCGAAAGCCGCGCACATCCGGCACGGGATCATTGAGATGCATCATCATCAGTGTCATGGCAGAGTCCGCCATGAAGGGCGGGCGTCCGCTCAACATTTCGTAGAGCGTAACACCCAGGGAGTAAATATCAGAGCGATGATCTGCGACCTCACCGCGGATGATCTCCGGTGACATGTAGCGTGCCGTGCCCACCACAGCCCCGGTGGAAGTGTGACTATCACCGCCCAGGATTTTGACAATCCCAAAGTCCATCAGGATGGCCTGCCCGTGCACATCGAGCATGATATTGGCGGGTTTGATGTCGCGATGCACCATGCCGCGTTGATGGGCATACCCCACCGCATCCGCTATGTTGGCGGTGAAGTTAAGCGCCTCTTCCGCGGAGAGCTGGCGTTTGCTATCCGCCAGGCGCTTCATGCGGTCCTGAAGTGTTTCACCAGGAATGAACTCCAGCACCATGTAATAGATGCCGTGGTCGTTGTTGAAATCGAAAACCTGCACAATGTTCGAGTGGCGCAGACTGGCCACCGCCGCGGCTTCGCTTTCGAAGCGCATCACAAAGGAGGGATCCGTGGAAAGATGGGAATGAATGAGTTTGATGGCGACCACGCGCTTGAGGTTGGGGTCCGTTGCCTTGTATACGGCTGACATGCCGCCCTGTCCCAACATGGCATCAATCCGATATCGGCCGCTGAGTGTCCGCCCTATCCAGGTAGGTTGCTCCATGCACACTCTCCTCAGACTTGTATCATAGTTCCTTGCATCAAGAAACGAATGCAGCGATTATACCTAGAAACGGGAGATTTCAATCATTGCACCCCAGTGGCAAGAGAATTTCAATGAATTCATAACGGGCCTACGATATAATTCGTTATCAGGGACGCCCAATGGCCTATCAATTTACTCCCAACATGATCCCATTGGCTATCGCGGCGATGATCTCCGCGGCTTTAGCCTGGTATACGTGGAGGCACCGGCATGCTACCGGTGTGATGCCGTTTTCGCTGATGATGTTGATCCTCTTTCAATGGGGACTCAGTTACATCCTCGAACTGGCCGCGCTCGACTTTAAGTCCAAACTTGCCTGGGCCACATTTATGTTCGCTGGAGTGGTGTCGACGCCAGTGGCATGGCTGGCATTTGCGCTGGAGTACACCGGACGCAAAGCCTGGTTGGCGCGCAACCGCATCCTGCTTCTGTTGGTCCTGCCCCTGATTACAATGGGCATTATCCTCACGAACAACTCTCATGGACTTTTCTGGGCAAGCATGGACCTGGCGCGCGAGGGCGGTTTCTTATTATTAAAAACCACCAATGGCCCATGGTTTTGGATGCATGCGGCATACTCCTATATCCTGATCATGATCGGGTTGGTCCTGATCATCCGAACATTACTGAAGTGGCCGCCCTCCTACCGTGGACAAATGATCTGGATCCTGCTTGCCACCCTGACGCCGCTCATCGCAAACGTCATCACCATTTTTCAACTCCTGCCCATTCTAATCGACCTGACACCCTTTGCTTTCACGATTACGGGGATCGGAATGGCTTATGCCCTTTTCCGTCATCGCCTGCTGGATATTGCGCCACTGGCACGCGATGTAGTGATCGACGGCATGAAGGATGGCATGCTCGTACTGGACGCCCAACGCCGCATCGTGGATATCAACCGCGCCGCAAAAGAAATCCTTGGGGTTGCCGAAGATGACAAATTGATTGGCAGGCGTATTCGGGAAGTTTTGACCCAGTGGCCGCATCTGCTCCAAAACTATCGTGATGTATATGAGGCCGAAGATGAGATCACCCTGGGCGATGGAGAATCCCAACGCTCGTACGAGCTGAATCTCTCCACGCTGCGCGATGAAAACCAGCGAACGCTCGGACAGGTCATCACCATACGCGATATCACCCGCCGCAAACGCACCGAGATCCTGTTGCAGGAAAATGAGGCTCGTTTTCGCCAGATCGTGGAATATGCCAATGACCTGATCTACCGCGTGGATATGAACGGTTGTATCAGCTATGCCAACCCAGCCGTTTTGCGGGCACTGGGATATGAAGAGCAGGATGTACTGGGCAAGCATTATCTTGACCTGGCTGTTCCCGAAATGCGACATCGGATCAAACGGACCTACGAACATCAGTTCTTGAGCAAAACCCCCATCACCTATAACGAATTCCCCGCGCTGGCCACAGACGGACGCGAGATCTGGTTTGGACAGAACGTGCAGTTGATCTTTGACGGCGAGAAGGTTGTTGGCTTCCAGTCCGTGGCGCGCGATATCACCGCCATTAAGGAGGCCCAGGAATCCCTGCGCCTGGCGCGTGATCAAGCGCTCGAAGCCAGCCGTGCGAAAAGCCTGTTGCTCTCGAAGGTGAGTCACGAGCTCCGTACGCCGCTGGGAGGGATTCTCGGGTACGGAGAGCTGCTACGCGATGACACCTTTGGCGAACTGAACGACGGACAGAAAAAGGCAGTATCACAGATTGTCGAAAGCTCCAACTATCTGACGAACATGGTCAACGAATTGCTGGACGAAGCACAACTATCTGCGAATACGGCAAGGCTGCAGGAGAAGCCGTTTTCGCCAGTTGCACTGCTCGGCCAGGCCTGCTCTGGCATGGAAGTGCTGGCAGCGAAAAAAGGCCTGCAGCTTAAGGCCACGGTCGAGGATGGGATCCCGCAGGAACTCGTGGGCGATGAGCGAAGGCTGCGTCAGATTATGATCAACCTCCTGGGTAACGCAATCAAATTCACCCGGGAAGGAGGCGTGAGCATACGGCTTTTGCGACCTACTTCGGAGCATTGGGCAATCCAGGTACAGGATACGGGCGTCGGCATTCCGAAAGAGGCGCAAGCCTATATCTTCGAGCCGTTCCGTCAAGTGCACAGCGCCATCACGCGCGACAACCGCGGCGTAGGGCTGGGGCTATCGATCACGAAGCAGCTGGTGGACCTGATGGGCGGCAGAATCACGCTGGAAAGTTCACTCGGTAAAGGAAGTACCTTCACCATATTCCTGCCCATAAACAGAGGAACCGGAGAAAAAGCATGAAACCGCTGGCCCTCATTATCGAAGATGATCCACAACTCAATGAAATCATTGCACTGACCCTCCAGGCGGATTTTAAGATTGAGGCATGTTCCGACGGAACCAGCGGCTGGAATCGACTGTCGGAAATCACGCCTCACATCCTCGTTCTGGATCTCAACCTGCCTGGGATGCCGGGCAAGGAAATTCTTGCCAGACTTCGCAAAGACGAGCGTTTCAAAGACACGCGGGTGATCCTCGCCACCGCCGATGGGCGGCAGGCCGAAACCCTGACCGATGCCGCTGACATCGTGTTGCTAAAGCCAGTCAGCCCTGCACAGTTGCGCGAGCTGGCAGTCCGCCTCAAGACCATGTAGAGTTATGGACTTCATCAGACAATTCGAATCTCACCTCCCCCAGCGGTTGCGGCTGAAATTCGACAGCCTCGAAACCCCTTTTGCCATCCAGGAATACCTGTGCAGCCTGACGTATAAAGCCGAGGAACGTGACCGCTCTCCGCTCAACGTGATGCTGGATGGACACGGTCACTGCCTGGATGGCGGATTTCTGGCCGCGCTCTGCCTCTGGCGGATCGGCTTTCGACCGCTGCTGATCGATATCGTGCCTGATCCCGGTGTCGATGACGATCACGTGCTGGCGCTGTATCAGATCGAAGGGCGCTGGGGCGCGCTGGCCAAGACCAACTATATCAATCTCGGATTTCGCGAACCAGTATATAAGAACCTGCGTGAACTGGTGATGACCTACTTCGAGCATTATGTCAGCATCCGTTATGAAAAGTGTTTGACTGGCTACACCCGCATTTTTGACGCTTCCCGCTATACCCGCTTCCAATGGGCCTGGGATGAGGCTGGAGCCAATGTGGTGTACCATAAATATTTCTACGGCCGCAAACCAATTCGGCTTATCACTCACAGCATGGCTCAACGCCTGAGCCCTGTCACCGAGCGCGCCTACGCTGCGGAAACGTTGTTCACGGATCTGAACGAGTCTTTTGGGAATCGTCCATGTTAGTCAGCATGGCGGCCACGACCAGGGAACAGACTTCACGCATCAGGATAAAACACAGAAGCATTGCGAAACAGCCTGCGCTCTTTTGTGTTTGTATAATTGACGGACATCCATTTGTCAGAAGGAGCTGACCATGTACACGAACTGGAAAGTCGACGTATTCGACCCGGTGGCGGCACGCTCATTGGGAGAAGCAGCGGCGCTCGTTTATCTGCCTCCCGACCAGGTGCAAAAGCAGATGAAAACCTGGAATTTGGAGTTGTGCGAATTTTTCGACGTCACCGACACCCAGGCCTTTCTGGCGCGCACACGGGCACCTGATGGGGCCATGATCCTTGCCTTCCGTGGCACCAGCAGTCTGAAAGACTGGATGACGGATGTCGACATCAACCTGGTGAATGGACCAGGCGGCAGGGTGCATGATGGCTTCCTCTGCGCGCTGAACAGTATCTGGCGCCGGTTGGCGAAAGCCATGGAGTCGACAAGAGGACACCGCAAGTTGTGGATCACAGGCCACAGCCTCGGTGGCGCGCTGGCCACGCTGGCAGCTGCCAAATTCCGTCTGGAACTGGCTCAACCCGTCAACGGTTTGTACACTTTCGGGTCTCCACGCGTTGGGAATGAGGAATTCGCCCGCCATTTTGACGCAGACTTCTATTATCAGTACTATCGAGTTGTAAACAACAACGATGTCGTGCCGCGCATCCCCTTCCGATTAGTAGGCTATCGGCATGTGGGTATTTTCAAATACTTTGATCTGACCGGCAAGATCAATGACAAGATCACCTGGGCCGACATCACCCTGGACCGGCTCAAGGGCCGGATTGAGGACTTTCTCGATCCCAACACCGATGGCATCAAGGATCATGCCATCACCCGGTATGTGGGCAACCTGATCAAACTGATCCCGATCAAGCGAGCGGTGGGCAGGTAACGGAAAATTCCTGCCCTACTTGAGGGCAATGACAGCCTCTGTTGTTTCCATGATTTCCGCTCTGATGCTGCCGGCAGACAAATCGCGCAGTTCATTTTGAAATGGATCAAAGGATACAACGGGGAGGCGTAAGGTCATCGTGATATCTGCCGCGTAATCCTCCCCCAGGATTTCGGCATGCTGGAGTGCGGCCAGCGACCGTACACGTTCCAGCAGATTGTACGGGATTGCCAGCATCACCACATAGACCGTGACCCGCCTCCCGCGCCCGACCACGTTGACCACCATCTGCGTGGACTCAGTGTACGCCTTGACCAATCCACCCGTGCCGAGCAGCGTGCCGCCAAAATAACGTGTGACCACCACTGCCACATCGCCCAGCCCACTGCCGCGCAGGACTGCCAGCGCGGGCCTGCCGCCTGTCCCGGCGGGTTCACCATCGTCCGAACAGAATTCTGTGACCGTATTGCCGCCGCCTATGATATAGGCGGGAACGTTATGACTTGCATCTGCGAATTCCTTTTTGATACGTGCGATGAATGCCCGAGCTTCCAGCACGTTGGCTACAGGCATAAGCGTAGCAATGAAACGCGAGTTCACCACCTCAAGCTCACGCCGGATTTCCGTCATCGGTATGAAATAGTTCCTGTCCATGACCAGAATTCTAACGGATGAAAGGGCCAAGAGTCGCGGTAAATTTGGTTGACAAAGTGTTGCCTTAAATCAACCAATATGGTAATATTTGGTTGGTCCTATCTTGCCTGCCCCCCTCAGGCCGGATGGGACTACTTGTTTTAACTGAAGCTCCCTACTGCTGTTGGCCAAATGAATAGTTGGGGAAAAACTGTAACGGTTATTCCTGCATGAAATGACTATAATGGTACGTGCAACAGAAAACACCAGAGTTACAGCTTGCGCCTTCGGAATCTTGCTCTTTTCCAATACATACCTGTCAAACTGGATTTCACTGGGGGCGTCGGCGCATCGTTACCCGGCTATATCTGTTGCCATTTTGCAACAACCCCGCTCCCAACAGAAACAAAGATTGTGACAAAATAGTTCTAACATGGCTGCCGCGGGTAACTCACACAAATTCAGAGATTGGCTACTAAATGAAATGGACAAGCGCGGCTGGACCCAATCAGACCTGGCGCGCTCCGCCGACCTGAATCGGGCCGTGATCAATAAACTTCTGAATGGCCAATCTAAACCTCGCCCGTCAACTCTCGCGGCGCTTGCACATGCATTTAAGATCCCCGTCGAACGCCTCTACCGCGTCTCCGGATTGTTGCCCGAAATTCCAGAATCAGAGAGCCTCATCGAGGAATTTAATTACCATTTGAGGCTACTGCAGAGCCCCAAGCGCAGAGCTACGGCCCTCACATTAATAAAGGCGCTTATCTCGGAAGAAGAACAAGAACACGGCAAGAAATAATACCTGTAAGTCTGGTGAACAGCTCTCATGCTTAACGCAGGCGATGAATTTGAGTCTCGACCTGTAAGGGGAACATGAAAGCATGTAAAATGAGTGCGGAGACAGACACATGGATCTCCAATCTCAACTCTCTCAAATCATCCCCTCCTCTCGCGTCCACACCCGTCTGATCGACCGCATCGCCTATGCCAACGACGCGTCGTATTTTCGGCTGGTACCGCAGGCCGTGGTCCAGCCTGATTCGATTGGCGAAATCCAGGCCCTGTTCAAATTCACGCAACAAAATAGAACTCCTATGACGTTTCGCGCGGCTGGGACGAGCCTCTCCGGCCAGGCTTTGACCGATGGCATTCTCGTGGATATCTCGAAGCATTGGGGAAATTACAGCATTGAAGACGATGCAAAACGCATCCGTTTTCAACCTGGCATCGTGGGCGGATCCCTCAATGCGGCACTGAAAACATACAAACGTCGCATCGGGCCCGATCCTGCTTCCATTGATGCCTGCATGATGGGCGGCATACTGGCGAACAATTCCAGCGGGATGTGTTGCGGCGTGACTGAGAACGCCTATCGGACGATCCATTCGATGACGTTGGTTTTGCCGAACGGATTCGTTCTCAACACCGCCGACCCCAACGCCCATCGGATCTTCGAAAACGAACAACCTCATATCGCAAAAGGATTGCTTGAGCTCAAAAGCAGAATTATCAATTCAACGGCTGAATACAAAGGCGAAAAACTGGCGCAGAAAATCCATCGCCGTTATCAGATGAAAAATAACAACGGCTATCTGCTCAACGCCTTTCTTGATTTCGATACTTCGCTCGACATTCTCGTTCATCTGCTCATCGGTTCCGAAGGCACGCTTGGCTTCATCGCCGAAGCAGCATTGCACACCCTGCCCGATTATCCGCGACGATACACCGGTCAGCTCTATTTCAAAAACATTCGGGACGCCGCTGACGCAATTTACCCTCTCAAAGAGTCTGGAGCGCGGGCGGCTGAGATCATGGACCGTCCCTCGCTGCGCTCCATCGAGAACCTGCCCGGCGCGCCCGCCCTCCTCTCTCAACTGCCCGAAACCGCCGCTGCGATTCTGGTCGAATATCAGGGACAGACGACCGAAGACCTTGCGGCCTTCAAATCAGGCGCGGCGCGCGTCCTCCCAGAAATAAAACTGCTCCATGACGGGGAGTTCACCGAAGATCCAGCTCTGCAGGCCGCGCTGTGGAAATTGAGAAAAGGGATCATTCCCTCAGTGGGGGCGATACGTCCGCCCGCGACGACGCTTCTGTGCGAAGACATCGTTTTCCCGGTCCAATCGCTTGCGGAGGGCGTCACCGATATTCAGCACTTGTTTGCGGAACACGGTTACACGGAGGGCGTCATTTTTGGTCACGCCAAAGATGGCAATCTACATTTCCTCATCTCCCAATCCTTCAACATCGCTTCAGAGGTCGCGCGGTTTGCCGCTTTCATGGATGATCTCGTTCACGTGGTCAGCGGCAAATATGACGGCGCCCTCAAAGCCGAGCATGGCACCGGCCGCAACACCGCACCGTTCGTCGAGACCGAATGGGGCGCCGAGGCCTATGACATCATGCGCGACCTCAAATC
Organism: Anaerolineales bacterium; assembly: GCA_035720235.1. GTDB lineage: Bacteria > Chloroflexota > Anaerolineae > Anaerolineales > Villigracilaceae > Defluviilinea. The sequence continues at coordinate 56,012 of DASTOH010000015.1, read as the reverse complement.
GCTGCTGGATCCTGATAACATGCTCAATCCGGGTGTCGTCATCAATCCCGATCCGCAGGCGCACGTCAAGCACGTCAAAAGCATCACGCAGGTGGCGCCCGTAGTGGACAAGTGCATTGAATGTGGATTTTGCGAGTCGCGCTGTCCCAGCCGACGATTGACTCTGACTCCCAGGCAGCGCATCGTCGTTCAGCGTGAACTCGCCTGGATGCGACTCGCCTTGTCTGCTCAAGCCGCCGTCCCCGGCGGCGGTACCGCTAGGCGACACGCTTCGCGGCAAGACGCTGCCTTGAGCGATCTAGAAAATGATTTTCTCTACGCGGGTATCGATACCTGCGCCGCAGACGGACTCTGCGCCACGGCCTGCCCGGTGGGCATCAATACAGGGGACTTCGTCAAGCACTTGCGCGCCGACGCAATCAAAGATGAAAAACCGGCCTTGTGGATTGCCAATCATTTTGCACTTACTGAAAGGACCATCGGCGCTGCCGTCACACTGGGACATATCGCCGAAAAAGTAATTGGAAAAAATCGTGTGAACGCCATCGTTCAGAACGCTGAAAGAATCTTGAAGCGTACAGTGCCCAAATGGAATCACTCTATCCCGTACACAGATCGATATTGGAAAGTCCGACGACTGGAGTCGTCGGACTCAACCCCTTTTATTTATTTTCCCTCTTGCATCTCCCGGCAACTGGGAAGGCCAACAGGTAACGGACACCTTTCACTCGCGGAAACATTTACGACTATTGCCCGGCGCGCGGGCATTTATTTGCGTATACCCAGGGATATTTCAGGCACGTGTTGCGGGATGCCATTCCAATCCAAAGGTTACACCCAAGCCTACAAAACTGTGCTGCACAATGCCATCAACCAATTCTGGAAATGGAGCGAGGGAGGAAAACACCCCATCGTCATCGACACCAGCTCCTGCACCCATTCGCTTCGCAATTACAGTGACAACCTCAGCGTAGAAGAGAAAGAACGCTGGGGTAAGCTGACCATTCTCGACAGCATCGAATTTCTGCACGATCATCTGCTTCCAAAGCTCAGGCTTCAGCCTCTCGAAGAAGACGTTATTTTGCATCCCAACTGTTCTGTCCGCCGACTCGGCCTGGAGGACAAGATGCTCAACATTGCGAAGCAGTGCGCTCGCTCCGCGACTGTGCCACTCACCCTCGGCTGCTGCGGCTTCGCTGGCGATCGCGGTCTGCTCTTCCCTGAATTGACCCAATCGGCCACCGAACAGGAAACCGCTGAAGTTTTGTCTCGCGAGTACGATGGCTATTACTCCTCCAATATTCCCTGCGAAATCGGAATGAGCGAAGCTACAAACAGGAATTACGTCTCCATTGTTTATTTGGTAGAGAAAGCTTCGAGAAAAGACGATGAAAAAGCAACCATTCGACATTGACCGGGCATTGAAAGTCATTAGCAAAGCCGTTGCACCATGGCCAAAAGCCGCGATGTTCGAACTGGCGGAGGATGGATTTAACTCTCCCTTCGAGCAGTTGGTCGCGTGCATGATCTCGATCCGCACATATGATGAGGTCTCGCTGCCCACTGCCCGCAAGCTGTTCACGCGTGCCCGCACTCCTGCGGAAATGGTCAAATTGAAACCCGCGGAGATTGACGAGTTGATCCACGCCTGCACATTCCACGAACGGAAGGCGGCACAGATCCACGCGGTTGCGCGCCGGGTCCTCGACGAGTTCGATGGGAACCTGCCTTGCGATTCTGAAGCCTTGCTTTCATTTTCCGGTGTGGGTCCCAAGTGTGCCAATCTTGTATTGGGCATCGCCTGCGGCCAGCCGTTCATCAGCGTCGATATTCACGTCCATCGCGTGACGAACCGCTGGGGTTATATACAGGCTTCCACTCCCGAAAAAACGATGGTTGCACTGGGTGCCAAACTGCCACGCAAGCATTGGATCGACATCAACCGTCTGCTCGTCCCATTTGGCAAGCATATTTGCACCGGACAACTCCCCAAATGTTCAACTTGCCCGGTGCTCGATATGTGCCAGCAGGTGGGAGTCAAGGCTCACCGGTGATAATCATCGTACGTGCGCGCTGGGTGGTGTCCCCGCCGCCGATGACGGCGGCTTGAGCAACCTAAATGGCGGAAATAACGTTAGATAAGCCAGGAACAGGGCCAGTTTTGTGCTGCGGTTGAGGATATAGGTCATGTCGCGCGTGAAATCGATATGAATGACCGGTGGCAAAAAACTTTCTCCGGTAATCTGAGGATAGCCGACGAGCAGCCAAAAGATCCAGAGCATCACGAAAACTCCTAGCCAGACAAAGGTCCATTTCTTTAGCCTGAAGAAGCCATCGGCGAAGCCGGTCAGGATCGTCGCGGCGATGCCAACCTGGATCAGGAATTCCCGAAACTCTGGCGGTGGCATCGGCAGTCGGAAGGGCGTCAGGTAAAAAGACCACTTGTAGATCGCCTCATAGATAAAAATGAAGGACAGACCTGCCACCAGGGTAAATGAGACCGCCTGCAAGTCGGTCTGATGCCTGAGAGCAAACACACCCAGCAGCGTCAGAATGCCCAGCTCCACCAGCGTCGTTCCATCCATCTTGTCCAGGGCCCGCTGGTAGAGATGGCCGCTGGCAATCTGAATGACCTCATAGATGATCAGCAGCACCGCGAAAACCGCGGCTGTCGCGCTCAACGGACGCTTGAGGATGATCGGAAAGTTAATTCTGCGCATCCATCTCCTTTCCCGGAATTTTCAAATCCGCTTCTGTCAAGGGAACATATTTGTCCCGTAACACTTCAATCCACAACCTTTCATTTCACATACTTCCCGCGCAGAACGCGTCCCATGAATTGAACCACTGCCTTGCGGGGTAAGAGATGGCGCATGATAAAGCTTGCCAACCTGTTGACACGACCGGGGATGACATAGGGTCGCTTGCCTAGCGCATCCAGGGCTTCACGCACAACCTGATCAGGATTCATGGTCATATCGCCAAGCCCGCCGGTTGATGCGGGTTCGCTGGCAACATAGTTCGGCGTCTTGACCGCGCCCGAAACACACACCAGCACATCCACGCCGTGCTCGCGCCATTCCTCCCATAGACCCTCTGCCAGAACGATATTGAACGCTTTCGTCGCAGAATACGCTGAGATATAGGCCGAGCCTTGAAACGCACTCAGGGATGACATGAGTACAATGCCGCCGCGCTTCCTCTCGAGCATCTGCTGTGCAAGAAAATAGATCAACTTCAAAGGTGTGAAGGCATTGGTGTGGATTTCTTTCAAATGGTCATCCAGGGACCTGTCGAGAAAGGGACCAATCGCGGAAAAGGCTGCATTGTAGATCAACAAGCCAATCTCCAACTCAGTGATATTTCGCACGATTTGTTCTGCAGCATCTGGAGCAGACAAATCTTGCACAATGATCTTGGTCTCAACCGCATATTTCGTGGATAGTGAGGATGCCAGCGACTCAAGCGATTCAGAACGCCTGGCCACAAGGACCAGATCGAGGCCGCGTGAAGCGAGTTCCTCCGCGTAGGCCGCGCCCAATCCCTCCGATGCACCGGCAACGACCGCCCATCTGCCGTATCCTGTTCGAAAACTCATTGCTGATCCGCCGCAAATGGATGCTCACGCCTCAAACGCAGAGTGAGGAAGATCGGCATTAACAACCAGGGCAGATTCAGTCCCAGCACGAGAGGCAGGTTCGGCGTCGCGTGTGGACCGGCGATCTCCTCCCCCAAAATCACAGTGACGCCCGTGAACATCATGCCTGAATAGAAAATCGCGGGGATGCGAATCCAATCCCGTCCTTTGATAAAAGCATAGACCGCGAACGCATAGAACGGACCATAAAAGAGCGAATCGATCCAGATGGTCATCCTCCACCAGGGCGGACGCGCCATCAGGAGCGGGTCAAAGTTGCTTCCATACCAATGAATCAGCCTGACCATGGGTTCAGGCGGCCAAATCGGCTGCTGGAAATTGTACGGGTCGGCGATCATCAATTGTTCGATGTCAACAATGTAGGTAATGAAAAAGAAGTTGATCAGGAAGAAGCCGACAAAAATCCAATCCACCCTACGTTGAGAAAAGGGAATCGTTTTGTGTTCCATGGATACCTCTAAAATGCGCTGCTAATGAACGGGAACGCTAAACGGCTTTTGGCTTGTAATTATATCCAGACTTTGGATTCCGTTTGACCCTACCGAAGTCTCTATTGTGCCGTATAATCCCCACACAAGAGAATGCACACGGTGACGTGCATCGAGAAGACCGTACTGATGAGTTTGCCTCCCGTTTCACTACGTATCGCCTGGAGGAAAAATGTCAAAAAAAGATAAGAAACACAGGAAGAAGCACTCGGCGGATGGATCAGGAAAAAACGATCACATCGAGGCGATGCCAACCGCCACGACACAGCCAGCAGCAGTTGGCCCGGTTCCACCTGACGAGCAGGTTGCCATTAACAAGAAAACCTACGAGAAGGAACTGGCGCGCTTGCAGGTCGAGTTGATCAAACTGCAGGAATGGATCCGCCACCAGAGACTGAAGGTGGTGGTCATCTTCGAGGGACGCGATGCGGCGGGCAAGGGCGGCACCATCAAACGGATCACGGAAAGCCTCAACCCGCGCGTGTGCCGCGTTGTGGCGCTGCCTGCTCCGACCGAGCGGGAAAAGACCCAATGGTACTTCCAACGCTACGTCGCCAACCTGCCGGCTGGAGGCGAGATGGTGTTGTTCGACCGCAGCTGGTACAACCGCGCGAATGTGGAACGGGTGATGGGCTTTTGTACCGAGCAGGAATACCGGGAATTTCTCCGGTCGGTGCCAGAGTTCGAACGGATGCTGGTACGCTCGGACGTTATTCTGATCAAATACTGGTTCTCGGTCAGTGATAAGGAGCAGGAGTTGCGCTTTCAGGCGCGTATCAAAGACCCTACGAAACGGTGGAAACTTAGCCCAATGGATCTGCAGTCCCGGGCGCGCTGGGTCGAATACTCCAAAGCCAAAGACGAGATGTTTGCCCATACCGACATCAAGCAGGCTCCGTGGTACGTGGTCAATGCGGACGACAAAAAATGCGCGCGATTGAACTGCATCCGCCACCTGCTCAGCATGATCCCTTACCAAGACCTAACGCCCGAGCCGATCAAGCTGCCGCCGCGCCAGGCAGAGGCAGGCTACGTCCGCCCACCCATCACCGACCAGACCTTTGTGCCGGAAGTCTACGTGCCGGAGGGAAAAGCTGGAGATGCCAGGCATGAGAAATCAAAGGAAACCGCATAGATCTGGGCGCGCCGAAGAGACCATTTTCACCAGTTTCGGTCGTACAAGCGGGGAGCCTGAATCAGGCAGACGTAATGGACTACGAACTCTATCACGATGAATCGCTGGAAGGCGGATACTGGCATGGCATGCTATTGGTGCCGGCCTGGAACAAAAAAGAATTTTCGGACCTGCTGGCAACAGCCAGAGCCAATACGCGCTATTTCGATAAAATTGGCATCAAGAAGGTCGATCGCAAGGGCCTGATTTATAACTGCGCCTCCGCATGGACTCAAATCGGCGTGGCTTGTCTACGCTCCTCTGCCAAAGGGAAAGCCGAGCCGGTGTTTTTAGGGCGGCAGGAAAAAGGCAGAATACAATATGAACAGGTCCGTTTGAGTGGGCTGAAATTCATCTTGTTTCGCGAACGGGACGCTCACAAAGATTTATCCACCCGCGGCGACCATGCCAGTAAAATTGAAACAACCTTTCGTTTTGGTATCAAGGGCGGATTACACTTCCTCGGCTCCGAGGAAAACCCGATCCATCTCACGAGGATTCATTTTGACGGTCACCAGCATCACCAAAGGCATATTGATCAAGACAGAATACTAAGAAGAATAGGTAGCTTGCGTAAATATTGCACGATTTCCAGATGCCATGACCTGATCGATGACCGGCAAAGCGACCACAAGAAACCCCAAAGCCAGGAGTATGAGGATTGCCAGTTCCTGCAACTCACCGACCTGCTGATCGGCTGTTTCCGAACGTCTCTGGGATATAAGACCAGAGCCATTCACGTTGAATTAGCCAGGCCTGTAAAGAACCTGGTGGACAAGTATCATGAGGGTCCTTCCAGAATGAAAAAGAGCCGGTGGGCAAATTCCTTTGTGATCAGCCAATGCTCATTGGAAAACGGACGGTGGGGGTTTGAGGGGATTCAGCGGAACCAAAACGAAGTCAAGCAGCCGAAGATGCTATAATATTTTCATCCTTCATCCATTGGAGCTCCCATGCCTGTCGTCCTTCGCGTGAATGGTTACAAATTCTTTTTCTATGAAGCTGATGTAGCCAACGAACCTCCTCACGTTCACATCACGAAAAGCGGAAATGAAGCGAAGTTCTGGCTTGACCCGATCAAAGTTGAACGCGAAGGCAGATTTCGTAAAAGCGACTTGCGCGACATCGAACGTATTATCCAGGATAACCACGATTTTCTGTTGAACGCATGGGAAAAGGAGAAAGGCAAACATGTTAACGGTTAAAGCCAAAATTCCTGCGCACGCGGATTATGAACCTATCCTCCCGCTGGCTGTCCCTGATCTGAAGGAAGCAAAGTCATTTGCGAATCACCTTCATTCACTTGGCAAATACTGGCAGGGAGAAATCTTTGGCTGGCAAGCGGAATACACCCCCGAAAGTGACAAGAAGCCCGAAGGCTCAAATATGACTTTTACACCCGCCGATTTCTGGATTGGCGAAAGCAGGATTTGGTTCTTCTCGTTGATGTGGGAACACGGCAAGGATAAAGACCCCGTTGAGTTTTTGGATGATAGAGGCATAATAAAGTAACCTCTTCTCCCCTAAGTCCAACGAAGTAACCAATGAATCCACATCCCAACTTTTCATCACCACAGAAAAGAATTCGTCCCAGCCAGGACAAAACCCCTCTCCCGTCTCCCCTAAATGGGAGAAGCTATACATCTTGTAACTCAACGAATAGAAGTCAACTCGATACCCTCTCCTTCAGGAGAGGGACAAACCGACACGCCGATCAATCGTCATAATCAGGGTGAGGTCGTCGGTATAATCCTCCCCCACGGAGACCTCCCATGACGGGGCGCATCGAAAAGACCGTTTTCATCAGTTACCACTCAGAATAGGGTAGAATCAATATATGAGAAGCAATTTCATGGAACGCAGAGGCAAACTACAGGATATGGACAGGTCGTTTGACCTGCGATTCTGGCAGGCACAGCCACCAAAAGCGCGCTTTGATGCTGTTTGGGAAATGATCGTTCACTACATGAAGGTCAAGGGACAGGATGTTCGTCAACTCCGACTTCAGCGATCTGTTACGTATTTTCAACGATCACGGCGTTAGGTACATGGTGATTGGCGGCTATGCGGTGGTTCAATACGCCGAACCGCGCTTCACCAAAGATCTTGACATGTTGATCAGCACGGATATCAAAAACGCGGAGGCAGTATACAAAGCATTGCTTGAGTTCGGTGCACCATTAGCAGGTTTGATTGCGAAGGATTTTGCCGAGGAGGGATTTTTCTTCCAAATGGGCGTACCGCCTGTGCGGGTGGATATATTGATGGGGATTCCTGGGATTCAATTTGAAGAATGTTGGAACAGACGCATGGAGGTTGATTTCGAGGGACTAAAAGTAATCTTCATATCGAAACAGGATTTGATTGCATCCAAACGCGCGGCAGGTCGCCCGCAAGATTTGATTGACGCAGATTTGTTGTCGCAAGAGTAATCAACCATGTGCTTTTCACGCCCAAATCCGCATCCCAAATTCCCATCGAAGCAGAACAGAATTCATCCCCATGCCCTCTCTCCGCGGGAGAGGGACAAACCGACACGCCGATTAATCAACACAATCAGGGTGAGGTCATGACCCCGCGCATCGAAAAGTCCGTTTTCATTAGTTACCGGCGCACGAATACGGATCGGAAGGCTATCTGAAACCGCTTATAATAAGACATGAAGGAAGAACAATATGCCAATAAAAACCCGTGAAGAAATTTTGAAAATGGCAAATGAAATGCTTGAAAAAGATGAGGGATTGCGCCGTGCTTTAGAATTATTCCAATTGGGGCAAGCTGAATATCTAAAAGCACTGGCTTCAACACATGTCATTCAGATTTTCTCGGATGATAAAACAACAGAAGACTTATCTGTACAAGGGGATGATGATGAAAAGCTGGGTTGAAATAACACAAGAAATCAAAACAAAAGGCGGAAATGATGTTGTAAGGAGGGAAAATATCCGTAAAGTTGAAGAGATTACTGGCCGACCACTAATTATTTATGCCACAGACTTCATGAATGTAGAAAAGGTTCAAGCTGCAGGCGGTGAAGTCTCCATTGATTTACGAGATAAGATTGCTTTTAACGAAGTCATTTCAGGGCTAGAAGGCGAAAATTTAGATGTACTAATCCATAGTCCTGGTGGCTCGGCAGAAGCAGCGGAAGCGATCATTGAATTACTGCGGTCTAGATTTTCAAACATCCGTTTTATTATTCCAGACCTAGCAAAAAGTGCAGCAACTATGATGTCTTGCGCAGCTGACCAATTATTGATGGATGAAAACTCAGAGCTTGGACCAATTGATCCGCAAATGTTGATTGTTCGAGGCGATAAGCAAGTTATTCGGGCTCCAGCACAGGCAATCGTCGACCAATTTGATTTGGCAAGAAAATCCATCTCGGAAAATCCTGGCAACTTGCCAGTTTGGTTGCCGATACTACAGACGCTTAGCCCATCGTTGTTGATGGAATGCGAAAATGCTGACAGGCTTTCTCGTGAATTGGTTAAGTCATGGCTTGAAAAATATATGTTTCGCAATGATGACAATAAGGTCGAAAAGGCGACGAAAGCGTCACAATATTTGGCAAAATCGCAAGAGCATTTGTCGCATGGGCGTAGAATTGGAATTGAACAACTTCAGCAACTTGGATTTAATGTTTTAGATACTAGAACTGTGCCTGAATTGCGATCAGCTATTTGGAATTTGTATTTATCGATTATGATCACATTTGATAGCTCAACAGCATTCAAGTTGGCAGAAAATGCGCATGGACGTGCACTTATTCGACATCTAGTTGTGCAACAAGTTCAAATCCCTGTACAACAGCCACAACCGAAACCGACAATAGCGCCTAACCAAAAGAAACCGCGCAAAAGGCATTAATTCAAACAGAATGCCGGAAGCCATCCTTTATAAGAGAGCAAATTTCTCTATAACCAACGGAAACCTCCTATGACGGGGCGCATCGAAAAGTCCGTTATCATCAGGTTATCGCCGTAAAAGTTCTCTCTCAACCATGCAACTCAACTTCTCATCATTACAGAACAGAAATTATCCTCATGGATACGCCGATTAATCAACCCAATCAGGGTGAGGCCATGACCCCGCGCATCGAAAAGACGTTTCCATAAGTTTTAGCGGGGTATAATTCAGACAAGGTTATCAACTGTGCGTAAAGACACTGCCAATTGGATTGCACTCGCTGATTACGATATCGAGACTGCCCGTCATATGTTGGCAACCGAACGGTATCTTTATGTCGTCTTTCTTTGCCACCTTGCGCTGGAAAAACTCCTCAAAGCTCATGTCGCAGAAGTAACTCAAACCGTTCCAATCAAAACACATGACTTGATTTACCTGGTTAAGAAATGTGAACTGGAATTGCCAGAAAAGCATCTCGACTTCATTGGTAAAATCAATACAGCCAGTATCCCTACCCGTTATCCAGATGATTTACAGCGTGCATTGAAGGAATATCCAAAATCAGTCGCCAAGGATTATTTGACTCAAACCACGGAACTTGTTCAATGGTTAAAGCAACACCCGAACTTAAGCGAGTAGTGAAACGCTATCGCATACAACTTGAAAAGATGGGGATTCGCCCCACGCGTGTTTTGCTCTACGGTTCTCAAGCTGCAGGGACAGCGCGCGAAGGCAGTGACATTGACCTTATCGTGATCTCAGGTGATTGGAAAAAATACAACCACCGCCAGCGACTGGAACTTCTTGGCATCGCCGCGGCAAGGATTCTGGAGCCTGTTCAGGCGCAGGGATTTACCCCAAGTGAAATCAAATCCAAGAAGGTGACGCCTTTCTGGCAACAAGTCATCAAAGAGCAGGCAATCGCAATCTAAGCAGTTATTGCTACAAAAGCTTTCTATCGTTTATGCAGTCCAACTTTTCATCGGCACAGAAAGACGTCAACTCCATACCCTCTTCCCGCGGGAGAGGGACAAACCGACACGCCGATCAATCGTCATAATCAGGGTGAGGTTATGGCCCAGCGCATCGAAAAGACTGTTTTTATCAGTTACCGCCGGACAAATTTCCCTTGGGCGTTAAATATTTATCAGGACCTAACACACCACGGCTATGATGTATTCTTTGATTACCAAAGCATTGACAGCGGCGATTTTGAAAAGATTATTCTCGATAATATTAGAGCCCGGGCTCATTTTATTGTTGTGCTTACGCCCTCTGCTTTGGAGCGCTGCAAAGAACCGGATGACTGGTTACGCCGCGAGATCGAAACAGCTATCGATGAAAAACGCAACATTGTACCTTTGATGATGGAAGGCTTTGACTTCGGGAGCCCCTTAACGACTCAGGCGCTAACTGGAAAATTAGCCGCGCTCAGCGGCAAAAACGGTTTACCCATCTATGCAGCATACTTCTTTGAGGGAATGGAGAAACTGCGTAATCGATATTTGAACATCGCCTTGGAAGATATGCACCTGCATGCGTTGACAAGGGATGCCAAAGAATTCACCGAAACTGTGAAAGTGGCTGCCAATCAGGCTCCATCCATTGCAACAAACGAACTTTCTGCACAGGAATGGTTTGAACGTGGTTATAAATTTCAGGAAGCCAAGGATTTGGAAGAAGCGATTCGGTGTTTCACCGAAGCGATTCGTCTTGAACCGGGCTTTCTGGAAGCGTACGGAAACCGTGGAAACGTTTTTATGAATAAAGGGGATGCTGCCAGGTCAATCGCTGACTATGACCAGGTTCTCGTTCTAAAGCCCAATGATCCGGTGACCTACTTCAATCGTGCTCTTGCACGCAAAGCGCAAGGGAACCTGGACGCCGCAATCTCAGATTTTAACGAAGCCATTCGCCTCAAACCGGATTACGCACGCGCCTATAACAATCGCGGCAATGTCCTTTCAGATAAAGGCGACACCGACGGGGCAATAAAAGATTATGATGAAGCCATCCGGATTAAATCTGATTACGCAATCGCATACAACAACCGCGGCATTGCGTACGCGTATAAAGGGAATTTGGATAAGGCTGTGTCAGATTACAACATGGCAATTCAGCTGAAACCTGACTATGCGGATGCTTACCATGGTCGCGCAAAGGCATGGGAATCGATGAAAAATTTTCAGGCAGCTATTGCCGATTTTCAGAAATATCTGGAATTAGGCGGGGACATTTTCCATAATGATCGAAAGATAATAGAGGAAACCATCCAAGCCTTAGAAAAGAAGATCAAGTGGAAATGAAAGCGGAGCGGAACGTGCTCGGACTACACCGAAAAGACTGTTATCATCAGTCATCGTCGTACAAGTTCTCTCTCAACCATGCAACCCAACTTTTCATCACCGCAGAAAAGAAGTTGTCCCTATACCCTCTCCCCGCGGGAGCCCCACAGGGGTGCTTCGCGAAGGGACAAACCGACACGCCGATCAATCGTCACAATCGGGGTGAGGTCCTCATGACCGCGCGCATCGAAAAGACCGGTTTCATCAGTTACGACGAGATAAGGCGGCGAGAAGTTGAACAATATTTCCAAACCCACAAGAGAACTTTATAGTGATATTCGTTCAGAATTAAGAGGAATTCACTACCGAATCTTGTTAGTCAAGCAACTATTCACATCACAAGATTCAAACGACCTATTAAACAACACAGCAATATGGTTTTTCACCACGCTCAAATGGGACTTGCTGAATACAATTGCAATTTCGATAAGTCGTCTGACTGACCCCGCAAAATCATCCAAGAAGCACAACAACGCTAGTCTACAACAAATCATTGTTAGCCTTGACTCAAGTATGTATTCAGGGTTGATTCAAACACTGACAAGTATTCTTAAGCAAATAAAAGCAAAATCATCTCGAATAGAAAATTGGCGCAACAAATGGGCGGCGCACCGTGATTTCGATGTTGTGCAAGGTAGTGCCCCAATGCCCGCTACTTGTAGTGACCCCAAAAAACTGGACAGAAAAGTGGCAATGGATATCAAGTTAATGCCACAGGGCCTCGAACTCGGTCGGGGTCAGATAGTTCAGGGATGAGTGGACACGTTTGTGCATGTACACGTCATCAAGAAAGTGACCGATTTGTTGGTAGGCGTGATGATAGTCTTCGTAATCGGATAGGTCAACCTCCTCTTCTTTGATAGTGCGCATCAGACGTTCGGCATAGCCGTTCTGGGCGGGCTCGCCCAGGTCCGCCATGCTGATGCGAACGCCTTGGGCTTGTAAAAGTTCGGTGTAGGCTGTGGCGGCATATTGCACGCCCTGATCGGAATGATGGATGTGCGGACAATGCTGGGTGGCAAAGGCCTTGAGTAGAGCTTCCAGTGTCAGCGCCTGTTCGAGCGTGCGTCCCAAATGCCAACCGCGAATGGCACGCGTGCAAACATCCATCAGGACCGCCAAATACACAAAACCATGTTTCAGGCGAACGTAGGTGATGTCGGCCACCCAGACTTCATCCGGGTAGTGCACCACCCGATCCTGCACCAGGTTCGGATAGCGCGGAAACGGGTGCTGGCTGTTGGTAGTCCGGCGTTTACGCACTACTTTTCTGGCTTGCAAGCCCATTTCTGCCATCAAGCGGGCGACCCGTTTGCGGTTGACCTGCCAGCGTTGCCGATGCAGTTCGGCCGTCACACGCCGATACCCATAACACGGGAACTGCGCACACACTGCACGGATCGCACTCTGCAGTACAGGCGATTCGTCTGTATGTGGCTTGTAATAGAGACTGCTACGCCTAACTCCTAGCGCCCGGCTCACTGCCACCTTCGGATACTGCTCGACCATTTTGCGACTCAGCTCGAGTTTCGCTTGTGGCTCTGGGGCAAGAGCGTCAACGCTTTTTTAGGATTTCGATCTCCAAGCTTTGCTTGCCTGCCAGTTTCTCCAGCTCCTCCATGCGCACTTGCTGAGGATCCGCTTCTTTGCCATTCTCAAACACCTTGGAAGCATTCGTCAGAAATTGGTTCTTCCAGTGCGAGAGCAAGTCCGGCTTCAAATTATGCTCTCGACAGATTTCGGCTGCGCTCTTCGTTCCGCTGATGATCTCCAGTACGTCCTTCGCCTTGAACTCGGCACTGAAATTTCGTCTTTGGCGCATTCTGCACTCCTTCTCTTCAACAGTGTACCTTGTTTAGCACTACTGTCCAACTTCTGGAGTGCACTACAACTGCATTGATAGAAATAGAAGAAGTTCTTGCTTTGATTGGAAAATTCATAAATGAGTTTGAGAGCGTTTGCCAAGACCCTAAAACCGAGATAAATTTATACGACAACCCTATCACCGCTAAAGACCTTGATGAAATAGAACGACTGAAGATACTACCGCCCAATCCCTATGAAATCACCATCTTCCAAGATGACGGAAGCACTATAATCGAACTCATTAGGAACGCAAATGCTAACAGGAACCCAAGATAGAAAGATAAGCAATGACTATTCATTACGAGCATTATCTTCACACAGGGTCTGGATGGACAAAAGTTATATTGAGTCTTTCTGATGATAGCAATGCCACAATTTACTTTGACTCAAGGTGGATGTATCCAGGCATAAGGCGTTATAGAGTCACTTGGGCGCATGAAAAACTTTCTCTAGCTTACGGTCTTCTCAAATTGCACACTGTTGAAAAGTATGTATCTCTAGATTCCGATAAGACTATTATCGAAGACATAGATCAAATCGTTTATAAGCCCGACTTCGATGATGAAGAACGTGACTTTCATCGCGAAATAACATTTGAGTATGTATTATTGCCCAAGGGTGAAGTTTGGATTCCTGATGACTTAACCTTGAGAGATCTGAGGGAGATGGGGTATGCATGGTGGCATGAGACTTTCAACTTAATTCTATTGTTTCATTCTTCCGCTGTCCAACTTAACGAGAATCATAAAGAGACCGAGACGGGGACCATGCTTTGGCAACTCGATAAGATGAAGTTTACAGAGGTGATAGAGCCAGTGTTCGGATACACTAATCCATGGGGACCGCCACCATGGGGATTATTGAAACCAATTAAAGAATAACTTCAAAACGAAAACTGCCAGAGATATGTCACTCTGGCAGTTTTACTTCACAACTTTTTGTTACAACTTAATACCTTCCTCGGTGAACAACATTCTCAGGATTCGGCAAATCCTCCTCCCTTGCGGGGAACACCTGCACCGCGCACGCCTTAAACTCTGGGATCAATGCCTGCGGGTCGAGCGCGTCGTTCGTCAATAAATTCGCGGCGGTGGCGCTGTAGCGCCATGCCAGGGGAGGAATGCCATCGAAGTCTTCGTGATTAATAACAAAGAACTCGGAGATTTGCCTCGCAAAAATCTCCGAGTTCTTGTCTTATTATCTTCCTGGCACGTCGCTAAGTAGACACATCAGCAGGGATGCGCTGGAACAAAAATTCATTCATGTCGGCAGACTGCCCTGCGTGTTCGATAGTCATGCTGACAACACGACCCTTACTATCCAAATCCACATAAATATTCTCATTGACTTCCCGCGTTTCCACAGGTGGATTCGTTGAGAATTCCAATAAGGCGGTATCGGTATCGGTAAAATACTTCACTCGCATGGCTTACTCCTTAAAACTCCGATCAAAAAAGGCGTTATGAACAGTCTCGCCATCTTCCAGCAATATCACACGCAACACACGGTTTTCCATTTCAGCGACGCGCGCCCATCTTTGAATTCGTCCATCAGATTGCACTTCTTCCTTCAATGGATTCTGCATCACGCGTTCAATCCATTCATCCTTAATGATAGCACGATCTGGGCGCTCGCGTGTGTAACGAAAATATTGCGTTGATTTCATCAATAACGTCCGCGTTGCACCCTCGCCTCAGGATTCGGCAAATCCTCTTCCTTCGCGGGGAACATCTGCACCGCGCACGCCTTGAACTCGGGAATCAACGCCTGCGGGTCGAGCGCGTCGTTTGTCAACAGGTTCGCGGCGGCTTCGGCGAAGTGCCAGGCGATGAAGGCAACGCCGACTGTCGTCTTCTCAGTGACGGTGGCGCGCAGGACAATTTCGCCGCGACGTGAGGTCACGCGCACGGGCATGTTATTCGTGATGACGTGCCACTTCCACACAACGGTTCACAGCTCAAGCTCTCTGGCATCCAACACCTTGATCCATACCAGGATTCCATAAAAGACAGGCGCCAACAACAAGACAACCAGGATCAGGAGGAAGTTTATTGTGTCCATTGAGGCTGCGCTCGATAAAACGACGAGGATACCGGATATGAACGTAACCCGGCCACCCGTTCGGTAGAGAATACTCTGATTTTCGGGTAGGTTCAGGCTTTTCAGAATTAAGGAAATACTGGTGAGTACGGCAGCAATGGCTCCCACCAAAAGCCAGCGGACCTCATCCGGCAGGCCTTCGCCCGTATGTTCCACGACATTCAATATGCTGGCTCCCACGGCGGCGATGCCCATTGTTACCGGAAGATGCAAATAGATCCAAGCCAGCCTCTTGCTCGTTCGAGGAATGGGCGAGTGACCAGATACGAAGTCAAAGTAAATCCACCAAAGCCCGATGGCAATCAGCATGCCCAACAATCCGCTGCCGCCTACCAGCCAGCTCAGGTGAGAATGCTCAGCGACCCCGCTTACCACTCCGACGATCACTTCCCCCAGCACAATGATCGTAAACAAGCCGAAGCGTTCCACCGCAGAAGCCGAAATCAATTCGACTCTGTTTAATTGTTCCTGAATTGCTGGGTTCCTGTTCGTCCAAAGCAGAATTAGCAGACCCAGGTCTATCAGCAGCGCCGGCCCCCACAACACAAAGCGCCATGGCGTTGGTGTAACAATCGAAACAAGGAAGAGCATGGATGTAATCAGAAAGGTCAACGAATAAGGCCGTGAGAGGGGGCGATGCATTGGATCATAGTAACCAGTTCGCGACCATAACCAGGTCAGAATCAAATGAAAAGCGGCGTAGGCGAGCGCAAAACCCACTGACCCTGCTCCCATCGCATCATGGGCAAAGACAGCCATCGCCGCAACTGTCACCATTTGTAAAAAGGTGAAAACGCGGGTCCGGATGTCGTTATTTCCGTGAAGGTCATGATACATGGCACCGTTGAACCATGCCCACCAAGCGATGATAAAAAGGAAAACAAATGTGCCGACGCCGGCCATACTTATGTTTCCAGCAAGTGTGTGGGAAAGCTCTGCAATAATGACCACATAGACCAGGTCATAAAAAAGCTCCAGAAAGGTGATTCGGCGCTCTTCAGGACGATTGATTGCAGAGTGAGGCGGTTGCCACCAGCGGCGAAAACGGATTCGTTCCAGCATGGAAAATGATCCTTCTAATATCGTCCTCTATGAACAACTGCACTTGGATTCGGTAACTCATCCTCCCGCGCAGGAAACACCTGCACCGCGCACGCCTTGAACTCAGGGATCAACGCCTGCGGGTCGAGCGCGTCGTTCGTCAGCAAATTTGCGGCGGCTTCAGCGAAGTGCCACGGGATGAAGACCACACCGACCGACATCTTCTCGGTGACGGTGGCGCGCAAAACAATTTCGCCGCGGCGAGACGTCACCCGCACGGGCATGTTATTCGCGATACCGTGCATCTCCGCGTCCGCGG
The DNA here is from genome assembly GCA_035720235.1 of Anaerolineales bacterium. Classification (GTDB taxonomy): domain Bacteria; phylum Chloroflexota; class Anaerolineae; order Anaerolineales; family Villigracilaceae; genus Defluviilinea. The sequence continues at coordinate 39,112 of DASTOH010000015.1, read as the reverse complement.
GATGCATCTCGACGCGCGCTTCGGGGTATGCCTCATTCAGCGCCGAGTTGCGCGTCATCGTGCCGCCGTGCCAGTGTTCGAGCAGGCGCCCCGTCGTCAAAATGAACGGATACTCGTCATCGGCTTCCTCCATCACGGGCACATAATCCAACAGGTGAAATTTGCCGCGCCCGCTCGGGAAGGTCTCTTTGAACAACGTTGGCGTACCCGGATGATTCATATCAGGCACGGGATAGATCAACCCGACCTTCGCGATGCGTTCATACGTCACGCCCGCATAATCCTGGTTGACGGACGCCATCTCACGCAGGATTTCTTCGGGCGACACGTAATCCCATTTAGATGTCTGCGAAGCGCCGCGTCCGAGTCTAAGCTCGAGCCTGCTCGCCAAATCGCAGAGAATTTTCCAGTCCGGGCGCGCCAGGCCGCGAGGTGCGAGAGCCGTCCGCACGCGTTGGACTCGCCGGTCTGTGTTGGTGAACGTCCCATCCTTTTCGGCGAACGACGCGGCAGGCAGGAAGACATCCGCAAACGCACCCGACTCGTTGATGAACAGATCCTGCGAGACGAGAAATTCGAGATGCGTCATGTGCTTGCGCGTCTCGTTGAGGTTCGGCTCAGACATCATCGGGTTCTCGCCCATGATGTACAGCGCACGGATGCCGCCCTCGTGCGCGTGGCCGAGGATTTCAGTGGTGGTGAGACCAAGTTTGCGCGAGAGACCGCCGGGTTCAATGTTCCAGGCCTGCTCCCATTTGCGGGCGTTCTCTTCATTATCCACGCGCATGTAGCCGGGATAATGGAACGGCATCGCGCCCATGTCGCTCGCGCCCTGCACGTTGTTCTGCCCGCGCAGTGGGTTCAACCCCGTGCCCTCGCGCCCCACATGTCCCGTGAGGAACGCCAGATGGATGAGGGCAAGTGCAGACGCCGTTCCATGCGAGAGCTGCGAGATGCCCATGCCCCAATAGATCGCACCATTCTTCGCGGTGGCATACATGCGCGCCGCCTTACGAATATCCTCCGCAGGCACTCCCGAAAGTTCTTCGGCATATTCAGGCGTGAATTTTTCCAGCGACTCAACAAAATCCTGAAAGCCTTCGGTACGTTTCGCGACAAAATCATTATTGACCAATCCCTCTTTGACGATGACATGCGCCATCGCGGAGAAGACGGGCACATTTGTGCCCACCTTGAGCGGCAGCCACATCTCAGCGAAATCCACCAGGTCGATGCGGCGCGGGTCGATGACGATCATCTTCGCGCCGTATTTCTGTACCGCTTCCTTCATCTGCAACGCAATGATGGGATGATTCTCGCCCGTGTTCGACCCCGTGACGATGAACACATCGTTCATGATGACCTGCGAGGCCGTGTTACTCATCGCCGAGGAGCCAATTGCCTTTTGCAGCGCGACGACCGAACCGGCATGGCACAAGCGCGTGCAATGGTCTACATTGTTGGTTCTGAACAACGCGCGGAAGATTTTCTGCAACAGATAATTATCTTCGTTCGTGGCTTTGGCACAGCAATAGACAGACATCGCATCCGAGCCATCGCGTTTGTAGATTTCGACGAGTTTATCGGTCGTGATGTCGAGCGCGGTATCCCAATCCGTTTCCACCCAATCCCAATCATTGGAAATCTTCGAATGTTCGATCGGTTTGCCGTCCTTGCTGATAGCAAAGACCTGCTCTCTCCCCTCTGGCTTTGGCCTTCCTTCCAGCAAATATCTCCGCACCAACGGAGTGGTCACGCGCTTGGGATGGTATATATAATCATAGCCAAAACGTCCCTTCACGCATAAATTTCCGTGATTGACAGGCGAGTCAAACGGCGATGTGACACTGAATATGAAATCGTCTTTTAGATGCAACTCTAAATTGCATCCCACTCCGCAGTAAGAACAGGTCGTTGTGACTACACGATCCTCAAGGACACGATTAGGATCAAGTTTAGTTTCAGCTACCATAAAGACACCTCCAGTAAACACCTTCAAAGTCTTTGAACCACGGAGACACTCACCTGCCCTGGTCTCTTCGAGACGGTGCGATTTGCTAAGCAAATCGGGGAGTCACAGAGATTTAGGGGCTCGGTGTCTCCGTGTCTCAGTGGTTAGCCTTGCAGTTATTAATGCATGTCACCCTGAGCGACAGCGAAGGGTCTCTACCGCGGGGAGCGAGACTCTTCGCTCGCGAAGAACGCTCCCTCAGAGTGACATAACGAAAAACGCCCCGCGCATTGCCTGCACGGGGCGTCCTATGCGCTACGACAATTATACTCTTGCAACTTTGACCGCGCTCACCTTGTATTCCGGTATCTTCGCCACGGGGTCCACGGCATCCCCGGTCAACGCGTTGGCAGGGACCTCGGCAAAGTGGAAGGTCATGAACACCATGCCACGCGGGAGCTTGTCTGTAAGATGAGCTTTGCCGGTTACTTCGCCTCTGCGTGAGACTACACGAATCAGATCGCCGGTCGACACTCCAAGTTGCATGCCATCCTGATCATTGAGCTGGATCTCGCCCTCCGGCACCACCCAATTGAGTCCCTCCGAACGGCGGCTCATCGTCCCACCGTGCCAGTGCTGGAGAATACGTCCCGTATTCAACGTGAACGGATATTCATCGTCCGGATTTTCTACTGGTTCACGGAAAGTCAACGGCGTGAATTTGCCGAGACCGCGCGTGAATTTTTCCCTGTGCAGGATCGGCGTCCCTGGGTGCTCGGTATTCGGGCAGGGCCATTGGATTCCGCCACGATCAAGCCTCTCGTAACTGAGCCCGGCCATGGACGGAGTCAGAGCCGCAATCTCGTCCCACACCGCAGACGCGCCCGCGTAGTTCCAATCGGTGACAGAGTGAATTACCGACTGCTCCTCATGAACTTGTTTTTCAATCCGTTGACTCCATCCGTTCATCCGTTCCGCATCCGTTGACATCATCCGTTTATCCGTTTCAATATCCGTTGACGAAATCCGCTGACCCAGGTCGCAGATGATATCCAAATCCCGCCGGGCCTCACCACGGACCGGAAGCGCGGGTCGAACGCGTTGTACACGTCGCTCCGTGTTGGTAAACGTGCCTTCCTTTTCCGCGAAACTCACGCCGGGCAAAACTACATGCGCCAGCTGCGCGGTCTCGTTCAGGAAAATATCCTGTATCACGAGAAACTCAATTTCGCCAAGTGCCTCTCTCACATGATTAGTATTCGGGTCGGAGAGGATCGGATTCTCACCCATGATGTATAGCGCCTTGATGCGCCCATCGAGTACACCGTTCATCAACTCGGTCACTGTCAGCCCGGGCTTCGCCGGAATCTTTACCGACGCCTGCCACGCGTTCTCGAACTTTGCACGCACGGCCTCATCAATGACGGGTTGATACCCTGTGAGCACATTCGGAAGCCCGCCCATATCACATGCACCCTGCACGTTGTTCTGCCCCCGCAACGGGTTGACGCCCGAACCGGGCTTGCCGAAATTGCCTGTGAGCAGAGCGAGATTCGCCAACGCCTGGACGTTATCCACGCCGTGTGATGACTGCGTGATGCCCATCGCCCAGAAGATCGCGGCACTCCCCGCGTGACTATAGACTCGCGCGGCTTCGATGATCGTATCCGCCGGGACGCCGGTTATATCTTCGCCCCATTGGGGCGAGCAATCTTTGACAGCCTCTTTGAGGGCGTCGAAGTTTTCCGTTCGCGCGCTGATAAAGTCCTGCTTCGACCATCCTTCTGCGATGATGACGTGCGCCATCGCATTGAGTAACGCCACATCGGTGCCCGAGCGCGGCCGGAGATGGATCGCCGCGAAATTCGACAGCTCGATCTCGCGCGGGTCGATCAGGATCAATTTTGCGCCGCGCTTGCGAACCGCCTTCTTCATCTCCAGGCTGATGACCGGATGCGCCTCCGTGGTGTTGCTTCCGGTCACCAGAAGGACATCGGCCAGATGCACATCTGCGATGGAGTTGGTCATCGCGCCCGAACCCAGTGTCGCGGCCAGACCGGCCACGGAGCTGGAGTGTCAGAGCCGCGCGCAGTGATCGACGTTGTTCGTACCGATCAGTCCGCGCGCCACCTTTTGCAGGAGATAATTTTCCTCGTTCGTGCATTTGGCTGATACGAGGAAACCAATCGAGTCGGGTCCATACTTGTCGCGAATCTCAAGTAACCGTTCAGTGACGTGGCCCATCGCTTCATCCCAGGTTGCCGGGACGAGTTCGGCATCCTTCCGCATCAATGGCTTTGTCAGGCGGTCCTTCGCATGTATGAAGTCGTAGCCAAAGCGACCCTTCACACAGAGATTACCGTGATTGGCGGGAGCATTGAACGGCGAAGTGACGCGGTAGACAACATCCTCTTTGAGATGCAAGTTGAGTGTGCATCCCACACCACAGTAAGGACAGATGGTTGTTACGATTCGATCAGGTTTGATCATAGGGTTAGCTCCTGACCCCACCCCGAAACGGGAAGGGGCTGGGGGTTGGGTTCAAAACTCAGCGACAGGCCTCTGAGATCTTTTGTAATACCACTAACAGATTTTCTTTCACTTCATCATTCGTAACTCGCAACATACGAAAACCACAGGCTGTTAGATAACTGCTTCTTTCCGCATCATAGGCCTGTTGTAAATCATGGATATCTCCATCCACTTCGACAACCAAAGCTTTTGAGTGACAATAGAAATCAACAATGTAAGGATTAATGATTTGCTGACGACGGAACTGAAGCCCATTCAACTGGTTGTGACGTAACCTCTCCCAAAGGATCTTTTCCGCAGGAGTCATGTTCTTACGCAATTCCTTTGCGCGTTCCTGCAATTCACGAGAGACTTTTTGGCCAATAACAATATTCTTTACGGGCATACGCTATTCTCTGCCCATCCCTGAGAGGAAAGGGGCCGAGGGTTAGGTCATTTCTCTTTTCGTCGCTTGCGTCCTGTGTTTAATACGCTAATCTCTTCCGGGCTCATTCCGGTCTCCAGCAAAAATTGCCTCTTGGGCTTGAGCGCTCCGGTGGGACAAACTCCTACGCACTGCCCACACAACACACAGGTCGTTTCGGGAATGGGTTTATCGAAAAACGTACCAATCTGCGTCTCAAAACCACGTCCTTCGAAATTGATCGCGTACGTATACTGCGCGTCCTCCGCACAGACCTGCACACAGCGCCAGCACAGCAGGCACTTCGAGTAATCGCGGATGTACATCGGGTTGTCGTCTTTGACTGCCGACTCGCGCCGTTCGGCATCGGGAAAGCGTTCCGCGCTCGCGCCATATTCATCCATCATCGTCAGGATTTCGGGTGCATCGGACAGGTCCATCGTGGACGCTAGCATCTCCAAAATCGTCCTTCGAGCGCGCACCACTTTCTCGCTTCCCGTCTGGACCTTCATGTTGCTCGCGGCCTGGACAATGCAGGCCGGCTGCAACACCCTCCATCCTTCCACTTCCACCACGCAGATGCGACACACCGCGTTCGCGGTCGTCGCCTCGTGAAAGCAGATCGTGGGAATGTCGATCCCGTTTTCGCGCGCGACTTCGAGCAGGGTTTTGCCGGGCTCAACAGAAATCTCTTTTCCATCCATTACCAAATTAAGGGTTTCTGTCATAAGCTAATCCTCTTCGGCAGCACTGGAATATTTGCATTCATACCAAACATTACTGGGCGTCCTGACTTTCACATTCCACCATTGGTCGTCGTTAATTCCATAGTCCTGCAAATATTGTTCTGCCCACTGAAGTGTCGTATGGGCCTTCGATCGAGAAAAATTGAAGGAACGCCAATCAGTATCCGTATCGTCTGACAAAGAATCAAAGTGCAGGTAACAGGTGAGTGCCGCGCCCAGACCTTCATGCACCCACTGAGGGTAGGCCTCAGAATAGAACTGCGCCGCCAGAGCCGGTACAGCATCAGATGATAGAGACGCCAGGTGGGCCACATTCAGGTTCTTTCCCTGTAAGCTACGGGGTACGTTATGTTTTACTGTCGCGGCATCGACATTGACCAACGTCAAAGAGACGGCAAATCCTACTGATGCGACTACCGCTGCCAGGGCAAAGTATCTTTCTCTGCGAAGAATTTCAAGAATGACAACCGTTACAAATAATAAGGCCAGCCAAATCAGAAAAATCCTTGGATACAGCCGCAGACGTGAAAAACCATGCCAGTCAATTGCCAGCGAAATTCTCTGATATGCTGAAGTCAAGATCACCAGGACGAGCCCAACCACTGCAACGCTCAACCAGGAATACAGTCGTTTCTGCAGATCGGTCTCGCGGCGGACGAGTGCGCTGAGACCTAAAATCAGCACCAGACTGAAGAACGCCACCGTAATGAGTTCGTTGAATCCCCGGCGCGCATACTGCGAATATGTATATCCTTCCACGCCAATGTTCGTTTGCCCGCCAAAGAAATATTGAAACTGCACAATCACAAACGCCAGAAAAAGAACGGACACACTTCCCAGAATGACCGCCGATTCGGTAAAGCCCAGGAATGGCCTGAGCAAGGGACGGCTTTCGCCAATCAAGTTTGCATCCCTACTCTTCAGCGCAGCATGAATGAACGTACCAGCCAGGATATAAGCATAGACCAGGATCAGGGCACCGCGCAGGATGTTTTCGGAAAGGTCGTCCAGGTCCAGAAAGTTATCCAGCTTCTGTTCAAATACAACATCACCCGCAGCCAACAGCGCGCCAAAACACGCCACGATTGGGAAGGCGATCAACAAGCCACGCAGCAATGCCCAGATCGGAAACGTCTTCTTGTGCGATTCAAGACTCCGCTGGATTTTTTGAGCTTTGGGAGCATAGACCGCCAGGCCTGTCAATGCATCTCCAAGCAGAAGCAGAGACTTGTAGAAGTAGTCTGTCAGGCCATACAAGGGCCAGCGACCACCTGCATAGGAGCTTGCAAACAGCCCAGCCGCGATGAGCGTGAAGACGAATGCCAGGAAGGTCGTTAAGGGTTCCTGCCGCAGGAATGCAACCGCAGCGAAGAAGAGCAAGGGAAGCAAAAGCAACAAGCTGCTCCGAGCCGGTCGCGTTCCATGAGAGAGCAGCCAGACTAACCCACCTAAAAGGCATAATGTTATGAAGATGGGGAAATTGACACCCACGTCCTGCTTCCAAAAAAGGAAGTCAAACGACCAGCCCAGGAGGAGCACAAGTCCGAGCAAACGACCCGGATACCTATAGATCGGGTTATCCGGAACAGGCTGAGCTGGAGCGGGCGTTTCCACCACTTGCTCGACGGTGACCGGCGGGGAAATGGATATCGTTTCAACCACCGGGAAAACTTCCGCGGTCTGGGTGACGACACTATCTGTTGGGTTCACTTTTCTTACCGGAGATCTTTTCTTTGTTCCGGTCTTCTTCGTTGCCATTCGGTAGCCTCTTAAAGGTTTCTGCGTCTCCTGGCCAATCAAGAGCGACACCGCGAAGCGTGTCGCGTTACATGGCTTTGAACATCTCCGGCCACAACTTCATTGCGGAGAGCACCGCGCTCGCGGCGGTTTGACCCAGTCCGCACAGGCTGGCGTCTGTCATTGTCCAGCCCACATCTTGTAAGCGGTCGAAATCGCCGGGCAGGGATTGGCCCGCGGCGAGACGATCCAGAATCTCTTTTTGGCGCTGGGAACCCATCTGGCAGGGATAGCACTTGCCACACGATTCATGCGCAAAGAAGTGGCCCAGACTCTTGAGCACCTGTCGCATGTCGCGCGTTTCATCGAAGACCATTACCACGCCGGAGCCCAGTGGCAAACCAGCCGCACGCAGGTCCTCGAAGGTCATTTTGACATCCAGGTGCTCTGACGTTGCAAACGCGCCCGCCGCGCCGCCAAAAAGAATCGCCTGTATCCGTTCATCCGTTTCCTCATCCGTTGATAACCCACCCGCCATCTCAAGCAATTCACGTAGAGTGACACCAAACGGAACTTCATACACGCCGGGCTTGGCCACATCACCAGATACACAAAAGAGTTTTGGTCCGGGTGATTTCTCAGTGCCGATCTTGCGATATTCGGCTGAGCCCAGGGAAATAATCAGTGGAACACTGCACAGGGTTTCGACATTGTTGATGACCGTCGGCTTGCCAAAGACGCCAAAGGTCGTCGGGAAAGGCGGCTTCACACGCGGGAAGCCGCGCTTTCCCTCGATCGACTCAAACAGCGCGGTCTCCTCGCCACAAATGTAGGCTCCAGCGCCGACGCGGATTTCGATGTCAAACTCTGTCCCTAGATAACCTGCGTTCCTTGCTTCAATCAGTGCATTCTCCAAAACAGGAAGGATATAGGGGTATTCGCCGCGGATGTAGATATAGCCTTTCGACGCACCGATGGCGTATGCAGCAATGCACATCCCTTCGATCGTGCGATGCGGATCATCAATCAAGAGCACGCGGTCTTTGAACGTGCCGGGCTCGGACTCATCCGCGTTGCAGATGACGTACTTCGGCGAACCTTCAGCTTTGGCCGCGCCTTCCCATTTGACGCCCGTTGGGAAGGCTGCGCCGCCACGCCCCACCAGACCTGAAGCTTTGATCTCGCTGATCACCTCCTCAGGTTTCATGGTCAACGCTTTTTGGAGCGCGGCGTATTCGCCGTATTTCTCAAGCGACGTGGTACCGTTACCGCAGTTCGCAGTTAATAGACGGATCGAGCCGTATACCCAGGAATGCGGGCGACCCAACTCGTATGTGCCTTTTTCAAGATCGATGTTTGTCTCGGCCTGGTCGTCCACGAGCGCAACAGGGGCAAACTCACACAGCCCCAGACAGGGACTCGGCTCGATGGTCAGAGACAGGTCAGGCTTGGATTGACCGTGTCCCCCTACGGGATGCGGTTTGAGTCCGTGATGCGCACACAGATGCTCAAGGATCCCATCTGCATTTTTGAGCGCGCAAGCGACATCTGTGCAGACTCGGATCACATGCGTGCTGGTCGGTTCATTGTAGAACAAGGAGTAGAACTCGATGACACCGTGCACATCGGCCAGCGGAACCCGCAGCGATTTTGCGATCTCGGCGGCAATGGGCTCAGAAACCCAGCCATAGATTTTTTGAGCCGCGTGCAGGGCAGGCAACAACCCAGGGCGGCCCAGTGGAACGTACGATTCAATTGCAGGTTTGAGGGGAGTGAGATCAACTTCTACCATACTGTCTCCGCGGAAAAGTATAGCCCAAAAGCGGCGTTTAGCGACAGTGATATTCGGCTTAATATCAACGGACTATCATGGAAAATTAAGCCAATAACTAAGTTCTCGCAGCTCGTTCTGACAGCAGTTGAACTGCTGTCAGAACTACGGACCTACGGGTTCAGATTCGCAGTGGGTAAATAACGCGGTTGACGGCGGTACTGCGTTGCCTGCTCAAAAGCATAGGCATATTTGATCAAGTCAGCTTCCCGCCAGGCTTTCGCAAAGAAGGAAATTCCCACCGGCAAACCGAATACAAACCCCGCCGGGACGGTTATATGCGGATACCCCGCCACCGCGGGAGGTGAGGTACTCTCCATATCCCAGTTTGTCGCATCACCGTTGGCGAGATCGATCGTCCAGGCCGGCCCGCCCGAAGGGACAACGATGGCGTCGAGCTTGTATTTGCGGAAGGCCGCGTCGATCCCATCCTTGCGGGTCAGGCGCAGATTCTTCGCCAGGGCGTTCTTGTATTTCTTTTCGCTCAACGGACCTTTTTCCTGCGCCATGATCATGTGTTCCTGACCAAAGTAGGGCATCACACGTTCGGTGTTTTCCTCGTTGAACTTGATCACATCCTCCATAGAATGCACGCGCACCGCCGCATCCAGTGACTTGAGATACTTGTTCAAGTCTGCCTTGAATTCGTAGTGTAGCACTTCCCGTTCTGATTCACCAAACTTATCGAAGTTGCGCACATCGGCAGGGTCGATCAGCACGGCGCCCAGTTGCTTCATCACTTCGATGCAATGCTCGAAGATCTTGAGGATGCGCGGGTTTTTGCCCGACATATTCCTTGCGACTCCGATGCGCACACCTTTGAGGCCGTCGTAATCCAGGGATTTTGCATAATTGGAGGAGTTCCGCTTCCTGCTTAACCTGGTGGCCAAATCAGCGGAATCGACTCCCGTCATCGCCCCGAGCAGGATCGCCGCGTCGGCCACAGTCCGCGCCATGGGACCGGGCGTATCCTGGCTGTGGGCAATCGGGATGATCCCACTACGGCTCAAGAGTCCCAGTGTGGGCTTGATACCGACGATACCATTGGTTTGACTCGGACAGATGATCGAGCCGTCGGTCTCGGTACCTACGGCCGCCACGCACAGATTGGCCGCCACCGCCGCGCCAGAGCCGGAGGAGGAGCCGCAGGCCGAACGATCCAATGCATGTGGGTTGCGCGTCAGGCCACCGCGCGACGACCATCCGCTAATGGAATGTTTGCCGCGAAAATTGGCCCACTCGCTGAGGTTGGTCTTGCCCAGGATCAAGGCCCCGGCCTTGCGCAATTGCCTGACAATGAATGCATCCTTTGCCGCGATGTTTCCTTCCAACGCTAACGAACCGGCAGTCGTCTGCATCCGGTCATGTGTATCGATATTATCCTTGAGCAAGATCGGGATACCATGCAGCGGTCCCCGCACCTTCCCGGCTTTCCGTTCCCTGTCCAAACCCTCTGCGATCTCCAGGGCGTCCGGGTTCAGCTCGATCACAGAATTGAGGTAGGGGCCATTCTTATCCACCGCCTCGATTCGCTGCAGATACAGGTCCGCCACCTGGCGGGCCGTCAGCTCACCCGATTCCATTTTTTCATTTAAGTCCGCAATTGTCCACTCTGGCAAAATCATCCCGCTGGCTCCTTTGAAGAAGTTAATGATGCGGGCGGGATTACCTTCCGCCGCCGGTGATGTAGTGCTCCAGTTGGGATATCACGAATTTCTGCTGGTCCACCATCTCTTTGAGGGCATCGCGGGCTGAGATCAGCCCCACCAGCTTCTCCCCTTCGAACACTGGCAAGTGGCGGATGTTCTTATCGATCATGATCGCCACACATTCCTCCAGCGTTTGGCCGGCCTGCACATACAGCACCTTGGAGGTCATGATATCCTTGACCTGCGTGTCCCGCACCGTTCGCCCATGCAACTCCACCCGGCGGATGCAGTCACGCTCCGAAAGAATGCCTTGTACTCGGTCGCCCTCGCACACCAGCACGGAACCAATGTTCTTGTCAGCCATCAGCTTGAGGGCTTCCAGCACCGTGGCATCTGGGCTCACCGAATACACTTCCCCGCCCTTCCTATGGATGATATCGCGTAAAAGTGTCATGCCAGCCTCCTTCAGGATATGGCAAAGTATAGACTCAAATTCCCTGTAGTGCAAGAAAAAATCCGGTCGCTGGACAATAAATCCTCTCCGGCGGGATTTCTGACTCCACCAGGCCTTCGCCTCGACTGCAAGGCGAACCTGCCATGAGCGATTAGGAGGAATGTACAGTTTACAGAATCATTACAGTCTGTTGAAATTATGTACACTTCCTACTAAAGTAACTGCAAGAAACGGTTTTTTTGCAATTGATGTTGCTATAATATTCGGAAATATTATCGCTTTTGTCTGTTTGGTTTCTGGAGGCCAGCATGAGCCGTGTACGAAATATCGTCCTGCTCGTTTTTTTAATTATCGGTATGGGGTTTCCAGGTAAAAATCATGTGGCCAATGCGCAGGATGAGCATTGGGAGATTCGTCTCAACCAGTTCTCCACACTGGAAGGCCCCGATGCCATGACACTGAAGGCGTACTTCAGCATCTACGACGACCGCAGTGGTTCACCGATGCTGACTGTGGACGCCCAGACCGCGCAGATTACCCTGCTCAATACCGGCTACACCTCCAATGGGGAATTGAAAAAACCGGATATACCCATTTACATCACGCTTTTGCTGGATGCCAGCGGCAGCATGGCCCGCGCTGCAGAGGACATTCAGGAAGCTGCCAAGCTTTCCCTGAACGATACACCCGACAATGCTTTTTTCTCCGTTGTCCAGTTCAACGAAGATATCAGCTTGCTGCAAGACTTTACCGAGAACATTTCCGCCATCAGCTTCGCCATCGACCGCTATAAGGTTGCCAATAAAGGTACATGTTTTTACGATGCTGGCTACACTGCGGTGGAAGCATTGCAGAAGGCGCCTCAAGGTCGCCGGGCGATCATCATGTTCGCGGATGGGATCGACGAGACGTTCGAGGAAGGTAAACAGTGCAGCAAACATACCTACCAGGAACTGCTCGACTTCGCTGAATCAACTCAGGTTCCGATCAATACCATCGGCCTGACTGCCCAGGAAACCCATATTAATGAAGTCGAATTGCGCGGACTGGCGATCAGCACCGGCGGCTTTTCTGCGATTGCGAAGCAGGGCGATCTTTCCCAGGCCTTTCAAAACATCATGCAGGCTCTCAAGGCCCAGTGGATGTTCGAGGCAGCCATCTATCCGCGGCGCGGCAACAACGATGCAGTCCTCAATATCACCCTCAAGGATGGCACATCGCTCAGCCAGGCTTTTTCCATCGACTCCAATACGGATTATCCCGGCCCTCCCAGCCCGGTGAGTGCGAGCCTGGCCGGCCTGCTCCTGAAGGCCGCCGAACAGTCCTATGAAGTGCAGTTGAACCTGACCTCACCGGAGCTGGCAGAGTATGTCCGCATTGAAATCTGGGACCAGGATGCTGGTTCCAAGGTGGGCGAATATGTCTTCAAGGAGCTCGGGACCAGCAATCAATTCCTCGTGCCCACCGAGGCGCTCATTACGGGCCGTCAATATGAACTTCGCATCCTGGCAGTCAGCAAACAAGATCAGACACCCTTTGAGATCGTGCGCGATGATCAGGGAAAACCCTCCACGCAGTTAATTCACAGTTTTGTCTTCGACCCGTCTTCAGCCTATCCGAGTCTTCAGGTGCAATCGCTGGTCCAAAAAAGTGGTGACCTGGTCCTAACGGTCAATGTTACCAACCCGGATCTGATTGGCGGCTTCGATGGCTGGCTGATCGACGAAAACACCAACACCCAGGTATTGAACTCGAGCTTTACCGCCCCCGCGATTACCAGCTCGACCGGGAGCATCACCATCCCTACCAAGGCCAATCGAATAGACGATGGCAAATATACGGTCATAGTGCGGGTGCTGGCAAAGAACAATAACGTTTACTCCACCGCGATCTATGAAGGTGTGATCTACAAAGCGCCCTCCTTGTTCCAGCGGCTTGGCGTGGCGCTCATTGCCGCCCCGATCTTCCTGTTTGGCGTCCTTGGAATCATTGTGGCGGTGGTCGCTTTTCTGATGTTCAATGCTTCGCGCCAGAAATCATTGAGCGGTACACCGGTATTGCAGGGCCGCCTGGGAGGCAAATTAGGCGGTAGCCGAAAGAATGCCGGGCCAGTCGTCCCGGTAGCGGATGAGGAACCGATTCCTTCCAGAAAGATGGTCGCTGCCGCGCGGCCGACCTCACCGGTGGCTGCTCCGTCTCAAGCGGCCGCGACGCCGCCTCAGCCTCCCCCGGTGTCACCAGGACCTGCTGCCATTGCCCAGCCCTCGGCGGACGCTACAATGATGGCGAGCAACATGCAGGGCGCAGAGGGCGGCGCGACTGTGATCGCATCGTCGCCCATGATACCTCGCGCTACTTTAACCGTCATGGAGGCTGGAGGAAGTATGGCCTCCAAGAGTCCAACCATGGTATCGCCGCTGCCGTTTGTGATCGGAAGAACAGAAGGCGCCTTGCTCATCCCAGATCCCAATATTTCTCGCAAGCACGCCCAAATCAGTTATGATGCAGCGCAGCGAGCCTACTTTATCAATGACCTGAACAGCAGCAATGGTACCTACGTCAACTCCAAGCGCATTATGCCCGGACAGGCGGCCCAGCTTTCCAATGGCTCAGTTATTGGCCTGGGGCCCAGCATCACCCTGCGTTTTGAGTGGCGTTAGAGCGAGCATCTGATGGCGAACAGTTTTTTTCAGCTTGATTACGATCAATTGACATCCATCTCCAAAAGCTTCAAGGATGAGGGCGAGGATATGGTCCGGCTCCATTCCGCCACGCGCCAGCGTGTACGGGATCTGCACACTGAGTGGGCTGGCGAGGCCGCCGAAAAATTTTTCGAAGAGATGGAGACTGAATTATTGCCTGCAGTTCAGCGGCTGGCGCAGGCGTTATTCCTAACGCAGGATGCGACGGGCGACATCATGAAAATCATCCAGGATGCAGATGAGGAGACGGCTGGATATTTCAGGAACCAACTTTCCGGTGATGATTTCGGCGCCAGCTTATTTGGCAATGCTTTGAGCGGACTACAAGGTAACTCGTCACCATCTGACGATTTCGGTGCAGGCAAATTTGGTGAGGCCCTCGGCAGCGTGCCAGGTGGCGGTGGTTCATCTGCCCCGGAAGATTTCGGCGCTGCGAAGTTCGGAGAGGCCTTGGGCAGCTCCACTCCAGACTCTGGGCAGGGAGAGCCCGGAACATCAGGAGATAATGGCGCCACGCAAAGCAGCGAAAAGGACTCCCAGAAATCAGCGAAGGAACAACAAACAGAAACTGAACCTAGTCCCACAGGCGGCGGAGGCGGTAGCAGTTCATCCAGCAGCCAGGGACTTCAAGGCGATTTAAAGAATATGGGCGTTGGGCTAAGCAATCAGGCTCCCCAAACGGCTTCCGCAGGTGGTGACGCAAGCCCGGGTACACCTGACCATATCTATTCGGGCGGCGATTCTCCAAAACCGGACGAGGCGCCAGTGCCTAAGGGGGATGAATCAAAACCGGGAGTGGATACGGGATCAAGCGAAAGCGCGCAAAGCCCCTCGGTGGGCGGTTCAGGCGCGGCGGCAGGTGCTGCTGGGGCAGCCGCTGCTGGAGGCGCGGCGAAAGCGGTCAAGGGAAAGGCGAAAAAGAATGCCGAATGACATCCTTACAACGACAGGAGGTGGGCTGTTGAGCAATATGATATAGTTTTTTGCTTGCCATCGCGGGCCGGCGCTGCCACTGAGCAGGAGAGCCGGTTGACATTTATCCATCAGACCAACCCGAAAGGATGAAACATGGCTGGAACTACTCAAGTCAACTATGACGAGATGAACGGCATCATCAAAAGCTTGAAGACCGAGGAAGAAGAGATGATGAATCTTCTGAAGACTACCAAGTCCAAAGTGGAGAGTTTGCACAACAATCAATGGGTTGGGCAGGGCGCGGACAATTTCTTCAATGAAATGGAGCAGACCGTCCTGCCAGCCCTGGCCAGGTTGGCGCACGCGCTGGGCGTTGGCGCGGATGTGGCAACGGACATCATGAACACTATTCGCCAGGCAGACGAAGAAACGCAGAGTTACTTCAATAGCCTCGGCTAGAAAAGGAGCTAAAAATGGCTGACAAGATTCGTGTCAATTATCCTGCACTCGAAGATATGGCGAAGCACTGCCAGATGGTCGCTCAACAACTGCAGCAGACGGCAGCCATGGCGAACAAAATGGCCGCCCAAATGCAGAATGGTGCCCTGGTGGGCAGGCCCGGCGACACTTTTGTGCAGGCGCTGGGACAACTTCAACAGCGCACGATGAAACTGAGTGGGAAATTCGTCGAAGTGTCCAACGATATCAAGCAGGCAGTATCAGACATGCAGGCCGCTGATAGTGCTGCCGGTCAGAAATTCTAGGAGGTGCGGGATGTTTGGCGGATTATTCAAATTCGTGGAAGATCTGGTTGGCAATGCGATTAATCAGATCTTGAAACAGGTGAATGTCATTCAGGATGCGGTTACCTCTCCCCTACGTGCGCTGGTCAACGAGGTGATGGGCGGCATGTGGAAAGGGGAAGGCGCCAATCGTTTCGTCCAGGAAATGATGAGCGAAGTGATTCCGATGTTGGTCAACATCATGGGCTTCAACACCAACTTTGCAAACGCCATCACCAAGGCGCAAAACCGTATGAACCAGGCGATCAACCAGGCCACGTCCAAAGCTCAGGGCCTTTTTGACGTTTTCAACAGCATTTTTTAGCATAAGGAGAAAATATCATGGCTGAAGAAGTCTTTATGGATATCCCGCGTGTGGAGCAGATGAGCAAGAGTTTTGATACCTTTGGAGACATTCTGCAGGGGGTTGCCAAAGCCCTCCTGGCGATCAGCATCGCCATGAAGGCCGCAGCCTGGATCTCCTTCGGTGCCACCGCCGCGGCTGCCGCTTATGCCGACCGCATACGCCCCAATGTGGAAAAGGCCGCGAATAAGATGCATGAATTGTCTGGTGACATTACTGGCGCCATCAAGGCGTATCGTGACGGCGATCTTTCCGGTTCCAAGCGATTCGTCTAATCAATCGTACCCAGATCCAACAGGAGATTCCATCTCTTCGATCCGCGCTCATGGACGTAGTCAATGCGCTCTTTGAGCGCGGATCTTCTTTTGGAAATCAGGCTTGTTGAGTCATGAGTCACCCCGGCAGTAGCTATATGAGCTAAGCCACAGAGCCACGGAGTTCACACCGTTCGTGCCGCGAGCACGTCGGTGCGAGACGGCAGAGATTTCAGAGAATTTCTGTCCCAGGGCTCAGTACACTTTATTATCCCCGTTAGGGGACTGTGGCTGAGTAGCCTTCTTACTCACACTCTTGCCACTCTCAACCATCTCGAGGGTTTATGAAGCGAATCTGTCAGCGCTGTAATGTGATTTCACAGGATTTCAACCTGTGGTGCCAGGAAAAATATTGCCCGGCCGAAAATGCCACTGAGATTTTTGACAACGGGGAATGGTTCGGCCCGATAGAGATCATCCAGCCCATCGTCATTACCCGCTCGGCGATTGTCTATCACGCTACTCGGCAAGGGGATGGAGAAGTCCTGCTCAAGGTGGCCAATGCAGGCTGTGAAGAGAAACTGCGGCTGGAAGCGAAAGCCTTTCTGCAACTGGCTAAGGCTGGTCAGCATCCCTTATTGCCGGTGCTGTTGCCGGCTCATTCACAAGGTTCCGTCGAACACCATCCATATGGCTGGACCGTGATGGAAGGACGGATCAAGTATTATGAAGTATTCAAATTTACAGAAGGCACGATCCTGCGGAACGTGTTACTCCAAAATCCGCAACCCTGGTTCCAGCATGTTGGCTGGATTCTGTTGAGCATTGCCGATATCATATTTTATCTTCACAAGGCCGGGAAACTACATTTGTGCCTGAACCCTGATGTGATCCTGGTGCGTTTTGATAAACAGGGTTATCCGCGTCCCATGCTGCTGGACCTGGGACTTGCCGACCCAGGCAAAAACATCCAGGAAATTTGGAATGAGAACTACAACCTGCCTGCCTACACCGCCCCGGAAATTGCTGATCGGCGCAGTGCCGTAGGTCCGGCGACAGATGTATATGGCCTGGGGATGTTAATGTATGAAATGTTGTCTGGCCGTCCGGCCTATGAATATCATCTGCGCAAGGATGAGGCGGTCCTCAGGACAGTTCAGGAAGGTGAATTCAAGCCTACCGGACGCATTGACCTCAAAAGCATACCGGAGATCACCGAGAAAGCCATCAACCTTCAGTACAGTATGCGCTTCCCGGATGTTCTGTCACTTGTGGGGGCGCTACAGCCCAACTTCCCGGCGATCCCTGCAGAGCGAAAATCCTTCCAGGTGAACTGGAATATCTTGTTTATCATTCTGGGATCTTTGCTGGCGATTTCACTCCTCCTGGCGATGGCGCTTTCGCTGGCGGGCGTCTGATCGAGGATATGAGCTATGGCAGATAAAAAATTCATTGACCGACCACCCCGGGTAGAACACCAGCTCCCCTCTGGGGTTTTCAATATTCCCAATCCGCCTGATACGGAAGTTAAATTCGGGGAATTGCTGCAACAGGCTTTCCTGCCGATGATCATGATCCTGGGATATGTGCTGGCCTCCCTCTTCGGGCAGGGACGCAATATGTTGATGATGATTCCCATGATGCTTTCGGTTGTCGCCACCGTGGTGCTGGCGATTTACACGAACATCCAGGATCGCAAGCAGCGTGAAGCGGCTGAGGCGGCCTACAAACGCCGCATCGGCGAGCTGCGTCGCAAAATGGAAAGCGAACACGAACAGCAGCGCATTTACTATTTTTACAATCATCCGGATGCCGAAAAAACCCTCGGAATCGCGGCCGACCTGGACCGGGAACTGGCCGCGCGGCAGGAGGAGATTCGCTCCGGCACGCGTTTGTGGGAACGCCGCCCCAAAGATCACGATTTCATGTATCTACGCCTGGGCATCAGCACGCGGCAATCGACCGTGATGTACAAAATTTCGGAGAACGAAAAGACGGAGAGTCCTCTCATGCGCGAAGCGACGCGCCTGGCCGAAGATTCACGCCTGCTCTACGACGTGCCGGTGACTGTCCCGATGTACCTGCCGTCAGATGAGACGGAAAAGAAAAAAGCTGAATCAAAAACACAGGAACAGGAAGAAGGCGAAGAGGAGAAATCGCAGGAGGCGAAAGGCATCACCATCCGCCATTCGATTGGCATCACAGGCAGTTCAGCGGAAGATGTACATTCCTATCTGCGGACCCTATTGGTGGATTACGCTGCCTTCCACTCGCCCCAGGACACGATGCTGTATGTGGCCGGGACCAGCGCCGCGCGCCAATACTGGCGTTGGGCGTACGCCCTGCCGCACTGCAAAGAGGCCGATAAGTCCGAGACTCTGTTCTTCGAAAGTGATGAGAAACCGGGCGAAAATGAAGCCGACCGCATGCGCCTGTTCTGGAAAAATATCCGCACCATTTTGGAGCGGCGCCGGATGCGTCTGCAAGACCGTGAGAGCGGCGTGGATGTCAAATTGCCCTTCATGTTGGTGGTCGTGGATGTACGGACTCCTGCACCGGGCTGGTCTTGCCTGCATGACCTGGAAAGCGAAGCAGCCATCTCCACCATCCTCATTGATGGGCAGATACTTGGCGCGGGAATCATATTCCTTACGCCTGACCGTACAAAAGTCCCCAGCCGCTGTACCGCCATCATCGAAGTGGATAAGGATCCCCTGGATGAGGATTCAGTCGTGTTCCGCTATGCCGAGACCGGCTTCAATACGGTGCGCTATGTGGGCAAGACCAAAGTCATCTCCGTACAGGAAAAGGCGCGTGAGTTCTCACGTCACATCGAGCCGGTGGATATCCGCCGCGGCTATGGCTCCAGCCTGGCTTCCACAGTGACCCTGATGGAGATGCTCAGCATTCAATCTATGGATCAGATGCAGGAGTTCGCGCGCGAAAACTGGCGACGCAGCATGGATCCGAAAGTGGCAGACTGGCTTTATACCGCCATTGGTTTGCTCTCAGGCAATGAACCACGCGTGTTAACGTTCTCTGCCAAGGCGGATGGTGTGCATGGCATCATTGCCGGTTCCACGGGGTCAGGCAAATCAGAATTGCTCATGACCCTCATCATTGGGCTGGCGCTCAACTTCAGCCCGGATGTGTTGAATTTCGTGCTGGTGGACTACAAAGGCGGCGCGGCCTTTGAGCCCTTCAAACGCCTGCCACATAAAGTGGATATTGTCACCAACCTGGATCAGTCTGCGACCGCACGTGTGTTCGCTTCCATCATCGCGGAATTGGATCGCAGACAGAAGCTCAACACGTACACCAACTCGAAGGATATCGTTCACTATCGTCGTAAAGGGCTGAACCTTGAGCCCGAACGTCCGCCCTACCCGCACCTTTTCATCATCATCGATGAGTTTGCGGAAATGATTTCGGGCAATGCTGAATATAAGGCTCAACTTGAAAGTATTACCCGCCTGGGACGCGCTCTGGGGGTAACCCTGATCCTGGCAGCGCAACGACCGGTGGGTGTCACGGACCAGATGCGTGCCAACATCAAATTCCGCATTTCTCTGCGCGTGGAAACGCCCGATGACAGCCGCGAAGTGTTGCGCCGCGCCGACGCGGCCTTCCTGCCGCCCGGCATTCCTGGACGCGGCTATTTGCAGGTTGGTAACGAAAACATCGAGCTGATTCAGACAGCTTATACCGGCGGCGATTACAAGGGCCCGCAGGAAGAGAACGTGGTCCAGAACGTGATCTGGGTGGATCGCCCCCGCAAGACCGCCGCGCAGAAGGCCACCGAGCCCCCCAAGCTGTATGATGTCATTGTCGAGATGATGGCCAACCTCTCCACTCAGGAATCTCGTCCGCAGTGGCGGCCGTGGCCTGAGTTCCTGCCCATGCAGACCGGCGGCAACGTGCTCAGCCTGCAAACTCCGCTGGATACGGCCTACATGAACGATGCAGATATTGACCTGCTGCGCTCCACCGACTCGGAGCTGATCACTGGTCTCTCATTGAATGAAAAGGCGACAGCTTTCGCAAATGATGATTTCCGCTGGGAGGGAATCGCCTGGGGCAAAACGGCCGTACGTCCGCTGGTCGGCATCATCGACAACCCCTACCAGGCCAGCCAGAAACCTCTCAAGATCGACTTCCCGAACGGCCACGCCGTGGTCTTCGGCGCCTCCGGGCGCGGCAAGACTACCTTTCTACGGACCGTTGTCACCACATTAGCACTGACTCATTCACCAGATGAACTTCATATCTACATTCTGGATTTCGGTGGACGTGCCCTGACAATTCTCGGAGACCTCCCGCATGTTGGCGCGGTAATCACCTCTGAAGAGGAAGAGCGCGTCCTGCGTTCGCTCCGCAAGGTGAGTGACATTATTGATCATCGCCAGGTGCTGTTCAGCGAAGCAAGAGTTAATAGTCTGGATTCCTATAACCTGGCGCACCCCGAAAAACCTCTGCCTGCTGTACTGGTGGTCATCGATAACTTTGCGGAATTCAAGGAATACTATGAAGGATTGATGGGACCCTTGATCTCGCTGGTACGCGAATCGCGCGCCTATGGGGTGCATTTCCTCTTTTCCGCCGACCTGCCCAACGCCCTCACCGGCAAACTTTACAACCTCATCACCGAGCGCGTTACGCTTAAGCTATCCGATGCCTCTGAATACTCCGAAGTGGTGGGGCGCGGCGTTCCCGCCGATCTGAGCGCAGTGCCCGGACGTGGTTACGTGCGGGTGGGCAATATGCCGCTTGAATTTCAAACTGCGCTGACCTTTGCTCCCGAAGAGAATGATCCGGATGGGCTGGGTAAGATCAGCAAAATGTGCATGCGTATGGCTGAGATTTGGGGCAATCAATGGAAGGGAGAAAAACCCTCCACGATTGAGACGCTGCCCCTCCGATACTCTCTGGAGAATCTGCTTCAGCAAGCTACCCTGCCTGAAGTCCGCCGCGTCAACGCCGTGATGGGCATCGATGACCGCAGCCTTGAGCCGGCCTTGATCGACATCGAACGACAGGGGCCGCACATGATGGTGATCGGTCAACCTTTCTCCGGCAAGACCACCACCTTGCGAACCATGATCCTCTCGATTGCTGCCAACTACACACCGGATGAGGTCGTGATGGTGTTGGTGGACTACTCTCGCAAGTTGTGGAAGGGCAGTGAAACGTCACTGGCCGATCTGCCGCATGTCATCCAAACCATTGACGATATCGAACAACTGGATGAATTCTACGAAGATCTCCTGGTGGAGTGTGCTGAATTTGAGATAAAACCAAAGCGTCGCAAAGTCATGATCATCATCGACAACTACGATGCCTTCACAGAAGAATCCAGCCGCAAGAAGATGGCCTTCTTCGAGAACCTGTCTGCCCTGATCCGTAAATACCAGACGGCAGGCGTCTATCTCGTTGTAGCGGGTTCATTGGGCATCCTCAGTTCGTCCGACGATTTACGAAAGGTGTTTGCCGCTCCCAACTTTGGCATCGCCCTTAAAAGCGCCGACGCGGTCAACCGCCTGAACGGGAAGTTCCCGCGCAGCCTGGCCGAAGCGGAGCTTCCGATGGGACGTGCGTTCACTGTCCGGTCGGGGATCACGAATATGCTCCAGATAGCAACCCCGTATGCGAATGATGAGGATACTGAAGGGTCGCTGGATGCGTGGGTGAGGCGCATCCAGGAGCGCTATCCCAGGAAGAAGGCATGGTGGCTGTCACAAGGAGCAGATGGCAAGTCCAAAAAGGTAAAGCAGGAAGAGAAACCCGGGGATGGCGCTTCCGGGCCCAAGGCAGCGGACGTTTCGAAATATGATATCGCTGAGCTGAAGAAGAAACTGATCGAGGCGGGCATGCCCGAAGATATGCTGGATCTCTTCTCGGATGCCGATATCGTGGAGAATGCCCGTTCGATGGGCTTGCTTGAAGAACCGAAGCCGGAGGGCCAATAGGCAGGACACAATGGACGACTATATTGATGTGAAAATCGACGTCTTCGAACATACCGGGCAGCGGGCGCGCCTGCGCAAAAGCCTCACGGTCAACGATCTGATTGCGGAGATCCTGAGAGAGTTTGACGATATCGCAGCCGACTCACCGGAAAAGTATGCCATCTACCTGAAGGGATTCGATCACCCACTCAAGCAGGCCGAGACCCTGGCTCAGTTGGACATTCAGCCCCAGGACGAGCTGGTGTTCGAGTACGTACGGCAGACGATCCGCCGGATGCTCGAAGTCCAGCAGTATGCCATCCTGCGTGAAGACAGCACGGGCAAGGAGTTCGACATCCAATGGCAGCCGGCCGTGATCGGCCGTCCCAGCACCGACGTGGATCACAACATCATCCTGGCGGTCAACGTCCAGCTATTGCCCGACGGCAAGACCATTTCGCGCAGGCACGCGCAAATCACCTTTTCCGAAGGGCGTTACTTCATCGAACCGCTGGCGGAACAGAACCCGGTCTTTCTGAACGGCAAGGAACTGCCGGTCCAGGCCAAGCGTGAAATCCGCAACGGTGACAAGCTCGCTTTTGGAAATAACAGGTTGATGATGACATTCTCGACCCGGAGCCAGCGCGATGCACGTTCTGTTGCCCGGGAGCCCCTCTCTCAGCCTGTGTCGCCGCCCGCGTCGACGCCGGTGGCATCCAGACCTGTTCAACAGCCGGCAGCCCCTGCGATGGATCCGAACGCCACCAATTTCGTTTCGCAAACACTCCCTACACTGACGATCGAAGCCAGCTCTTCACCCGCCAAGGTCGGCGAACAGATCGAGCTCGTTGCCTTCCCGTTCATCCTCGGCCGCTCGCTGCCGAGCCTGAGTGCGGAAAATGAAGTATCGCGGCGGCATGCCGAAATCACGTTTGATGTACAAAAGAATTCGTATTCCCTCACGGATTTGCGCAGCACCAATGGCGTGACCATCAATGGACAAAGAATCCCGCCAGATGTGCCGCATACAATCTCCCCTGGCATGCGTATCGGATTGGGAAGTACGTTAGTGGTCCGTTTTGAAGCCTGAACGGCAGTTCCGGCTCCTTGCTTTTCTACTTGCTCGACGGCGGTCTCACATCGTACCCTTCAGGGTAGACCGCCGTCTTTTGCATATGAACACCTCAGGGTCTAATTATTATCCCCTTGAGGGGAGACCCTGAGGGAGCAAAGTTCTTTACGCCCCCTCAGGCTTGGATCCCATGTACAAGCCGTGCCCGTTGAGCCAGAGCGGATCGTATTCAGAGTTCGAACCGCTTACGAAACATTACCGCCTGCCATCATGGCCTCCATACTTTTTTCCACGCCACTTGGAAAGCGTTTTTCAAAGTCGATGATACCCACCCAGTTTGGCTGGACCGCAAGACGGATAAATTTGGATACTCCAGCTTTGATCATCCCATCCACCATGGTCTCAAAGGCTTGCGCTGCTTCTTTCCCCATCAGGCGTTCGCTGGCCTGCGACCATTCGGGGACAATGCCTTCATAGGGGCTTAGCCGTACAATCCCACGAAGATAGAGTACATGAAAAGGTGGTGTGTATGAATCGATCGTGACAGCCACTTGCTGACCATCTTTCAAGGACAGAATTTTGGGGGCATTATAAGGTGTCCCGGTCACCAGTTCTGAACCGGTCCATGTGAAACCGATCGGAATGACCCTTGGTGAACCGTCTTTCCAAACATAGGAAAGATGGGCAGGAATAGGTGCGTAGAGCAATTCCTGCGCAATAGGATCATTTAATAGGGAGAGATCTCCTTGTTTCGTTGGCATCTTTTCCTCCATTGTCATTATTTAACAAAAATTTTCCCTTGATAGAGCTGCTCCAGTACGATTTAGGTGATGCTGCAGTTTATTTTCTTGATTTTTAGCTTGCGCTCCTTTCTGCAGGTATAACCAGTGGTGGACTGGCCATCACCAGTCAGGCTGACTGGACTTCTTCATGTGAACTTTCAGCGAGGCTTTATATGGGTAGTAAAGTAATTTGCCTGCAGACGTCCTCCCAAATCAATACAGCCCCCTTTTCCATACGAGCCAGAATAGCCCTGTATTGAATACCAACCTTGTTGCTTATCTCCATCCTGATCCTTTGAGGCAAAAAACGTTCCAGTATGCCAACGGTTTATTCGCAACGATCAACTCTACAATTGTTTTGATTCTGTCTTATGTACATCATAGCATTTTCGAATAGCGTAGTCAATTTTGTGAAAATTAACACTTTTTTCGGAAATCTCGAACCGGGACGAATATCATAAAATAAC
Organism: Anaerolineales bacterium; assembly: GCA_035720235.1. Classification (GTDB taxonomy): domain Bacteria; phylum Chloroflexota; class Anaerolineae; order Anaerolineales; family Villigracilaceae; genus Defluviilinea. The sequence continues at coordinate 14,526 of DASTOH010000015.1, read as the reverse complement.
AAGGTCACGTCATCGCTTCGGGTTTGAACTACTGAGCACAAAGTGAGATGTCCCTAATTCTTGTCAGGCTTGGATGCCATGTACAAGCCGCGCCCGTTGAGCCAGAGCGGATCGTATTCCACGTTGAGTCCACAGGCGCGGAACGCGGAGAGATATTCCTCTACGGTGAACAACCCCAGTTCATGTCGTTCCGTGAAGTATTCGATGCCCTCAGGCGTTCCCACCAGGTAATGGAAAACAAAATAGGATAAATTGCCGTCCCGCTCAGACGTATTCATGCGCGAGATCTTCAGCCTGGGCTCATCCACAAAGGTGGCGTGAACACTGCCGGTCTGCCAGGTATCCGGGGTAAACCAGGGTTCTATGAAGATCAAACCGCCAGGTTTGAGGTGACGCTCGAAATTGGCAATGGCCTGGTCCAAGCCCGCAATAGTTCCAACGTAGCCAATCGAACTGAACAGGCAGGTGATAACGTCATATTGCCGTCCAAGCTCAAAATCGCGCATATCGCCCCGGTGAAAAATCAGCTCGGGGCACTTTTGTCTTGCAGCTTCGAGCATGCGCGCATCCAGGTCGAGTCCCTCGACCTGGTAATATTTGCGCAGATAACTGGTGTGAAGCCCGGTGCCGCAGGCTACATCGAGCAGCCTATTCCCTCCCGACCGAAGATTGTGTTGAACCAACTGGTGAACAGATTCCGCCTCGGCGGCATAGTTTTTGCCGCGGCTGAGGTAGATGGTGTCATACAAATGGGCAGAAGGTGTGAACATGAGTGCTCCGCAGTTTGTTTGTTGTTTCTGTCATGCGACCGCCTTACGCAAGTTCACGACCATGGGCATGCCATATTTGGGGAATGTGGTCACCAATCGCAGCGGGATGATTTTTGCGTCAGGCGTATGCCTCAATTGGTACCGGCTGACGATCATGGCCAGCAGGATCTGCGCCTCCATCAGCGAGAAGTGATTGCCGATACAGATGCGCGGTCCACCGCCAAAGGGTAAGTAGGCATATTTGGGAATACTGGATTCGTTCGCCTCTGAGAAGCGGAGCGGGTCGAATCGCTCCGGGTCGCTCCACCAGCGGGGATCGTGATGCGCGGTATACGGAGGGATGAAGACCATGCTGCCCTTCTCCAAAAGATAGCCGCCCAGTTCAACGTCTTCCGTTAAGGCCCGCGGGATGATCGCGACCGTCGGTTCGAAGCGCATCGTTTCTTTGATGACCATTTGCGTATAAGGCAGGTTTCGCAAATCAGCCAGTGTGGGAACTCGGCCCTGCAGAGCCGAGTCGACCTCGGCGTGTAACGTCTCCAAAACCTCCGGATGCAAGTCAAGGAAATGCAGCGCCCAGACCAGCGTGTTGGCGGTCGTTTCATGACCGGCGAAGAACAACGTAAGGATGTTGTCGCGCACAAATCGATCTGGCATGGGGTTGCCGTCCTCATCCGTGGTCTGCATCAGCAGGGTGAGCAAATCCTTCCGATCTGGATCCTGAGGGTTGGCCCGCCGTTCACTCATGAGCCTGGCAACCAGCCTGGACATGATGTCATTGACCTTATCGGCTTTTCGGTTGCGGCTCAGCATCAGCCATTCCGGCAACGGCCGGGTGACATCCGCCACCGTGACTTCCTGGCCCAGCTTCCCGGCCAGCGCCAGCTCAGGGGTATGGGTAATATCCATGCCAAACATGGTCTCCGCGATGATCCACATGGTCACCTGTGTCATATCCCTGTGAATGTCGCGGATTTCGCCGTCCCGCCAGCTCGCCAGGAGCTTTTTTCCAAAACCCACCATGGTGTCAGCATAACTCTCGATGTGTTTGGCATGCATGAGTGGTTGTATGACCTTGCGCTGCGGACGCCAGGCGGGATGATCACTCGTCAGGATGCCACCGGCAAAGAAACGATCGAGCCCGCGCGGCTTCTTCGAGAACACGATGGGCTTATGAAAATCGTTGACGCGTTTGGTGAGGATCTCCTGGATCAGGGCCGGATGGGAAACCAGGTAGATGTTGCGCCCGCTGGCTCGTAACCGCACGATATCGCCCTGCTTCTGCGCGGCGAGACGGAAGGTCTCAACCGGCAGCCCGGTTGTGTTGAGGAATGCCAGAGTGTTGCCCAGAATGGGCAGACCAGGCACGGCAGGCGGAATCTTCGGGGAAGTGGTAGAAACCGGGTTTATGGTCATTGGTCTCTCCTGAAAAAGCACCTAAACATCAGTACGAGTAATTGCCGGATTGTATCCTATCCTTCCCTCTATCCAGCGCTGAGTTTTGCTGGCGGCGCTACCCTGGTTCTGTGCATGCAGAAGCAGTTGGATGTAATCCCGTCCGGCGGGATTTTTGATTCACAGGTTGAATCTGTCGAACCAACACTGCCAAATATCACAAGCAGAAAATGACCAACAAGAAGACCCCCTTTCTTAGGAGGAAGTCTTTGCTGTCCAGGTGCCGAGATTTGAACTCGGGACCTCACGGACTCGAACCACTTTCAGAAATTTTGAGCCGTAGACCGCATGGCCTGGTGATTTTTCATAGCCGTGAGGTCACACTGTTCGGGGAGCCGTGTGGACTACAATGAGCTCTAACGGATCCTGACACGGTACAGTTATCGAAACCTGCACAAACGTTTTGCTCTGTGCTTCAACTTGAATGCTTCCATTCACGGCCTGGAATTCAAAATCGCCGATTGAGCCAATATTGCAAGGTGTATAATCTTCATGAGTTACTTATGACGAAAGCATTTCGCATCGGATTAGACCTACCCCCTGATGATCCATACTGGGTTTTGGTACGTGAAGCTATTTACCAAAGCGCCGAGAAATGTGCCATCCATCTGGTTTCGGCCGACGCTTATCCCCATCGAGAACTTACCGACCAGGAACGAATAAGTTGGATAGATGAACTGCTGGCTTTAGAACTTGATGCCTTGATCAGTAAGGATTTGCCCGAACCGCTCTGCATGCAGGTTTTGGATTCCGGATTGCCAATCATTTATGCTTCGGAGTCGGAATTCCGCCACCCACGTTTTACTGCTCCCTTTGTCTTGAACCGCGCCGCACAAATGATCGGCCATTATCTGGCTGAACGACTATCGGGCCAGGGTAGCGTATTGATCGTGGGCGGGCCGGAAAACAATAGCGTCAATCGGGTCGAAGGAATCCATGAAGCGCTTGGCAGATATCCACATATCCGCCAGTACCACCTGCTCGGACCATGGGACTACACCCAGGCTTATACCATTTTTCTGGAAACCATGCGCACCCTGCCAGAGCCGGTAGATGCCATTTTTGGCCTCTCTGATTCCCTGGCTTTGGCAGGGCGGGATGCCGGACAAAGGGTCGGCATAGCCAACTCCAACACATTGATCACGGGCGTCAACGGAGATCTTCTGGCGTTAGCTGCGATTGCCGATGGAAGCATGGCCGCAACGGTTGAGACCTCGGCCGCTAATTTCGGTTCTCAGCTGGTCGATTTAGCTTGCCAGGCGGCCCAGGGTCAGTCGCTGCCGGCTCACTTTACACATGACTTGACCCTGGTGACGGTGGAAAATGTAACCGAAGTGATGGCGCATGAACTGGTTGCGATTGCCAACCTTCCGACCCGTTTGATCGGTGTCGATCGCCAGGAAGAACAAAAGCGCCTCTCACAGCTAGAAACCAGCCTGGAAATCAACCGCCGGATTGGTTCAACACTGGATCGTCAACAGCTTTTGCATGAAATCGCAGACCTAATCCGGGTACATTTTGACTACGACCAGGTTTTCCTTTACCGGTGGTCGGAAACCGAACAGGCTCTGATCCAGGAGCAGTCGGCCAAGAATCCGTCAGCCAGAGTCAGTTTGCCGTTGCCCAAAGCAGGGATTTTAGGCCAGGTGATAGACAATAATGAACTGATTTTTATCCCCGATGCCTTGCGGAGTCTTAGTTATCCGCCCGATCCCAGCCACCCCACAACTCGCGCCCGAGTGATCCTACCCATACGCCTGGGGAATAGCCTCCTGGGCTTGCTCGATTTACATGCTTGCCAGCCCGCGCAGATTACCCGGCAGGAATTGATTGGTTTGCAGTTACTGGCCGAGCAGTTGGGCATCGCCATTCGTAATGCTGAATTATATGCGCAGGCCTTACAGGCCCGTGCAACTGCTGAAAAGGCGGATCAACTCAAGACCCGCCTGTTGGCCAATGTCAGCCACGAATTACGCACCCCGCTCAATATCATTCTAGGCTACAGCCAGTCGGCCCTGGCGATCCCGAATCCCTACGATATTGAGCTTCCGCCTGCGCTTCAGCGCGATCTGGGCCAAATCTATAACAGCGGCGAGCATCTTTTGCGCCTGATCAATGATTTATTAGATCTCTCACGGGCCGAAATTGATGAACTCAGCCTGGTTCTTGAAACGATTGCGCCACGCTCATTTTTGGAAGATGTTTTTCATAGTATCGCGGGCAGCGCGGCAACTGAACAAGTAAACTGGGTGCTGCAACTGCCCGAACGTTTACCTCTGATCCAGGCCGATCCGGTTCGCCTGCGCCAGATCTTGCTCAATTTACTGGCAAACGCACGTAAGTTTACGAGGTCAGGCCATATTTTATTGGGCGCGGCTGTGGAACCGCCGCGTTTACACATTTGGATCGAAGACACGGGGGTTGGCATTCCAGCCAGCCAGCAAGAACAGGTTTTTGAGCCTTTTGTCACAGTGGAACGCATGGGCCGACGCAGCGAAGGGATTGGGCTGGGCCTGGCGGTGACGCGCCGGTTAGTGGCGTTGCACCGCGGGTCGATAACTTTGGAAAGCCAGGTCGGGCAGGGGAGTGGGAGCACTTTTCACGTCTATTTGCCATTGCCCAGTTTGAACGGCCAGCCGGTGCTCATGCCGGCGGCGGCCAAACCCGTCCTCTTAATGATCTCATCCCGGCCCCGTTCTCCTGCCAGTGTTAACGATCTTCGTCTGAACAGTAACTGGGCAACTCGTCACATCCGGCCAGGGGATGACTTGGAACAAGTACTGGTCGAAGTACAGCCGATGGCCCTGGCTTGGGACCTGGCGCACGCTGTGCCTGGCGATTGGGAGCTGATTCTGCAAATTCGCAACCAGTCGGCCTTGTGCCAGTTGCCGTTCATCCTGTTTGGTCAGGAACAGGATGAAAAAGGTGCCTCCGGAGTCACCGGTGTCGTGAGTAAACCGCTGAAGGGGCAAACCCTGGTGGAGATGATCGAAGCGCTGCGTCCACCGGTCTCAGCGGGCCCGATTTTGATCGTGGATGATGATCCGCAGGCGCTGGCCCTGTATCAGTCCATCGTGGCCCAGGCCTTGCCCGGTTACCCCATCCGCCTGGCCGATAACGGTTCAGCTGCCTTGGCCATGCTCGGCCAGGAAATTCCGGCCCTGATGATTTTGGATTTGGTCATGCCAGAAATCGATGGCTTTGCGATCCTGGCCCAGATGCGAGCCAACTCCAGGACTTGCCATGTGCCAGTCTTGGTGATCAGTGGGCAGATTCTCTCTGCCGAAGATCTCAAGCGCCTGGATCATGCCCAGGTCGTGTTCCAGAGCAAGGACATTTTGTCTGATCATGAAACTGCCGCTGGCGTCTATCGTCTCCTGCAGGGCGATGACCGGCTGCCGCAACCTACCAGCCTCCTGGTCAAACAAACGATTGCGTATCTGCAGCAAAATTATGCCCAGCGACTGACGCGCCAACATCTGGCCAAGGCTGTCGGCGTGAGCGAAGATTATCTGGGCCGCATCTTTTTGCAGGAGTTGGGTCTCAGTCCAATGGAATATTTGAATCGCTACCGCCTCAAGGAAGCGAAGGTGCTGCTGCGTCACACCTGCGCCAGCGTCACAGACATCGCTAACCAGGTGGGTTTTGACGATCCGGCTTATTTCAGCCGCGCCTTCCGCAAGCAGGCTGGCCTTTCTCCCCGGGCTTACCGTAAATAGCAGGTTTCTTTTATCCAAGTTTTCAGCGTTGCTGTCCAAGACGGCAACGCTTTTTTTTGTCATAATCTGGATTGAAGAATCATGACTGGCATTTCCAACTGTCGCCAGCGCCCCGATCTCGCCTCGAGATTAGCCATGCAAACTAAGACGCAAGAAATCTTGATCGTCGAATGTGATCTCCCAACGCTTGAACTTTACCTACGCGAGCTGAGCCGCGATTACCAGATTCTGGCTTGCAGTGAAACACAAGAAGCCCTGGCCTTGTTGCAGGCACATGCAGTTGCCGCTGTCGTTTTGGAACCTTCCACACCCGATGGGCAAGGTTGGTCTTTGCTGGCGGCCATTAAAAGCCTGCCAGGCTCCTCACCCATCCCGGTTGTCCTGTGCAGCACACTCGATGAACGCAAGCGCGGCATGGAGATGGGAGCCGCCGCTTATCTCGTCAAGCCAGTCTTGCCGACCACGCTGCTGAAAACGCTGCAGCAGGTCACGCGCAGGAATTGACCCACCAGGTATTTTGATTTTTTACCAGATGAAGGAAAAGCCTGCCCCATGAGCCAAGCCCCAGTGAACAACTCAAGTCCAATCCTGGAAATTAAAAACCTAAAAACTTATTTTTTCCTCGAAAAAAGCACCGTGCACGCGCTGGATGGTGTCAACTTGACCCTGAACCGGAAAACCACGCTGGGGCTGGTGGGCGAGAGCGGCTGCGGCAAAAGCATCATGGCCATGTCGGTCATGCGGCTAATTCAGTCTCCGCCGGGGAAGATCGTTGCCGGGGAGATTAATTTGCATCGCAAACGCGGCCAGGAAGTGGTTGACCTGGTCAAACTTGAGCAGTTTGGCGCAGAAATGCGCGATATTCGCGGGCGTGAAATTGCCATGGTTTTTCAAGAACCAATGACTTCACTGAATCCGCTCTACACAATTGGGGATCAAATTGCGGAGGCCGTGCAGGCTCATCGAAACGTCGGGCGCAAAGAGGCCCTCGATCGCGCGCTTGAAATGCTCAATAAAGTACAGATCAGCGCGCCCAAGCAGCGCCTGGGCGAGTATCAGCACCAGTTGAGTGGGGGCATGCGCCAGCGGGTGATGATTGCCCTGGCGCTCTCGTGTAACCCATCCATCTTGATCGCCGATGAACCAACTACTGCGCTGGATGTGACTGTCCAGGCCCAGATTCTTGATTTGATGAATCAACTCCAGCAAGACTTCGGTGCATCCATCATCATGATCACACATAACCTGGGTGTAGTCTCGCAGATGGCTGCCGAGGTGGCAGTTATGTACCTGGGCAGGATCGTCGAATATGCTTCTACCCATGACTTGTTCCACAATCCGCTTCACCCGTATACGGTGGGACTGCTGAATTCCGTGCCGGTCTTGGGTCGGAAAGAGAAAAAAGTCCTGGTGCCCATCAAGGGGATGGTACCGACGCCCACCTCTATTCCACTAGGCTGCCCGTTTGCACCGCGCTGTCCGCGGGCAATGAATATTTGTTGGGAACAACAGCCGAAATTGCTTGAAGTACAGCCAGGTCATCAGGTTTCGTGCTGGTTATACGGTGAATCATAACCGTCAAAACTAGATTGTGACGAGAGGCTCTCATCAAAACCTGTAAGGAGGTGAAGAAGGAAAGAAAAGTTAAGCCCGCCGCTGTTCTGGCTGTATGTTGCGCCCACCCGTACAGCCCGGTAGGTGCTTTCGAAGAGAAACGCCTTAAATCAAGTGGGCATATGAAAAGTGTAGCTCCACGTTCTACACTTCCAAGGAGAACTCCGATGAAATTCACTCAAGTACTTTGGAAAGCCCTTTCAATCCTGATCGTGGGTATGATGCTTGTTTCGTGCGGCACAGTGGCACCAACCGCCGCACCGACACAAGCACCCGCCGCGACGAAAGCGTCAGCAACTCAGGCGCCGGCCGCAACCGAGGCGCCCGCTCTGGCCGTCGAACCGGCCATCCCTTACCCGGATGCCCCCAAGCTTGATGTGGGCGGCGCTACTGTCAATCGCCTGCCGATCGAAGAGATCGTCACCTACAAAGCGATGCCAGAGTACCACCAGCCCGCTTGGATGGACAAACTGGTTGCAGATGGTGAGCTTCCGCCCGTTGAGGAGCGCCTGCCCAAGGAACCCCAGGTCTATTTGACCTCTGGTATGAAGGATGGGATCGGCGTTTACGGCGACCTGTGGCGCGGTTTCTCGGCCTGCCCGACCGCTGGCTATAACGACATGGCCGGCACCACCATGGGCTGGTTCGGGATCGAATCTTACACCTCTCGCTATGGGTCCCTCGTCAAGACCGGCCCGCTCTATCGCGTTGATCAGGACATCATCCCGCTGCCCGAAATCGCCATGAGCTGGGATTGGTCCGCCGATGGCAAGGAACTGACCATGCACCTGATCGAAGGCGCCAAGTGGTCAGATGGCGTTCCATTCAATGCAGATGATGTCATGTTCACCTGGGAAGGCTACATCCTGGATGATAATGTCAATGCCCCGCGCCATCAGGATGCCTGGACCTGGGATGGAAAGCCAGCTACCCTAGAAAAAGTGGACGATTACACCATTAAATTCGTCTTCCCCGTTTCCAAGCCGTTGGATGCCTTCTACCTGATGAATGATGAAAACTTCCACGTGATGCCTGCCCATCAGCTCAAGGAGTTGCATCCCAAGTGGAGCACTGCGGATCCCAAGCCGGATTACAAAGCCTTTGCAGATGCATTGCCCCCCAACAAGCTGCCGCTCGTCACCATGGGACCCTGGGTTATCACTGAATACAAGACTGACGAGCTGATGATCATGCGCCGCAACCCGTACTACTGGAAAGTGGATGAAGCTGGCAACCAGTTGCCCTACTTTGACGAAATCCAGTACCGCAAAGGCCCCAGTGGCATCGGCCGCGACCTGTGCACCATCGCTGGCGACTGTGACCACATGAATCTGGAGAACCCGAGCACTTTCGTCCAGGCCATGACCACTGCCCAAGAGGCAGATGCAAAGTACAACGTCTCCTGGGGTCCTGAGACCCTCGGTTACTACATCCAATTCAACCTGTCGGCCGATGTTGGTGTAAAAACCGACAGTGACAAAGCCCTGCGCGAACTGTTCCGTGACCTGCGCTTCCGCAAAGCCCTCAGCTATGCTACTGACCGTGACGGGATTGCCCAATCCATCATGAAGGGACCCTTCCTGCGCGGTTGGGCAGGCGGCCTCTATCCGGGCGCACCGGAATTCGACAAAGAATCGGTTGTCTACTACCCCTATGACATCGAATCCGCTAAAGCCCTGCTCGCCGACATCGGCTTGAAGGACAATGATGGCGATGGCGTTCTGGAATGGACGACTGGCCCGATGGCCGGGAAACCGGTTGTGATCCAACTGCTGGCCTCGCAAGATGCCAAAGAAACCCAAAGCGTGGCTGAAGCGGTGGTCAACCAGTGGGGCGCGGTTGGGATCAAGGTCAACATGAAGATCATCGACAGCCAGACGCACACCGATGTGGATGCGGCCGGCACCTGGGATATGTCCGTGAACCGCGGTGGACAGGCCTTTGCGCTGCCCTTCGTCAATGTCACTGCCCTGGCCCCCAACACTGCCAAGGGTCTCGTCTGGCACATCGAAGGTGATCAACCCCGCCAGATGCTGGACTTCGAACCGAAGCTGGTCGACATCATCAACAAGTACCGCTCGACCTTCGACGCCGCCGAACGCAAGCAGTTGATGTTCGAATACAACCAAATCTTCACCGAGAATGTCTATAACCTGGGCGTTTTTGTCGGGCGCTATGGTTTGGGCACTGCCAAGCGGGTCAAGAACATCCCCGATGGCACACCGGTCTTCATGTACACCTGGGTTGAAGACGCCGTTTTGTTGGATACGCTCTGGACCCCCCTCGACCAGCAGCTTCCGCAGAACCGCCCCGAGACCCTCCCAGTTTATCCCGGACAGTAATTCGTTGAACACCAAAAGGGTTGGAGGCGTGCGCCTCCAACCCTCCCTCTTGGTCAGATTCAATTGGCAATTTTACAGAGTGCCACACGCCTTTAGCGTAACTAAACTTGGAATTTGAATTTCAGCCTGCAAAAACTTCAAAGCTTAGTTTTTAATGAGACAAGCGGTAGAGTCTAACTGGTTTGAGAATCTGCAAGGCAAGCCAATAGCGAATAAGCCGCGTTTGATGCAATTTACAGAGTGCCGCATAATTATCTAAACTCAGGCTTTGAATTTCAGCCTACGAACGCAGTTGAAAAGTTTAGTTAATTATGAGACAAGCGGTAGGTCGCTGTTTTGTACAGTGTGATTTCTGGAGGTGGCATGCTCAGCTATATTCTTCGTCGACTGGCGATTGCGGTCTTCATGCTGATTGGGATCGGCGTGGTTTCGTTCATTGTAATCAAGCTGCCTCCCGGAGATTTTGCCGGTCGTTACCAACAATACCTGCTCGACCGGGGTGCGACACAGGCCGATGCCGAGCGCGCTGCCCAAAATCTGCGTGTGCAATATGATCTCGATAAACCTGTCTCGGTCCAATTTTTCCTGTGGGCCAAGGGCATGGTCACCGAGGGCAAGTTCGGTTATTCGTTTGCTTATCGCAAGGATGTCGGCGAATTGATCGCCGAGCGCCTGCCCAAGACCCTCCTTCTGGCCGTCCTCTGCCACCTGATCTCGACTATCATCGGGGTCGGCCTGGGCATCTTTGTCGCGCCCCGGAAATACGGCTTTTGGGATAATTTCTGGGCGATCCTGTCCTTCATTTTTACCTCGATCCCGCGCTTTTCGATTGCAGTCATCATCCTTTTCGTGGTGGTGATTATTTTGAAGTGGCCCAGTGTCTCGAATTTCTATTCACCCGAATATGTTGTCGCCCCCTGGAGCTGGGGCCGGATCGTGGATATGTTCAAGCACATCTGGCCCGTGCTGGTAATTGCGGGGCTGGGCGGGGTAGCGCGCAACTTGCGCGTCATGCGCGGCAACTTGCTCGATGTGCTCGGGGCGCAATATGTCCAGACCGCGCGCTCCAAGGGTTTGCGGGAATCCAAGGTGCTGATGAAGCATGCCGTGCCGAATGCCCTCCATACCATCGTCGCCTATCAGGGTACGGTGCTGCCTTACATGATGCAGGGCGAGTTGGAGGCTGCCATCGTCTTGGGGCTGCCGACCATGGGTCCGCTCTTCTACGAATCGCTGGTCAACCAGGATATCTATATCTCCGGTTCGCTGCTCCTGATGTACGGAGCTATGATCCTGCTGGGCAATTTGCTGGCCGATATTTTCTTAGCCTTTTTGGATCCGCGTATTCGTTACAGCTAGCCCGGGAGTGAAACCGCATGAACATTGAACCCTTCGAACCTATCCTCAGCCAGAGTGCTGTCGAAACCGAGGAACATGAAAGTTACTTTGACCTCGTCTGGCGGCGCTTTCGGCGCAGCCCGGTTTCGATCATCGGCGCGCTGATGGTCTTGATGCTGGTCATCCTGGCCGTTTTTGCCGAGTTTTTCAGCCCGACCTCTATTTCCACGATCGATTTGCAGGCCTCTTTCATTCCCCCGCAGCGGGTTCACTTTTTTGATACTGAGGGGAAATTTCACTTGCGCCCCTTTGTCTACAACTATGTCTATACTTTGGACCCCGTCACTTTCCAGGTTATGTGGGTCGAAGATCAGTCCCAGGCTTATGAAATCAAATTTCTCGTGCAGGGTCCAGCTTATAAACTCTTTGGGCTGATTCCCAGTCAGTTGCATCTGTATGGTGTGGAGGAGGGCGGTACCGTCTACATCCTTGGCACCGATAAGATGGGTCGAGATCTGTGGGGCAAAACCTGCGAAGCCGGGCGCATCTCTCTGAGCATGAGTTTGTTCGGGACGGTCATCAGCGTCCTCTTTGGCTCGGTTTTGGGCGTCGCTTCCGGCTATTATGGTGGCTGGGTCGATAACGTTTTGCAGCGTTTCACCGAGTTTGTGGCGGCTTTCCCGAATTTGCCGCTCTGGATGGCCCTGGCCGCCCTGGTGCCCAAAACGACGGATTCTTTCACGGTGTTTGTCGCCATGGCCTTCATCTTTGCTCTGCTCTCGTGGACGACCCTGGCCCGCGAAGTGCGCGGCAAGGTGCTCTCGCTGCGTGAAACGGACTTTATCCTGGCGGCCAAGGAAATGGGAGCTTCGGATGCCCGGATCATCTTCCTGCACCTGTATCCCAACACTCTCAGCCATATCATCGTCATCCTGACGCTGACCATTCCCGGCGTTATCCTGGCCGAGTCTTTCCTGAGCTTCCTGGGGATTGGGATCACGGAGCCGCTGATCAGTTGGGGCCTGTTGATGCGAAATACCCAGGATATTCAGACTTTAGGTCAGAATGCCTGGATATTGTCACCGATTATCTTTATTGTTATTGCTGTATTGGGTTTCAATTTCCTGGGCGACGGTTTGCGTGATGCAGCTGATCCATATGCGTCAAGATAATGGGTGAGATGCGATGAACAAAACCAGCTGGGTTTTCCCAACACTTGTGCTGACCGGCTTACTTGTGCTTCTTGTGTGGATTCAGCAGGGCCAGTCCCAACCGCAGACCGCAGCGGTCGTGATCGATAATACCGCTGCCGTATTTGCAACCGAGACTCGTCAACCAGAGCTGCCTACCGCAACTGCCACTTCGACCGGGGTACCGCCAACTGCTACTGCAACCACAGTTCCAACCGCAACCCCAACCATCGTCAACTTGACCCCGCTGCCAACTACTATTTCGGGAGTCGTCGTGAATGAGCAAGGGCCGGTCGCCGATGCCATCGTACAACTGCATGGCCAGCCCGCCCAGTTCAAGACGGCGAAAGACGGTGGTTTTGTAATCAATGGCATTTCAGGCACCACCCCACTGACCATCACGGCCTGGTCGGACGGTCATTACATCGGCTCCACCACAGTCAACCCCAGCGCGCCGGATTGGCAGGGCGGCCAGAGACTCACAATTACCCTTAAATCTTACTACACCTCTGATAACAGCCTCTATTCCGGGTTCTCCTTTGAAGGGGTCAGTGGTTCGGCAAGCTGTGGATTGTGTCACCGTGAATACAAAGAATGGCAGGTGGATGCCCACTCTCAGGCTGCGGTCAATCCCCGTTTTATCTCGATGTATACCGGGTCAGATGTCAATGGCAACCCTGGCCAGTTCACAGAACTTGACCAGAACGGGGCTGCCCTGCCGCTTGATCCAAACGAACCGTACCATGGACCGGGTTTCCTATTGGATAACCCTGGTCGTGCCGGCAACTGCGCCACCTGCCACACACCGCTGGCATCCACCTCACCCAACAATCAGAACTGTAGCTGGTCCGGTTGTCATACCAGTCTGACAATCGACCGCTCGCGGGGCGTGATTGCACCACACGCCGTTCCGTTGTCTTTGAAAGGCGATGCGGGTGAAGGCATCAACTGCGACTTTTGCCACAAGATCGGCGATGTCACCATTGATCCAGAGACCAAACTGCCTCCGCCCGATATGCCAGGCATTCTCTCCATGCGCCTCTACCGGCCGGAAGAAGGCGAGCAGCTTTTCTTTGGTACGCTGGTCGACGTCCCTCGCCGCGATACGTACCTCCCGTTGCTGACTGAAAGTGAATACTGCGCGCCGTGCCATTATGGCGTCTTTGGCGGCGTGGTCGGGTCCGGAACCGTAACGGATGGCACATTAATCTACAATTCGTACGGCGAATGGCTGGAGAGCCCTTATAGCAATCCTAAAACCGGCAAGACTTGTCAGCAGTGTCACATGCCCACATCAGATGCCAACTGGTTTGTGTATCCGGAGCGCGGCGGCTTGACCCGCGACTATGCTGAACTGCATGACCACACCATGCCGGGAGCCACTGATGAAAAGTTACTGCAAAACTCGGTCACGATGAAGGGCACCGCCCGGCGCGAAGGCGACCAGATCAAGGTGGAAGTTAGTATGACCAATGACAATGTCGGTCACGACATTCCAACGGATTCACCCATCCGCTCGCTGATTTTGGTAGTCGAGGCGCTGGACGAAAATGGCAACGTGCTGTCGCTCACCCAGGGGCCAGTCAACCCGGCTTACTCAGGTAATTTCGGCGGCCTGCCAGGCAAAACCTTTGCCAAGATTCTAAGAGATGAGTGGACTGGCGAAACCCCCACTGGCGCTTACTGGCGACCGGTCAGTATCGTGGAAGATACCCGCCTGGCAGCCCTGGCAACTGATGTAACTCGCTACTCCTTTGCTGCTCCCGCCAACGGTGCGGCAACGATCAGAGTCCGCCTGTTGTTCCGCCGGGCATTCCAACTGTTAGCAGAGCAGAAGGGCTGGAATGATGCCGATATCCTGATGGAAGAAGTGACCATCCCCGTCGCTGCATCACAGTAAGGCTATCCCCACACGTAGGAGAGCATAAACGCAATGGATGAAAATAACATTATCCTGGAAGTGAAAGGCCTGAAGCAGTATTTCCCGATCTACCAGGGTCTCCTGCAGCGGGTGGTTGGATACGTCAAATCTGTGGACGGGGTTGACCTGGAGATCCGCGAAAACGAGGTGTTGGGCCTGGTCGGCGAGAGCGGCTGC
>DASTOH010000014.1:0-8775 GCA_035720235.1 Anaerolineales bacterium | reverse complement strand
GCGGCAGGACTTTGTCAGGTATGCAGCCTCGCCCCTCGTTCGACCGTGCACTTCTGATCCCGATTGCAATTGGCCTCGTTTCGATCCTTGGAATTGGGTGGATCTTTTTGACAAGCGATCTGAGAGAGACACTCATCCCTCCTACGGCAGTACCGACGGCGATTCCATTCGACGGTAGCTCTCTCGATACGGAGATAGCGCCTCTTTACCCCACCCAGGACGAGACTCCTCCCACCGCCACTGCGACCAGTCCCGTTGCTTACCCCGGACCACTTGCTGAAACACTTCCTTCCACCAGCACCTTGATCACGGAAAGCTTACCGACTCCCACACCAAACCGATTTCAGCCACTCCCAGCCGGAAATTATGATGATATGGATCCCAATATTGCTTATGATCCGTACTGGACCGTTTTAAAGAATCCGGGAACTGCGAACGCGTACAAAGGCACCCTCCATGTCTCAGCGGGCATTGGGAATGAAGCATCCTTCCGTTTTACAGGGGAACGATTCCGTTTGGGCTATCAGCGCGGGACGAATTTCGGGACGGTGACGGTACTCATTGACGATCAGCCCTATGGCTTCCACGAGCAAGCCTTCGACCTCTTGTGGCGTTCCCCGCAACTCTCTCCCGGCAATCATTTTGTGCGGATCATCCATGAAAGCGGAGAATCCATTAATTTGGATTATATAGAGATCCTGGACGAAAGTTAGGTGGCTTCGGCAGGAACCCATTGATCATGATCGGGTAGGATGTCTTCCGCCTAACTACCGATTTCCTCATATTGCTTCTGAAAATAGGGACTTGCATAAGTAATCATGAGAGCATGTCTCAAAATGATTGGGAGTGATCTCAAAGAAAATGGCAGTAACCTAAGATGAACGGCAGAAAATCGGACTGGAGCCCCCTTTAGTCCCGCGACCAGAAGCGGGCCAATTTGTCCTTTATCTCGCTCGTGTTCTGTACGACTTGAAATCCCCGCCAGTGTGTGGGGAACAAATTGCGGTAACGAGCATGGGTAAAACGTTCATCAATCAATACAATGATCCCCCGATCTGCCTCCGTGCGAATGAGCCGGCCGGTCGCCTGCAGCACCCGGTTGAAGCCTGGATATTGGTAAGCATAGGCAAAACCACTGACGTTTTGGCGCTCGAAATAGTCTTTGATCAAATCTCTCTCCAGGCACACCTGGGGTACCCCCGCGCCTACAACCACGGCACCAATCAACCTCTCTCCCACCAGATCGATCCCTTCACCAAAGATACCACCCATCACAGCTAACCCGACCAGTGTTTCCTGATTGCCGGTCGAAAACTGGTCCAGGAAGGCCTCGCGCGCGGCTTCCGTCATGCCCCGATCCTGAACGAGAAGCTGCTTTTCCGGCAGTCTTGCCTTAAGCAGTTCAAACACCGCAGCCAGATACGCATAGGATGGAAAAAATACCAGGTAATTGCCCACGTGCGCGCTGTAAATGGATTCGATCGCAGAGGCAATCGCAGCGTAGGAATCGGCCCGCTGCGCGTACCTGGTGGATATGCCGTTGTGGATCAGCAGGCTGACATTTTCTACCGGAAAAGGGGATTGGAAGATCCGCTTCGGATGGTCCGCCACGCCGGTCAGGAGATTCATAAAGTAATCCAACGGCAGCAGTGTCGCCGAGAAAAAGATGGTCGACCGGCTGCGCTCCAGTGGGGTGGCCAGCATAGGGGCCGGATCCAGGCAAAATAACCTGGCTTTGAGATCGGCCTGACCCTGTCGCTCAAAGTAGGACACGTAGCAAGTGTCGAAATATTCAGCCGTACGAAGATAATTGCTGCACAGGAAATAAAACTCCAGCAGTTCCTGTCTGAACTCAGCGGCCTGGTTCAGGACCAGCCAGTCTTCTGCTTTCTGGCTGAACTCTCGGATAGCCTTGAGCAGCTTTTCGGAGGGCTCGTACTCGACCAGCGCCCCCTGGCCTTCTGCCTGGCAGGCTTTGCGTTTCTCCAGCAAGGTCTTATTGATTGCACTCAGCTTTTTGGCCAGCCCGGGCAGATGCGGTTTCACGGTACGATGCAGGTCCAGTACTGTCGCTTTATCCAGTTCAGCCGAATACATCGACCGGGCCCGATCCGGTAGATTGTGCGCTTCGTCGACCAGGAAGATATACGGCTCCGTACTGAAGTCAAAAAAGCGGTGCAGGTAGACACGCGGATCAAACGCATAGTTGTAATCACAGATAATGCAGTCGACCCATAACGCCAGGTCCAGCGAAAACTCAAAAGGACAGATCTCATACCTGCGGGCGATCTCCTCGATGACCGGACGGGTAAAAGCCTGGTGCTGGTCGATTTCCTCCAGCGCCCTTTTAACCTTGTCAAAATAACCGCGGGCAAATATGCATACTTCCGGGTCGCAGTTGACCGGTGGGCAAAAACAGATCTTTTCTTTGGCCGTCAGGGTTACACTTCTCAGATCCACGCCGGCGTGGCGCATATCCTCCAGCGCCTTTTCTGCCACCAGGCGCCCGGACGTTTTGGCTGTCAGGTAAAAGATCTTGGTGGCCAGTCCCAGCCCCAGGGCCTTCACCGCCGGGAATAGGGCTGCGATAGTTTTTCCAACCCCCGTAGGCGACTGGATGTACAGGCGGTCATTAGCCCGTATGGCTTTGTAGACCGCTACAGCCATATCTCGCTGGCCGGGGCGATACTGCTCGTAGGGAAAATCGAGCTGCTGAATCGATTGGTCGCGCCTGGCCTGCCGTGCCTGGACCTTTCGGAACCAGTCCAGATAGCGAGTGATCAGGTCGCAGAAAAAGGTCTCCAATTCGACCAGCGTGAAGTGGCGCTCGAAGGTTTTTTCATCCTGGCTGTCCAAATGATAATAGGTCAGGTGAATACCGATTTCGCTGAGCTGCTGCTGCCGGGCATACATATAGCCGTAGCAGTACGCCTGAGCCCAATGCAGCTGGTTGTGCTCCTCGCTCACCAGATGCAGGCTCAGCGTGGTTGTTTTGATCTCCTCGATGATCACTGGCGCTTGGTCGGCATATACGCCGTCAATCCGACCTCGCACTTCAACAGGTGGGTCCGCGCCTTCAACCCGGTAGGCGATCTCCACTTCGATTTGATAGCCTTCGGGACGGGAGCGCTGGACTCGCTGATGACCTCGTGTGCCGAGCTGGGCACGATCGCGCCTTTGAAATCCACCAGAGGTCAAATCACCTGACTGCAATACAAATTCCACCAGGCTGCGTACAGAGACGATATGAGGCTGGCTTACTTCAGGCTGAGGGACATGATCGGTGTGCATCTTCGCCTGACATTCTAGCACGAGTTAGGGTATCAATAAGAAAGCTGGCGAATCCAATACTGCGGCATTCTTACTGCCTGTCGGGCATAAATTCACTTGCGGAAACGAACATTTTCATAAGTGATTAAGTCGCCCGCCCCTCCACACTATATTTTCGACCACTTACTGTTGCTTGCCGGAATAAGAAAGAATGCATCGCCTTCTGAACACCATCTTGGCTGAGATGCTGACCTAAGCCACGATATGGCGGGACACTTTGCATAAAAGTATGTACATTCCGGTCAGAAAAATGGCAAACAATGCAACATTCCAGCCACTGATGAAATGATCACCAATCGCCAAGCGTGACAGGGTCACGATGGGTGAAAGATTCAACAGGTTGCTCATTGCCACTGCGGCCAGCAGTATAAGCGCATAAATGAATTGAGAACGCTCTCTGTCCTTGAGCAGAATTGCGCACAAAGCTGCAAAGGTTGATGTGATTCCTGAAACGATCAGGGCCAACAGGAAAATCCAGCCTGTATTCTGTATGGCAATTCCATTTAATTTCAGCAGTACCAGCCATGCGCCACACTGCAAAAAGGACAGGATGAGTACCGATGAGATTTTTGCACTCACCATCCCATTGACCGTCAAAGGCGCGGATAAAAGTGTTTGTATCGTGTTGTTTTCAACTTCCTCCGTGAGCGAATCAATGGACAAACTGCCTGCCACAAAAGCCGGGAAAAACATCAACAGTGGTAACAACACCGAGTAAACAAACTCAAAGGATGTAGAAGGTTCACCCTGCAGGTCGGCGTAATGTATCTCGATCCCTTTCTGGGAACGCAAGTAGTTTTCGTATTGTTCGAGGGGCTCCTGAATTGCTGTACGGATCAATGAACTTCTCGTAGCTGAATCCGATAGATAGAGCTTGATCTCTGTAATGCCATTTGCATCTTGGGGAGTATCGACGATCGCATTGATCTTTCCTTCGTAAAATGCAGATTCCGCTTGTGGCAGCGTCCCAAACGGGATGACTGTCAACCCGTGATCCGCCAGGAAGGTACCCAACGGATAATCAGCCGCGTCGACCACGCCAATTCTTATCCTTGAGCCACTATATCTCAAGATCGTATCCGCATCATACAGCGAGAGCATGCTCAACAACAGCCCTGATGAAAAAGAGGCGATAAACAATTGGATCAGGATGGCGATCAAGATCGTTCGGTCACGAAGGACTGAGTTCAGTTCCTTTTTGACCACAGCCAGAAATGGAATCACCTCAAACCTCCCAGCAAATACCAGTTGTAGAGAAAATGTACCACTGTTCCAACCGCCAGGGCTGCCATATAGAGCAAGTTTGCTTTGGTTTCTAGCAGGGTAACAATCGTCGTAAAGATGAAATGAGCGATGAGTGGTACAAGCAGAAACAAACCCTCCCCAAATAAGACGCTTGAAATCGAAGCCTGTAAAACCATGTTGATCGAAAGTAAAACCAGAAGTTTCTCACCAACCAAAAATCCCAATGCGGAAAGAAAAGACAGCAGAAGGATTTCACGATCGGATTTCACCAGGCCATGTTCCGCCAGCACAACAATACCGATGGATTTTGCCACCTCCTCCATCAACGCCGAAGCCATCAAAGTAACCACCAGGATCATGCCGAATGGCAGGTTGGAAGCGAACGCCAGAAAGATAATTTGCGCCATATAAACTATCGGGATGACCAGCAAACTCCACAGTGGCACAGACAAATACGGTTTGGTGCGCGCCATCAGCAGATAGATTGCATCACTGATTTTACGAGTGATGGGCTTGTATCCCATCAAAAATTCCTCGTTGAGCAATCGCGTCCCGGCAAACATTGCAAACCCAAAGATCGCGGCCATCGGCAGGGACGGGAACAAGTATTCCCGCCAGCCAAATGCTTCATTCCGATACATCTTGACCGCCAATGTCAATGGAGAGATGTATGAGATATCGTTGACATCCGTGAACATCGCAGGGGCAACCAAATAGGCTGTTGTTAGCGTGGTGACAAGCATGGCGATGAAGGTAGTATCTTTGAAGGTACGGTAAAACAACGGTACCATCAGATAAATCGCAAAGAGGAACAGAATAGTAGGCGCAAATATGGCCATTGTGAGTAGCACGTTTCCCCTTGTGAGCACGGCAATCAACACAATGGCGGATAGCGCAAAGATGGCATATGGCAGCATCTTCCCCAGGATGATCTGGAACGGAGTGACCGGCGCTGAAAGCAAGACCGTCAGGCGGCGGTTGATCTTTTCATCCATGAAACTACTTGTGAAAAAGATACTGATGAACGTGATCGGCAGAATATAGATCATCGCGACGAGTACATGTGCGAATGGTAAAGGAGGAGGGGTCAATGATGGGATGATGGTCTCCTCCGGCCTGGTCACTGGTGCTGTGCTGCCCGGTTCATTCGGACCTGAAGTCTGCGAGGCACCCAGATAGTTGATCCCAACCCGTAGTGGAAACGCCTCCGGCTCCGGGTAGGTGTTTCCGATACGCGCGAGTTCCTGTTCTTCCATGTACTGCTTAAGCGCGCGGATTGCATATTGCGATTTATTGTCATCCCGGGAAAATACCTGAGTGCCATTTATCAGCACATCAATGCTGTGCTGATTCAGCAGTGTCCTGCCTTGCTCAGCATCCACCTGGATGACCGTGAAACGGTTGTCATGAATAGGTGGCACATCTCCTGTCACACCGATCTGATACAGGCCGCTTCCAAGCGAGATCGTGTTCCGGATAGCAAAAGCAGACAGTCCCACTCCAACCAACAGCAATATGGCGGCAAGCGGGCTTGCGCCGCTGAAGCGTTTTCGCAGGCGGGTGAGTTCACGCCAGGATATGATGAGGATTTGGTTCAAGGGAAATTAGTCTCTCGATACTTTGGGATAAAATACTGACATGATTCAACTTTTGGATGTCTCTAAGCGTTACGATGATACTATAGTCGTCGATCGTTTGAACTTACAGATCAATCCTGGCGAAATCGTCGGATTTATTGGTCACAATGGTGCGGGAAAAAGCACCACCTTGAAAATGATCGCGGGACTGGTGGAACCTACTTCAGGGCATGTACAAGTCATGGGACACGACATGCAAAGGGAAAGCATCAAAGTGAAAGGACGGATCGGTTATCTGCCGGAGGAGAGTTCGCTATACGAGGCCATGACCGCCCGGCAGTATCTGTTATTTTTCTCGGAACTCTACCAGATGCCGCGGCTCAAAGCACTAAAGCGAATTGACCAGCTTCTCGATTCGCTTGGGCTCGTTGATAAAGATAAACTCACGGGCGAATTCTCCAAGGGTATGAAACGCAAGACTGCCATTGCGCGGACATTGCTTCATGATCCCGATCTGCTGATCCTCGATGAACCCAACTCGGGGTTGGATCCACTGACATCGTTTTTCATCATTAATTATCTCAAGACCCTCAGGCGCGAAGGAAAAACGATCATACTCAGCGCACACAATCTCTTTCATGTAGAGACCATCTGTGATCGGGTGGGCATTATCAAGAATGGGAAATTGTTGATTTTCGACAACATGGATGTCATTCGATCCAGGCTGGGCAAGCGCGAATATCAGATTCTCTTCCATACCGATCAAAACCTTGATTATGAGCGCGTCAATGGCAACTACGTCTTTCGTACCGGAGAAGTGAATGCCATTGCCAGGACGCTCGAAACGATTTCAGCGAACGGCTGGACGCTGATGGATCTGTCCATGCGGGAATCGGCCCTAGAGGAGATTTACGTTAAATTGATGACAAATTCATGATTGGTGTATGCAGTGATTCGGAATATTTGCTGGGTGTCATAGGATTTGTCTGGATAAGCTTTACTCCATAGGACTCTGTGGTGAGGGAGATAATAAGGAACTGTTTTTCAATATTCTTACAGGAATTCACCTGTCAAAAGTATTTCTTTTTTTCAAAAAAGACGAAAAAATGTATTCATCAGCAAAGGCCTGAACAATAGAGTACTATATAGGTATGAAAGCAAAACGTGTCTACTTTCCACCGACCACTCCGCAACAGCGGAAACTGCTCTTTGAAATCTGGGAGCAAAGCGAGAATGTGACAGCCGCTTGCCGAAAGGCGCACGTGGGGCGGACAACGTTTTACTATTGGAAGCCCCGTTTTGAGAAAGACGGCTATGGCGGATTGGAAGCGTACGAGAAGACGGGCGCACCCAAAGGGACAGGGCGTGTGGCGGCTGAGGTTGAAAAGAAAGTCTTGGCATTGCATGGCCAACATGCGGATTGGGGGAAGCATCGCTTAGTCGATGAAATTGCCAAAGCCAACAACTGGGTTCCACTGGTCAGCCCGAATACGGTGCGGCGGATCCTGGAAGAGGCCGGGCTGTGGAAGCCAGAAGAAAACAGGATAAAAAAAAAGCAACTTTGAGGCGGTGAGTCGGACGGCGGATGAGCCCGGCCAAGCCCTCAACGTTGATCTATGTTTTGTACCTGCGAGCCACCTAATCGATGTCAAGTTACCCGCGGTGAGTGGCTCCTCCGGTCACTTGGTCGTCGAACGCTTGCCAGAAGCGGGGCAGGTGCCAGACTACCCGGGCAAGGTGTTTGCAGATCCGGAGCTAGAGTACGGGGCAGCCGTTCAGACGTTCGTACAGGCTTCGCGACCGTTGTTTGGTCCAAGAGAAGAGACGACTCCCTCTCCACGAACCGAACTCCAGCAAGTACGCCAAGCTGAAGATCAGCTGCGTATCGAGCGGCGTACCCTGCGCAAACGCCGCCAACTGGAAGATGCGGCTTGGTGGGTGATGTGGCAGCCCTACCGCACGTCTGCAGAAGAGCGGGCCACCCCCAAACGGCGCGCCCGTTGGGGTTCTCGCAAAGTGCAAGAAGAACAGCGGCAAAACTTGCGCAAACAACATCGTCAACAGACTCAGCAGCGCCAACAGGAAGACGAGCAGTGGCGTTGGCACAGAAATAGTTTACGAGAACAAATAACCTCGCTGCCCAGGGTCACGACCTGGATCGCCATTCTGCTGATCACCGACAACTGTACTCGGCAGTGCCTCGGGTTACCGCTCTTCGTCGCTGGCGCCCATGTCACGGCTGAGATGATCGTAGCCGCCTTGCGGGTCTTGTTACCTGCCAATTTGCAGTTCCTGATTTCCGATCGTGGCACACACTTTACGGCCGATGTATTTCAGCAGTTCGCCAAAGATGCCGATTTTGTCCATGTGCCCATCGCTCGTCATCGCCCACAGTCGAATGGAATTGCCGAGCGCTTTGTCCGCACCCTCAAGCAGTGGTTGACTGACAAACCTTGGCAATCGCCTAAGCAATTACTGGAATTCCTGCACTTGTTTTGGTTCGAATACAATGACCGTCCCCATCAGGGATTACCTTTGCCGGGATTGTCTCCCAACGAATATGCCAAGCGCATCTGGCTCGTCTAGCTCAAAGTGTTCAGCCTTTACCTGCTGAATACAAAAA
>DASTOH010000013.1:0-40903 GCA_035720235.1 Anaerolineales bacterium | reverse complement strand
CACGGGTGTTGCGCGGGACCAGCACTGCAATCGTCGGTTGTTCTTCGATGGGCGCCTTCGCAAACGGATCGAGATAATTCTTGACCGACTTGACCACCGCTTCCATTTCTTCTTCGGGCGTGTACCGCTTGCTGATGAACCGGATCGCTTCGGGGTTATCGGCCGGGTTGGTTTGTTCATATCCCTCCGGAACCGGCACAATATGCGGAAGCGACAGCGCCGTCCGCACTTCGGGGATGGGATGTGACGTCATCACCCAATCGATCAAATGATTCGCCAGCGCCAGAATGGACGGTTGCGACCGTCCCGACTCGGGCATGTCCACGCTGGGGTTGTTTTGGATGAAGGCGCGCAGGAGTTCAGGAGAGGCGGTAGTGAACGTCTCGAAGATCGCCTGGTTGGGATCGCCGACGCGGACCCAGTTACCACCCTCACCCCGTCCTTCGGACACCCCTCTCCCAGCAACAGGAGAGGGGGACTCTGCACCACCAGATAATAAAGATAAAATCCGCTCCTGCGTCAGGCTTGAATCTTGTGCTTCATCCTCCAGGATAAATGGATAGCGATGCCGTAGACGCTCCAAATATTCTTCGTCGGTTTCGAGCAGAGTCAATGCCAGGCGGATTAGATCGTCAAAGTCCACGGCGCCGCGGTAGGCAAGGGCACGTTGATAGTC
Organism: Anaerolineales bacterium; assembly: GCA_035720235.1. Taxonomy (GTDB): domain Bacteria; phylum Chloroflexota; class Anaerolineae; order Anaerolineales; family Villigracilaceae; genus Defluviilinea. The sequence goes on along the minus strand of DASTOH010000013.1, from coordinate 40,227 downwards.
GGCGTAGATGTTATAGCCGAGTTCGGCTAAAGGCAAAGGCGCATGGGACTGATCCAGCCTGGCGCGCAGGTTTTCGGGAGTCAGGAGTCGGTCTTTGGATGAACGGATAAAGGCCAGGGCGAGGGAGTCCAACAAATCAGGCAGCTGCTGACGTTTGACCCAATCCAGTTTGGATTGATCGAGGGCGGGGTCGAGATACTCATCCAGCGAATTCGATGCCAGCCATGCATTGACCGACTCGCGGCGGATGAAGCCCGCTTCACGCTCGTCAATGATGACGAAACGCTGATCCAGACCGACACTCGCCGGCTTCTCGCGGACGATGTCGTGCGCCAGCCCATGCAGCGTACGGACGCGATATTTGTACAGCGCCTGCAGCGGGCGTTCCGCAAAGAAGCGTTTGATGCGCGTTTCGAAATTGTCCACCGCCGAGTTGACGAGCGTGACGATCAGCACTTCCTGGTCGTCACCGAGCCACCCTTCATGTATGATCTTAGCCGCCAGCGCGGATAGGATATGTGTCTTGCCCGCGCCAGGCACTGCGGCAATTCCAAGCCGCCCGCCTGTGTAGCGGAGGATGTTTTCTTGGGAGGGTCGAGGGGTGAAATTAGGTATCATACTAAAATGGTATAGCTTCTAATGGTGGTGGCTTCGGTTTCGGTATTTCAAATCCAATAAAATCTTGCAAATCATCAAGTATTTCTTTGACAGACTCATCATGACGTATTTCCCAGTTGCTTGCCCTAAACACATTCCATCCCTCTTTACGAAGTTTTCTATCTTCCTTCAAACGCTTTGAATATTTCTCCTGGTCTGCCATCCAAGATGGCCCGGTTTTTATTGCATAATGACCAATATCATCTATAAGGATTGCATATCTTTTGTAATTCCAGAAAACTACAAAGTCGACACGATATAAATCATCAATATAAGTTGAAGATTGAGAACGTAAATCTTTTTTAGGCAGGGAATGCCATTGTATCCACGCCTGCGGAATAAGCATCGGCACTTCGACTTCACGAACATAATATCGCTTGCAATATTCGTCAAAAAATCTCTTTTCAATATCTGTTTGATTCATTTCCCGCAAAGCATTTAGCATTTCCTTTCTGAAAACCGGAGTATTTTCGAGTCGCTTTGAGAGTACTAAATATGTTAGGTTCGGGTAAATCTCATTTCTTAATACCCCAATATTCCTGCTATCCTCAAATTTCACTAATTGGGTACCCCGCGCCGGCACAAAGGCTAAATTTGGCTTTTGTAATCCAAAAGGCATACCTGCTGGAAACTGGAAAGCAAATAAATCCCCCTTTTCCATTAGGACATCTTTATTTGTTTCACCAAATTCAAGCGAACTAAGTAATTGAGCGAATTCTATTTTTAGAAACTCTCTTCTTTCTTTATAGGTAGCAAACTTGGGTTGAATATAATTCCAGAATTCACCCAAAGTGCGATTTGTCAAAATGAATTTTGGGAGCATATCGCGTATAGATGATGCCACCAACTCTCTCCGCACTGTTTCGTATTCAAACTCAGCAGCTATTTGCCCAGTTGCTCGGGCAACGAGAATCGATTTAAGTCTTTCTACTTTTTCAAAAAGTAATGATTTGCTTTCCATAATACGAATCCTCGTGCAAAATCCTCCGCACCGACAGCCATACTACTTCGTGGCACATATAGCCCTGCGGATCACAGGCAGGGTTCGTGCCACACATCAGTTGCCCGCACGGTGATAAACCACCGTGCTATTCGTACGAAGCCCGCTAAAGTGGGCTAGGCGGCTTGAGCCGCCTTCGTGGGCGTAGCCGTGGGGTTCATCCCACGGCAGGCAATACCGAGCACCAAACCACACCACGCAATTCACCTCTCATCCATCCTCTCCATCGCTGGAATCAAGGTTCCGTCCGCGTGGTGTTGCTTCTGGTTATGAATATATCGTACCACCGAAGCGAGATTCCTTTCGCCAAAAGACAACACCCCATATTCATCCTGCCAGTAGAACTCGAAATCTGGCTTGATGACATGATTGACGTAATGCGAGCTGTTCCCTTTCACATCGCCGATGAACTTCGCTGGAGCAAGTTTTGGTGGAATGGAAACGGCAAGATGGGCATGATCTTCCATCCCACCGATCGCGTGGACAAATCCGCCCAGAGCTTGTGCCTTTGCCGCGATGGCGCGGTATAACTCGGCCTCAAGCACTGAGTCGATTAAAGGGAGCCTATTCTTCGTGCCCCAAACGAAGTGATAATAGAGTTTCCAGTAAGGCATGCAGAGATTATAGCCCAGCCTCACCAACCGATACTTGAAACAGCCAAGGAAGTTTTTCGCACAAGAAATAGTCAAACAAAGAAGGATATTATTAACGCAGAGGTGCCCGATGAAACAATATGTCGTTTTACTGTTTGTATTGCTATTTGCCTACAGCGTCAGTGGCTGTAGTAATGGAGCTACTGCCTCACCCACAGGTGCTCTCATTGTAGAAGATCAGGCCAGTCTATTGGCTGCACTTCAGGCAGCTGGCGCCACCGTGAACGTCGGCGATGCGGTGATACAGGATTTCTTTAGTCCCGAGGGGCAGATCATCACCGTCAACGGTGCAGACATCCAGGTCTTTGAATACGAAAGCGCGGAAGTCATGGAAAGCGAAGCCGCGCTAGTCGCTCCAGATGGTGGTTCCATCGGAACTTCAATGGTCACGTGGATGGATGCACCGCATTTCTACAAGGCAGGTCGCATGATCGTCCTTTATGTTGGTGGCGACTCTGCAATTTTGGATCTGCTTGAAAATGTGATTGGCCCACAATTTGCGGGCCAATAAACTTCACAGCCCCATATAAATGAGAAGCAAAATACTTGTTCCAAACCGGGATACTCCTACATTTTGATTCCGTTTATGTGGCGTGCCATGCCGTTTCAACTTTTGGACTAAGCAGAAACTTTTAATAGTAACAATTCACTATTCAAAACGTCTTGTTTCCAAATATAATGGATAACGAAGGTAAAAATTCTCAGATAATCCAAACCCATTGTGGATACTTCTCGCTTCTCAGGCGAGAGGAGGTGCGCCAGAGCAAATGCCGCTCATCTCTTCCGATTTTAGTTTTAGCAAGTTTGCAGCAAAAATCAGTTCTGAGGAGATTATAAAAATGCGTAACAAAAGTTCGTTTCGGTTTGTCGTGATATTTGTTTTGATCGCGATGCTGGCGGTCTTTCCATTATCCGTCGGCGCAGACCACGCCTGGGGCAATTATCACTGGGCCCGCACAGCAAATCCGTTCACACTCAAGGTAGGCGATAACGTAAACTCAACCTGGGATCAGCACCTTGACACAACCATCAGCGACTGGAGTCAATCCCAGGTTCTGAACCTGACCAAAGTGACTGGTGGAACCAAGCCCAGGAACTGCCGTCCCACCAGCGGCCGCGTGGAAGTTTGTAACGCGACCTACGGGAATACTGGCTGGCTCGGTGTCGCACAGATCTGGATTACAGGCGGCGTGCACATCACACAAGGCATCGTAAAGAACAACGACACCTACTTCAATACTCCCACGTACAACACATCTGCCTGGCGCAATTTGGTGATGTGCCAGGAAGTGGGTCATACGCTCGGCCTTGACCATCAGGATGAGAATTTCAACAATGCCAACCTGGGTACCTGCATGGATTACACCAATAATCCCGGTACCAACCAGCACCCCAACCAGCATGATTACGATCAGCTTGTCACCATCTACTCCCATCTTGACAGCACGACCACGATTGGCGCCACACCAGCGGGCTTTGCCAATGCAGATGTTCATGCTATTGAGAACTGGGGCGAAAAAGTAAGTGACAATGGCAAGACTGCCCTCTTTGTAAGAGATTTTGGCAAAGGCTTCCAGATCTTCACCTTCGTGATATGGGCTGAATAGGATGTAGGAGTTACCATCAAAAATAAAACTCACCTCGGAGATCTACTTCGAGGTGAGTTTGTTTTTATCTCAGCTTCCACGACCCTCTTGTTCATTTCTTCACCGCGGTCAGCTGAATCATATTGAACACATAAGAACCCGGCAGACCCTTGTTTAATGTGCATGTCACGCTCAACGGGACCACATACTGATTCTCATCTTCCCACCGGCCCAATTCCGTGGGATATGCAGATGAATCGGGCAAAGCCGGAATACCGGCGAACTGCTCCTGCTTGAAGGCTTTCACACTCCTGTAATCAGGGGCGATCTCAAAGAAGATCAGGCGCGTGTCTACGAAACAGGCATCGCCGCCTCCTGTCCCCTCCGTGCTGGCAATATAGGGGCTGTATGGCGAAATCACAAATCCATTCCCGATGCCAAGCTCGGTATCGCTCTCATATACCAGACTGGTTTCATTTCCCAGAATCTCCACAATCCAAAGGTCATCACGAATTCCCCGACCGGTTGCGTCCAGTTGTGCGGAGCGGTCCCGGTCAACGAAAAGGATGTGCTGGCTGTCGGGGAACCAGGCAACATATGGAATCTCAGTCCCGTCGAATAGTTCGGTGGGCGTCCCGTTCACATCGCGCAGGATGAGCAGGTGTCCGCCCAACACCACGGCGCGCCACTGGGAATCAGGCGAAGCCGCTTCGATTACCGATTCGGTGGGCAGAATCTCAAAATTCAGCCACGGCTGCGGCGAATCTTTCACTAATCTGCCAATGGGCTGTATGACGTTATCGATATATATCCTTAATTGATACACTCCGGGCGGAAGACTGAATTCATCTTCATAGATCGAAATGTCACGTATGACACCTGCTTCACCATATTTTTCGAAGTCCCACGGCTCCTCGCGCAGCAGCCACGGCTTGCCATTCCGATACCATTCACGTTTGATGTTCACGCCTGCATGCATGTTTTGGTATGTCCAGATGGTAAAGACCTGTTTCGTCCCGGCAGGGAAGGCGGTTTGCCCTACCGCGCTCCTCGAATCGGAAGCCGCATAGGCGGCGTAGAAGATCGGCTCCGAGGTGGTGGGAGTAAAGCCCACAGGTGGAGGCTCGGCTGTGGCGGAGATGGTGGCCACAGGCGACGCGATCTGCTGGGTCGCAGTCGGCGTGTCTGAGGCGGCTACAGGTGGCGGGGGCGTGAACACCTGGATGTTGAATGAACAGCCCGAAATCAAGGAGGCAGTTAGCATAAGGAAAGCAATCATCTTTTTCATAACCAGTTTTCCTGATCCTGTTCTATTTCCTATTCAATAAAATCGCGATCCTTATCTCACTTCCCCCGAATTGACATCCACCAGTAAACTGGAAGTATCCACGGCTTCAAAATCATTTCCGGTCAGCACATCGAGCAGGTGCAGCATATCGTTATCCCAGCGTTCGTCGGGCGCGCCGCTCACGTACCAGTTCGAGCCATTATCGGCCAAAACGATCCCATATGTTTTCATCGCCTGCAAAAGGATTTGCACTTCAAGCGGAAAACTGGAAATGTCATAATCTGCTTGCAAGCGAAAACGCGCGCCCATCGGGGGAACACCCTCTTGCGGGTCAGAAGTTTCGTGCCGCGCCGGCCAGATATAACCAGCCGTATCCTCTGCTGTAAATCGCAAGGCATGGTGGATCGCACCCGCGGCAACTTCATCGTAACGAACCAACCCCGGCAGGATCGGCAGGCCAGCCGCGTCTGCGGAAGTCCACGTTTCGGGACGCAGGCCATTGGAAGCTAAGTCCCAAATCGCGCCCGAGCCACCACTCCACTGGCCATTGTCAATACTCGCGTCATACATCTCGTATAACGTACAAGTATCGCTATCCACAATTAAGATGTGATGATCGCTCCCCCATTCGATATTTGGATTTTCCGGGATTGGATACGGTCCGGAGTCGGATTCATCGGGATAATAGAACGCCGCTTCCACCTTCGGGACGGTTGATCCGGCCACGATGTTGTAGGGGATTCCGATCGGGCCGCCGTCCCACTGGCCCGAGCCGAAGTCCATGTGAAAGGATTCAGCGGAGCCGATGCTTTGGATCCACGCCTCAGACTGCGGGTGAGTCGGAAGCGAATCGACGCGCGCGTTCCAAAAGTTGTCTGGGGGGAAGATTGGGCAGTTGGCAATCGTGGGGCCAGTGGAGGTTGTATTCGATTCTGAGCCAACCGCAGATAGCTGAAGCTCCACCTCAAGAACTGGACGGGTGAATGATGAATATTTCGAGCTCGTCGAGTTGTATCCAGCTGCTTCTACGGTCAACGTGATCGTATCGGTGTCGTGCAAAAAGACATGCTCAAAGCGAAAGTTGCCACTCTGGTCTGTGGTTGTGCTTCGGTTACAACGTTCAGCCGCGTTGGAAGTGTACGAATAATGTTCGCAAGTTACTGTAGCGCCGAGGATGGGCGCGCCGGTGGCCGCGTCGATGACTTTCCCAGACACCTCCCCAAAACCCAGGTCACCTACCGGCCCGGGCGTATCCGTCGGCATAGGAGACGGTCGGATGTTTAAGAGATTGCAGGAAAGTAGAAAAAGGATAAAAAGACAAACAAATCGAGAAGGTTTTCTTTTCATTCTTATGGAACGAACTTGAGCAATATGCAGTTTCAAGTCTGCAAGACTTTTTGAAATGCCCGCAACAATTCGCCGCGTCCTTCGAAACCGCTTTCGCCCAATTCTGCGATTCCCAAATAGATACGCTCGCGGCAGCGCAGCAGCAGGCCCGAGATCAAGCGCGCCATCGCCTCGGCGTTATGCTGGACTTCATCCGCATCGGTCCACAGGCGGCCTTGCGAAGCATCCCAGCCACGGCTCAACACGTAGGGATGTGTCAATGGCTGGGAGAGCCGCTCAAACCAGCCGCTGGAGCCGGGGTCGAGCCAGAATTGATACGTCACCGGCCGGTTCATCATAATGAAGGTGTGGGCAGGCGAGACGAGCACGGCCTCTTTATTCTCGCTGCGCCACGCTTCCATATACGAAGCCGCGATGACGCCATCTTCGAGCATCGCGATATATTCGCGGCCCAAGTCAAAATTAGGCCGATCCTTGCCTACGATGGATGGCTCCATGGCATTGCGGAAATTCTTCACCGATTCCACCAGGTTCCCGGCCACGCGCACGGAATCAAAATTCCGGTGATAACCAAAGCCGGCTTGGGATAATACTTCGCCAAATAATTTTCTGAAGAAATGATCGAGCGGAAGCGGCATGCCCTCCCGGTAAGCCATCAGCCAGTCCCGGAGCATGGAATAATGGTTCCCAAAGGTGAACGTGATCCGCTCTTGTACATCAGGCTGGATAATTTCGAAAGACGAAAGTGCCAAATCCCGCTGACGGTAGACAATATCTGCCAGTAACTGAGCCCGGACGAGGTCCAGCCCATCTATAGCCTGCATAAAGGAATACGCGATATCAAACTTCGGGGGGTGGATATTCCAGTGCGGGTGCGCAAGCGCGGCCAAGGTGATCAGCGCGTGCGATGCTGGCTCATCGCGCAGCGAGCGCGAAGGGCGATGTGACCGCCACGGGATGCCGCGCGCTTCCAGCCGATTCGTTACAGAAAAACGCAAGGCATCCGAAAGATAAGGGGCCAGGACGACGATTTCAGCCGGAGGGGTTCCCGATGCAACCATGGCTTCGATTTCGCTGACAACCATATCCAGAAGTTCAGGATAAAAACGGGATTGGATGATCGAAAGTGGAGAGCCGTCGGGCTTCTCACTCCACACTTGAGCTTCGAAACTCGGGTCAATGGCTTTGACCAGGCCTTCCCGCAGGTACGTCACTGTTTCGGTGGCGACGAACGATTCCTGCAACTCCATCTGCTGATCACACAACTGACTTAATGCCGCGCCGGATTCCATGTCGGCGCCAAGGAAGTAGCGGAATCCGCCGCCCGGGTCAAAGAGCAACAAGGCTGAGTCAAACTCAGGCAGCCAGTCACGGATGATGTCATGCGAACGGGCGTTATCTTCTTCGACATTATCGTAGATCAGGTGGCGATACATGCGAGTGAGATACTCGCGGACTTGAGGGAGCGGCCACAGGATATTGGAGAAAACTTCCATTTGCAGAGAGAAATCGAGCAGGTTGTACTGCAAACAATACTCACGGAACTGGTTGGCACAATCCTGCGCGTCGGAATAGACACGTCTCTGGGCAGGGTCACCGTAATAAGCTGAATCGAGCCGCTCTGCGATTTGTGTGTGCGGAAAGCCGATCACCGCGGCCTTGTTGAGGTTATCCAAAATCTGGGAATACAACCGGTTACGGTCGATCGTCACCGATTCGAAGTAGCCCTGATCCAACAGCGGGCGGACGATATGCGCCATGTAATATTGCGAGGTTTCAAGCGACAGAAAGATCGGGGGCTGGTCGGGGTTGGCAAACCCGGCAGCTTCCGCGGCAATAGGCCAGAACAAATCCACGATGCGGCGGCCAAGACCACCCATGGTGGCAGAAGTCACCTCACCACCTGCGATGCGTTCGGGGCTGTACAGAAGATCGAGATAGGGCTCCTGCATGGTCCGCTGCGGAGTGAGCATGAGGATGGATTCGCCCGGCACACCTTGCGCTAGCAGATCACGCATGCGTTCGACTCCGGCGGTGGTTTTTCCCGTCCCGGCCGGGCCGGAGACGAAGAGTTTCAATTCAAGCGGGGATTCGATGATCTGATGTTGCAGTAGGGACAAATCAGGCATGCCGAGAGGGTACAGGAGTTATGGAGGTTTGTCAATACAATCCTGTCGTATAATCGAAACATTCCTTGCATCGGAGGGTGTCATGATATCTTCTACCCCGCAACGTCCATGGGTGTTATATGTGATCATTTTTATGCTGTTGGTCGCGTTAACGCCCCTGTTCCTGAGTTCGCAGGGCAATACAATAACCAGCTTTGGAAGTACACAGAAAATCCAATACGCCGGCTTCCAGCCACCCTCTACGGCCGATTTGCAGGGTAAGGAAATTGTCCGGGTGGGCGTGTATATTCTCTCAGTGGGCAACCTGGATACCCGGACCGGCACCTACGTGATCGATTTCTTTCTCAACTTGAAGTGCGAAACGGCAGAGTGCGACCCGGACGATTTTGACATCATGAACGCTGCCTCCAGGCAGAGTGACCCTCAAACCACCGAGGAAGACCTCGCCGCAGGTGAGCATTATTACCGGATTCGCGCGAATCTGCAGACCAATCTCAATCTGCGTGAATTTCCCTTCGATGAGCACACCCTGGCCATCGAACTGGAAGACAAGAATAAAACCCGTGACGAATACATCTTTATCGCCGATCCGGAGTTGAGCGGCATTGATTCAGAAGTGTATGTGGCTGGCTGGACGCTCGAACCCTACATACTGGGTGAGGAAAAGGCGCACGATTACGCCATTTATGATGAGTCGTATTCACGCGTAAAGTTTGCAATTCGAATATTCCATCCCTGGCATTCATCGTTTATGAAAGGCTTGTTCGCGGCCATCGTGATCGTCGGCGCGGGCATGCTTTCCTTCCTGTTGAAGGAAAACGAAGCCCGAGACCGCATCACCCTGACCTCCAGCACGCTCGCCAGCGCGATTTTCTATCACATGACCCTGACCGCCTCTGTCCCACCGGTGGGCTATCTCACCTACGCCGACCGGTTCATGATCCTGAATTACATCTTTATTGCCACGCAGCTGTTCGTGGCCATCACGCTCTTCCTGCTGCAACGACCAGATAATGACACTCCCGAAAACAAGAGACTCTCCAAGCAGATCCACACGACCACGCGCTGGATGATTCCGCTCGGCTGGATCCTGGCACTCATCACGTTGCATTTGACGACATTTGGAGTTTAGTTTTCCGACGGAGCGACCAATCGCTTCCTCCTAAGGGTAAGGCTGCTTCTGCCCAAAAAGCCTTTGCTTTGCTGTTGACACTTCCTTACCGCACATGTATAATACCGTCCGCTTCTGCCTCAGCAGTAAGAATCGCTGGGGCAGTTGTATCTTGAAGCTTGTTGACCCCCCCAGCTTCCCCGTCCACCGGCGACGGAGGTCTGAGCATAGTCGAAGACTGAGCGCAGACGAAGACCCGCAGGTGCACGGCGAAGTGAATGACTGGAGAAGAAAAAATGAGATTTGCAATCGTCGAAAGCGGCGGCAAGCAGTATCGCGCCGTCGAAGGGCAATCCATCGAAGTGGATCGCCTGCCCGTGGAAGCGGGTAAACAATTCAGCTTCGAACGCGTCCTCCTCATGGCAGATGGCGATGAGGTGATGGTCGGAACCCCCCTCCTGAATGACATTGAAGTCAAGGTTACCGTCGCGGACCATATCAAAGGTCCCAAGATCGACCGCTTCAAGTATCGCCCGAAGAAACGAATTCGCGTGCGCGGCGGACACCGCCAGCAGTACACGCGTCTGACGGTGAATTTCATCGGTAAGCCCGGCGAGGAGCGCCAGGTCGAAGAACCAGTAGCGGAAAAAGAAGAGGCTGAAGTCGAGGTTGTAGCAGAAGAAAGGCCCAAGGCTGAAAAAAAGGCAAAAGCCGAGAAGCCAGCCAAGGCGAAAGTTTCCACCAAAAAGACTCCTGCCAGGAAGACTGAATCAAAGAAATAGGAAGTAGAGTGAGGTAGAAATGGCACATAAAACAGGCGGCGGTTCCACCCGCAACGGACGAGATTCAAATTCCCAGCGCTTGGGCGTAAAGCGCTACGCGGGCCAGTTCGTGCTTTCCGGAAATATCCTGGTGCGCCAACGCGGCACCAAGATCAAGCCCGGTTTGAACGTGAGCGCCGGCAAGGATGACACGCTCTTCGCCACATCCGATGGTGTGGTGATGTTCGACGTGGTTCGCGGCCAGAAGCGCGTGAATATTGTTCCGCAGGCTGCAGAATAGAAGGCATACCATGAAAGTTGATATTCATCCCACTTATTACCCCGATGCCAAGGTCACCTGCGCATCCTGCGGAAAAACCTGGACCACCGGTTCCACAAAGAAAGAATTGCGCGTCGATATTTGTTCCAACTGCCATCCCTTCTATACCGGCGAAGCTTCACGCATCCTCGATATCGAAGGTCAGGTGGACCGCTTTTACAAGAAGCTGTCTGTGCAGAAGGCATATGCCGAACAGCAGAAGGCCAAGGAAGAGCTCAAGGGTTCGCCCGAACGTCCGATTGCGGAGCTGGGCATTACATCTCGTGCAGTGGAGGCCCTCAAGAATGCCGGTATCACTAATGTTGGTCAATTCCTTGAGAGACTCAACGGCGGCAACGAAGCCGTGTTGGCGATTCCCGGGTTTGGTCAGGCATCCCTGACCTCCGCAAAGAAGAAATTGCGCTCGCTCGGCTACGAACTCCCAGCCGCCGCGGCATAATTACTTGCAGAAAAAATATTCTCAGGTAAACTTACGGGCATGGCGCGTGACGCGCCATGCCCGTTTCATTTTTAGCCCCCAACGCCCCGCGGCCGAAGGGGCAGGAGAATGCATGCGTCACACAAACGGTTCCATTGAAGTTGTCTGCGGTTCGATGTTCAGCGGCAAGACCGATGAGTTGATTCGTCGCCTCGTACGCGCGACCATTGCCAAGCAAAAAGTGCAGGTCTTCAAACCGGCCATTGACATTCGCTACGCGGTGGAAAAGGTCACCTCACACGCGGGGTCACAGTATGATGCAATCCCGGTCGCCAGCGCAGCAGAGATCCATGCCAAGCTTGACCCTGAGACAACTGTCGTTGGCATCGACGAGGCGCAATTCTTCGATTCAAAGATCGCAGATGTCGCGCAGGAACTCGCGGCGCGTGGCGTCCGCGTCATCGTGGCAGGCCTGGATATGGACTTTCGCGGCGAGCCTTTCGGACCCATGCCGTTGATCCTGGCAAAGGCGGAGCGCGTGGACAAGCTCCATGCCATCTGCATGGTCTGCGGTGACGAAGCCTCCCGCACGCAGAGACTGGTCAATGGCCAGCCAGCGAAATATGATGACCCGGTTGTGATCGTCGGCGCATCGGAATTGTATGAAGCGCGCTGCCGTGCCCATCACGAAGTCCCGCGTTAGTTGTTTGGTTCGATAGTTCCTAGTCACATAGTTCCTTGGTTTTCATCACATTGGAACCAGCCAACCACTAAACTATCCAGCTACCAAACTACAGGACTCACCCATGCAAAATTACCAGGACATCCTCGCTGAAATTCTTGTAGATGAAGCCTCACTTCAAGAGCGCATCAAAGAACTCGGTGCCGAGATCAGCCGTGACTATGCTAATTCCGATAGTCCGCTTCTGCTCATCTGCATCCTGCGCGGCGGCGTCCCTTTCCTAGTGGATCTGATGCGGCATATCACTGTGCCACACATGCTCGATTTCATGGCGATCTCCTCCTACGGCACGGGCGCCCGCGAAAGCAGCGGCAACGTCCGCCTGACGATGGATCTGATGACCAACATCCGCGACAAGCACGCCCTGATCGTCGAAGACATCATCGACAGCGGTCACACCATCTCATCCGTGATGGAGCTGCTCGAGACGCGCCAGCCGAAGAGCCTCAAGGTTTGCACATTGCTCGATAAAGAAGAACGCCGCGAGGCCATTGTTCCGATCCACTATCGCGGCTTCAAAATTCCCAACAAGTTCGTCTTTGGCTACGGGCTTGACCTCGACGAATACCATCGCAACCTGCCCTTTATTGGCGTTGTGGATTTGAACAAATATAAACCACGGGCCTGATTTGCGATTTACGATTGTCGATTTGCTCATTTGACCATTTGCTGATTTGCTAATTTGCTCTTATGCCTGATGATTCTCAAGCCGCCTCTGCCTACGCCGGTCGCTGGGTTGCACGCGTACGCGGCAAAATCATCGCGCAGGGGGACACGCCTGAACAGGCCCTACACGCCGCACAAAAAAGCCGGCACAAGGAAAAACCGGAAATCATTTACATGCCCATTTTTTCGCCCATCATCGACAAAGTTCGCGATACTCTACCGGATCAGGAAATTTACCTGGTCGGCGGCGCAGTGCGGGATATGCTCCGCAACCGCGTCTCACATGACCTTGACTTTGCCGTGCCATCGAATGGCATTTCCCTCGCCCGACGCGTGGCCAACGCGCTCGACGCCGACTTCATGGCGCTGGATGAAGAGCGTGACACAGGCCGTGTGATCGTTACCGAGGACGAGGGCTCGCGCACCTTCCTGGACTTCGCCGCCTATCGCGGCGGCACAACCCTCGAAGCAGACCTGCGCGCCCGTGACTTCACCATCAACGCCATTGCCTATGATCTCCGGAGAAGCACCATCGTTGACCCGCTCAACGGCGCCTCTGACTTGCGCGCCAAACTCATCCGCGCCTGCTCCCCTTCATCGTTTCAGGATGACCCTGTAAGAATCCTGCGTGCCATCCGGCAGGCCGCGTCTTTTGAGTTCAAGATCGATTTAGCCACGCGCCAGATGATGAAAGAGGCTGTAGGCCTTTTGCCAAGGATTTCGCCCGAACGTCTACGCGACGAAGTCTTCAAAATCCTCGAGGGACCCAAACCCGACGCGTCCATGCGTGCGCTGGAAATACTGGGAGTCTTTCCTCATCTCGTGCCTGAACTCTCCGCCCTGAAAGGCGTTACGCAGCCCCTGCCTCACATCTACGATGTATGGGAACATACCTTGAGTGTATTGCGGCACCTTGAGGGGATACTGTCCGCGTTGCGAGTGGGATATTCTGCGGACGAAACCAACGACATGTTCACTGGTCTCTTGACCCTTCGGCTTGGCCGTTACCGAGAGCAGTTTGCCGCACACTTCGCCGAATCCCTCAACACGGACCGATCGGTGCGCGCCGCGTTGTTTTACGCCGCGCTCTATCATGATGTCGAGAAGCCTGCCATGAAGTCAGTCGATGAGGCCGGGCAAGTCCACTTTTACGGGCATGACGCCAAAGGCGCGGAGACAGCAGCCGAACGGGCGCGCGCGTTCAATCTCAGTAACGATGAAGTGGAACGCATCCACAGAATCATTTTCCATCATATGCGTTTTCTTTCGTTTACGATGCGGATGGAACAGGAAAACGAAGGACCCTCGCGCAAAGCCGTATATCGCTTCTTCCGCGATGCCGGTGAAACTGGCGTTGACCTGGTACTGCTCGCCCTCGCTGACTTGCGCGGTATGTGCGATCACACACTGACCCAGGAGACCTGGACAAGAGCATTGGATATAGCGCGCGTTTTGCTCGAGAATTTCTGGGAGAAAAGGGAAGAAACGGTCGCTCCGCCGCGCCTGTTAGATGGGAACGATTTGATGCGCGAACTGGATCTCCAGCCCGGAAAAATCATCGGGCAATTGTTGGAAGCCATCCGTGAAGGGCAGGCCACCGGTCAGGTCGTGACACGTGAGGGAGCCCTGGAACTCGCCCGTGAAGAATTGAGGAAATCAAAGCAGCCGTGAACATCGTGTATTTTGATGTGGAAAGCCAAAAACTATTTGAAGAGGTCGGTGGGCGTGATGCCTCGAAACTACGGCTGGCTTGCGCCGTGACCTGGTCCACGCAACGGAACGATTTTGCCGTGTATTGGGAAAAGGATGCCGCGGCGCTGATCGCAGAATTGAAATCGGCAGATCGGGTGATCGGCTTCAACATCATCAGATTTGACTACGAAGTGTTGAGACCGTACGCACCAAACGAGAACTTCCGCGCGATCCGCTCGACAGATATGTTGCAGGATATTTACAGAGCCTTGAATTTTCGCCTGAGTCTCGATTCCATCGCCCGGGCTACACTGGGAACCACCAAGGCCGCGGATGGTATCAAGTCGGTGGAATGGTTTAGGATGGGCGAACTGGATAAGGTGGCTGAATACTGCAAGTCTGACGTGGATATTACCCGCCGTGTCTATGAATTTGGGCGTGAGCATGGCTTCGTGTTGTACTACTCGAAATTGGGCAGCAAGTTAAAGGTGGCAGTGAATTGGAAATAGACATGCTCTGCCAGGGGCTAACCCTCCGGCAGGCGAATAGCGAATCATGGAGGAACGATGCAGAAGATCAACGTTAACGGTATTGAATTGACTTACACCCGCCATGGGTCTGGTACTCCACTGGTGCTCTTGCACGGCTATCCGCTGGATGGCAGCATTTGGAGTGAAGTGGTGCCTCTGCTCGCAGATAGATTTGAGCTTATCATTCCAGACTTGCGCGGGTTTGGTGAGTCCACAACGGTCGATACACTTTATACGATGGATACCTTTGCCTCCGATGTTGTCGGGCTATTGAATCATCTGGGCTTTGAGAAAACCGCATTGGCAGGGCATTCCATGGGTGGCTACGTGGCTCTGGCCTTTGCGAAGAATTATCCTGAGCGCGTGAGCGGACTCGGACTGGTCTCTTCGCAGGCGGTGGCTGATGCCCCGGAACGAAAGCAGGGCAGGTATGATACAGCCAAGCAGGTCGCTGAAAAAGGGATTGGAGTTGTAGTAGAGGCCATGTCTTCCAAATTCACGCCGGATGAACGCGTCCGTGCTGTGGCGCAGAGCGTGATGGAACAGCAAAGACCGAATGCCATCATTGGCGCGCTCAAGGCCATGGCAGAACGGGAGGATCTATCAGCCCTACTGGCCGAGTTCAAGTTTCCAGTGGTGCTGGTTCATGGCGATCAGGACGCGCTGATTCCAATCGAACGCGCCCGTGAAGTGAAGAACGCAATTCCCCGTGCTCAACTGGTTGAGTTGAAAGGTGTTGGCCACCTGCCCATGCTTGAGGCGGCCGAGGAAACTGCAAAGGTGTTGAGGCATTTGGGATAAGTAACCGGGCGCAAAGACAGGACAACAAAAACATCCCGCCACTTTCTGTGTGACGGGATGTCTCGTTTTGTGATATCAGGCCCGAGTTTGACAGCCGGATGCCCTTTATAGGCAGAGCGGACGAAAACCTTAGGAGGCCGTCAGGGGCCTGGTGAGCGGGTTATCTGTCGCGCTCCTTGCGTTCAGGCTTCCGGTTGAATTTCGGCGGAGAAGTCGATTGATATGTGCAACGAGAATGCGGCTCGGGGTGGGCTTGGTCAGGTAATCGTCTGCACCCGCGTCCAGCACGCTGGCAACCATGGAAGGATCATTGAGCGCCGAGAGAACGATGATGGGCACCTGGCTGAACGCGCGCACCGCGCGGCACACTTCCCAGCCATCCATTTCAGGCATCATCAAATCCAGGATGATCAGATCTGGTTGGGCCTGCCGGGCAGCCTGCAAGCCTTCCGTGCTGCTATTCGTGGCGGTGACATCGAAGCCCTGTGAACGCAACAACACGGAAAGTAGATCCGTTACCGCTGTATCATCGTCAATAACAAGTATTCGTATGGTCATGAGTTTGTTCCTAGTTGCCTTCATTATCGCAGATTTGCAGGATTTTGTACTTTGCAACATGCTAACAGGTTATTTAGCTCATTCTCATGACGGTTAAACACTGACAATAGAATTACAAAAACATCACATTTGTCACAAATCCTTTGTGGTAAACTCCACCTGACAAACTGGAAGCTTATCCATTCCTGGAGGAAAACATGGCTACAAAAGCAAAAACAAAAGCAACTCAAAAACCCCAAAAAGGAAAAAAGTGGGTTTACCTTTTCGACGAAGTAAAAGCCGCAGAAAAATACGCCAGCTCGTGGGAAGGGGTGCGCGGATTACTCGGTGGCAAAGGCTCCGGCCTGGCCGATATGACCCGCGCCGGCGTACCGGTCCCGCCTGGATTCACGATCACGACCGAGGCCTGTAACAGCTTCAGAAAAACAGGCAACTTCCCGGCCGGGATGTGGTCTCAGGCCCTCGCCGCGATGAAAGTGGTCGAAAAACGGACCGGCAAGAAGTTCGGCGATTCCAAGAATCCCCTGCTGGTATCCTGCCGCTCGGGCGCGAAATTCTCGATGCCCGGCATGATGAACACTATCCTCAACATCGGCCTGAACGATGAGGTGGTGGAAGGCATGATCAAGCTGACAAACAATCCACGCTTCGTGTGGGACCTGTATCGCCGCCTGATCGAGATGTTTGGCACCACGGTCTTCAATCTGGATGATGAAGTCTTCGAGCACCCCATGGCTGAATACAAAGCCAGCAAGGGCTACAAAGTCGATACAGAAATGACTGCGGAAGACTGGCGGGCATTAGTTTCCACATTCAAAGATGTATTCAAGAAGCATGTTGGCTTTGATTTCCCACAGGATGTTTACAAGCAACTTGAGTTTGCAACCAAAGCAGTATTTGAATCGTGGAGCGGCAAACGGGCAGTGGATTATCGCCGCGCCACTGCCATCTCGGATGATCTCGGTACAGCCGTCAACATTGTGACCATGGTGTTCGGCAATATGGGCTTTGACTCAGGCACGGGCGTGGCATTCACCCGCGACCCATCCACGGGCGAAAAGAAGATGCTGGGTGAATACCTGCTCAATGCGCAGGGCGAAGATGTGGTGGCCGGCATCCGTAACGCCGACCCCATCGAACATCTGAAAGACCAAATGCCCAAAGCCTACAAGCAGTTCATGGACATTACTGGCAAACTCGAAAAACATTATAAGGACATGCAGGATGTCGAGTTCACCATTGAGCGCGGCAAACTCTGGATGCTCCAGACCCGCAACGGCAAGCGCACGGCCAAATCTGCAGTGAAGGTCGCAGTGGATATGGCGAAGGAAAAGCTCATCACGAAGGAAGAAGCAGTTCTCCGCATTACACCTGAAAACGTAGATTCGTTATTGCATCCCCAGTTTGATGAGTCCGCGATGAAGAACGCGGAAAAGGACGGCACCTTCTTCGCTAAAGGTGTGAATGCTTCGCCAGGTGCGGCGGTGGGACAAATATATTTCGATGCTGACACCGCCGAGAAGATGGCGAAAGATGGAAAACAGGCAACGATCATGGTGCGCCCCTTCACCAAGCCAGATGATGTGCACGGTATGATCGCATCGCAAGGCGTACTCACGAGTGAAGGCGGGGCAACCTCACATGCCGCCGTTGTGGCACGTCAATTTGGTATTCCTTGTGTGGTCGGTGCTTCGACCATCAAAATTGATCTTGTGGACCGACAGATGACCGTAGGTGATGTCACCGTCAAGGAAGGTGAATGGATTTCGGTGGACGGCAACACGGGCAAAGTCTTCGTAGGCAAAATTCCCACTACTTCACCTTCACTCGAGGAACAAACTGATTTGCTGACCCTGCTCAAATGGGCGGATGAAATCTGCGCTCGCAAGGAAATCCGTAAGGCTCCAAAAGGATGGCCCACACGTGGCCTGCAGGTTTGGGCAAATGCCGATTACCCAAAGGATGCGCGGCGCGCCCGCTCCTATGGCGCTGTGGGCATTGGTCTCTGCCGCACCGAGCACATGTTCTTTGAACCAGAGCGGTTACCCATTGTCCAAGATATGATTCTCTCAGAAACCAGTGCTGGACGTACAGCCGCGCTCAATAAACTGCTTCCGTATCAGCGTAAAGACTTCGACGGCCTCTTTGAAGCAATGGATGGCTACCCGGTCATCATCCGTTTGATCGACCCACCTCTGCACGAGTTCATGCCTGATGAAGAAAAATTGCTGGAAGAAGTCATCACGATGCGCGTCAAAGATGAGACAGATGGACTCAAGGAGAAAGAGGATCTGCTTACTGCCATCAAGGGGATGCACGAGTCGAATCCCATGATGGGCCTGCGCGGTGTCCGATTGAGCATCGCCATGCCTGAGATCGTGGAGATGCAGGTCCGCGCCATCTTCGAAGCCTCGGCAGATTGTACGTTGCGCGGGATCGAAGTCAAGCCCGAAGTGATGATTCCCCTCACCGGTACAGTCAAGGAATTGGAATGGATCCAGCCGAGACTCGAACGCATCGCCAAAGCCGTGATGGAAGAGAAGAAGGTTAAGTTCGATTACAAGTTTGGCACAATGATCGAAATCCCCCGCGCCGCCGTGACCGCTGCGGAAGTTGCCCAGCGTGCCGAGTTCTTCTCGTTTGGCACCAACGACCTCACGCAAATGACCTATGGTTACTCACGAGATGACGCCGAGCGCAACTTCCTGATCACGTACCAGGAACAGGGCATTCTGGAGAAGAATCCTTTCCAGACGCTGGATCGAGCCGGCGTCGGTAAATTGATGCAAATGGCAATCGCGGATGGACGGACGACGCGCTCTTCGCTCGAAGTGGGCATCTGTGGTGAGCACGGCGGTGATCCCGACTCCATCGAATGGTGCCACATCATCGGTAATAACTACGTTTCCTGTTCGCCGTTCCGTGTGCCAATTGCACGTCTCGCTGCGGCACATTCCGCGCTGAAACACGCCGGCAAGGCCATTGCGGAAGATAAGTAAACTTTCCAATAATGCTCGTTCAGGGGCTTGGTCCCTGAATGGGTGCTGATTGCTTGGACAACAGCAAGGATAGTCCCGCAGGCAAATAGTTCTGCGGGACTACTCTTTTATTGCGAATATCTGTACAATAGGAAAATATACATGCAGAAAGGAGAGGTTTATGTCAAGCACTGAAATCCCATTGATACCCCGAAAACTTTTGTTTGGTAATCCTGACAAGACTCAAGCACGCCTCAGCCCGGACGGTGCCAAGCTGAGCTATCTTGCACCTGTGAATGGAGTACTGAATGTCTGGGTCGGACCAGTGGAAAGCCCTGAGGCTGCCAGGCCCGTGACCAACGACACCAACCGCGGCATCCGCTTTCATGAATGGGCATATACCGGCAAACATGTCCTATACATTCAGGACAAAGGTGGTGACGAGAATTGGCGCATCTATGGCGTGGATTTGGAGATCGGCCAGGTCACGGATTATACGCCAATCGAAAAAGTTGCCGCACGGATCGAATCCATCAGCCCGCGCACGCCCGAAAAAGTGGTCATCGCGTTGAACGATCGCAATGAACAGTTACACGATCTTCACATCCTGGATTTGAAGACTGGCGAGCGGACTTTGCTAATCCAAAACGATGAAGGCTTTCTCGCCTACACGGTGGACGATAAGTTTCGTGTCCGCATGGGTTCGCGCATGACTCCCGATGGCGGCATGGACATTATGACCCGCAAGGAAGACAATACCTGGGAAATCTTCGCGCACGTGCCTATGGAAGACATGCTGACCACACAGCTCTTTGGGTTCGATGAGTCAGGGCGTTACCTGTATCTTGCTGACAGCCGCGAGCGCAACACATCTGCTTTGGTTCAGTACGATACACAAGCGAATGAATTCAAGGTGATGGCTGAAGACTCCCGTGCAGATCTCTCCGGGGTGATCATCCATCCTACCGAACGGCGCCCGCAAGCGGTCTCATTCACCTACGATCGCAGGCATTGGCAGATTCTCGATCCATCCATTCAACCAGATCTCGATTTCCTCGCGACTGTGGCCAACGGAGAGATTGATGTGGTCAGCCGCACACTGGACGATCAGCACTGGATCGTGGCCTATACGCTGGATAACAGTCCGCTGCGCTATTATCGGTATGAACGAGCAGCACGCCAGACACAGTTTTTATTTTCCAATCGCAAAGACCTGGAGGATAAGCTGCTCGTCAGTATGCAGCCGGTGATTATCAAGTCGCGTGATGGGCTGGATTTGGTCAGCTACATCACCCTGCCGGCCGGCAGCGATTCAACTGGAACCGGGCGTCCGGCGAGGCCTTTGCCGATGGTCTTGTTTGTGCATGGTGGACCCTGGGGACGAGATGGATGGGGCTTCAACCCCTATCACCAATGGTTGGCAAACCGCGGGTACGCCGTCTTGAGCGTGAACTTCCGTGCTTCAACCGGCTTAGGCAAAGCCTTCACCAACGCAGGCAATATGGAATGGGGCGCGGCCATGCATAATGACCTCCTGGATGCTGTGGATTGGGCGGTGAAGGAGGGCATTGCTGACAAAGATTCGATCGCCATTATGGGCGGCAGCTATGGCGGCTATGCCACGCTGGCCGGGTTGACCTTTACTCCGGATGTGTTCGCCTGCGGTGTGGATATTGTGGGTCCCTCAAACCTGATCACATTGCTCGAAACTATCCCTCCCTACTGGACGCCGATGCTGGAAATGTTGACCTCCCGCATGGGCGATCATCGCACCGACGAGGGCCGTGAATTCCTCAAATCGCGTTCGCCGCTTACATTTGCAGATCGCATCCGCAAACCGTTGTTGATCGGTCAGGGTGCAAATGACCCACGTGTAAAGCAAGCCGAGTCCGATCAAATCGTGCAGGCGATGCAATCGAAGAGCATTCCGGTGATCTATGTGTTGTACCCGGATGAAGGTCATGGGTTTGCGCGGCCTGAAAACAACATGTCGTTCTCGGCGGTAGCAGAGGCTTTCCTGGCGAGGATCCTGGAGGGGCGGTGCGAGCCAATTGGGGATGATTTTGCGGGCGCCAGTATCACGGTCCCGACCGGCGCGGAGCAGGTCTCCGGGTTGGCGGAGGCTTTGAAGAAGAAGTAAACACATGTCATTGCGAGCCCCGAGCCTTAAACGGCGAGTGGGCGAAGCAATCTTATCGAAACAGGAGATTGCTTTGGGCAGAATTGCACTGCCTTCGCAATGACAATACACTATATCTTCCCCGCCACATAATCCAGTACGTCTATCTTGGTCAGGATTCCAACCGGCTGGCTGTTTACGACAACAATCAGGGCCAGACCAGATTTCAATGAAGGCATTGCTTCCTCGAGTGACGTCTCGGGTGGAAAGACCGCCCTGGCATTTTGCACCAGTGGATCGATGGGTTCATCTTGCGTGTGCTCGTGCTTTTCGAGCATGTGATTGAGCAAATCCACCTCTTCGATCAGACCCACAAGTGAACCATCCGCGCCAACTACGGGCATTTGTGAGATACCGTTTTGGTGCATCACCGCGACAACCTTGCGAAGCGAATCGCCCAGCGCGGCCGTGAAGAGAGTCTTATCGGGCTTGGCGATCAACAAATCGCCGAGGGTCGTTTCGCCAAACTCCATCGAAAGGAAGCCGAATTCACGCATCCACTTGTCGTCATAAAACTTGGAAAGATAACGAGAGCCTGAATCAGGGAGAATGACCACGGGTAACCGATCGCCGCTCAATTTGCGGCAATACTTGATCGCACCCGCAATCGCCGAACCGGAGGAGCCACCCGCGAAAATTCCCTCCTGCCGCACCAGTTGACGCGCCCACAAAAAGGACTCGCGATCGCCCGCGCGTTCAATGGCATCCACCACCGAAAGGTCGAGCGCGGATGGTAAAAAGTCTTCGCCGATGCCTTCGACCTTGTAAGTCTTGGGATAGGCGCCCTCGGGGATATTTCCTTTGTTTTGCCAAATCTCGGTGAGGATCGACCCTTCGATATCCACACCCACGATTTTGATGTTTGGATTCCTGCTCTTGAGAAAACGACCAACGCCCGTGATCGTCCCACCTGTGCCCATGCCAATAATGACATCGGTAAGGCGTCCGTCCGTTTGCTCCCACAACTCGGGCCCCGTAGTCATCTCATGCGTGAGCGGATTATCGGGATTGTGATATTGGTTCGCCAGAATGGCATTGGGAGTTTCACGCGCAAATTTGTCTGCCACCTGATAATAAGAGCGCGGATCATCAGGCTCGACGGCAGTCGGCGTGATGACAACCTTCGCCCCATAGGCGCGCAACAATAGAATCTTTTCATTGCTCATCTTGTCAGGCATTACGAAGATGGTTTTGTATCCTTTGAGAGCCGCAGCGATAGCGAGCCCCACACCGGTATTCCCGCTGGTCGCTTCAACAATGGTCCCACCCGGTTTGAGTTCGCCCCGTTTTTCAGCTTGCTCGATGATAAACGCTCCCACCCGGTCCTTGACCGATCCCCCAGGGTTCATGAATTCCAATTTTGCGTACAGTGGTACCGGTAAATCTTTTGCAATCCGCCCCAGCCGCACTAACGGCGTATGTCCCATCGCGCCCAGAATGCTGTCAAATACGCGTTTTTCTCCCGAAACAGGTAAAGCCATTCTCTCTCCTTCGGTTGTGATGAAATTATTTTACCGCACTTGACAATGCTAGAAAAATCTTCCATAATGGTTCCAAAACGGAACCAAATGAGGAATATATGGCAACAATTACCGTAAAAAACATCCCTGAGGAAATCTACGAAAAAATCAAACTTCAGGCAAAAGCAAACCATCGAAGCTTGAATAGCGAGATTATTTCCATTTTCGAACATGCCGTCCAAAAACGAACACCGATGGATGTGAAACTAATCCTAGAACGGGCGCGCAAGATTCGGGAAATCACTGCGCATTACGCCATCAGCGACGAGGAACTCACCCGCCGGAAAAAAGAGGGGCGTGAATGATCATTGTTGATGCAAATCTAATTGGGTATTTTTTCATAACTGGCGAAAACTCGTCATTGGCGACCCAGGTCTTTGAAAAAGACCCAGATTGGTACGCCCCACTATTATGGCAAAGTGAGGTTCGGAGTATTGTCGCTCAACATTTTCGATTCAAGAACATGCCCCTGGCAAAATCACAGCAAGTGATGAACGAAGCACATGATTTGATGGTTGAACATGAACGTTTTGTTTCATCCAATGTTGTTCTCGAACACGTGGCGTCCAGCAAGTGCACTTCTTATGATTGTGAGTACGTAGCACTTGCAAAAGAAATGAACCTTACGCTGGTCACATTTGACAAGGAAATTGTGCGCGAGTTTCCTCAAATTGCCATCTTTCCGCATGATTTCATACGTCTTTAGATAACAAAATCTCCCGCCAAAACCACTGACAGGAGACCTCAATTCTCTATTCCTCCAATTCTCGCCCTTCAATTACCAATCCCTAATTACCACTTCTCTTACCCAAACCACTTCGCCCAGCGATCCGTCTCAAACCTGACCTTCTCATCATAATACTCTTTGGACGACTCGGTCAGCTCCACGGCGGGAGCAGGCTCGGCCAGGAAATTTCCTTTGATCATCATGGCTTCGCCGTTGCCCACTTCAAAATAGCAGCCGCCTTCCCCAGAGAATTGCGCGGTAGGTTCTTTCCCAGCAAACACATCAGCAAGGCGTTCTGCGACAGTTTCGCCCATCATCTCAGCAAACAAGCCCGCCTTGGGCAAAGTCTTTTTGTTCGCCAAGACGACCTGGGTCGAATCGCCGATGGCATAGACACCCTCAAACGACGTTTCGCAGGTACGCGGGTTAATCTCGATCCAGCCCGACTCTCCAACGAGTCCGCTTTCGCGCACCACCGCTGGTACCCTGTGCGGCGGAATACCTAACAGCAGATCAAATCCAATTCGCCTTTTTTCAAAAACGACTTCTCCCGCTTCAACGCTCAACGCCTTATGATGCCCGTATGTCTGAATCCCGTTCTCTAACAGTCTGCCGTCTACGGCATCACAACTCGCCTGGCTCAGGATCGGCAACGTCACAGGCTGCGGTGTGAATACTTCAATGCTGGCTTTCAGGTCACTCTTCTTAAATTTCTCCTGGATCAGCATCGCCATCTCGAGCGGCGCCGGCGGACATTTATACGGCGCGCCGAAGATCCCGATCACGAGTCGCCCACCCTGAAAATCATTCAAGGCCTGCGCGGCGCGCGGGATATCGTTGGGGTCATAGACGTTGTACGCATATTCGGCAAATCCCGGCACGGCAGAGGGATTCAACTCCGCGCCCAAAGCGACGACCAACGCGTCCGCCTGGATTCTTTCTCCGTCAATGGTGGCAGATTTCTCCTGACCCTGCGGGTGAATCGCCTCAATCGTCGCCCGCTTCACCTCCACCCCGAGATTGCTGAGGCTATCTATCGGCTTTTGCCCCGTCTCCAGCGGACTCTCCCCCACCAATGCCCAGCTCTTGCGGAAACCGACCATGAAATACGGACGGCGATCCACCAGGATGACCTCAACATCGTTCCCCAGCCTATGCTTGAGTCGATGCGCGGTCGCAATGCCGCCAAATCCACCACCGAGAATGAGTACACGTTTCATCAATACCA
Organism: Anaerolineales bacterium; assembly: GCA_035720235.1. Classification (GTDB taxonomy): domain Bacteria; phylum Chloroflexota; class Anaerolineae; order Anaerolineales; family Villigracilaceae; genus Defluviilinea. The sequence continues at coordinate 15,316 of DASTOH010000013.1, read as the reverse complement.
CCTCTAATCCGTCATTGCGAGCCTGATAAGGCGAAGCAATCTCCAATCGAGTGTCAGAGATTGCTTCGTCGGGTCTGCGACCCTCCTCGCAATGACATAAAAATCAATACAACGGCAAGCTCTGATCCACTTCTCTCGCCCAGGCGTTGATGCCACCTTTGAGGTTCTTGACCTTCTTGAACCCGGCACTGGCCAGGAGTTCCAAACCGCGTGCGGAGCGTGAGCCAGACTTGCAAAAGATCACCATCTCATCTGCCGAGTCCAGTTCAGAGAGCCGTGCCGCTAATTGTCCCAGCGGAATGTTGACCGCATCCGGCAACGCAGAAATCTGCAATTCGTGCGGCTCGCGCACATCCAGCAACTTGAGATGATTGGTCTTCATGCGCTCGGAAAGTTCCTGCACCGTGATATCCCTGCCGGCACCCGCAGAACCTTCTTCATGGTCATGACTCGGAACGCCGCAGAACTCTTCATAGTCGATCAACTCTTTGATATCAGCATTCGGACCACAAACGCGGCAGTTGGGATTCTTCTTCAACTTCACAAAGTCAAACGTCATATCGAGCGCGTTGTAGAGCAGTAGTTTTCCAATGAGAGGCTCACCGATGCCAAGCAAAACCTTCAGCGCTTCGGTAGCTTGGAGTGTACCAACCGTGCCAGGCAAAACGCCCAGAACCCCGCCCTCCGCACACGAAGGGACAAGTCCAGGCGGTGGCGGCTCAGGGAAGAGACAGCGATAGCACGGACCTTCTTTTGCATAGAACACACTCACCTGTCCATCAAAACGATAAATGGAGGCATACACATTGGGTTTGCCCAGGAACACTGCCACATCATTGGTGAGATAACGCGTCGGGAAGTTGTCGGTGCCATCCAGGATGATGTCATAATCCTTCGCGATGCGAAGTGCATTATCAGACGTGTACGGTTCGTTGTAGATATCCACTTGAACGCCGGGATTCAAATCCAATAGTTTGGCTTTCGCGCTTTCCACTTTGAGTTTGCCGACCGTGGACGTGCCGTGAATGACCTGTCTTTGAAGATTCGATGAATCGACCACGTCGTAGTCCACCAGCCCAATGCGACCGATCCCGGCCGCGGCCAGATAGAGTGAGACCGGCGAACCCAGTCCGCCCGTGCCAATGATGAGCGCGGACGAGTTCTTGAGCTTGCGCTGGCCTTCGAGCCCCACTTCGGGGATCAACAAGTGACGAGAGTAACGTAGAATCTCGTCACGAGATAGTTCTGGAAGCATATCAACCTCTCAAAATCAATGTCTTTGCGAGCGTACTTTGCGAAGCAATCCCCTCAAGCCTGGAGATTGCTTCGTCGGGAAGAACCGCGAAGCGTCCTCGCAATGACGGGAGCCGCCGGCAATGGATGGGATCAGCACCAGCTTGTCGCCATCCGTGATGGGCGTATTCACGCCCTGCAAATCCTTGATGTTGTTCTCACCCAGGAATAAATTGACGAACGGACGCAGCTCCCCGCCTTCATTGAAGAGATGCGGCTTGATGGTGGGAAATTGAGTTGTCAAATCCGTGAGCGCCTCGCCGACATTCGAGCCGTCGACACTCACTTCGCTTTTTCCGCTGGTGTAGGCACGCAGCGGCGTTGGAATTCGTAGCACAGGCATGTAGTTTGTTCTCCTCAATGTTTCCAAAATCCGGTGGTTGAGTAGGATCGAGCGAAGCGAAATCCGTATCGAAACCACCACTTTTCAAGTTATCTTCCGTTTTCTATTATTCGTTGGTCTCGACTGCTTGCGCTTGACCAACGTATTATACATTCACAAAGTGTACAACTGTTCCATCAACTTCTCGACCCGCGCCACACCGTTATTGACATAACGCGCTTCGCCATGGGCATCGAGCAGAAATGTCGTTGGTACACTCATCACGCCCCATTGCCGGGCCAGGTCGGGGCGCTGTGTGGCGTCAATTTCAACTACCTCAAGTTTATCACCCATCAGGTTGGAGAGCTTGTTCAAAGCCGGCCGTTGGATGGTTTTGCAGGGCGCACAATCGGGCGTCGTAAAATAGACGATCACAGGCTTGTTGGGCAACTGTCTGAACAGCGTGAAGACATTGTTGCGTGCCCGTACCAGCAGACGCTGATGGACCAGCCAATAGGCCAATAGACCGAAAACGATAATGCCGAGTGCATATGCAAAACGCAATAGGATTTCAGTGTTCATGCGTTCGCACTCGCTTTCGGCTTCATGCCAGGGAACGTCCCTGTGGGCGGTTCCTTCGAGAAGCCCGGCAACTTGAAACGCGCCAGCCAGTAATATACCGCGCAGCCGACACAAAATCCGCCAAAGGCGTTCAGCGCCGCCAAGGCCACGACGAGCCACACCAGTGACCAACCTAGAACACTGGAGCCGAGGAATAAAGCAACGGAGCCGCCTGTCATGAACAGGAAACCTAGAAACTGGGCAAAACGATGCGGTTCGGGATTGTCATCCAACACATCGGGCTTCATCCAGCCGCGCGGCTTGAGAATGGACTTGTACACAAATCCAAAACCTGGCACTTTTAGCGCTGAGCCAATCCCCATGACCAGCGCTACGAACGCCGCCAGCCACCATTGATTCAGGATGAACGCCAGGATATTCAGGGTAATAATAATAATTTGATTGGTCTTGAGTGCAGAGTGATCCACTCTTTGCAAGGTTTGCGATGTCATAGTTATGTCCTATATTCATGTCATTCTGAGCCGCGTAGCGGCGAAGAATCTCTGACACAACAATCGAGACGCTTCGGTCGCGACGAACGCTCCCTCAGAGTGACACTAAGATCTGATTTTTATCTCTTCCTCATCGTACTTCGAACGGTCCTCCACCAGCCGCCACGAGCGATGACTGACTGCTTTGCCGCTATCCACGCGCGTGATGATGTATGAAAAAAAAGGCTGCGCCCATTCACGGTCATAGTCAGACGGCATATTGGGGCAATCGGGATGCGAATGGAAGACACCGATCAGACTCAGTCCGAGGCTATCTGCCTTGAGTTCCGCTTTGAGATAATCTTCGGGCGTGATCAAAAAGCGATTATGCCGCGCCTCATCTTCGCGCGCGTTCGACAGAGGCAGGATTTCTTTTACTTCACTTTCATCACCGATCAAAAAACCAGCTCCCTCCTCCGGATAAGCCTTCTCTACGTGATCATTGATCTGTGCAATCAACTGATTTGATATATTCAACATTTCCTCATTCCGCTTCGCCTGCGCCGCAACGATCAGCGGCTCCGCTCAGCGCGGGCAGGCGACTCCCACAAATATTTATCGCTTAGATATTTATAGCCCGCATCCGGGAAAAGTGTGACAACCACACCTTCATCCAATTTGCTGGCTACACGTAGCGCAGCGACAGCCGCCGCGCCCGAGGAGATCCCTACAAACAGACCTTCCTCTCGTGCCAGGCGTTTGACCATCTCATGCGCCGCCTCAGTCTTAACTTCGAGTTGCTCATCTGCCAATGACTCATCATAAATGCCAGGCTTGATGGCAGTGGGCATGTGCTTGAGTCCTTCCAACCCGTGAAAGGCATCATCTGGCTGGATCGAAATGATCTTTACATGAGGCAATTGCTGTCGCAGATAACGCCCCGTTCCCATCAGCGTACCGGATGTGCCAAGACCAACGACGAAGTGTGTCACTTGTCCATCTGTTTGAGCGAGGATTTCCGGCCCCGTGGTTTTGTAATGCGCTTCCCAATTGGCGGGATTGTTATATTGATTTGCATACCAATACACATCTGGACGTTCTGCAGCGAGTTCACGCGCCTTCAAAATCGCGCCATCTGATCCCTCCAGCGGATCGGTGAGAATCAATTCCGCGCCGAGTGCCGTGAGGATGGACATCCGCTCGGGGCTGGCACTGGCGGGAATAGCCAACGTGACAGGGATTCCCAATGCCGCGCCGAATGTTGCGTAGGAAATGCCCATATTGCCCGAGGTCGAGTCAAGCAGTCGTTTGCCATTCCCGAGATCGCCGTTTGCCAGCGCGGTCTGAATGATGTTGAGGGCAGGCCGGTCCTTGACGGAGCCGCCCGGGTTGAACCATTCGGCCTTGGCAAAGACCTGAACCCCCGGAGGCAGGTTTGAGGTCACGCGGCGAAGCGGAAGGAGCGGCGTATTCCCCACGTGAGCGGTCAATCCCTCCAGAGAGAGTTTTTTCGATTCAGTTAATCGGTAATCCAGCAAAGTCATCTAATCCTCGTTGTGTAGGTGGCGCTCTCATAAGCCATCGGCGTTAGAGAACGCCTGCTACACATAATTAAACGAAAAGCAGCCAACAAGTAAACAAAAAGACGGCGAACAAACGCCACACGGTGCAGGGTTTGGGTGCACGCGGGGTCGTCCTACCGTCTGATTAATCCGTTGACTGCCCGAAAAGGGAGTTACTCAGGCGGTGGTTACGAACCCCGCCCGATACAGGAGCAATAGTTAGGTGATTTCATAGGCTGTCGGTTAGATGCCCATTATTGTACGATTCTTACCTGAAATGTCAAGTCATAAATTCGGGATACCCAAACCTGACAGGTTTTTTTCCTCAGCCCCCCGCCGCCGCGGCCAGAATGCGGACCACATCCCTCTCCCCCACTACAGTTTCATTGCCGTCCAACTCCTTCACGTTGACATCGTTCACAAACAACTGAATATGCCTGCGAAGATTTCCATCCTTATCGAACACATGGAACTTAAGCGCCGGGAATTTCTCCACGGCATTCCGCACGGCTTCCAGCGCCGTGGAACCGGAAACCTCAAAGTGAGTCTGTTTTTCTGTATAATAACTAATAACGTTAGCAACACGAATGATTGGCATGGGAATATTTTACTCAATTCCGTTCCATAAATTGAATAGGGTGAAAGAATATGTCATCAATTCATCTCTGTTGAAGTAAAAGAGATACGATTTTTGTAGCTATTGTGAGTATGCAAGACAAAAAGAGGCTCTCCTTTCAGAAAGCCTCTTTATTTACGAATTACTAATAACTTGCTACTCTTCCTTCTTTGCTTCCATTTCCTTCTTGTGTGCTTCGATGATGGGCATGGCGACATTGGTCGGAACCACATCGTAATGATCCAGCTCCATGGTGAAGTAGCCGCGCCCGCCGGTGATCGAGCGGAGTTGGGTGGTGTAGCGCGTCATCTCAGCCATGGGTACATGCGCCACAATGACGGTGCTGCCATGCTCTGATTCGGTTCCCTGTACGCGGCCGCGGCGGGTGTTGAGGTCGCTCATCACGTCACCCATGTTCGCATCCGGCACGGTCACGCGCACACTCATGATCGGTTCAAACAACACAGGACCCGCACTCTGTACCGCCAGCTTGAAGGCTTCACGCCCGGCAATTTCGAACGCGACGGGCTTAGAGTCCACTTCGTGTTCCTTGCCATCATAAACAATGACCTTCACATTGCTCATCGGGTACCCGGCAAAGGCACCGCGCTCCATCGTCGCTTTGATGCCTTTTTCAATCGGCGGCAGGTACGATTTCGAAAGGTTCATGCCCACGAGTTCATCATCGAATTCAAAATCGCCCTCGGGGAACGGCTCGATGCGCAGATGCACTTCGCCAAACTGACCTGCACCACCGGTCTGCTTTTTGTGACGGTATTGCGCGGAAGCTTTGCGGGTAATGCCCTCGCGATAGGGAATCTTGGGCTGCTGGGTATTCAAACCCACCTGGAATTTCACGTGTGCGCGGTTGATGGCCACATCAATATGCTGGTCACCCATGCCCTGTAAGACCGTCTCATGGGTGATTGGGTCATTCTGCCAGATGAGGGTCAAATCTTCTTCGCACAACTTGGTCAGTGTTGGGGAAATCTTCGCAGCGTCCGCCTGGGTCTTGGGTGTGACGGCCACACGGTACAACGCGGCGGGAAAATGCGGTTTGGCAATGGTCAACGGGTGACCTTTATCGCAGAAGGTATCGCCTGTCGCAGAGACGGTCAATTTTGAGACCGCGGCAATATCGCCCGCATGGACAACCTTCGCGGGGATCTGTTCCTTGCCGCGCTGGAAATGCAGGCCAGACATGCGCTCATCCGCGCCTTTGTTCTGGTTCCACACATGTGCGTCGGCCTGGATCGAACCCTGGAACACGCGGAAGTATGTCATCTTGCCTACGAACGGATCGGCGGTCGTCTTCCATACATAGGCTGCCAACGGAGCGGAATCGGTGGCTTGCAGTTCCTCCTCCCCATCCTTACCCTGTGCCAGGCGCTTCGGAGCGTTCTTTGGGGAAGGTATCAGGTCAATAATGTCGTTGAGCAGGGCGAGGATGCCAATCTCACGCGCACCCGCCGCGCAGAAGACCGGGACAAATTGTCCAGCGTAGACCACGTCCTCGAGACCGCGCACCATCTCTTCGTCTGAGAGGGAGCCGTTCTCGAGATATTTCTCCATCAGCTCGTCTTCGCCCTCCGCCGCGTCTTCCACCATCGCAAAATGCGCCGCGTCCGCCGCTTCTTTTAATTCGGCCGGAATCTCGCCGGTTGTCTTGCCATCGCCCAGATAAGCTTTCATGCCGATCACGTCCACCACGCCCTTGAAATTCTGCTTCTCTCCAATCGGAATGTGCACCTGCACCACACGTTTGCCGTGCGCCTCTACAAATTCCTTGATGGCGGCATAGGCCCTCGCAAAGTCGGCGTTGTCGCGGTCCATCTTGTTGATCACGAAGAAACGCGGCAGGTTGAACTGGTCGGCGTAGCGCCAGGCCAGTTCAGTGCCGACCTCGATGCCTGCCACCGCATCCACCAAAATGATCGCGCCGTCGGCCACGCTCAGGGCTGAGATCATCTCGCCCACGAAATCGGTGTAGCCCGGCGCGTCGATAACATTGATCTTATGATCGCGATGCTCGATGGGGATCACGCTGGAATACAGCGAAATCTTTCGACGATGTTCCTCATCGTCATAGTCCGAAACTGCTGTCCCATCCTCAACTTTGCCTAAGCGCGTCGTGGCCCCCGTTGCATGCAAAAATGCCTCCGCCAACATCGTCTTGCCTGCGCCTCCATGTGAAACCAGCGCGATGTTACGAAGAAACTCAGTGGTATACTCTTTCATGAAAAAGCCCTTCCTAAACAGTTGGGATTAAAAGTCAGTCGCATGATTGTAAAAGAACTCAATTGAATTGTCAAAGTAAGAAGCATCATTTTCCCAAAGTGACATTTACACAGCGTCCGCAGGTTTATGCCTGGGAAAATCCTCGGTCCAACCAACCTGCAGGACGTTTTCTTGAATACAGTGCAAAACCTGTTCCGCCGCCTGTTCTTTCAATACATGTACTTTCGCCAGCCACCGTGGGATACAGGCATCTCTCCTCCCGAATTAATCGAATTCATTCAAATTCACCAGCCTGGCCGCGCCATTGACATTGGCTGCGGCACCGGCACTAACGTCATTGTCCTCGCAAAAGCAGGCTGGCAGGTGACGGGTGTCGATTTTGCCCCGCGCGCCATCAAACTGGCGAAGCAAAAAATCGTGAGAGAAGGCATTCAGGCTGAACTATCTGTCAGCGACGCAACAACCCTACATGGAATTACAGGTCCCTTCGACCTGGCGCTCGACCTGGGCTGTTTCCACGGGATTTCCAAGGAGGGCCGGGGGAAATATCTGGACCAGTTGGAACGCCTCCTGGTCCCGAATGGATTCTGGCTCCTGTACGCGTTTCTCAGCCCGGGCACGCCCCGCTCTGGACATGGGCTGGCTGAGGCGGAAATTGACTTAATCTCAGCCCGATTCACGCTCCGCTCCCGCCGCGATGGCTTCGACAAGGGAGAACGATCATCGGCCTGGTTCTTGTTTCAGAAGAACTAGGTCCAAATCCCAAAGGGATACGGCATGCTCATTGCCACCCTCTCACACCCCTTCGGGGTTCGAAGAAATCTATTCATATCCTATAATCATCACACTTGTTTCGACACGGCTCAACACATCGCTTTCGGAGTTTTCTATAAAATATTGACAATGAACACCGATGAAGAAATCGACACCCTCAAAGAAACTCTGATCTACGAACTGACCAAAGCATTTGCCTTGCCTCAGGCTGGAGCGGCAAAAGCCCTTGTGCGGGTAGTCTTTGGCAGGGCTGCACGCGCCGCCGCAGAAGTCGGTATTGGTCTTGACCGCGCCGTGGCTGAGGGTGGATTGTCCGCCGGCGCACGCTGGGTGTTGCCGCGCTTCGTGAAGTCTCACGAATCATGCGGTGACGAAAACATCCCTGCGAGCGGTCCACTTGTGATTGCTTCAAACCATCCGGCTTCCGTTGATTCGCTTGTAATTTCTGCTCACATCAACCGCGCGGATTACAAAGCCATTATCGGCGATATTCCCTTCTTCGAACATCTCCCGCACGTCAGCCAGAACGCAATTTTCGCACCTGACCCCGGTCAGACCATGGGAAGAATGCAAACCGTACGCGCATCAATTCGCCATCTCAAAAGTGGCAGTTCCCTGCTTATCTTCCCGCGCGGCGAAATCGAGCCAGACCCCGAATTCATGCCGCATCCGGATGAGGACTTCCATCATTGGTCACGCAGCCTTGAGATCTTCCTGCAGCATGTTCCGGGCCTGCAAATCCTGATCACCATTGTCAGCGGCGTTATTTCACAATCCACTTTTCATAGCCCCCTCACCTGGTTCCGCAAAGCCAGGCCAGATCGCCAGCGCATTGCGTTTCTTTATCAACTGGCGCGCCAAATGCTGAGCGGCAGGGAACTCTTCGGGTTGGCGCCGCGCGTCACCTTTGGGGAGATCATAACCGGGAGCAATCATGATCATATGCTGGCAGAGATCGAGCGCGCTGCACGCCGTACGCTGCAACAGCACCTCTCGTGGAAATATGTATGAAATCAGATATTCGCATCTTCAAGGATTTGGAGAATCTCAGCCGTCACGCGGCGGAGCTTTTTGTTGAGCAGGCTGCGCAAGCCATCAAAGAGCGCGGTCATTTTCTGGTGGCACTCAATGGAGGCAATACGCCCACACGCCTGTTCCAACTGCTCGCATCCGATTATCGTGACAAAGTGGATTGGAGCCGCGTCCATGTCTTCTGGGGCGACGAACGATGCGTCCCACCGGATGACCGGGGAAGTAGTTACGGCCAGGCAAAAGAAATCCTGTTGAATTATGCAGCTGTTCCAGAAAACAATATTCACCGGGTAAAAGGAGAACTTGGTCCGGCGCCTGCTTCGACTGAATATGCACAAACCCTGAAATCATTCGCTGAAGATCATCTGGAATTTCCCCGCTTTGAGCTCGTCTATCTCGGCATGGGCGAGGATGGACACACAGCCTCGTTATTCCCCGGTTCACGCGTCGATGTGACGGAAGCTGTTGTCCCGGTCACTGCGAAGTACCAGGATCGTCCCGCCAACCGCGTAACCATGACACAGGTCGTTTTCAACCAGGCGCGTATGGTCGTCTTCATGGCGACGGGCGAAAAGAAGGCAACTACTTTGGCAGAAGTGCTGAGTGACAGATATAATCCAGACTTGTATCCCGCCCAGCGAATCGACCCGAAAGATGGTCAATTGATCTGGCTAGTGGATGAAGGTGCCGCAACTAAATTGCCGAGAGGGTTGCAAGCAAGGTTTTGTGAAGGATAATTATTATGTCGTTGCGAGGGCGGTGTTCTTCCGCTCGAAGCAATCTCCCAATTATCAGCGAGATTGCTTCGTCGCAAAAAGCGCTCCTCGCAATGACATGAGTTCAAGGAGATATCATGGAACTAGCAATGATCGGTTTGGGCAAGATGGGTATGAACATGGCAACGCGTCTGGTGCGCGGCGGGCACCGTGTGATTGGTTATGCACGTACTGCTGCGACAGTGGAGGAAGCCATCCAGAACGGCGCGGAAGGAGCGCACTCGCTTGAGGAAGTAGTCAGCAAACTCAATTCGCCGCGCATCGCCTGGGTGATGGTCCCAGCGGGTCAAACCACTGACAATACCATTGAGAAATTATCCAATCTTCTTTCCAAAGGTGATGTCGTCATTGATGGCGGCAACTCGAACTACAAGGATTCAGTCCGTCACGCCGCGATGCTCGAACCGAAAGGCATCGACTTTCTGGACTGCGGCACGAGCGGCGGCATCTGGGGCATCACCGAAGGCTACAGCCTGATGATCGGAGGCCGGCCCGAAGTCGCGGAAAGGATGCGTCCTATTTTCGAGACCCTGGCTCCTGCGGCGGATAAAGGCTGGGGGCGGGTGGGTCCGCACGGCGCAGGTCATTTCGTCAAAATGATACATAACGGGATCGAGTATGGCATGATGCAAGCCTTCGCGGAAGGATTCAGCATTTTGAAAGGCAAAAAGGAATTTGGGCTCGACCTGGCGCAGGTCTCGCACATCTGGCAGCATGGCAGTGTCGTGCGCTCGTGGTTATTGGATCTGGCCGCCCGCGCCCTGGACGAAGACGCGCAGCTTGCAGATATCAAGCCCTGGGTGGCCGATTCGGGCGAGGGCCGCTGGACGGTCTTTGAGTCCATTGACCTGGATGTGCCCGCGCCGGTGATTACACTGGCGCTGCAGATGCGCTTTGTCAGCCGCGATGAAGAAAACTTCACGGCCCGCATGTTGGCCGCACTGCGCAATCAATTCGGTGGGCATGCGATTAAAAAGGCTCAATAATATTAGCCACGGAGACTACAGAGTTCTTTGAGATTAATTCTCAGAGTCTCTCCCGAAGGACGTCGGGACGATGTGTGCTCGGTGGCTTATAGGTATGCATTATGGACAACGGTTTACCAATTTCCATTATCATCTTCGGTGCGTCGGGCGATCTGACCCAGCGTAAACTTGTGCCATCGCTGTTCAACCTTTGCCGTAAAGGACGCCTGCCAAAGCAATTTCGCATCATCGGTTATGGCAACACCGCTTTTACCGATGACCAGTTCCGTGTACACCTTGAGGAAGGCGTCAAACAATTTGCTTCATATGATTTCAAGGCGGAAGAATGGGCCTCCTTTGCACCGAACCTTGGCTACCTGCAAGGCCGCTACACGGACCTTGCGGATTTCAAGAAGCTCGGCGCTTTGCTGAAAGACCGGGAGGCCAACTCGGGCAACCGCATTTATTACATGGCTACGCCGCCGGGGGTTTTCCCTAACATCATTGATTTGCTCGGCCTGACCGGACAACTGACCGAACATAACGGCTGGCGACGTGTCGTCATCGAGAAGCCTTTCGGTACGGATTTTGAATCGGCGCGCAGCCTGAACGAGCAGATCCATAAGACGCTCAACGAAAACCAGATCTACCGTATCGATCACTATCTAGGTAAGGAAACGGTGCAGAATATCCTGGTCACGCGCTTTGCCAACACGATCTTCGAGCCGCTCTGGAACCGCAATTACATCGATCACGTGGAAGTTACGGTCGCTGAAAAAGTGGGCGTGGAGCATCGCGCCCGCTTTTATGACAGCGTGGGGGTCCTGCGCGACATGTTCCAGAATCACCTTTTGCAACTTGTCTCGCTGGTAGCCATGGAACCGCCCGCCTCTTTTGGCGCGACCGCTCTCCGCAACGAAAAAGTGAAGGTACTCACTTCTATCCGCCCGATGAAGGAAGAGGATGTGATTCAAAACACCGTGCGGGCGCAATACAAAGGCTATCGCACCGAGGAGGGCGTCAAACCTGAGTCCATGACCCCAACCTATGCGGCGCTGAAATTGCAGATCGACAACTGGCGCTGGCAGGGCGTGCCGTTCTATCTGCGTTCTGGCAAACGCCTGAAGGAAAAGCTCTCGCAGATCACCATTCAGTTCAAGGAACCGCCCAACTTGCTCTTCACGTCGAAACAAGATCGTCTCATCCCCAATATGCTGGTGTTATACCTGCAGCCGGATGAAGGCGTGCATTGGCGCTTTGAGGCCAAAGTTCCGGATACGATTGCGCAGCTGCGTTCTGTGGATATGGAATTCCACTACGCCGACTCCTTCGGAAAGACCGCGATTCCTGAGGCCTACGAGCGCCTCCTGCTGGATACCATCTCTGGTGACGCATCCCTCTTCACCCGCGCGGATGAAGTGGAGACTGCCTGGAGTCTGATCGACCCAATTCTGGAAACCTGGGAGGCGCCACAAAATCAGCAACCGCTTGCTTTTTACGAATCTGGTTCGTGGGGTCCCGTTGAATCAGATGAGTTACTGGAACGCGATGGCCGAGCATGGTCCACGTGGGATGGACGTAAAGAATGAAAAGAACAACCCGGTGCAAAGGCATCGGGTTGTTTTGTGTTCGGGATACGTGTGCGGCAAAGGAAGGTATCATTCCATCACGGCCCAACCGTGATCAGATCCTTGATTCGTTCATAGGTACCGGGTCCAATACCGGAGACATTGACAATGTCCTCGGCGTTGACGAAGGGGCCATTTTGCTCGCGATACTGAATGATCTTCTGCGCCGTGCTGGGACCGATCCCAGGCAAGGTCTCGAGTTCCGATTGTGAGGCTGTATTGATGTTGATCAATTCTGCACTCGAAGCCGGTACTGTCAGGCCCAAAGGTGGGATCTCGGTGCCGATCACAGGTGAGGCGCCCGCCGCATAGGGAATGTCCAATTGCTCGCCATCCTCGAGGGCCCGCGCCAGGTTGATGCCGCCTTTTTCAGCGTCCGCCAGAAAGCCGCCCGCGGCCGAGATGGCATCCTGAACGCGCGAACCCTGGGCCAGCGCATACACGCCCGGCCGCGGCACCGCGCCAGTGACGTGGACAACAATTGGTTTTTCGGTGGGCACGGGCCGCAGCGTCACCGCCTGCCCCTGGGGATTGCTGGAAACCACCCAGATCAGCAGGGCCACAAACAGCCCAAACAGGATTCCAGCCGCCATGTAGAGGATTGATTTTAGGGTTTGCATTGAGACCATTTTACTGCAACTTCATCACAAGGAGATGGTCGTCTCGGCTTGCAAATGTGAATAACACGTTAGCCAGTTTACTGATCCGCTGAAAATAGCGCGGCATCTCGCCATACGAAATCGTGTGAAAACCGAATTTTTGATAAAGCGATTCGAGCGTCGAAATACAAGTCAGGTAGAGAGGACGGGGGCTATCCTTCAAAAGAAATTCGATGATGGCACGTGCAATGCCCTGACTTCGATATTCCGGGTATACAGCAATGGAAGCCAGTTCAAGGACGTCTCCTGAAGGACCGTGCGGCTTGAGCTGGCCGATACCCAACACTTGATCCTGATCATTGACTGCCACGACGAAACGCTTCCAATCGAGGCCCATCGGGTTGATCCCGGTCAAGTGAATGAGATCTTTGATGGCGCGGAACTCTGATTCCTGTGCGGGACGGAGAGTGAAGTTAGTCATGTAGTTCGATAGTTGGTTAGTCTGATAGTCGAATGGTCTGCTGGTCAAATCAGGCCCGCCGCTACAATGATGATGAAGGTGGCGATGAACCAGTGAATTAAGAACGGATACAGAAAAGATTTTGTTCGGTAGGCCACCCAGCCAAAGGCGAAACCACCGAAGATCGTGGAGAGAGTCTCCACTTCAGGCTTGCCAATGTGCGCGATCGCAAACGGAACGGCCTGCAGCCATAGGGCTTCCGGGCCGAATTTCCGGGCGTAGCCGAACAGAATCCAACCACGGAAAAAAAACTCCCAACCAATCAGGTCAATGAAAGTCGTCCACGGCAAGCCACTGACATAGGGTTGGTAATATTGACGCATCGATTCATCGTCGCTCCCCAAATAATAAATGATTGGCGCCATGAACAGGATCCCGATGACACTGATGATCAACCCCGCCTTCCAATCACCAAGCGAGAAGCCAAACTCCTTCGGGTTTTCGCGAAAGAAGAGAATGATGATCAATAGTGGAATGACGAGATAGAGAATCACACGATCCCAGTACTTGTATGGAGTGAGCGGATGGTAATGATCCACCATCAGCAACAACGTGGAAACGATTGTGATGGTTACTGTTTTCCACTCAAAGTGAAGCTTTTCGCCGAGGAGGAAGTTCATGGTAGGCAGTAATCAGTCTTCAGGGATCAGTATGGGAAGTATGATTCGTTTCCGTTGGGACCCAGCAATTGCATTATTTTATCCCAGTCACGGGTGAGTTCGAGTCCCCAATTGGTGAAGAGGAGAAATACGCAGAGAAAAGAAATAATTACGAGAATTTTTCCGGTTGGGGATTCCTGCCAGCGGGCGGCTAGCATTCCAACTCCCTTAGTCCAAAACTGCGCGGCAAGGATGGCGATGTAGGGCACCAGTGCTAGATGAAAACGGTCCTCCGAGAGGATAAACACATGCGGCAACATGTAGCCGATAAATAACAGTACAAGCAGGATATGTTCGGGTCGCCAACGCAATCGCGACAACCCGAACGCCGCGGAGGTGGAGATGAAGACAAAAGGCAACAGTAGAACAGCGGATATGGTCAGCAGCAGCGGAGGCGGGACATAGCCCAGAATGTTGTTCGAGTAAAAATACATGAGCACACGTTTTTCCAGCCCAAAGAAATAACCAAGTCGATTCATCGCCAGTGGGATAAATCTTTCTGGCTGCGCGGTGATGAATTCCATGGCTTTCTGTGTGCCGACTTTATCTCGTTCGGCATCGTCGAGAATGGTCAGCAAATCCAGGGAGGGACCAAAGACAAACGATCCGTTACCTTGGGGGTAGTAACCAAGATATAAGTTATATCCCATTGAAGTTTCGATACCGGTCAGTTTTTTATGAAGGACGGAATTGCGAACCACCCAGGGAGTGATGGTCAATGCAAAGGCAGCGGCCAACAGAATGGCCCCGCGTTTTTGCTTGAGTTCGAACCACAACCAGAGGACAGCTAAAACTGCAAAGGGCAGGATGACAGAGCGCGTGAGAGCAACGAGGCCGAGCAAGAATCCAGAAAACAAAAATCGGGAGGGAGTCGGCGTTTCAATCGTGGAGAGAAGAAAGAGAAAAGAGATAAGGAGAAGAATGAAAAAGGGATTTTCGGTTCCGAGCCCAAGAGGATAAACGAGGAGCAGAGGGTACGCGGCGACAATGCACGCGGCGATGCGGGCGGCCTTTTCTTTCGCACCATCGAAAGAAGAAAGAGGAAAGAGTCTTTGCGCGACCAAATATGTTAGCGGTGCGAGCGGTGCGCCAAGCAAGATGGCTTGCGCCAGGCGCGCGCCGAAGAAACGGTAATCCATTCCGCTGAAAAAATAAACGATGGCAAGGAAAGTTGGGTATAACGGGGCGCGAAACGAAGTGGGAATGCCAAGGTCAGGATCATAGTCCTTCAGGCTGGCCAGGTCAAAGCTTGCGCTGAGCGCAGGCGAAGCATCCAGAAA
>DASTOH010000012.1:0-15217 GCA_035720235.1 Anaerolineales bacterium | reverse complement strand
TACCCACTGACCGGTGACCTGGCAAAACTTGGCGAAGAGAATAAGGACGGTCTCCAGCTGGCCATTGACGAGATCAATGCTGCCGGTGGGATTGCATCCATGGGTGGGGCGAAGATCGAACTGGTCTGGGCCGACTCACAGGGCAAGCCTGAGGTTGGAATTAGCGAAGTGACCCGCCTGGCCGAACAGGAAAAAGTGGTTGCCATCATCGGGGCGTATCAATCCGGCGTGACCACCCCGGCTACCCAGGAAGCCGAACGCCTGGGTGTGCCTTTCATCGTCAGCATGGCTGTGTCAGATAAGATCACCGAGCGCGGCTTCAAATACACCTTCCGCATCTGCCCGAAAGCCAGCTGGTATGCCAAGGACCAGGTCAGCTTTGTGAAGGATCTGAAGGACCTGGCCGGGCTCGACATCAAGAAAGTAGCCCTCCTGCACGAAGATACCGACTTCGGCGAATCGACAGCTGCCGGACAGAAGCAATATCTCGAGGAAGCCGGCATTGAAATGGCCCTGGAAGTGAAGTATTCGGCCAGCGCTGCCGACCTGACTACCGAAGTTGCCAAGGTCAAGGCTGCCAACCCCGATGCAGTTCTCACCGTCACCTATTTGAACGACTCCGTCCTGATCGCCCGCGCCCGCGAAGCCCTCGGTATGACCAACATCCCGTTCATCGATGCGGCTGGCGGTACAGTGGATCCCGAGTTCATCAAGCAGTTGGGCGCCACCGCGGAAGGCTGGTTCACTGAGATCGAGTTCACCAAATATGCGGCTGGTGCAGAGGTCTTGAACAATGCATATAAAGCCAAGTTTGGAGACGATATCACCGGTAATGGTGCGTATGCGTACCAGGCTGGTTACGTGATCGCGGACGCGCTGGAGCGCGCCAAATCCACCGAGCGTGATGCGGTGCGGGATGCGATTGCCACGACCGATATGGCCTCCGGCCCAAAGATGGTTCTACCGACTGATCGTATCTACTTTGGGGACGACGGTCAGAATCCGAATGCTCCATTGTTCATCGTCCAGGTTCAGAATGGCGAGCTGATCCCGGTTTGGCCTGCCAAATACGCAGCCAAGCCCGTTCAGTTGACCAAATAGTATCTGAGAAACGCATCCAGAGGCGAATCCTTTTCGCCTCTGGATCGCTTTTATCTGCACAGTATGTCCATCCCACGTTCAAGACCACGGAGGCGGCATGGTATTTTCATTTGAACTTCTCGGCCAGGCACTGGTGACAGGAACTATGATCGGCGGGGTTTTCGCATTGATCTCTGTTGGCTTGAGCCTGATCTGGGGCGTGATGCGCATTATCAACTTTGCGCATGGCGAGTTCCTGATGATCGGGATGTATATTGCCTATTTCCTGGTGGCAAAAGGCGGCTGGGATCCGTACGTAACCATTCTTGTTACCGCTCCCGCTTTGTACTTGTTTGGGATCCTGATCTTCCAATCCACCATCCGCCCGATTCTCAAGGACCCCTCCATGAACCAGATCATGCTTACGGTGGGGTTGTCGCTCATCCTGCAAAACCTTGCGCTGGTTTTTTTCAAAGCAGATGTGCTGACCGCGAACACTGCCTACACACGGCTTAACTTCTTTCTCGGGCCGGTGGTGGTAAGAGGCTCTCAACTGATCGCCTTCGTTGGCTCCGGGCTGGCGGCTGCTTTGCTCTACTGGTTCCTGCAAAAGACGGAGACCGGGCGCGCCATCCGCGCCGCGTCGCTCAACCGGGAAGCTGCTACGCTGGTAGGGATTAACGTCCGCAACACCTATTTGCTCGCCTTCGGCATCGGATCGGCCTCCCTCGGGGTGGCGGCTTCGCTGATGATCCCCTTTTATTACACGTCTCCGACGGTCGGCCTTTTCTTCGGTCTGATCGCCTACGTGGTGGTTGTGCTCGGAGGACTTGGAAACTTCCCCGGCGCATTGGTGGCCGGGTTGATCATCGGCCTGACGGAATCGATCGGTGCGTCCCTGCTTCCTGGTTCACTGGCACGCGTTCTCACCTTTGGGATTTTCATTCTCGTGCTTTTGTTGCGGCCACAGGGCATCTTTGGAGGCAGGCAAAAATGAAAACACGATGGAGTCATTCTTCCACCCTGCTGGCTTTGCTGTTGCTCACAGCAATGGTACTGCCGCTCTTTGCCGGTGAGTATTTTATCCATATTGGCGTGCTGGTCCTGTTTTATGCTTACATGGCTGTTGCCTGGAACATCCTGGGCGGATACGCCGGGCAGCATTCCCTCGGGCACGCCCTTTTCATGGGGATTGGTGCCTACACTTCCACTTATCTTTTTACCCGGCTGGGCCTGACACCGTGGGTCGGCATGTGGCTTGGCGGCGCACTGGCCGGGTTGATAGGCTGGTTTGTCGGGTACTTGTGCTTCCGCTATGGATTGAAAGGTCCTTACTTTGCACTGGTCACGATCGCCATGGCTGAGGCGGCTGTGTATATTGCCAACAATACATCGGCGGTGGGCGGCGCCCAGGGACTGGAAGTGGCCTGGACCGGCAGCGCTCCTCACCTGATGCAGTTCAATGGCAAGACCGGCTATTACTATGTGATCCTGTTCATGACCATCGTCGCTGTCTGGTTGTCCTCCTGGCTGATCCGGCGCCGCTTCGGGTACCAGTTGATGGCAGTTCGTGAGAACGAGGACGCGGCGGAAGCTCTCGGCGTCAATACCCTGGGCATCAAGATCCAGGCGCTGATCATCAGCGCCATCCTGACTGCCATGGGCGGCACGTTCTTTGCCCAGTACTTCACATACATCAACCCGCGCAACGTCTTTGGCGAAGGTCCATCTGTCCAGATCCTGCTCTTTGCCATCATCGGCGGGCTGGGTACGGTGTGGGGGCCGGTTGTCGGCGCGCTGGTGCTGGTGCCTGTCGCGGAGCTATCCCGCGGCTGGCTGGGTGGATCATTTGCAGGAGCGCACATTCTGCTATATGGCACGGTACTGGTCCTGGTGATGTTATTCATGCCCAACGGAATTATGGGCTTATATGAAAAAATCAGGGGACAGATCCAGAACCATCGTTCCAAAGCCGAGAAAAGGGAGGCATTATGAGCATGCTTGTCGTTTCAGGCGTCCGGCGCGATTTTGGCGGCCTGACGGCTGTACAAAATCTCTCCTTTACCGTGGAGCCCGGCGAGATCGTAGGGTTGATCGGTCCAAACGGCGCAGGCAAGACCACCACGTTTGCCATGCTGGCAGGCTTCCTTACCCCCACCTCAGGCGAAATCCTCTTTCAGGGCAAACGGATCAATGAGATGAAGCCCCACCAGGTCTGCAAATTGGGACTGACGCGCACATTCCAGATCGTGCAACCCTTCCCCGATATGACCGCCCTCGAAAACATCATGGTCGGTGCCTATGTCCGTCACCCGCGCACAACAGATGCAAAGCATAAAGCCATGGAAGTGCTCAAGCGCGTCGACCTCTCGCACAAGGCCGACACACTTGGAAAAAACCTGACCCTGATCGAGCTCAAACGGCTCGAGATCGGAAAAGCGCTCGCAACCGAGCCGAGCCTGCTTCTGCTGGATGAGGTGGCTGCCGGTCTGAAAGATGCGGAGGTGGATAACATCCTGCTGCTGGTGCGCCAACTCAATAAGGAAGGCATCACTTTTCTGATTGTGGAACATCTCATGAAAGTAATCATGAATCTTTCGCAACGCGTCATCGTGCTTGACTTTGGACAGATGATCGCGCAGGGTACACCACAAGAGATCAGCAAAGACCCGGCCGTGCTGGCTGCGTACCTCGGAAAGGAAGAGTGACATGCTGGCCATAAAAAACCTCCGGGTGCAGTATGGTGCTTTTGCCGCGTTGCAGGACGTGTCTCTTTCAATCACAGAAGGGCAGGTGGTCAGCATTGTGGGCGCGAACGGCGCCGGCAAGACGACGTTGATCAATACCATTTCGGGTTTGTTGCGCCCGGTCTCCGGACAAATCACGTTCGAGAACAAAGAATTGCATCGTCTCGAAGGCCATGTCATTGCAGGCATGGGGATCGCGCAAGTACCTGAGGGGCGCAAGCTGTTCACCGATATGACCGTGTACGAAAACCTGCTAATGGGAAGTTACTCCGGCCGCGCCAGACCGGACCGCGAACAGTCACTGAGCATGGTCTTCGAACTGTTTCCCATTCTGAAATCACGCAGCAAACAATTGGCGCGTACGCTCTCAGGGGGAGAACAACAAATGCTCGCGATCGGCCGGGCCGTGATGATGCGGCCGCGGCTGATGATGTTCGATGAGCCATCCCTGGGCCTCGCGCCGATCATTGTACAGAACATCTTCGAGGTCATTCTGCGCTTGAAGGCCGCCGGCATGACCATCATGCTGGTGGAACAAAACGTCCGCCAGAGTCTGCAAATCTCCGATTATGCCTACGTGCTTGAAACCGGACGCGTTGTTCTCAAGGGCACCGGCCGCGAGGTGCTGGAGAACGACCACACCCGAAAAGCGTATCTGGGAATTTGAACTTCGGGACAACATCTAATGCTTCATGAATTGAGGTGATCATGGAAACAACTAAGGAAAAAATTTCATCTGCTGCTTTGATCGCTCGTGACAAAAAGGCGGTCACGCCGGCCATCTATCGCTACACCGATATTGCTTTCGAAAGAGGTGCGGGCCTTTACCTGTACGACTTCGAAGGCAAACGCTATTACGATTTTGTGGCAGGCATTGCCACCATGAATGTGGGACATAATCATCCGCGTGTGGTGGCGGCGATCACGGACCAGGCCGGGAAGCTTCTGCATGGCGCGGCGCACGTTGGGTATATGCAGCCCTATGTTGAGATCCTGGAAAAACTTCTTAGCCTCGCGCCCCCGCCGATCAATGAGGGCAAAGGCTTGTTATCTAATAGCGGCAGTGAAGCGGTCGAGACCGCCATCAAACTTGCCCGTGCTGTTTCGGGCCGCTCGATGGCGCTGGCCTTCATGGATAGTTTTCATGGACGCCCGATGGGAGCGCTGTCGCTGACGGCCAGCAGCAGTGCTTATCGCAAACATCTTGCACCGCTTCTGAGCGGTGTTGAGCATGTGCCCTACCCGAATTGCTTCCGCTGCCCGTTTGGGCACAGGAATCACACAAAGGAGGATTGCTGCGGGCACTGGCGCAGCTTCATCCAGATGACGCTCGACAAAGTCGTGCATCCCGATGACCTCGCCGCGATCATCGTCGAGCCCATCATTGGCGAAGGCGGATACATCGTCCCGCCCGATGATTTTCTGCAAACCCTGCGCGAGGTCTGCGATAAAACCGGCGCACTCCTGATTGCAGATGAAGTGCAGACGGGAATGGGCCGTACCGGCAAATGGTACGCCATGGAACATTGGAACGTTTCGCCAGACATTATCGCCCTCGGAAAAGCCATCGGCGGCGGATTGCCCCTTGGCGCGACGCTCGCACGCGCGGACCTGATGGATGCCTGGTGGCCCGCCGCGCATGGCTCCACGTTTGGGGGAAATCCGCTGGCTTGTCGCGCCGGCCTGGAGAGCATTGCCATTCTAGAGGACGAGTCCCTGCTGGAAAATGCCGCACGTTTGGGAGATCATATCCAGATACGTTTCAAAGCCGCGCAAAAGGATCTGCCGATCGTTGGCGATGTGCGCGGCAAAGGCTTGATGGTCGGCGTGGAGTTGGTGGATCGCCAGGGTGAGTCTTTGAAAGTAGAGCAGGTCAAACACATCATCAAGGAATTGGGAGCGAAAGGTGTCGTGATGACCAAATGCGGGCAGAGCGCGCTGCGGATTGCCCCGGCACTATCCATGACACAGTCCGTTGCAGACGAGGCGCTCGACATCATTCTGCAGGTATTGAGGGATACTTCTGTGGAAAGTGGCTGACCAACCATAAAGAGCGTCCTGCCGGTAAATTCCGACAATGGTGCAACATGAGTGAGGAACATTGCGATTGTTTTGCAGGAGAGATACTATGCCAAGATCCCGCTCTGTAGCTCATCCCTACATTCCAAATTCAACAGAAAGGGCAAGAGAAGAAATGCTCAGAGAGATCGGCGTCAACGATATCGAGACGCTGTTCTCCGCCATTCCGCCCGAACTGAAGCTGGGCCGCCCGCTCAATCTGCCTGCGCCGTGCCTGTCTGAATTTGAACTGCGAAAGCGGGTTACAAAAATTCTGGATAAAAACACTGCCACGAACGAGCGCATCAATTTTTTAGGAAGCGGGTGCTACCAGCATTATGTCCCGGCTGTGTGCGATGAAATTAATTCGCGCAACGAATTTCTGACCGCGTATTCCGGGAAAGCCTATGAAGACCATGGACGTTGGCGGGCGCTGTTCGAGTACACCAGCTTAATGGGCGAAATGCTGAATATGGATGTGGTCAACCTGCCGACCTATGATGGTTTGCAAGCCGCAGCCACCGCAATGAGAATGGCTGCGAATATTACAGGGCGAAATGAAATCGTGCTCGCTACCTCCATTCACCCCGATAAACTTTCAAAAGTGCTGGAATACAACCGCCATCTTCTGACCTTCAGGCCCATTGACTTTGCGTCGTGTTCGGGCGAGATGGATTTATCTGAACTGGAGCAAGCTATCTCGCCTGCTACAGCCGCCATCTATTTTGATAACCCGAATTTCTTTGGTGTCATCGAGGCAAATGGAGAGCAAATCTGTGATCTCGCACATCGGCATGGGGCGCTGTGCATCGTCGGTGCAGACCCGATTTCGCTTGGCATCCTCAAGCCGCCCGCCGATTATGGCGCGGATATTACCTGTGGCGATATCCAATCGCTGGGAATCCATATGCAGTTTGGTGGCGGACATGCGGGCTACATTGCTACCCGCGATGAAGAAAAATTTGTAATGGAGTATCCCAACCGCATCGTCGGAATCGTTCCGACCCGTGAAATGGGCGAATATGGCTTTGGTGAAGTCGCGTTCCAGCGCACATCCTTCGTGGCGCGAGAAAGGGGCAAGGAATGGCTCGGCACCATGGCAAACCTATGGGCGATCACTGCCGGCGTTTATCTGGCGCTGATGGGTCCGCAGGGGATGGCAGAGATAGGGCAGGCGATCACAGGACGAGTGCGCTACGCCATGCAGGCAATATCTCAGATCAGGGATGTTTCCATTCAGTTTCCGCGCGCCGCACACTTCAGGGAATTTGTCGTGGATTTCTCGCGATCCACCAGGTCAGTAGTAGAAATAAATCAGGCGTTGCTGAAACGGGGTATCTTTGGCGGCTACGACCTCGGCGGCAAATTTCCGAAATTGCAGAACCATGCCGTGTATTGTGTTACCGAGGTTCATACCAGACAAGATATTGATGCCCTGGTGGAAAGCCTGGCGGAGGTGTTGGCATGAAACGGCGACAATATCATCAGGCACGCTGGAACGAACCGCTTGTCTGCGAAATGGGGAGCCGTGGGGAGCGCGGGATTCTTATTCCAGCCTTTGAAGCGGAAGATGACCAGGAGATCCAATCGGCAGCGGAGATACCCGAAGCCATGAGGCGGACGTCGCCTCCCTCCCTTCCGGAAATCTCACAAGTGGAAGTGCTCCGTCATTACCTGCGCCTCTCGCAGGAAAATCTTGGTGCGGGTCTCATTCCCGATTTTGGAATGGCCACCTCCACCATGAAATACAACCCGCCGATCAACGAGCAACTGGCGCGCAACCCCAAACTCACGGAATTGCATCCGCTCCAGGATGAGACCACCATCCAGGGCATTCTGGAAATCATGTATCAACTGGAGCAATTCCTGAAGGAAATCTCGGGCATGGATCGGGTCTCGCTTCAGCCGCGCGCGGGATCACAGGCCATCTATGCCAATGCCGCCATGATGCGTGCCTATCATGCCAGGCATGGAGCCGGGCAGCAGCGGGATGAGATCATTACTACCATTTTTTCGCATCCCTCCAACGCCGCAGTCCCTGGCGCGGCAGGCTTCAAGATCATAACGCTTCACCCACAGGCCAATGGCTATCCAGACCTGGAGGCGCTCAAGGCGGCCGTGTCCGAGCGGACGGCCGGGCTGTTCATCACAAATCCTGATGACACCGGGATTTTCAACCCTCTCATTCGAGAGTTTACGGAAACGGTTCACGCGGCCGGCGGTTTGTGCGCGTATGACCAGGCAAATGCCAATGGATTATTAGGAATTGTGCGCGCCCGCGAATCGGGATTCGACCTCTCCCAATTTAACCTGCACAAAACATTTTCTACGCCTCATGCTTCGGGCGGGCCTGCCACCGGCGTAAGCTGTGTGACCAATGCTTTGGCGGACTTTCTTCCGACTCCCACCATTGAGTTCGATGGTGAAAAATATTATCTTGACTACGATCGTCCCTGTTCCATCGGCAAAGTCGCGAGTTTCTATGGTGTCGCTGCCAATTTCGTGCGGGCCCATGCCTGGATCATGGCACACGGCGTGGATGGCTTGCGTGAAGTTGCACACACGGCCGTGCTCAACAACAATTATTTGATGAAAAAAATTCTTCAGATTCGAGGTGTCTCCGCACCCTACGCCGCAGGACAATTCCGAATCGATCAAACTCGCTATAGCTGGCAGAAGTTGACGGAGGAGACGGGCCTGAAGATTACAGATATTTCCAATCGCTCTGTTGATTTTGCGATGCACTTCTTCTACAGCCACCATCCCTACGTGGTGGAAGACCCGGCTACACTGGAACCAACCGAGTCATATTCCCAGCACGATATCGATGAATATATCGCC
Organism: Anaerolineales bacterium; assembly: GCA_035720235.1. Classification (GTDB taxonomy): domain Bacteria; phylum Chloroflexota; class Anaerolineae; order Anaerolineales; family Villigracilaceae; genus Defluviilinea. The sequence continues at coordinate 6,491 of DASTOH010000012.1, read as the reverse complement.
GCCTGGGCGCGCATTGCCGACGATGCGTACTGTCAGCCGGAGATCGTCCGCAACGCACCTTTTCATGCACCTATTCACCAGATGACTCATGAGGAGTTCCTAACCGACCCAGACAAATGGGCTCCCACCTGGAGAGCCTTCCGCAAAAAATATCCTAACGGATTTGGGGAAGAATGATTGAGCACAAACCGGATCGCATCTCATGTGGATCACTGGAAAATATCCAGGAGGATATAGATCTATCTAGGCAACCGGTTCCTATTGCCACACCAACCCGACCATGCTCCTATTCCCCACGCAGTGCCTCAGCGGCTTGCATGCGACCCAATCGCCAGGCCGGGTAGATAGCAGCCAGCAGCGCGGCGCTGACTGCCAGTAAGAACGCCTGAGCGAAGGGCGCCAGGGTGACGTGCATTTGCAGGGTCCAGCCAAACGAGCGTTGGTTGATCACGAAAATCAGGATCCAGGCCAGGATGTACCCGGTAGGCAACGCGGAGAGCCCGGCCGAGGCGCCCAACAGCCCGGTCTCCCAAAACGTCAGGCGGCGCATCTCGGAAATGGTCAAGCCCAGGGCGCGCAAGATGCCCATCTCGCGCGCTTTTTCCAGCTGCAGGGCTAGCAAGGAACTCAGGACGCCGATGAACGCCACCAGGGTTGTTATCAACTGCATGGCAGCCGTAATTGCAAAGGTGCGGTCGAATAAAGCTAACCCCTCCTGGCGCAGCACGCGGCTGGGATTGACCTGAACATTAGGGAAGCTTGCCAATCGCCTCCGCAGATCGGCGGTGACCGCATCCGCGTCCGCGTCTGGAGCCAGGAAAAGCGCCAGGCCGTTGACGCGGTCGTCGTTCCATAGGCGGCGGTACACGTCCAGGCTCATGCGCACAGTCCCACGCGTGGAGGCGTAATCGGCATAGATTCCAGCGATCTGAAACGATTGCCATCCACTGGGGGTGAGCAGCGCCAGCGATCCACCCGGGGCGGCGGAACGTCCCAAACGGTTTGCGAGCGGCTCCGAGACCAGAATCGCCCCTTCTCTTAACCTCTGCCAGGCTTGCTGCGGACTTTCCTGCACGGACAGAAACAAGCGGGCATCCAATTGCCTTTCCGGACTAACAGCGAGGAGTTCCACCGGACCATGTTCTGATTCCGCTGTTACGACACGAATAGCGATACTGGATTGTATAAGATGGTAATCTTGAACCATGGCAATAACCTGCGGATCGAGTGGTGTATCGGGACGCGTTTCGCTGAATCCTTGCGCAGAGATATAAACATCACCGCGCAGGATCTGTTCCATCCAGATCGTGACCGTGGTGCGGAAACTGGCAATCATTACCTGCACGCCAATCGTCACCGCCACGGCGATCATGAGTGCCGCGACCGCCACAGCCGTCCGGCTTTGTGAGCGGATGACATTACGCGGCGCGAGGCGGCCCAGCAAGCCAACTGATCTTCCGAGCGGTTCACCGAGCAAGTGCATGAGCTTTACTGTCACCCACGGGGTGAGCATAGCTAGTCCAAGCATCACGGCAGATGTGCCACCAAAGCTAATGACCAGGTCGCGAGTGGGAATCGCGAGAATGAGGGTTCCCACGACCGCGGCCAGTATGCCCAGGCCCGCCACCACATTGACCGCCGATTGGGCTTTGCTCTCCAGATGGGCCCGGGACAGCGCCAGGCTGGGTGAGGCGGAGGCAGCCTCCCAGGCAGGTGGAGCCGCGGCGAACACGCTCGTAAAGAATCCTGCCAATCCGCCTTTGAGCAGGCTGGATGCGGGAATTTGGACGCCGCGTACACTGACCACGAAGAAAAGGTCGTTGATCGTCTGGGTGACCATCTGCACCGCGCCCTGGCCCAGAAAGATTCCGAGTCCCAATCCTAATATGGTACCGAACACACCCACCAATGCAGCTTCGCCCAGCACCATGCCAAAGACCTGTTCGGGCGTGTACCCAATACTTCGCAAGGTGCCAAACAGACGCCGTCTCTGGATCACTGAGAAGGTCATGGCGTTGTAAATGAGAAAGATACCTACGACCAGCGCCAACAGGCTGAGGGCGGTCAGGTTAATCCGAAAGGCGGCGGTCATCTCCTTGACCTGGCTGCTGCGTATTTCAGAGCTGACGAGTTGTGTGCCAGGCGGGAGCGCCGCGGAAAGCGCGGTAGAGTCAAAATCCTCGGGCAGGATCAGGTCAATTTGAGTGAGCCGGCCGCTTCTGCCGGTGAGACTTTGAGCGGTGGAGATGTCGGCCAGGATCAAGGTATCGAGCGCGCGGCGGGAGAAATCATCAGAGGGTTCGAGCAAGCCTATCAGATGGACGTATCTCGTTTCGCCATTGATCGAAAGCGTCAGGCGGCATGCATCCGCCGGCGCTGCATCAGCCAGAGCGGAAGGAGAACAAGGTTCCAGTCCATAGCGCTCCGCAGTTGCAGCTGATAGCAAGATCGTGTCGGGCACGGTCATCAGCACGGCGATCTTTTCCGGGCCGAGTTGCCCTCCGGCACCAAGATAACCACGAAAGGGTGCTTCGGCCAACGGATCGATTCCCATCAGCGTGAATGTCACATTGCCCAGCTGTGGGCTGACGACGTACGCAGTGACCAGCGGCGCGCTCTCCAGGCTGCCGCGCCAACGCGGGTCGGTGCGCAAGCGGACGTAAACAGATTCATCCACGCCCCTGGTGCTGCCAACGATGGCATGCGTGGCGCGTCCGGTTATGGCGCTGGTACTCAGGTCGAAGGCGTGGGCGGCGCTGGCGTTGGCGAGGTCAATGCTGACCATGACCGCCACGCCCAGAGCAATGCCCAACGTCATGATGGCGAACTGAATGGGATGCCGAAGCAGGGTTCGCAGCGAGAGCATCATGGTGAACGCTCCCGCTCCGCGATGAGTTGGCCATGCGACAGTCGCAGGACGCGGTCCGCGAGCGAGGTGGCTTCCAGGCTGTGTGTGACGATCAACAGGGTGCGGTTTCCTTCGCGAGTCAGGCGCGCGAGCAGGGAGATCACCTGCGCACCCGTTTCTTCATCCAAATTTCCGGTGGGCTCATCTGCCAGAATCAGGAGCGGGTCATGCACCAGGGCACGCGCCAGCGCGACGCGCTGTTGCTCGCCACCAGAAAGTTTTTCGGGGAAGGTGTTCCATCGGTCGAGCAGGCCGACAGCCTCAAGCTGGTCTTGCGCCTTTTGGTGGGCCTGGTCGCGCGGGATGCGGTTGAGCTCCAACGGCAGGATGACATTCTCGCCAACGGTCAGTGTGGGAATCAGATTGAAGAATTGAAAGACGAATCCGATCCGGGCCCGCCGGAAGAGCGTGCGATCACGTTCGGACAGAGTCGTCAGTTCCTGTCCCTCCACCCAAATTTGCCCGCTGTCGGGCGCGTCAATGCCGCTGATTAGATTGAGCAGGGTGCTTTTGCCGCTGCCACTCTTGCCCAAAATCGCGGTGATCTCGCCGGATTGGAATTCGGCGTGGGCATTTTGCAGGACAACCCGGCGCACATCGCCCTCGTAGTAGGATTTGGTCAGGTCATGGAAACGGAGAAGTGCATTCATGGGGGTAATTGTATTCTGCACAGGTAAGAAGGATATCAGTTCGGGAAGTGCCTAGCATTAGAAACAGAATGACATAAGTTGATGTTTGTCTTTCAATTTAGGCATTCCCTCAGTTCGGATCGTAAGCGTTTCATAGGTTACCATAGCGCGCCCAGAGCGAGTGTTCATGCTTGGCATATAATCATCAGATGATATTTTCTCGATGTCACGTTATCGCCGTCTGGTTCGTTGCGCTGATACTTTGCCTGACTTCATGCGCACCGGCGACCGTTCCGTCTGCCGAAGTACAAGTGCCAGAAATCGCAAGCCCCGAAGCGGATCTTCCGCCCGGTTTCCTTGCGGCTGACGGCTCGCGCGCGCTGACCTTCCCGCAGGACTTTGGCGCTCATGAGGATTTCCGCACCGAGTGGTGGTATTACACCGGCAACTTGCAGACTCTCGAGGGCCGGCGCTTTGGCTTCGAGCTGACCATTTTCCGCGTCAGTTTGGTGCCGCCAACGGTTGAGCTTCCTGCTGATTCAGGGTGGTACAACCGCAGCGTGTATTTTGCTCATTTTGCGGTCAGCGATATCGAAGAAGATCACTTCCATGCCTTTGAACGTTATTCCCGTCCTGGCCCAGGACTGGCAGGCGCGCAAAGTGACCCTTATCGCGTCTGGCTCGAAGATTGGAGTATCACGGAAAGGGCAGCCGGTGTTTATCGCCTGCAGGCGGCACAAGCAGAAGTTGGCCTCGACCTGACTCTGACCGACGAATCGGGAGTCCTCTTGCATGGTGAGGATGGCTATAGTCGTAAGGGCGAAAACGTCAACAACGCTTCTTATTACTACAGCCAGCCGCGCCTGCGCGCGGATGGATTTGTACAGGTACCCGGTGTGCGGCACGCGGTAAGTGGCCTGGCATGGAAAGATCATGAATTCAGCACCAGCGTGCTCGACGAGAATCAAATTGGCTGGGACTGGTTTTCTCTGCAATTCGAAAATGGTCCAGCGCTGATGATTTTCCAGCTGCGCGAGCGCGATGGGGGAACGTCGGAATCATCCAGTGGCACATTCATGGCCGCACCGGGAGTTGCCCAGTCGCTGCAAAAGGATGATTTTGAGATTGCGGTTTTGGATGAATGGCGCAGTCCGCACACAGAGGGCGCCTATCCTTCCGCCTGGTGGATTCGCATTACAAACCCCGATTGCCTGCTGGAAGTCCGCCCCTGGATGGCAGACCAGGAACTCAACTTTTCAGCCGTTACATATTGGGAGGGAGCTGTACACTTCGATGGAGTATGCAACGGGACACCGGCCCGCGGGAATGGGTATGTTGAACTTACTGGCTATGCCGGGAAGATGCCGCTGCGGTAAGGCGGTTTAATCACCAGGGAAGAGGATATGTGAATCTTTGAGCAACGCGGCCCAGCCGTATGACGTCATCTTCTTCCCCGATGGTGACCTGCGACCGGACAACTTTAAACCTGAAACCCTCGCTCAAATTCGCACACTCATCCTGCCAGACTGCCGCTACCTGACTGATGCACAGTCTCAGTTGTTGCGCGACTACCTGGAAAATGATGGCCGCCTGTTATAAATAGGTGAGTTGGGAGCCAATCTCGCTCAGGAGGAGCGAGACGCAATCCTGAATCACCCCGGCACGCGTCGGCTTGAGAAGAACACAGGATTCGATCCCGCCTGGCTCCCGTTTGGGCTGCAGCTACGTTCCTCAGCTCCTGCAGATTTTGCCATCAACCTCCAGCGCGTCGAGTCTGGGGTGGCGATTCATATTCTGCGTTATGATTACCGTTCCGAGCAGGATAAAGTGCCGACGCTGGATGAGCTGAATCTCAAACTGCGTCTGCCTGGAAATTTCGGTAACCTGGAAGTTTTCAGCCCAAGTGATGCGCCCCAAGTTGAGCTGGAAGTTTCGGATGATTTGTATCACCTGGCGCTCAAGAACATTCCGCTGTACAGTATTATTTTGCTTAAAGTTTAGCCTGAATGGAACTGATATTATTTTTTATCACCTGACACTTTCCCATTCCAATCAGCTCTTGGTGATCGAGTAGTCCCGCCTGCTCGCAGCGGGACGTATCGAGACCACACATTTTCAAGAAATTTTTGTTCGCAGATTACTTGTTGGTCTCGACATAGCGGTTGCTTCGCACACCGCCTACTCGACCAACGGATCACCTTTGAGGAGGCACATATGATCAGTCGAGAAGAGTTTGTCGCTGCCCAGCAGCAGGCCAAGGCATATCTGTCCCGCGCCGGAATTGTCATTACTCCCGAAGAGGCAGCCAATATCGAGGTGGCGGACTTCGGCCTGAACGAGCTAGACGATACCGGCCTGGAGTTGGTGGTCTACGTGAACACGGACCGCGTCTGCGCCAAGGAGCTCGTGCTCTTCCCGCGCCAAACCTGCCCAGAGCATTATCACCCGCCGATTGCTGGCGAGCCAGGCAAGGAAGAGACCTTCCGCTGTCGCTGGGGTGAGGTCTACCTATATGTACCCGGTGAGGCGACTCCCAATCCAGGGGCCCGCCCGCCGAAGGGACGCGAAGAGACCTATACGGTCTGGCACGAAATCGTCCTCCGACCGGGTGAGCAGTACACGCTCGTGCCCAACACGCCGCACTGGTTCCAGGCTGGAGATGAGGGAGCGGTTGTCTCCGAGTTCTCCACCCGCAGCCGAGACGAATCGGATATCTTCACCGATCCACAGATCCAGCGCGCGCCAAAGGTCGCTGACTAAATATAGGATATGTCACCCTGAGCGTAGCGAAGGGTCTCCCGGGAATTGGAGCCTAGAGCAAAAATCTGATCAATTGATGGCATAGCCACAATGAGCAAACCAAGCGTGAATGTCTTGAGGCGTAATTGCCTGCAGAGCTTGTTTGAGGGCGTCGATCAAATCAGGCCATGTTCTGGCCTTGAGACGACGCAGGA
>DASTOH010000011.1:0-8097 GCA_035720235.1 Anaerolineales bacterium | reverse complement strand
GACCCCGGCATAGACGTGCTCATAATAATTGGGTGGGAATTCCATCGGTTTTGAGACCCATCTCGCGCAAGTAATGGCAGGAGGCGTGATATGTCACTTTGTGTGGATATACGGCACCGACATCGGTGATGTTCAGAACATTGACCAAGTATTCGGTGAATTCAAATGTACGTGAGGCAATATCTACAGCCAGTGTATGTTCAGAAGTCCCCTCTTTGAAGAGTGAAGGATAGTGATGCTTGATCATGCTCACGCACGAGCCTGACGGTCCAACAAGGGGCGCGTCGTTTTTGGCGAAGGCGTGCATGAAGTTCAATGCAACCGGACGAGTCTTATCCTCGAAGCCATTGTTGAAGAGTGGCTGTCCGCAACAGGTTTGTTCAGGAGGGAAGGTCAATTCCACACCGAGGCCCTCCAGGATACGGGTCATGTTCTGAAGCGTGGAGGTATAAAACTGGTCGCCAAGGCAGGTAATGAAAAGTTGAGCTTTTGGCATGGGTACCCTCACCCTAACCCTCTCTCCAAGGGAGAAGGAACTCGTTATCGCAAAAAGGCTTCATGCAGGCCACCATCCACACTGATAATTTGCCCAGTTGTTTTGCTGAATTTATTGCTGGATAACAGATAGGCGACCTCAGCCTGGTCTGCCAGTGTGATGGGAGATTTGGTCAGGGTTCGCTGGGCATAGAACCTGGCCAATTTGTCACGAAGGGATTCCGTGCTTTCGCTCTCATCGAAGGCAATGTTGTATTTTGTCAGTGAGCTGATCACCCGGTCACGTGGGAACATGTTGCTGCCCTCCACCACCGTCGCTGGCGCCAGGCCGTTCACGCGCACCAAAGGGGCGAGTTCAATTGCCAGTTCTCGCACGAGATGATTGGCAGCGGCTTTGCTCGTGTCATAGGCAAATGAACCCTGCTTGGCCACCGCGGCATTCGCACTGGTTGTGATCACGAGGCTGGATTTCAATCCCTGCGCCTGCCAGATCTTCTTGGCTTCATCTGCAACCAGGTATGGACCCGTGACATTGATGGCATAGGTCAGTGCCCACTTATCATCAGGGATATAGCCCTGTTTATCAGGCGGCACAAAGACTCCCGCTGTAATAATAATATTATCCACACCACCATACGCGAGAATGATATTTTCGAACATGGACTCAATGCTTTCACGTTTTGTGATATCCACCCCCAAGCCAATCGCAGGTCCGCAGCCGGAGATGCCTGTGCCCGCCACGCCAATGCCAACGCCATAGATGTCGACTAATTCCTGCGCGGTGGCACGCGCGGCTTCTTCAGAAAGATCTGCGCAAACCACATGCGCACCCTCTTTGGCAACCCGATGGGCAGTTGCTTTGCCGATGCCACTGCCCGCACCGATCACAACGACGACATTGCGAGCGAATTCTTTTTCAGGAGGCATACGCTTTAATTTGGCTTCCTCCAGGAGCCAGTATTCGATATCAAATGCTTCCTGGCGTGGCAGGCCCTGATATTCACTGATGGCTTCGGAGGCGCGCATGACGTCAATCGCAAGCGAATAAAACTCCGCGGTGACGCGACTCTCGCTTTTGTTTTTGCCCCAGGCGATCAGGCCTAAACCGGGAATCAGGATCACGGTCGGGTTTGGATCGCGCATTGCAGGGGAATCGGAATGTTTACACGCTTCATAATACGCTGTGTAATCGGCACGATAGTTCACTAAGCCCCTTTCCAGTCTTTCGATCAGGACTTCATATGATTCAGTTTGGGGATCCCAATCCACATAGAGAGGTTTGATCTTCGTGCGCAGGAAATGATCCGGACAGGACGTGCCGATTTCAGCCAGGCGTGCGGCGTCCACACTGTTCACAAATTGCAGGACTCGTTCCGTGACATGAACGGTGCCAATAAAACGGTTTACCTGCGAAACTTTTCCTCGCAACGTGGGAAGCAATTTGACAAGGATTTCCGTACGTGTCTTCTCATCCAAGGATTCGTATTTTTTCCCGCCAAAGGTCCGTTCCCCTTGATCACGTTTCTCAATATAATGCGCCGCTTTTTCAACGAGGCTGAGTGTAAGTTCATAACAAACCTGATCATCGTCCGCCCAGTTGATCAGTCCGTGTTGTCCCATGACCAGGCCCTTCAGATCTGGGTCTTGTTTCAACTTTTCTTTCATCACCAGGCCCAGGTCAAAGCCAGGGCGCTGCCAGGAAACCCAGCCGACTTCTTCCTCGAAGATTTCATGAGTGAGCCGTTCCTGATCTTTGCTAGCAGCCACAGCAATGACAGAGATGGGATGCATGTGGTCAACATGCCTGAATGGAATCAGTCCATGTAACGGTGTGTCAATCGAGCTAGCAGCCGGATTCAATCCAAACGTGGTGTGACGGTACATATCTACCATTTTGTCTTCGATCTCAGTCTTTACACCTTTGACTTCCGCATGATTGTAAATATCCTCCAAGGAGAGGAATTTGTCCATGTAGAGCGAAGCAAAATTGGCGCGCGTGGAGGTGCGGAGATCGCCGCCCGAGCCTTTGACCCAAAGTATATCCACCTCCTCGCCAGTGAGAGGATCCCTCATTTTGATTTTTGAGGAGGTATTCCCACCGCCCGTATTCGTAATCCGCTGGTCAGAACCAAGCAGGTTACTGCGATATCGTAATCGCTCAACAGGGTCGAGTTGATCTGCAGTCTCCTCATCCCATAAATAATTGACATGCTTAAATTCATTTTTCTTCATGTCTGTATCCTTCTTGAACGTGTGTCATCTTTATGTTTTGCCTATGAATTCAGTTGTGGGTTTTATGATCCAAAATACAAGTCTTCCAATGAAGTGTTTATGCCCGGAGCGCCAAATAAAGGCAAATCACGCGTTTGCATCGTATTGCTAAGATCCTTGACCGCCTGCCGATTCAGTTCCTTGATCTCCCCGACCCTTAATGCTTGCAAAATGGACTTGGCGCTCATCTCCAACAATTCAACCAACATGAGTGTCTCCTTGATGCTGCCACGGGACATGGTTACCAAACCATGACTCTCCATTAAAAAGCTGTTGTATTTGGTTAAGAACGGCACAAAATTTTCTGCAAGACGCTCTGTGAGCGGTTCAGCGTAAGGCACCATTGGAACTGGACCTACTTCAGTAGTTGTCTCCGGGAATATCGGTCGCATTAACCAGTTTTTGCCGCTAGAGATTGCCATGGCACAAACATGAGGTGCATGACAATGAATGACCGAAATAACATCCTGTCGCAAACCAAAGAACTTAAGGTACATAGGTGTCTCACCGGTAGGCTTGCGCTCGCCTTCCAGTACTTTTCCATTCATATCGATAAAGACCAAATCTTGAAGGTTGATATCGCCTTTATACAATTTTGTGGGTGTAATCAATAGTAAGTCATCTTCCAGCCGCCATGCCAGATTTCCGCCGCAGCTCGTCACATAGTAGTTGTGAGCCAATCGAGTACAGACTCCAACGAACTGCTCGGCTTCGGCAGCATATTTCTCGATTTTTTTCATCCTTGAATCCTCCTGACCTTTATGCATGAGTGATGGCCGATTTGCGACGAATTAACCAGTTCGTTCAGTACCGCCCCGACGGTTGATCCCGTTACTGAGACTTCCTTCGTCCCTGCGATCTTGCGCAGGTTGGCAAACAATTTGACAATGGGCATATTTTTTATCATGTCGTTGCGAGGGCGATAGCCCGAAGCAATCTCCTTATAATTGGATCACACCGTGTAATCGGGAGATTGCTTCGTCGGGTCATGACCCTCCTCGCAACGACATCTATTAATCTCTCTTCGACAATTCCTTCTTTTCATAATCTTTGATCACAGACATGAAATCCATGCCCACCGGCACACCCTTTTGCTGGCAGTAATAATCCCAGACCGCACTGAAAGGTATGGACTTGAGTTCCTCCTGCAATGCCAGCCTGCTGGAAAAATCGCCTTCCAGTTCATATTGCTTCAGCGCATCCAACGGTTCCAGCAAAGCGACTAACAATGCCTTGAGTGTATTGCGCGCGCCAATGGTCCACGCCGCGACGCGGTTGATGCTGGCATCGAAATAATCTAATCCGATATGCACGCGCTCCAAAGCCCCTGTCCGGACGATCTCGTGAGCAATGGCCTGCAAATCATCGTTAAACGTCACTACATGATCGCTGTCCCAGCGCACGCCGCGGCTGACGTGAAGCAGCAATTCATCGAGATAAATCAACATGGAGGAGATCTTATCCGCGATGGATTCGGTGGGGTGAAAATGACCCGAATCAAGAGTGAGCAAAATCTTTCGAGAAACAGCATACGCGGAGTAAAACTCCATCGAGCCGACCACGTAACTCTCCGAGCCAATGCCGAAGAGCTTGGGTTCGACGGCATCCAGGTTGTAAGTTAATTTCTCAACGAGGATCTTGTCCAGGGATTCGAGTAGCAGGCAGCGGGGGTTGGTCCGATCCGCCGGGGTGTCCTTGTATCCATCAGGAATCCAGATGTTGGTCACAGCAGGAGTTCCCAGCTCCTTTCCAAACCAATCGCCGATCCTGCGGCTGGCGATGCAGTGCTCCACCCAGAACTGGCGGATGGCTGGGTCGCGATGAGATAACGTAAAACCATCCGCAGAAAGTGGATGCGAGAAACAGGTCGGGTTGAAGTCGATGCCGTGACGATTTGCCCTGGCCCAATCCTTCCAGGCTGTGAAGTGACGCGGCTCGATGGCGTTGCGGTCCACTTTGGTATCTGACTCAAGATAGATGGCATGCAGATTCAGGCGATGCGAGCCAGGTAATAAACCGTAGACAACATCCAGGTCTTTGCGGAGTTCGTCGGCAGTACGGGCCTTGCCGGGATAGTTGCCGGTGGCAGCAATTCCACCGGTTAGTTCACCACCGGGATTCTCGAAGCCACCCACGTCGTCACCCTGCCAGCAATGGAGCGAGATGGCAACTTTTTCCAGTCGGGCGAGCGCCTGTTCTGTGTCAACGCCCAAGGCAGCATATCGCTCTTTGGCGATGTCATAGGCAGATTGGATTTGGGATTCGGGAGGCATGGTAGCTCCTGGACCTATCCCCCTGCCCCTTCCCTCTCAGGGAAGGGGGTGTCCTGCCCAAAGGGCATGGACGGGGGATAGGTCAAAAAATATTCTGTTTAATATCAAGCGATCGACAGATGGCGCGGATTTCATCCACGGTCAACCCTTCGCCCAATTCGCCATCGGTCAGGTTCAGGTATTCGTATTTCGCGGCGGTCTCGGCATATTCCACGCGATCCGCGGCGCGCTTGACCGAGACATCTGAGCGCGCCATCACACCATGTTTTGCCCAGATGACGATGCGGTGCCTGCGCAGGCAGTCCACATTCGCCGCCATCAATCCGGGCGAACCTGGAACACGAAAGGGGATGAACCCGATACCTTCCGGCAAATTAACGATCGTCTCAGGCTGCCACCGCAATAGGTGGGTATTGAGGTACTGCTCATCCTGGTAACGCGGAATGTGGCTTAGATAGGTGATATGTATAGGTTGGGCGTGGATAATGGCATGGAAATTGGTGTCTGTGGCAAGGATCTGGTCGTAATGCACGGCCAGGTGCGAATTGAACTCGGTGGTCACGCGTTCGAAGCGACGGTGATACGAGGTGTACATCTTGCCGGTCTGGCCGCCTTCATTGACCACGATACAGGCAATGTTAGCGGTTGGCTCAACAATAATCTCGCGCAGACGCCGACCTGAGCCGGTGACCAGAAATATAGCTCCGGCGAGTTCGGGAATCTTTTGTGGTAATTCGATTTCTTCAACCATTGGGAAGCGCGAACGCGGCTCGATGGGCCAGCGCAGACAAATGGAGATATTTCCGGCGGCGCCTTCACTGGCTTCGATATCCGCAATATGCCTGCCAGCTTCGCCCATCATGGTGAGCAGATCATCAAGTTCGGGGAAAGGAGATTGTAACATTCGATATCCTGAATAATTTTCAAGCCTTATGCTTTGTCGTTCAACAACTTCAAAAATTTCGAATATGCTGCATCCCAATCATCATGCGGGGAAGGCTGATATTCTTCCACTTCAAACGACGCACGCACCAGGGCACGCGCCTCTGATAAAGAACCGAGATGTCCCAGTCCGATGGCTTGCATCAACACGTTGCCGATGGCGGTGGCCTCGACCGGTCCAGTCACGACCGTCCGACCGGTGCAATCGGCGGTGAACTGGTTCAGCAGGCGGTTCTTCGTCCCGCCGCCAATGATGTGGATGGGATCGAGCCGTTTGCCGCTCAATTCCTCAACATGCGCCAGCGTCTGGCGATACTTCAGCGCCAGGCTCTCCAGAGCCACACGGATGATCTCGCCTTTGGTCTGTGGGATGGATTGTCCGCTGTCGGTGCAAAACTTGCGGATCTTTTCGGGCATGTCACCCGGATGGAAGAACAAGTCAGCATCGGGATCGATGACTGCCACGAAGGGCCTGGCTTCCGCAGCCATGCGGGTAATCTCATCGTAGCTCAACTCCTCACCATGACCGCGCCAGTAGCGACGACACTCCTGTACCAGCCACAACCCCATGATGTTCTTGCAGAGCCGCCAGGTACCAAACACGCCACCTTCGTTGGTGAAATTGTAGGCCAGGGCCCTTTCACTCAGCGCAGGCTGGAGGACTTCCGCGCCCATAATGGACCACGTGCCCGAGCTGATCCAGGCGAAATCCTGGTTCCCTGCCAGGGCCGGAACAGCCGCAACTGCCGAACCCGTATCGTGGCATGCCGGTAAGACGACCGAAATCGCCGCCGCGCCTGTCTCTTCCGCGACTTCCGGAAGGAGCGCGCCGATGACGGTACCCGGAGCAGATACAGCCCCAAAAAGGCGCGAGGGAATGCCCAGGGTCTCGAGCATACTCTTTGACCAATCACGTGTAATTGGGTTGTAACACTGCGTAGTTGTGGAATTCGTGAACTCGTTCGTTATCTTTCCACTCAACCAGTAATTGAAAAGATCTGGGATGGTGACGAATCTTTCAGCAATATCGAACAACGGTGATTTTGCAAGCGCCATTGCATACAACTGGTAGAGCGTGTTGAGTTGCATGAACTGGATGCCGGTCTGGGCAAAAATCTCACTGCGCGAAATGCATTTGAAGGCCTTCTCCATCATGCCGTCGGTGCGGGCGTCGCGGTAATGGAAGGGATTGCCAAGCAGCGCACCGTCTTTATCCAGCAGGGCAAAATCCACACCCCAGGTGTCGAGACCAATACCCACGGGCCTGGCTCCGCTCTTGATAGCCGCGGCGATACCTGCCTTGATCTCGCTCCACAAACGGAGCACATCCCAGTGGAGTCCATCCGGCAACCGCACAGGGCCATTACCAAAGCGGTGGACTTCGTTGAGGGTCAGGCGGTCCGCCTCGAGCGTGGCGACAATGGCACGCCCGCTTTCGGCGCCGAGGTCAAGGGCCAGGTAATCGGTCATGATTAATCCAAGTGAAAGTATTCCTCAAGTTCCACAAAGGTTTCATCAGGGCGTGCGTTCGCATCCATGAACGGCGACATGAATTCCTGCCAACGCGTGTTGATTTCTTTTGCAGCCATTTTGGCTTGCGCCACAGAGAGATCTTCCTCCGTTTCAAAATAGCCGAAAACCAAACCGTCATCACGCATGAATAGTGTGTAATTATGCCAGCCGGTTTCGCGCAGAGCGTCCAGCATTTCGTGCCAGACGTGTTTGTGATATTCCTTGTATTCTGCAAGACGATCCGGCCGAACTTTGAACTGAAAACCGACGCGTTTCATGGCATTACTCCCCACACGCCGTAAATGGGATGTTGGCCTCTTGCAGCCGCGCTTTCCACTCGTCGGTGATGCCAATGTCTGTGAACAGGTGCGTAATCTGTACAGGCCGGGCAAAGATCGTGAGGTCTTCGTGACCGAGTTTGCTCGAATCGACCAGCGCAAATACCTGTCGCGCCGATTCCAATGCCTTGCGTTTCAACTGTGCCTCCTCCAGGTGGACCTCGGTCAGGCCGCGTTCCACACTGAATCCGCTGCAGGAGACAAACGCCTTCTGGATGTGGAGTTCAGCAATAATTTGCTCACTCAACAACCCGCTCACGGATGAG
>DASTOH010000010.1:0-52839 GCA_035720235.1 Anaerolineales bacterium | reverse complement strand
TCACCGATGCTCTGACCCACGTGACGCGCTTCGAATACAACGATGCCGGGCAACAGGTGAAGAAGACTCTGCCCGACACCACGACCTTCGAGCAGTTTGGCTACAACGCGGCAGGCAATATGACCAGCCACCGCCTGGGCGATGGCAACACCAACACCTTCGAATACGACGATATGAACCGCCTGACGGAGATCGCCTACTTCGATGGGAAATTTGCGAATTTCACCTACACCGATGGCGGACAGCGCGATACCGCCTCTACTCGTGCGTACTTGTTAGCGCCGCCGCAGGTCTATGATTACAGCTACGACCTGTTCCAGCGGCTCAAGCAGGTCACCTATCCCGATGGGCGCGCCGTGTCCTACACTTACTACGACAACGACCTGCGCGAGACGATGACCACGCAAGTGGGGACAACCACCTATGGCTATGACGGCATCAATCGCCTGACGAGCGTAAACGCGGGCGCGAGCCAGATCACCACCTTCGAGTATGACCCGGTGGGGTTCCTGACGGATAAGCACCAGCCGAATGGCGTCCATACCGAGTACACCCCCAATGAACGGAACCAGCTCAAGAACGTCATCAGCAAGGATTCTTCCAACGCGACCCTGCTCTCCTTTGCGTACCTGCTCGATCCTGCGGGCAATCGCAAGCAAGTGACTGAAGCCGGTGGGGGAACAATCCTTTGGGATTACGATAACCTCTACCGCCTGACCGACGAGACGCGCGCTGGCCTCAATGCGCACTTCGAATATGATGACGCGGGCAACCGTGACTGGATGACGGTCAATGGGGTTACCACCGATTACACCTACAACGTTCATGACCAGTTGATCTCGGCTGGCGCCATCACCTACGATTATGATGACCGCGGCAACCTGAACACGATCACCAACGGTTCGCAGGTTACCGCCTACACTTACGACGCGGCAGATCGGTTGATCAGCGCCACCGCGCCCGGTGTAACGGCGAGTTACGGCTATGATGCCGATGGCCGGCGCGTGACGCAGACCTTCAACGGGCAGGTCACCAACTCGCTGTGGGATGAAGCCTCTCCGTATGGCGATGTGGTACTTGAGACCAACGGCAGCGGATCAACACTTGCCAGTTATGTGTTAGGTGGCACGCAACTCATCTCGCAGACGCGCGGCTCAACCACCAGTTACTTCCTGCAAGATGGACAAGGCAGCACGCGCGCATTGACCAACAGTTCTAGCACAGTCACGGACACACATTCCTACACTGCCTTTGGGGAACTCTTCAACCAAACGGGTTCAACCACGAACAGCTATCTCTATACAGGTCAGCAATTTGATTCGCTGACCGGGTTGTACAGTCTGCGGGCGAGATATTACAACCCCGCGATGGGACGATTCCTGTCACAGGATACGTATCCGTATAACTTTGGGAATCCCATTGAATTAAATCGCTATGTTTACACAGCGAATGATCCTATCAATGCGATGGATCCGAGTGGGCATTTGTTGATTGAATATGTAACCAATGCAATCGAAGGCGCAGCGAGAGGTGCCGCGGCTGGTTTCGTTGGTGGAGGGATCTACGGTATTGTGGCATCCATGGTTTGTGGTGGAAGTGGAAAGCCCGATTGGGGATATGCTGTAAACACCGCCATGCAGGGCGCACAGTTCGGTGCGGCACTTGGAGGTTTGACCGGTGCCTTCCCTGGCTTAACACCAATAGTGACGGTAGGTGCTGGAGCAGGAGGATTACACTCTGCGATCACACATGCAAGTGATAACCTTTGGTGTAATCTCTTGAACATCGGGCTGTCGGTCGCGAGCCTGGCGATTGGAGTCACGAGTACACAGACATATTGGGGTGGTTCATCGGGTGGAGGTTGGCAGTTGTGTGGAGCCACCTGCGGTGGAGGCACCTCGACGATTACATTCGCGGCACAAGGCGCGGCTGGTAACACGGGCATCTGGGGATTACTTGGCGGCTGGAGTATGATGTCCAATGGCACCTATGGTAGTGAAGAGGTCCCGCCTGAAGTTCAAAAATATTTAGATAGACTTCCTAGAACTGGCTCGATGATATCAGTGAGACCCAATGAAATAAATCTCAAACTGTTAGCAGATATTCACCGTTATGCACTTAATGCTGATGAGTTTGCACTTCTTGAGATGAGCAATGGCGAGATAATCCTTATGCGTGGTAGCATAACTGCTCAGATTCCGACGGGCACTGTGAGGGTAATTGCCCATACACACTATTGGGCATCGCTTCATCCAACAACAAGAGATTTTGAAGCCTTGTATAACATCGGACAACGTTCTCCTTCATACATGGTTACTGAGAACCGATGGGTCGTCAAATTTTCTGTTGACGAAAATGGCGTAGGAACAGAGCTAAAATCAGGATATCTAAAATAGGAGAAGACTATGTACTTCGTAACCAATTGTGTGATTTCTGGAAAGAAAATGAATACAACCGATAATGTGGTTTTCTTTCCTTATTTCGACTCTCACCCAGGCGACCCCGACTTTGTTTACTGTGAAAGCGCTGCTTTGAGAAGCGAATTCGAAAAGTGGCATTTAAGAGATAGGATTATCAAGAAGGTGCGAGACTTCTGGATTCAGTGGTCTCACGAGAAAAGACCAATCTCGATCTTGATAGAAAACCAAAATTTCTTAATTGTAAAAAGTGAGATTGAGAAAAAAATTTCGCTGTTCTGTCTTAATCATGTATTCTCAGTTGATTTTACAATAGATGCATGGAAGAGGTTTGTAGACTTAATGCTAACTAGTGAAAAAAGCCATATTAATACAATTGAGAACGATAGCCTTTTTTGGAATGTGAACACTACAAACGACAACGTTATGTTACAAGCTATAGGTATTAGGAGAGATTCTATCGTTATGCCACTCACAGACTGGCTCAATCTTCAAGAGTTGTTATCTACGATCAGATCTTAAGGGTATATGTTTCAAGCAAATGTTAAATCTTTTGCCATGAGAACTTTTAAAAGTGCATATCGCCTAATAGTTCAGATGCCGCGGGCAACCGCGACTCGATGGCGGTGAATGGTTCAACGACCAATAGCTATCTCTATACAGGTCAGCAATTCGATTCGCTCACCGGGTTGTACAGCCTGCGGGCGAGATACTACAACCCTGCGCTGGGAAGGTTTCTGTCCCAGGATACGTATCCGGTCAATTTCAGTAATCCGGTTGAACTGAACCGTTACGTCTACACGGCAAACAATCCCATCCATGGGATGGATCCAAGTGGTCATGGTGTAGTAGAGTATCTGCAAATTCAACTTTATAGAGCCAGTGCGGCAATCACGGCTTCCTATTTTGTTGTGAGAGGGTATTACACACTGATGCCCTATATATTGCAACTGGCTCCATATACAGATGATATATTTCAGTGGTTTCGGGCCGTACAACTTTATATTACGTTTGGGAGTAATATTATCTCCTCGTGGGGATCTGGCCTATCGCAGGGAGGTGGTGGTGGAGGGAATGGCGGAGGAGATGATGGAGGGGGTGGTAATGAAGACGATTCGCTCAATTATTCCCCCGAACTCCAGACAGCACTTGAGTTACTGGAAGAACTGGCACCAGAGTACTTTGATGTTTTGGATAGTGGGGAGGTAATATTAATCGACGAAGGTCCTGGCCCCAGAGCTGGTGGTTCAGTATTTGGAGACACAATCTATATACAGTGGCATCGCACAAACCCATTTTCGACGGCTTTTACGTTGTATGAAGAAATGTTCCATCAATACCAGGGTAGAATGTTGATGTTGGATGCTGAGGTTGAGGCGATGGCGGCTACAGCAGAATGGGTGCAAAGAAATGGTTTGACTGCATATTTAACTACAGACTCAGGCGACGATTATCTAAGATTGTATTTGGAAGAGGGTGAAGATGCCCTTCGTGCAAGACTTAAGACTGCTCCCTTATAGAGAGATATTTGGATGAACATCAAACATGCGGGCTCTTTATACCCAGCCCCGAACCCATACCCAAGAAGGTGACTATGACACGTAGTTTAGAAAAAATTTTTGCTAGTTTTTTCACGAATAGAGCAAAGTCGAATCCGCTGGTTATTCAAGAGGGGATTTTGCCAGGCTGGCTTGAGGAAGCTCGAATTAAGGCCTTTGATGAAATACCAGAGGAGAATGTGACCCTAAAAAAGGGGTTGCCTTGGGACTTGTTAACTGGAAAAGTATATGAGGTTTTTCAGATGTATGTTACAGCAATACTTGCGCTCTACTCTGATGAAACCATTCTCTGGTTGGATGATCATTCAAGCAACTCTGATTATGAAGTCTTTATGCGACGGGAGAATCTTTTGAGTTGGTACCTGACCGCAAAGATCAATTAATCCAATTATTGGTTGAAACGAAATTCAACTACCTGGGGCGACCTAGGTTAATAAGTAGTGCAGTGGATATTCCTCAGCAGAAGAATGAACTTGAGGAATCTCATGAGCAGTTGACGAGAGTAACTAAGGAGATATTTCCGCCAACGTATGTCCAGAATTTGGATGGAAGTGTACGAATGCAATTTTGTATCTGGACTCTAATATTGGGCAAAGTCTTTGCTATTGATTGTACGCTGGGCCCGGACAGCGCCTTTTCCTACTATGGTGAATTATTAACCAGGGATGTAGGCGACTACGTTTTACCTCGTTAGTGCGCGAATTTCGCACCCTAATACCACGAGTCTCACCAGCTATTCAATTATCACGGATGCCTTCCTTTGCGAGAGCATCCGTGTTTAGTTATTGTCCTTCGTGGATAGCACAACTTTTGAACTTTAAAAACCACACAACGCACTGGACCAGTTGACCAGCGCCGGGACGGTCACCTTTGACTACGATGCGCGCGGCAACCGCGACTCAATGACCGTCAATAGCGTCACCACCGATTACACCTACAACAGCCTTGACCAGTTGATCTCGGCTGGCTCCATCACCTATGATTACGATGACCGCGGCAATCTGAGCACGATCACGAACGGGTCGAACACTACAAATTACACGTACGATGCGGCAGACCACCTGACGAGCGCTACCGCGCCCGGTGTGGCTGCCAGTTATGGCTACGATGCCGATGGCCGGCGCGTGACACAGACCTTCAATGGGCAGGTCACCAACTCCCTGTGGGACGAAGCCTCTGCCTATGGCGATGTGGTGCTTGAGACAAATGGCAGTGGTTCAGTACTCGCCAGTTATGTGTTGGGCGGGACGGAGTTACTCTCCCAAACTCGAAGCGGAAGTACCAATTACTACTTACAAGATGGGCAAAACAGTACTCGTGCACTGACGAACGGTTCAGGCACAGTCACTGACACCTATTCCTATACTGCCTTCGGGGAACTGCTCAACCAAACGGGTTCAACCACGAACAGTTATCTCTATACGGGTCAGCAATACGATTCGCTGACCGGGCTGTACAGTCTGCGGGCTCGCTACTACAACCCCGCGCTGGGGAGATTCCTGTCACAGGATACGTATCCGTATAGCTTTAGTAATCCCGTTGAACTGAATCGCTACGTCTACGCGGCCAATAGTCCTATCAATTTGACGGATCCCACCGGCAACGCGGCGATGGTGGAATATAGCCTGCTCCTGGGTGGATTAGGTGGCGCGGCCTTTGGAGCCGTGCAGACCTATGCCTGTGGAGGGAGTCTCCTAGAAAATGTTTTCCTGGGAGCATTGTTGGGGCTTGACTTTGCGATGTTGGCGATTACGAATCCGTTTGCCGCGACCACACTGGGGCTGGGATTCGGTCTTCACGGTTTGGGAAGTGGCTTGCGGGATATGGAGGAACACGGCTCCACGCTCTGCAACCGTTTCATTGTGGCTACGTCTCTGCTGGCGGTGGCGGCCAGTGCTCATGGGTTGATGGAATATAGTCTTCCCCATCAACAGCTGAATATAGCTACAATACAAGGGGAATCAATTCGTCCAGTCCCTGCCAGTGGATGGAATAGGCGGCCTCTGTTGCCAATTAGTGGAGGATCAGGGCAGCAGGTGATCATGATTAAAGGTTTAGGTGGAAAAATATTGCGGAATAACCCCTATGGAGAATCGTTAGTACAAGAGGCAATTCGATATCATAGGTTCGTTTCGCCAGACGAGCGTATAACCGTTGCCGTTGCTGTAGTTAATGGCAGAAAAGTTGTTTCAATCAATGGCGGTGCGCGCGACTTTGCGGTTGATAGAATTAAGACGATTACTACTGCCGAAAATGTCGAGTTGATATATAAAAAGGGCCATGAGTTACAGAAACACGCAGAACCAGTTCTTTATCAAAAATATGCTCCTAGCGAAATTGGAATTTCAAACCGTAGGGGCCCTTGCCTTGATGGCTGTTTTCCATTATTTTCCAATCTCAAAATGCTAGGGTTGATAAAAGATATATACTACCCAGCCACGTATTGGCATTAGTGTAACAGGAGTAAATACATTCTATGGAACCCATCGATCAATACAGCAATACTGAAAATGAAATTTTCAAATTGCTTGATGAACTATACCATAATCCACTTAGAGGTTGGCCAGATATAATCGCCCAATTAAAAAAGGTTGATAGAGATTCATTAGTGAAAACGGCGCGAATCTTACTTGAAGACTCAAACCCAGAAAAGAGAAGACAAGGAATTGAAGCGCTAATGGCTACTGATCCAGAAAAAAACGTGAGCTTAATCTTACCTATGCTTAGTGATGTTGATCCCGAGGTTCGCTATTTAGCCATGTATTACATCAAAAGGCCGAAAGAGCTTCTTAAGGATAAAAGAATAATTAGCTTAGTAATAAAATCCTTGTTCGAAGATCCAAGCCCTGTGGTCAGAATAGAGGCAGCCGAAGCACTTGGAGAATGCACAACTTCAGAAGAGGCAAAATCTGCCCTACTATGGGCACGTGATCATGATTTCGAGTACGACGACCAAGGTTATAATGTTAGTTATATCGCGAAGATCGCTCTTGAGAATTTTTCAAGTGAATAATTGACATCATCTGTGAATAGCATTACCTCACCTCAGATGATGTGGTGCCTGAGACTCTGGCTCGGCGGTGGTCTCCTGACCCCGCCGAGTTTTGGTTTCGTAATTAGCCCTGTGGGACGAAGCATCCACCTATGGCGATGTGGTCTATGAATACAAGGTAGTGGATCCACTCTTGCCAGTTATGTGTTAGGTGGTACCGGGTTGATTTCCCAGTCAAGAAGTGGAACAACCAATTACTACCTGCAAGATGGACAAGGCAGCACTCGCGCACTGACCAACGGTTCTGGCACTGTCACCGATGCCTATTCTTACACCGCCTTTGGGGAACTGCAAAGTCAAACTGGTTCAACCACAAACAGCTATCTCTACACCGGTCAGCAATATGATTCGCTGACGAGTTGTACAGTCTGCGGGCGAGATACTACAACCCTGCGCTGGGGAGGTTCCTGTCGCAGGATACGTATCCGTATAACTTTAGTAATCCGGTTGAGTTGAATCGGTATGTTTACACCGCAGATGATCCGATCAATAGAATGGATCCGTCAGGGTATATGTTCATTGAGTATGCCGTCAACCTGGCGAAAACTACCGTGGCAATGGCAGGGCTAGGTGAAATCACTGGAGTAATTACTGCGTACTTGTGTGGTGGCGATATAGCGGCAGGCGCCAGGGCAGGCTTCTGGATCGGAGCAGCGCTTGGTTCTGGAGGGATACTCGCTCCAGAAATGGCTGCCGTAGCTGGGGCGGGACTGGGCGCATATGGCTTGGGAACTTCCTTGTATGACATGTCCGTAAATGGCATCACCTTCTGCAACCTTTTCAATGCCTTGGGATCCGTGTTGCTGGTGAAGGCCAGTCTCGCCGGATTGGCGACAAACAGTTTGCGACTCATAGAGACCAAACCACCTCGTCAGGCACCCAGTATTCTATTCAGAGGGGCTGGAGCGCCAGCAGAGAGACCAACACCAAAATCCCCTGCAGAAGCACAAGCCTTAATTGACTTGGTGGTCAAGACTTTCTTCGACGATCTGCATTTTAGAAGGAAATTCGTCATTAAAGGTAAAGTGGAACAATTTATTACTTCCTCCGAGCCACGGTTCCCGCCAGAATATGATCCCAGTCTGCCTATGAATCACTTTGGAGCATCAGAACCTGGTCGTTTCACTAAAATTGGACCGAGAGCCGTAGCGGGTGGCCCCTTTGAGATACTTCGAACTATAATACACGAAGAAATTCATCATTGGTTGTACGAGCAAGGATATAGCCAATTGGAGGTAAGAAAAGTCGAGAACAATGTCGATATTTACTTGTTATTGATTATGGATGGATGGAGTCCAAAGAAATGAAAAAAGATACTCTCGATATTTTACACCCGCTGATCCATGACTTAATCAGTCGCGAGTCCGATCCTGGTGAAATACATATGTGCCCAAACTGTAAAGGCAAACTACACGTTTCGATACAGATTCTCAAACACGCCCATCCGCCCAGATATTTGGCCGTTGGTGCACGCTGTGAGAAGTGTAAGATCGAGGGTTACTTTCACTTTGATGAAAGTGCTATTCCACCCTGGGCAAAGGAATCTATAATCAACAATATGAGCCTTGAGGAGGCATTGAAATATTTGAATGAGGATTCAGAAGAGGAATAATTTACTCTGAGCACCTTGCTACGAAAATAGACTTTCATCCTGCACTGTACAACTTGTTTATATGAAACGTTAATAAACAAATAAGTCGTTAACCCTAACAGCGCAAGCAATCGCGACTAGATGACAGTTGGCAATATTACAATCACCTGTCAGTGCAACTTGCTCAACCAGTTGACCAGCGCAGGGACGGTCACCTTTGACTACGATGCGCGCGGCAACCGCGACTCAATGACCGTCAATAGCGTCACCACCGATTACACCTACAACAGCCTCGACCAGTTGATCTCGGCTGGCTCCATCACCTATGATTACGATGACCGCGGCAATCTCAGTACGATCACGAATGGCTCGAACATTACAAATTACACCTATGACGCCGCGGAGCTCAATGACCGGTTCGACTACAAGACCTCTGACACCCCATCAGCGTCTCAGCGGCCCAAACTGGTGATCGAGTACACGACGTCAGCGCCAGCAACCCCGACGCCCACGCCCACCGCGACTGCAACAGCCACCCCTACTGCCACAGCGAACGCTACCCCCACTGCAACGGCAACTGCCACACCGACCCCAACGCCGAATCCTGGTGGCCCCGTCACCATCAACTATGTTTACGACGCCCTCAACCGGCTGACTGAATCCAACTACTCGAATGGTGATTACTACCATTACGCATATGATGCCGTCGGCAACCGTGAGACCCAACAGAAATCCGTCCTGGGTCTCGTGACCAATGACACCTATGTCTATGACGATGCCAATCGTCTGACCAGCCTCAACGGCCTGAGCTACACCTGGGACAACAACGGCAACCTGCTCAATGATGGCGTGAACGCATATACTTACGATTCCGCCAATCGCTTGAAGACCTTAAACGGTCAGGGGAACACGGTGATCTATACCTACAACGGTCTGGGTGATAGACTCCGGGAAACCGTGAACGGAAACACAACCACCTTCACCATGGATTTGAACGCTGGTCTCACCCAAGCCCTCAGCGACGGGACGAACACCTACATTTATGGCAATGGCCGCATCGCGCAAGCCGCAGGCACAGGGACAGAATACTTCCTCGGCGATGCCCTTGGCTCCGTGCGCCAACTCACAAATGCCAGCGGAGCGATCACGTATGCGCGAACTTACGATCCATACGGTGTTGTTGCATCAACCAGTGGTTCTTCGCAATCGGCATATGGTTATACCGGCGAATCCTATGACAGTTACATTAAGTTAATTTACCTGCGCTCCCGCATGTATTCCCCCACGGATGGACGTTTCATTACACGAGATACATGGGGCGGAAATTACAACAGCCCTCAATCTCTCAATCAGTGGATGTATACTGGCGGAAACCCCATAAATAGAACCGATCCAAGCGGGCAATGTTGGTATCCCCAGACCGGTGGAGGAATAGGCATCGACTACTCAGACTTATCGCCTTTGCTCTGCTCGTGGTTTGTCAATTATTTTCAGAGTAATGGCATTACCATCCCTCCAGATGCTACACCTCAAAATTGGTGGCACAGTATTCCCCCAAGTCATCAGTCAATTATCACTGCATATGCTACTTGTGTTTTCCAGAATGATACGTTTTTGGGACCCAGTACGGTTGCATTGTGGCAGGCAGTCCGATTTTATACGAGACCTCAATGGCGTTTCTATATAAGTTCAATCACTGAAGTAGAGTTCGATTTGAGTCTCATAGGGGCTGGTGGAGACATTGCTTTTGCATGTGACAATTTCAACCCCAACCATTGCACAACCAGTTATGATTATAGTGCAGGCATAGGTGGTGCTATTGCTGGGTTTGACTTCGAATTGAAGGCGGGTTTTGGAATTGAAGTTAATACAACTGGTGAGATACAAATAGGAGCATCTGCAAGTGTAGGGAGTTGCGAGTTGTTCGTCAATTTCCTCAGAATTTCCGTCTCGTGTTGTCAACCTCCCAAAGTTAGGACCAGTCATAAGTAGACAAATCTAGGCATGTTGTAGGGCAAATGGGCGGGGTGGTAAGCCCTGTAATGCCTCATGCGGACGAATGGTGTTGTAGTCTTCCAGCCAACTCTCTGTGATGGTGCGAACCTCCTGGAGATCATCAAACAAATACGCATCCAAAACATCTTCGCGGTAGGTGCGGTTGAAGCGCTCGATGTAGGCGTTCTGAGCAGGCTTGCCAGGCTGGATATGAAGCAGCTCAATGTGTTTGTCATTGGCCCAGCTCTCCAACCGCTGTGAGATCAACTCGGGGCCATTATCCATACGAATGCAAGTTGGCTTGCCTCGCCAGAAGAGCAACTGCTCCAGGACTCTCATGACACGTTCCGCCGGGAGGGATGTATCCACTTCGATCCAAAGTGCTTCCCGGTTGAAGTCATCGATCACATTCAAGGTTCGGAATGTTCTGCCGTTAGACAAGCTGTCACTCATGAAATCCAAGGACCAGGTCTGGTTCGCACGTCCAGGCACCGCCAGTGCCTGGGCAGTGCGAGCCGGTAACCGTTTCTTGGGTTTTCTCTTCAGATGCAGCGCCAGTGTTCGATACACTCTGCGGATGCGCTTGTGGTTCCAGGGCTTGCCCTGGTTTCTCAAGTAATCCGTCATCTTGCCACAGCCCCAACGTGGCTGGCGATGAGCGAGCTGCTGCAGTTCTGTGACGATCGGTTCATCGCTGGGTCTCTTCGCCTGGTAACGATACGCACAGCGGCTCACCTGTACGGTGCGACACGCCTGACGTTCACTCAGTCCAAACTCCTGGATGGCATACCTGGCTAGTTCCCGTCGTTCTTCTACTTGGAGAGTTTTTTTTCAATAATATCCTTCAGCACTTCATGTTCCAGGCTCAGGTTCGCATACATCTGCTTCAAGCGCCGGTTCTCCTCTTCTAGTTCCTTCATGCGTTTCACTTCACTGATGCTCATCCCACCATATTTGGCTTTCCACTTGTAAAAGGAGGCTTTGCTGAACCCGTGCCGGCGGCTGAGATCTTCCACCGTTATCCCAGCTTCGGCTTCCTTCAAGATATTCACGATCTGGCTCTCCGAAAATTTCGACTTCTTCATGGCATGCTCTCCTAACTCTATTTTGCCATGACTCGTCTACTTTTCCTTGGTACTATTTTACGGGAGGGTTACCGTGTCCGATCCCCTTTTCATTATATGAGAATATAGAATTTGGGTGGACGCGTGATGCCTTGCCGCAGGAATATTGGGCCTTGGCTAGGGTCTCTACCTTTGACACGTTGGGTTATGATAACTTTGCAAAGCGTCTTCCCTTTCATCCTAATTCAAGAATCTATTACCGAGTAGAATATACGGGAAGCAGAGATTTGCTGCCCTGGCAATATTGGAACTACATAGATTATTTTGAATAGAACAGAACTGTTACACAAGTTGGTAAAGTAAAGGATTAATCAAATTCGTTGTCAAGGGTTTTTGAATAAATCTATGGCTATCCATTCTTTCACAGAATGGATAGCCATAGATTTGAAGAGTGAAAGGGTTTCAAAATGAAAATAAGCAGGATCATGTTTTTGATAATTGTAGTATTCGCTACTTTAGCACTTTCATCATGTCGAACTTCAAGGATTAGTCAGACTCAAATACAGTTGGTGCAATATTCATTAAAAGAGGCAGATTTGCCGGGTTCCGGTTGGAGTGTTGAAGGGAAAAGCTGGGAATCTGCTTACGGAGGTGAAAGCTATGGAATCACATACATACGCGATAAGCTTGTTTTTATAAGTCATGTCGTTTCCATTCATTCGAATGAAGATCAAGCACAACAAGCATATAAAGAATGGGAGAATGAATGGTTTACCATAGCTAAGTTTCAGGCAATCACGTCGTTTTCACCGTCAAATACCAATGATACTTTTCGATACGAATGTGAGGAAAAAGGGCCAGGAGCACCCTTAGGCTCATGGAGATTGTGCCTCTATTTGCAACGAAAAAATGATTTAATTAGCTTTGTGAAAATAAGCCTCGACGAAAGTAGCAAAAATAACCTGACCTTTGAGGAGATAAATCAAATTTTGGGCATATTAGACAAAAGATTGAACGAAGCAGCTGTTGATGCAAAACCCGAAGGCGCTACACCATAGTATTCGTATGCTCAACCCATTGGAATTAACGTTTTGTTGAGCGACAGCAACACAATGATTGTCATTTGTGAGGATACTGTTGGCGAACTCAGTTGGAATACAAGTGTCTGTCAGTTTCTGCGTTGACGTACATTTTCAAGTGGTTTGCAATGTCCAGCTTTTATGTCGTGCTTGGGGACGATGCCCTGCTAACCAGCGAGCGGTGCGCTGTAAATTGGCGGCGCAGCCTGTAAAAAGGGCTTGCAGGTTTCGTTTGCTTTGTCCAATGTAACGACTGACGCGCAAACCGTTTCCGCGTGTCAAGGCCGACAGGGAGCCTTCGACGCCACTGCGATGTTGGGCATAATCCTGTTGGAAGGCTTGTGTTTTCTGCCGCGTATAGACTTGTTGCATCGAGGCATAATGTGTGTTGATGCAGATTGTGCGCCCTTCCTTGCCCGCACAACAACGCGCACGCATCGGACAGGCCATGCACACATGGGTTGGAAACTGAAAGCGCCATCCCAGTCTCGTTTGCACCGGTGCCGTCGCTTGATATCCTTGCGGACACGTAACCCGTTGCTGCTCTAACTCCACCTGGAACTGAGACTGGGTAATACCCTCGGTCATTAAATCTTGAGCGGTGACGGCAGCCTTCAACGGTCCAATCAGGTCAATGTGCCGGGTCTGACTGCTAGCGAGATTGGGTCCAGTCATGAAGCCTGCATCCACATAGTGTTCCCCGGGTTGACAGTGACGTTGTGTCAGACGTTGCTGGATCTGGGGTAAGGCTTCATGATCGGTGAGGTTACTCTCGGTACTTACAATATCGGTGATGATGTGAGGATAACCTTCATCATCCGTATCGGTTACTTGCACTTTACTGCCAATCCATTCCGCGTGACGCTTGCGACTATACTGTGCTTCGGGATCGCACGGTGTCACGATTTGGGTATGGCCATTGTAGTGCTTCAACGTGTCAAACACCAGTTGCCCTGCTTCAGCTCGAAACTGTTGCGCCCATACGGTTTGCAGGAGTTTGACAGCCGACAACTCCTGTAATTCCGCTGGTGCGCCTCCATCCTGTCAACAACGACTATTATCATTACACCTACGATGCCGTCGGCAACCGTGAGACCCAACAAAAATCCGTGCTGGGATTCGTGACCAATGATACCTATGTTTATGACGATGCCAACCGCCTGACCAGCGTCAACGGTGTGACCTACGCCTGGGACAACAACGGCAACTTGAAGAAAGATAGCGTGAATGCCTATGAGTATGATTTCGCGAACCGGCTGGTGAAAACCTGCCAGGACACATCGAGCAATGGCATTTGTGATACCGGTGAAACCGTGCTGGCGAGTTATGTTTACAATGGCTTGAATGACCGCTTGCAGGAGACCGTGAGTGGGGTTACAACCACCTTCACCATGGACCTCAACACCGGCCTCACCCAGGCCCTCAGCGATGGAACGCACACTTATGTCTATGGTGTAGGTAGGATCGCGCAAGCCACAGCCACAGGAACCGAATATTTCCTTGGTGATGCCTTAGGATCCGTTCGCCAGATGACGAACACCAGCGGTGCGATTACCTATGCGCGGGCGTATGATCCGTATGGTGTTGTTACATCGACCGATGGTTCTTCGCAGTCGTCATACGCATATACCGGTGAATATGCGAGTCAAGGGTTGGTATATTTGCGAGCGAGATATTACGCCAGTGGCATGGGTCGCTTTCTGACGCGGGATACGTGGGGCGGAAACATGAGCTCCCCAATGTCATACAACAAGTGGAACTACGTCGGGTCCAATCCCATCAATCGAACTGATCCAACGGGACAGTGCTGGTATCCTGATGCAAGTCGAGGCGGGATTAGTTATGATGTCACAGATCCATCGCCAGCTTTATGCTCATGGTTCATCAATCTATATCAAAGCAATGGCATAACCATCCCGGCCAACGCTACTCCGGGTAATTGGCTGAACAGCATTCCACCAGAACACAGAGCCCTGATTTTATCCTTCACAACCTGTGCTTTCAAAAATGACACTTTCCTGACGGCAGCTCAAGATTTTTGGATGTTTATCAGGTTTAGCACATCTCCAAAGTGGGAGTATTATCAATCAAGATCTACAGGTGCGGAGTTCAAGTTGGTATTGGGTATCGGAGGAGGAGGTTCTTTGTTATGCGATACCGAGTCGCAAGGTTGTAGCCTAAGCGGTAGTCTTGATTTAGGAGAAAATATTACCATTCTTAATTACCAGCTAGCATTATCGGTTGGCGTTGAAGGTAGTTGGGATTTTTCCGAAGGCACCCTCGATTTGGGTGGAACTGCGGATGTTGGTAATTGCACCCTTTATGCAAGTCTTTTTAGAATATCGGTAAGCTGCGGTAATTTTCTGGACCCCTACTCGTATGAGATGGGATTTAAAAGGGATAAATTTGAAACGTATCTGGTGTTAGTAAACTGGAATAAAATAGCACCCTTTGGTTATGAAGAATTTGCAAGAAGCAAACTTCCTTTCAAACACACAGATTCTAGTATATATTATCAAATTTTAGATACTGACCAGAGTTATGATGCCCTTGTTTACAGACATCTTTTCGAACCAAAAATAATATTCCGCTAAATGCAAAATGGATAAATTACTATGAATAAGAATCGGTTTTGGAGATTGCTTTCACTATTAATTTTGATATCGGTTAGTATCTCATGTCAAATTGGTCAAATGGAAGAAATGAGCCCGCTTGACAGGCAATTGACAGAGTATGCTTTGAAGACAAATGATTTGCCCAATGGCTGGAAGTATTCCGACAAAGACTGGGGTGTCGAATTTGGCGGTTCGGGTTATACCGTAATTTATGAATTGGAAGCCGATCCAAGTATTTTTCTTTCCAATACCATTGCCATTTATTTGAACGAAGAAAAATCCGAGATTGCTTACCAGCAATGGGAGGATTTGTGGTTCAAATCTACTCAGCCGTGGCCTGAAGCGACATACTCGCCTCGGGATCAAAAAGATGATTATAGATTCGAGTGCCTTCAATTTCCCGAGGATCCCATATTATCTTGTCGTTATTTACAGAGGCACAATAACATAATAGGTTTTGTGAAAATAAACCTTGATAACAAGAGCCTGACGTTTACAGAACTAAATGATATTTTAGGTATAGTAGACGAAAGATTAAACAATGTTGGTGTTGAAAATAAAGAGGTAACTCCTACACCATAGTTTAGGTGAAAACGCTTATCTTGCCAGAGGCCTCTTCTCCTGAACACTTGCGATTTAGTCGCTGCGAAATTTCAGTATTCTCTATTGAGCACCAAGTAGTACTACACCAGCGACTTGGTGCTCTTCTTTTCGTGGGCAGAGAAACCGTCTTACCGAAGCCAACTATTTGAATGGTGATTACTATCACTACCTCTATGATGCCGTCGGCAACCGCGAGAGACAGGATAAATTCCTCCTGGGTCTGCTAACCAGCGACACGTACACCTATGATGATGCCAATCGCTTGACCAGTCTCAACGGCCTGGCCTACACCTGGGACAACAACGGCAATCTGCTCAATGATGGTGTGAACACCTATACCTACGACTTTGCAAATCAGTTGAAGATCCTCAACGGTCAGGGGAACACGGTAACCTATACCTACAACGGTCTGGGTGATAGACTCCAGGAAACCGTGAGCGGAAATCCTACCACCACCTTCACCATGGACTTGAACGCCGGCTCCGATGTCCAATCTGGATTGGGTAGGCCGCAAAAGCCCCAATCCGAAATCACCCACATGATGCCGTCGGCAACCGCGAGACACAGGATAAATTCCTCCTGGGTCTGCTGACCAGCGACACGTATACGTATGATGATGCCAACCGGTTATCGAGCCTGAACGGAGTCAACTACACCTGGGATAACAACGGCAACCTGCTCAATGATGGGACAAATACCTATACCTACGATTCCGCTCGCGAAGCATCCCCTTGGGGACAATCGGCTGAAGACATTCAGCGGACAAGAGCCAGTTGCATTTACTTACTCTATTACGATAAAGGATAAGCCAGGAGTTTGAGATCTTCCACAAACCGATAATCGCGTTGGTTCTTGGACACAAAATCTACATCCAGGCCGATTGCGGTTGCCGCGATCAGTGCATCTGGAATTAACAGGCCATGACCGAGGCGAAATTTTGACAACAATTCAACAGCTGTGCTTGAACTCTGCTCGTTGATTGGAACGATTTGAAACCTTGCCAGAAATTGCTCCATCTTTCTGAGCTCCGCTTTATTGCGGCAGCCCACGATCAACCCCATTTGCGTGATGACACTCACTGCCAGCACGGATATATTTTCCAGGCTATCCAAACAATCAACCGCGTTGCGGACATCCAGGGCGGCGTCGATGAGAATATCTGTGTCAACCAGGGTGAGATTCATTCATTTACGTCCCCACTGCTTGCGCCGCAATTGACGCACCCATTCCACGCTGTCGCCCATGTCCGCACGGTCTTTCCACATTCCGATAAAAGGTTCTTTTGCCAAACGCACCCGGCGGCTTTTCCGATTGGGCGTAACGGGATAACGTTCCTTGAGAAAAGCCACAAAATCAGCGACCTGTTTCAGAGCCTCGGGAGGCAGATTCTCAATATCCTCGAGTATTTTAGGTGTAGCCATATATACCTCTGGTGCGGATTACAGCATGTTGTTATGCGTGTCCTCTTTTGCATTGGAAAGAAGCCGTCAAACTATTCGAAAACGCAAAAAACAAGGACCTAGGGATATTTTACATTTGCTCGTAGAGCAAATGTAAGATTAACAGCGCTTGCGTGTGCTGTTTTTCTTTAGGACCCCCTCCTGCCTCGCCCAAAGTGGGGGAGGTTTCTGGTAGAGACGGGCAGTAGAAATAACATCAGGCTGTACCACTGGATAGTACATTACCCTCCCGCCGTTGCATTGCATGTCCGACACTTGCCCCGGACATAAGTGCCGGGGAGTTCAGGTGAGAATCTCGGTGCTTTGGGCACAAGACTCCAGGAGACTGATTAGTTCGTAAAACAAACTCGCCCATGAATCTTTAGGACGAGTTGTTCTCATTATTTATCCTGCCATCATCGTAGGTGGGCGGGAGATAATTTTGGGTTTTCTCAACCGTGAGCGGATGGGCGCCAGTTTGCCAACATCAATAAACACGGCTCCATTTTTCGGTGCTTTCTTGAGCATGTATTTTGTATAGCCTGGGTCTTTTTGATCCAGCAGGATCACTTCAGCGCCTTTGGGAATGTCTTCGCCGAAGTCCGGGTGGGTGATAAGATACCGTGTGAATTCGGTGAATAGTTCGTTAAATTTCGCCCGATAAAATTCTTTCATTGTTTCAGCTCCTTGATAAAACGCTTACGGTAGGCAAGCCAGTTATCCATGATGTCCTTCTGACCAATTGTGAGAACATCCTCTATGGAATACCCTTCAAACCATTCCTTGGTTTGCTCGCCATTGGGATGCAGTATGTCACGATGTGGGATTCCATGGGCTGTGTCATATCGAACTACAGGATACCACTCTTCGTCTACCAAAACTTCCAGTTGAATGCGGAACTCCACGATTTTCTTGCCTTTGGACACATGATAATGCCTGTAACGGCACAGCGATAAGATTAGCAGCGCTTTGGGGCGCCGTTTTTCTTTTTGTCAGGACCCCTCCTGCCTCCCCAAAAGTGGGGAGGTTCTTTGCTGGGAATGGGAAGTAGAAATAAAATCAGGCCATACCGCTGGACAGCGCTCGCGCGTCGTTTCTCTTTCACGCCGAATGAGCGATTACAGACTTGCTACCATGACTTCACAATGTGCTCTGCGGTGCGGAAAGCAAGCGCCAGAATCGTCAATACCGGATTAAATCCGCCGTTGGTTACGTGGACGGATCCGTCTGCCACGAAGAGATTGTCATGCCCATGTAGGCGTCCCCATGGATCTACAACGGATGTATGTGGATCGTCCCCCATCCGGCAGGTCCCGGCCTGGTGTTGTCCGCCGCTCAAATACAGACCCGGCGGCTCGCCCCACACGCGTATTGCACCGGAGGCTTGCAGCCATTCGCGCCCACGCTCGAAAATAAACGCCGCCGTTCTCACCGTCTCTATGTGTGTCGTGCCGGATAATCGTGCCACCGGAATCCCCCAGCGATCACGCACGGCAGGATCAAGTGTCACGCGCGCCTCAGGGTTGGGAACTTCCTGAACCGGACCTGTCACTCGCATCACCTTTGTGTAGTTCTCGCGCATGAAGCGTTTATTCGCTATGCCCCAGCGCGGCAGATCAGGCGGTAATTGACGCGCCCAAAAGACGATTGGCAATTCGATGAATTCATCCGCCAGCATCGCTCCGCCGATCACATCACTGTTCCCATGGTTGAACTGGATCGTGGCCGTGGAGATGCCCGGACCGACTGCGTCATACACGGGCTCAGGCATCAGGCCGATGGCCGCTGGATAATAATGTCCCTGCAGGTTCCGGCCCACTTGATCATGCTGGTTGCCCAATCCGGACGGGTGTTGAGGTGAAGCGGAGTTCAACAACAGACGGGCCGTCTCGATCGCGCCGCCCGCGCAGATCACTACTTCAGCTTCTGCACTTTGCATCTGTCCGGCGCGGTCATAGTACGATACGCCGGTGACATGACCGGACGGCTCGGTATCGATCCTGAAAACCATCGCGTGGGTTACCAGATCACAGAGTCCGGTTGCCAGTGCCCGCGGGATCAGCGTGTTGTGTGTTCCGTTTTTTGCATCCACGGGACAAGTAAAACCAACGCAGTACTGGCATTGGATACATCCCGGGCGGGCGTTATAGGACACGGTGTTGATCAGCGCGGGGATGGGCAGTGTTTCCCAACCTAACCTGGACGCGCCCGCGCGGAGAACCTGGCCCTGCTTGTTCACCGGAAGCGGTGGCATCGGGAAACCTGTGCGCCTGGGCCAGTGACGGGCGCTCGCGACGCTGTCTCCCGCCACGCCAATCTCCCACTCGACGCGCTCATAATACGGCTCCAGATCCGCATAACTGATCGGCCAATCGGCCAGTGAACTACCGGCCGGGATTCCATACAGGCTTGCCATGCGAAAATCCTGCGGCAGAAATCTCCAGGCTTGCGCGCCATATACCCGTGTACCGCCTCCCACGACTGCCGCGTTATTCTGATAACCATTTTCATGCGGCCGGACGACTCGTAACTGCCCCTGTGCATCCACGGCGACGCGCGGATTGCCCTCGATATCCGGTCCGGCGTTATGTCCGTGGGGGGAGAAACGTTGATGTCTTAGATGATCGTGACGGTCCTGGCTAAAGACGAGATGTCCGCCTCGCTCCAATAATAGGACGCGTTTCCCGGCTTCTGCCAGTACACCGGCTGCCACACCACCTCCGGCTCCCGCGCCGACAATGATGACATCATATCGGATCATTCCCGGCTCTCAAACCCGATCATGCGCCAGGCTATCGAGTCGCGATTGCCGCCGTTGCCCGGGTCGCTGTAATATCCTTCCATGACATGCTCGATGACCATGAGAAAGAACTCAGTGGGATTCACGGGCCATGACAACGTAGCCTGCCTGCTCTCAATTCGATTCAGGATCATATCCTGTGTGGAAGTGTCCAGATCTGTGAAGCCTTTTCCCGCAACAGCTTTCGACTCCGCTTCCAACGCCTCCAATCCGAGTTTGTATGTCTCCACATGAGAGTGGAGGTCGCGTTCAAACTGGCGCCTCAGATAATCCCCGACACCAGCCTCCCATGCATCGGGAAAATCGTCCCGCGGGATGATACGATTCATCAAAGAACGAAGAATGTTCCAGTGAGTTGGTGTAAGCATGGAGTACCTTGAATATTCCGTGCGCGAATATCGATTGAGGTTAGTCTTCGTTGCAAGAGGTGCTTGTTACAATTTATTGTAATGTAGCTGAAGCAGGATGGAAAGACACACAGTGTTAGTGACGATTTGGACAGATCAATGTATAAAGTACTCAACTCGCGGCACTTTGATGCCGGTAGAATCAAAAATGTGGATGGATCGCTTCTTATTTGATTACATGTTCAATCTTTGCAATGGTGCGGCCCAGAATTAGGAAGGACAGTCGAGGACTATGATAATTATCACGAAACGAAAATTTCATCTTATTGTTGCTTTGCTGTCCTTCCTGAGCTTTTTTGCCCCCGTCCGAACTGGAGGAGAAACACAGATAGCGGCGAAGTTCTTTTTGATATTCGGGACATTGATTACTGTGTTTACCTATCTCCCTGGGGGTATTAATGCAATATTTATGTTTTTTCAGGAACCAAGTTTGATAGCAGACGCGGGGCTGCTCAAGGATGCTGTTACTTCAATTATTTATGTTATTGAATCACCACTATACTTTTACGCAATTCCTGTATTGCTTTTGTGGAGTTTATTCTTCTCAGTTATCGACTCGGGGATTGTAAGAATAATATATCGTTTCTGGTTGATTTTTTCATTGGCATCAAGCATTCACTTAAGTCTGACGTATGCGCCGTCTGGATCTGGTGGATTAGGATATTGGCTAAATCCTATTCTATTGCTTATGGCAGCGGTTGGTGAATTTTTAATATGGATAAAGGATCGACAATTCAATCGAGCCTGACCTGACCTTTTTAACCCTAATGAAGATGATCCATTGGACTGCTCTACTAACTCCACTTTGGCATCTACTCCTTTTCGCTTGCCCAAGGGGCTGACCCTGAAAATCATCAATGACAAGTACGACCCACTCAACCGTTAGGCCGAATCCAACTATACCAGCAGCGATTACTATCACTATAGATGCGATGCCATTGGCAATCGGTGCTCGCAGGTTGCACATATTGTCCGAGTAACCAGAAGAAATTCGGCCCGACATGATAAGATTACAGCGCTTGCAGGCGCTGTTTTTCTTTGTGTCACGCAGAACGGGTGACGATATACACAGGTCAGAAATGTCCTGAAATACTATACTTTATCCACGAAGGAGCAGGAAGGAATGAAACACTTTTTGGCAATCTCAGACTTATCTTCCGGGGAGGTGCAGGATTTGCTGGATCTCGCAGTAAAACTCAAAAAGGAATATTTCAAAAAAGGCAACCCGCCCTATTTCAAAGGCAAGGTGCTGGGCATGATCTTCCAGAAGCCCAGCCTGCGGACGCGCGTCTCGTTCGATATGGCGATGCGGCACTGCGGCGGCGACGCGTTGTACCTGTCGCCGAATGAGATCGGTCTCGGCAAGCGCGAATCCATTGCGGATATTGCGCGCGTGCTCTCGGGCTACGTGCATGGGCTCATGGCGCGCACCTTCGATCACGAGCATGTGCTGCAACTGGCGCAATGGTCTGAAATCCCCGTGGTCAATGGCTTGAGCGATTACAACCATCCCTGCCAGGGCATGGCCGATGCGCTCACCATCCAGGAGAAATTCGGCAAAGCCAAAGGCTTGAACGTGGCGTACGTGGGCGATGGGAACAATGTAGCGGTCTCGCTGATGCACGTCTGCGCCAAACTGGGCTGGAACTTCACGATTGCCAGCCCCGAAGATTTCGACATCAGCCCCAAAGCGATCGAGATCGCCAAAGAGATCATCAAAGAGACTGGCTCGGTCCTGGCCTTCGTCCGTGACCCGCATGAAGCTGTCAAAGGCGCGCAGGTGATCTACACCGACACCTGGACTTCGATGGGACAGGAGGAGGAGACCGCCAAGCGCGAGCAGGTCTTCCCGCCGTATCAAGTGAATGCCCAGTTGGTTGGCGAAGCGGATAAGGACGTGATCGTGATGCACTGCCTGCCGGCGCATCGCAACCACGAACTGACCGACGACGTGGCCGACAGCCCGCATTCGGTCATCTTCCCGCAGGCGCACAACCGCCTCCATGCGCAAAAGGCGATTCTGGCGCGGCTGTTTGGTGTGGCGTAACACCACTAACCACAAAGGGTCACGAAGTAACACGAAGGAAGAATAAGGAAAACCTTTGTGACCCTTTGTGTTCCTTTGTGGTGAAAGAATTTATCAGGTTTATTCATGAATACCCAAGACTTTATCTATTTAGAAGAACAATACGGCGCGCACAATTACCATCCCCTCGACGTGGTCATCGAAAGAGCCGAGGGGGTGTGGGTCTATGACGTGGATGGGAAGAAGTATCTCGATTGCCTGTCCTCCTACTCCGCGGTCAATCAGGGGCATGTGCATCCTGAAATCCTGAACGCCATGCTGGAACAGGCGAAGAAGGTCACCCTCACCTCCCGTGCCTTTCGCAACGACCAACTGCCGCTGCTCTACAAAGAACTCTATGAAATGACCGGCTACGAGATGTCCCTGCCGATGAATTCGGGCGCAGAGGCGGTGGAAACCGCCGTCAAGTTAGCGCGCAAATGGGCGTATACAGTCAAAGGCGTGCCGCGCCACCAGGCAGAGATCATCGTGGCAGGCGGAAATTTCCACGGTCGCACGATCGCCATCATTTCATTTTCTACTGAGCCAGCCTATCGTGAGGACTTCGGTCCGTTCACGCCGGGCTTTGTTGTTGTGAAATATGGTGACATCGATGCGGTTGAAAAGGCCATCACGCCAAATACCGCTGCCGTGATGCTCGAGCCGATCCAGGGTGAAGCCGGTGTCATCATGCCGCCAGTAGGATATTTGAAAAAGGTTTCGGAGATTTGTAAGAAGAATAATGTGCTTTTCATGGCGGATGAGATTCAGACAGGCCTGGCACGGACCGGGAAACTGTTCGCGTCGCAGCATGAAGAAGTCCGTCCGGATGTCATGATTGTGGGTAAGGCCCTCAGCGGAGGATTTTATCCCGTCTCGGCGGTGCTGGCCGATAAGCCGCTTTTGGGTCTTTTCAAGCCGGGCGAACACGGCTCCACCTTTGGCGGCAATCCACTGGCGGCCGCAGTGGCGCGGGCCGCCTTGCGCGTGATCCGCGAAGAGAAGCTCGCCGAGCGCGCCCACCAGGTGGGTGAATATTTTGTGGAGCAATTAAGTGAAATTCCCAGCCCGCACGTTAAGGAAGTGCGCGGAAAAGGTCTATTGATCGGCGTGGAATTGAAACCGGAAGCTGGTGGCGCGCGTCGTTTTTGCGAAGCGTTGAAAGAGAGAGGCATTCTCGCCAAAGAGACTCACGATCACGTGATCCGCTTTGCACCGCCGCTGGTAATCGATAAGGAAACCATCGATTGGGCGATACCGTCCATTCGTGAAGTATTGAATATGACCTAACCTCACCCGCCCGCTGCGCGGGGCACCCTCCCCTTCCCTCAAAGGGAAGGGGAGGGTTGGGGGGGGAATAGGTCAAACTGGAGAACACATGAACATAGGTATACCAAGAGAAAGACGACCTTTTGAATTCCGCGTCGGCCTGTCACCGGCCGGGGTGCAGATTCTGACCCAGAACGGGCATCAGGTCTACGTTGAGCATGAAGCGGGCGTTGGGGCAGGATTCAGCGACCTTGAATACGAAAAAGCCGGGGCGCGTATCGCTTATTCCGCAGACGAAGTCTTCGGGCGGGCAGACTTATTGCTCAAGGTCTCCCGTCCGACGAAAGAGGAAATTGAGTGGCTCCGTCCTGAAACGACGATCGCGGGCTTCCTGCAACTGGCTTCGACCCAGCGCGATAAAGTTGACCTGTTGCTGGAAAAGAGGATCACATCCGTTGCATATGAACAGATCCAACTGGCAGATAATTCCCTGCCGGTATTGCGCCCGTCCAGTGAGATTGGCGGGAGCATGACCCCCACCATCGCGGCGCGGTTCCTGCAATGCAACCGCGGCGGCAAGGGAATTCTGCTGGGCGGCATCCCGGGTGTGCCGCCGGCGGAGGTGGCGATCCTGGGGAGCGGTGTGGTTGCCACATATGCTGCCCGGTCATTCATGGGCCTGGGTGCTCATGTCACCGTGCTTGGCATTGACCTGGTCGGTCTGCAAAGACTGCACCAGCATTTGCCGGGCATCGTGACCATGATCTCGTCAGAACGGAACATCGAGAAGGTGACGGCCTACGCAGATGTGCTGGTGGGCGCCGTGCTGGTCACCGGACAGCGTGCGCCGATCCTGGTTTCAAGGAAGATGGTGCAGAACATGAAACCGCGCTCCGTGATCGTGGACTTGAGTATTGATATGGGCGGCTGCATCGAGACCGCGCGCCCGACCACGCATGAACTCCCTGTGTATGTGGACGAGGGCGTGACTCATTATTGTGTTCCGAATATGCCCAGCGTGATTGCGCGCACTGCCACACATGCCTTTGTCAATGCCGCGATGCCTTATATCTTCAATCTCGCCAATCAGGGCGCAAAAGTGGCCGCCTCCGCCGACCCGGCCCTGGAAAAAGCGATCAACACGCAAGATGGCAACCTGGTTCATCTGAAGCTTCTGGAGGAGGTCGGTGATGGACTGGAATAGCGTTTACGAATCGCGGATCAGGACTCCGCAGGAAGCCGTCCGCGCCATTAAGTCGGGGAACCGCATCTTCCTCACCGGTAACGTCTCGGTGCCCCAGAAGGTGCTTGCGGCTTTGGTCGAATACGCTCCGAATCTCGAAAACGTGGAGATCTGCCAGGCTCTGACGATTGGTCCCGCCGATTACGTCAAGCCCGAAATGGAAGGGCATCTGCGGGTCAACACGTTGTTCATCAGCCAAAACGTCCGCAAGGCTGTGCAGGAGGGCCGCGCTGACTTTACACCGGTGCTGCTTTCTGAATTCCCGCTGCTCTTTAAGCGTGGACTTCTCCCGCTCGACGTTGCCATCATTCACGTATCACCGCCCGACGAACATGGCTTCTGCAGCCTGGGGGTTGAGGTGGGGCTTACCAAATCCGCGGCTGAAACTGCCAAGATCATCATCGCCGAGGTCAACCAGCGAATGCCGCGCACGCTCGGCGATTCGTTTATCCATGTGAGCCGCCTGCACCACATTATCCCGGTGAACTATCCCATCCCTGAAATGCCCATGAGCGAGGATGGCAATTCAGCCGTGGTGGAAAAGATTGCCGGTCATATCGCTGAACTCATTCCGGATGGCGCCACTATGCAGCTCGGCATCGGCGCCATTCCTGACGCCGTGTTGAAATATCTGCATCACAAAAAGGATCTGGGCGTTCACAGTGAGCTGTTCTCAGACGGCGTGATCGACCTGGTCAACGAAGGTGTGCT
Organism: Anaerolineales bacterium; assembly: GCA_035720235.1. Taxonomy (GTDB): domain Bacteria; phylum Chloroflexota; class Anaerolineae; order Anaerolineales; family Villigracilaceae; genus Defluviilinea. The sequence continues at coordinate 26,930 of DASTOH010000010.1, read as the reverse complement.
GACCAACGCGCGCAAAACGCTGCACGTCGGCAAGATCATCGCAGGCTTCATGCTTGGTACAAAGCAGCTCTATGACTGGGCAGACGATAACCCACTAATTGAATTGCACCGCACGGAATATGTCAACGACCCGTTTGTGATCGCGCAGAACGAGCGCATGGTGGCCGTCAACTCCGCCATCGAAGTGGACCTCACCGGCCAGGTCTGCGCCGACAGCATTGGTCCCAAGCTTTATAGCGGTGTTGGCGGCCAACTCGATTTTATCTATGGCGCCTCGCGCTCCAAGGACGGCGTGCCGATCATCGCCCTGCCAAGCACGACGACGCTGAAAGATGGTACTCTGATCACCCGCATCGCCTGTATGCTGAAAGAAGGCGCAGGTGTTGTCACCACCCGCAACCACGTCCGCTATGTGGTAACTGAATATGGCGTGGCTGACCTGTATGGAAAGACCATCCGCCAGCGTGCGCAACAGTTAATCAGGATTGCCCACCCACATTTCCGAGTCGATTTGTCAAAGCAGGCGAGAGAGCTGCATTATCTGTAGATTTTGGATTCGACATGAGGGCCTTGCAGGTGTAGCTCCCCGGAAGGCTGGTCGTAGGCGACCTGCCTCGTTGCGGGTACTTCGCGAGGAACGGGACGGTCTGTACTTCGTATTACAATTGTCCCGGAGGAATTTCCTTTTATGAACCGCAAAGCGAAAATCGTTGCAACCATAGGTCCCGCCACCCAGGGCGAGGAAGTCATGGAAAGGCTCGTTCAGGCCGGCATGAACGTTGCCCGCATGAACTTTTCACATGGCACCCACGAGGAACATGCGGAGCGCATTTCCCTGATTCGCAAAGTCTCTGAAAAACTGGGTGTTTCCATCGGCATCCTGCAGGATTTGCAGGGGCCCAAGATCCGCGTCGGAGCGCTTCCCGAGCCGGTGCAGCTTTCCGAGGGTGAAGTGGTTACCCTCTACGCGACGGGAACGACGCCTCCCGAAGACGGGGGGAAACACATCCCTGTAGATTTTCGCCAGCTTTTCGATTCTGTCCGGGCCTCCGACCGGCTCCTGCTCGATGATGGCCGCCTGACGCTGGAAGTGATCTCGGTCAAGGACCGCCACACGCTGACCGCGAAGGTGATCGTCGGCGGGCCACTGGGTTCTCACAAAGGCATCAACCTGCCGGGCATCCGCTTACGGATCACTGGGTTCACCGAAAAGGATGAAACCGATCTGGCGTTTGGCATCGCGCAAGGTGTGGACGCGGTTGCGATTTCCTTCGTCCGCACGGCAGAGGATGTGCAGAAGGTGCGTTATGCCATGGAGAGATTTTCAGATGGCAGGCGGTTGCCGCTGCTCATCGCCAAGCTCGAAAAGCCTGAAGCGCTCGATATCCTGGAATCTATCCTCGACATTGTGGATGGTGTCATGGTGGCGCGGGGCGACCTCGGCGTGGAACTGCCTCCCGAGCGGGTGCCGTCTCTACAAAAGCATATCATCCATCGGGCCAACACGCGCAGCAAGCTGGTCATCACTGCCACGCAAATGCTCGAATCGATGATCACCAATCCGCTGCCGACGCGCGCCGAGGCTTCCGATGTGGCGAATGCAATTTTCGATGGGACCGATGCGGTCATGCTTTCGGCTGAAACGGCGGTTGGAAAATATCCCGTGGAGGTTGTGCGGATGATGGATCGGATCGTGCACGAGGCCGAAGCTCATTACCTGGAGTGGGGGGCTCAACAAATGGTAGCTGGGCTCGAACACAGCGACGCAGCCTCTATGGCGCGCGCCGCGCAGGCCCTGGCGAACGACGAGAACGTCACCGCGGTGGCCTGCTTCACAACCCAGGGACAAACCGCGTGGTTGATGTCGAAGATCAGACCGCGGGTGCCGATCATGGCGTTCACGCCGCAGCAGGATACGTATCAGCGGCTAGCTTTCCTTTGGGGTGTTCGACCACACCGAGTGGCATTTGTGAACTCAATCGAAGAAATGCTCGATCATGTCGATGCAGCTCTTATGCGTTCCGATGTGGTGCAGGTCGGGGATCAGGTGGTGTTGGTGTGCGGGTTTCCGGTTGGCGCGATCCGCCCTCCGAATATGGCATTGTTGCACACCGTGGGTGAGAATTGACTTTATAAGCTCTATCAGGAGCGCAGCCCCTGACAGAGCAAATTTAGTTTTCTTTTGTTGAAATCAAAATACCAAGTCCAATCAACGCGCCGCCGAGCAAGAAGAGCGGCGTGATTTTTTCCCCCAGTAGCAGCCAGCCGAGCAGGGTACCGACCACGGGCTGTGCAAAAAAAGTCAATGCAGCGACGGTGGCAGGCAATTGTGCAAACGCATAATTCCAGAGAAACATGGCCAGCGCGGTTGAGATGATTCCCAGGAAGAGAAGACCAGCGATGATTCCTGTTGTGATCTCCCCAACTGCTTGAGTCTTTAGTTCAAATAGGCTGAACAAGGCACTCGATGGGACTCCAGCCATCAGCATCACCGCGCCGGAGGAAAGCAGGTCCACTTTGGTGGAGGCCTTTCGTACCAGCACGGAATACAATGCCCAGGTGAGCGCCGCGCCAAGCAGGCTGAGATTCCCCAAAAAAAGTGACGAGGAGAAATCCGCGGTGCGCGGATCAATGATCGCTAGAACGCCCAGCGTCGACGCTGCCAGCGCGAGGATGCTGCGCAGGGTGGGTTTTTCATGGAGAAGGAATGGGGCGAATAAAAGCACAAATGCCGGCGTGGCGGATGTCACCAGTGCTCCGTTGGAAGCGGTGGATAGTTTTGTGCCCACGAACTGAAATCCCAGTGAAATGCCGTAGCCCACAAACCCAACGAGAAGGCTGGAGCGGAATCCCTCGCGGGTGAAATCCCTTTGGCCGCGCAGAAGAATGACGGTGCCCAGCGCCACCGCGCCCAAAACCAGACGAATGGTGAGCAGGGTGAAGGGCGGGATGACATCCAACACCACCTTGCTGACAACATACATCCCACCCCAGATGGAGGCGGCAACTAGCCCGCAGAGCAAAGCCACTAGAGATTTGTTATACACTTGCTAAAAAAGGCGATTTGGCGGAGCATGATTTATTCTGTGTCAAAGGATTTGTCTCCACGCAGTCGTTTGACATCCCCTTTGCGTTTCTTTTCTCCCAACCTTTTGGCTTTGGAGGCGACCGTAGGTTTGGTCTTTTTGCGTGGCTTCGGTGGGATCAATGATCTTCGAACGAGGCCAATAAATCTTTGAAGTGCGTCCTGACGGTTCTGTTCCTGTGTACGGAAGCGACGGGCTTCGATGAGGAGTTCACCTTCTGTTGTGGCATGGTGGCCGGCAATGGCGAGCAGCCGCGCTTTGGCAACCTCGGGCAAAGCAGAGGCGCGCACGTCAAACCGTAACTGTACAGCGGTTGCGACCTTGTTGACATTCTGCCCTCCCGGCCCCGCGGAGCGAATAAAGTCGAAGTGCAGTTCGCGTTCATCAATGGAAAATGACGGGGTAATTTCGAGCATAATAAACACCCCTCTCCTTTTATAGGAGAGGGGCAGGGGTGAGGTCGGGTGGCGTCTAGAACATCAGCGCGTTGACCTTATCAATCATCTCGGGAGCCGGTCTGAGATCCGGTTCGGTGAGGCGATTGAGGGGTGCATCCACTAAGTTGTAGGTTTCATCCAGGGTGGGCTTCTCCTCATTGACGTAGATCAAGCCGGTCGTCAACCAGTTGTTGCGTTGCGCTTCTTCCAGCGCGCGCAAAGCCTCATAACGATTGGTGGGATCATAACCCTTTTCAAGATTCTTGAGGATCACGACTGAACCATCATGCATGGCCACTTCGCGGATCTCGCCTTCTTCCATTTCACGTTCGAGAATGATTTCATTGCGCGGGGCAATATAGGTAATGTCGTGCAGAGGCTCTTCATGATCCTTGCCCCAGGCGTAAGAATGATAGGCATTATCCTGATTGTTGAACGTTACACAGGGACTGATGATATCGAGTACGGCGATGCCCTTGTGCGCAAAGGCAGCTTTGAGCAATTCTTTCACTTGCTTGGGGTTGCCCGCGAACGAACGAGCGACAAATGTAGCATTTGTGACGACGCCTTCCATACAAATATCTACTGGCATATATGGGTTGGTGCCCTGCTTCTTGAGCGCAAGACCTTTTTCAGCGGTCGCAGAGAATTGACCTTTCGTCAGCCCATACACACCGTTGTTTTCTATGATGTAGACAAGATTCACGTTACGGCGCATGATGTGCTTGAACTGACCCATGCCAATACTGGCCGTATCGCCATCACCCGACACGCCAATGCCTTTCAAGGTATGGTCACCAAACATAGCGCCGGTGGCGATGGATGGCATGCGTCCATGAAGGCTGTTGAAACCAAAGGAGCGGTTCATGAAATAGGTAGGGCTCTTGCTCGAGCAACCAATGCCGCTAAACTTGACGACCTTCTCAGGCAGGACGTTCATTTCGTACATGGCGGCGATGATCTGATTTGAGATCGAGTTGTGCCCGCAACCCTGACATAGGGTAGTGGGGTTGCCACGGTAATCGTTCTTCGCAAGACCAACCAAGTTCACATTTGCTGGCGCGCCAGCCATAGGGAGTGCAGACATGATTAAGTTCCTTTCTATTCCAGTTAAACCATCGTAGGCTGAGCGTACTTCGCCAGGATTCCTTCACGTACCCATTTCGCGGAAGCGGGCATGCCATCACCAAAAGCCACGGACTTGAGTTTCATTACATGTTCGGGATAATCAAGGCTCAACAACTGGTGCAGCTGCCCGTCACGGTTCATTTCCACGACGAAGATTTGATCGTAGTTCTTCACGAATTCATCTACCTCAGGAGAGAAGGGGAAGGCACGAACACGCATGAAATCGGTCGCGATGCCGTGCTCGCTCGCGAGCTGGTCGCGGGCTTCATTGATAGCCGCCTCCGTGGAACCGTATGCGATAATAGCAGATTTTGCACCCGTGCCATTAAATGTTACTGGCTTCGGAACATACTGTTTGGCAGTGATGTACTTGTTCTTGAGCCTCTGCATGTTGCGATAGAACGTCTCAGAATCCTCTGTATATTTGGCGAACTCATCGTGACCAGTGCCACGTGTGAAATAGGATGCCAGCGGGTGTTGATTGCCAGGCAATGTACGATAAGGAATGCCATCGCCATCCTTATCAAGATAACGACCCCAATTGCCCTTCAACTCTTCCAAATCCTCTTCGCGCAAGACCTTGCCGCGATCCATCGGAGTTTTGGGATATTCAAACGGTTTGCTCATCCATTGGTTCATGCCCATATCAAGGTCCGACAGGACAATGACGGGAGTTTGTATACGTTCTGCAAGATCGAATGCCTGCCAGCCGAAGTCGAAACATTCATTGATATTGCCCGGCAAGAGGATGAGCATATCATTATCACCATGCCCCATGTTATTCGCAAAACTGAGATCTGCTTGTGAGGTGCGGGTGGGCAGGCCCGTACTAGGTCCGATGCGCTGAATGTCCCAAACGACAATCGGCACTTCGGCATAATACGCCAATCCTGCAAATTCGGTCATGAGGCTCAAGCCCGGGCCGGAGGTAGAGGTCATGGCGCGCAAGCCGCTCCAACCTGCACCAACCGTCATGCCAATGGCGGCCAGCTCATCCTCAGCCTGCACCACAGCATAGGTGTGTTTGCCATCTTCGCGTTGGCGCAGCATCGGGAAGTAATCGTTCATGGCCTCCGCCAGGGAGGTGGCAGGCGTGATGGGATACCACGCCACGAACTGTGCGCCGCCGAAGATGGAGCCAATTGCCGCCGCAGTGTTGCCATCTGCCATGATCAGGCCTTCGGTCTTATCCATGGCTTCGAGATAGAATGGGTCTTTCTTTTCAAGGTTGGCTTTTGCATATTCGGCACCGGCTTTGACCGCGCCAAAGTTCATATCAATGGGCTTTTGCTTGCCCTTGAAGTGGAAATTCAGGGCCGCGTAGATCTTGTCGAGATCGATGCCAATCATCTGCGCCAGGGCACCTACATAAACCATGTTGCCCACCAGGTCGCGGAAATCATTGGGGATGGACTGGTCCTTCTTGATGATGTCCTTGATGGGCACGGGGTAGACCGCGATATCGGCACGCGTGATGGGCTGCTTGATGTCATTAGCGTAGTAAAACGCGCCGCCCGGCGCGACAGACGCCAGGTCGCGCGTAAACGAATCAGGGTTGATCGCGATCACGATCTCGTTGATTTCGCGTCGCCCCAGGTATCCATCCTTGCTAGCGCGGATGGTGTACCAGGTCGGCAGACCCTGAATGTTGGAGGGGAAGAGGTTCTTGCCTGAAACTGGAATACCCATCTTGAAGATGGCCCGCAGGATGGTGTTGTTGGCGGTGGAACTGCCTGAGCCGTTCTTGGTGCCAACAATGATCGAAAAATCGTTTATTACTTTGTTCATAATTCTCCTAAGTGATTATGTCATTGCGAGCTCGACAGAGCGAAGCCGCGAAGCGTCCAAGTTCGGCAGGGGATTGCTTCCCGAAGGCTCGCAATGACACAAAGATTCACGGTCTGTGATACAAAAGATCGGTGTGGGCAACGAGCGCTTCATAACCAGCCTGATAATCTCCACTGCAAATAGATTCGACCATCGTTTGATGGTAGCGCCAGACTTCCTGCAAATAATCGTATCCGCCCGCGAAGACATTCAACCGGACTGCTTCATAGGCTTCCCAATACGCCTCCAGCACGCCGGTGACGAAAGGATTCTGCAGCCGGCGGAATATCATCAGGTGCATGGTGCGATGCTCTTCATGCGGCACCTGGACCGGCGTGCGGCGCAGCTTGTCCCAGGCACGCGTAACGATAGTCTTCAGTTCCTGCTTATCTTCTTCGGTAAGTTTCTGGACGGCTTCGAACCAGTAGGCCGACTCGACGTGATTGCGCAAATCCGCATATTGGCGGAAATGTTCCTCATCCAAGGCGAGCGCATAGCCAAGACTCTGCCGGATCGCGGGGGTGAACGAAAAGACCCGTCGACGCGTCCTGCCCAACCCGGGCTTGACTTCTACCAGCCCAAGAGCTCGTGCCACCTCAAGTTGTTCACGCAGAGATGCAACGCTGACACCTAATTCCTGACTCAACTCCTTAAGTGTGGGGAGGCCATCTTCGGCTTCCTCATGAGCGGCCAGGTACCGCATAAATTCTGAAATATCAGGGGAGATTCGTTCACGAAGGATCATAAGTATGATTAATCCGATTAATCGGAGTATATGACGGATTGTAGGACAAGTCAAGTGATTTTTCACTCGATTCAGTTGCCGTTAATAACCTGCAAAAAGGGAACGCCCGAGCGTATGGTCCCTTCCGTAAAAAACTGTAAAATCCTTTCAATCCGTGAAAATTATTGCCTTTGAGAAAGCGATAAAACCGTGTACATTGGCGCGGATGGGCGGACTCTTTTTCGATTTTGAGAAAACCATAAAACCGTGTATGATTTGCCTTGACAATCCTCCCTGCTTCGCATACGATTTTCCATCGCGTTCCATAACACACAAGGACAACTGCAACTACCAGGTATATCACCCTCAATGACAGAACTGAAACCAGATGACGCTGCTCTGATCGCACTCATCGCACAAGCCCGAACGGATGCCCTCAACCAGCTGTATGATCGTTACAATCGTTTGGTGTTCAGTGTGGCGTTGGCAGTGATCGGCGACCGCGCAATTGCCGAAGAAGCTACGCTGGATGTTTTTGTGCAGGTCTGGCGGCGGGCCGGCACTTATCGCCCGGACCAGGCAAACGTGCGCACCTGGCTGATTGCCATCACCCGCCACCATGCCATTGACATCCTGCGGATGCAAAAATCCCGCCCCGAAGCCCATATGGTGAGCTGGGATGAAGTCTCTGCACTGGATGGACCGGTTCCGCACGGGCTTGAAGAACGCGTGCAGCTATCCATGCAACGCGAGCGTGTCCAAAAGATGGTGGCCGAGCTGCCACCCGATCAGCGTGATGCGTTAGTGCTGGCTTATTTCAGAGGCTATACTCAATCTCAGATCGCGGAGGCACTGAATCAGCCGTTGGGCACAATCAAGACTCGCATCCGGCTGGCGATGCAAAAACTCAGGAAGTTGTTGGAGGAAGATCAATCTGTGGCTGATACATCCGATAACGAGCCGGATGCGTAATTTAAAGTAGAACAGTTGATGAGGCATTGAATGTTTGATCAGACTCATGTCTTGGAGTTGCTCCCGGCCTATGCGCTGGGATGTCTGGATGATGCAGAGGCGCGTCTGGTCGCTGAGCACCTGGCCGGCTGCCATTTATGCCGGACGGAATTACGCGCTTACCAGGAAGTGACCGGACAATTGGCACATCTGGCGCCTGAGGCACTGCCATCTCCTGAGTTACGGTCCCGGTTGCAGGAGAGGATTCAGAGCCTGAATTTGCCGCGCTCGCAGGCGAGCCGCCCACAGGCGGAGCGCCGGCCCCTTTTCGGGCGTCTCGTTCCAGTGGGGGCGATCATGGGTCTTGTGCTCATCGTCATTCTCCTGGCTTCGAATATCCTGCTGTGGCAGAGACTAAACAATCTGGAAGTCCTGGCAGGTCCATTGGGAATGCGGGCCATCACCCTCCAGAATACAAATGTTGCACCGCAGTCGAGTGCTTTCGTGATCATCAGCTCAGATGGCGAGCATGGCGTATTGGTCGTCGATGAACTGCCGCAGCTCGAATCCGGGCGTGAATATCAATTGTGGCTGGTGCGTGGAGAGGAGAGCACCAGCGGGGCAGTCTTTTCGGTGGACGAAACCGGGTACCGGGGAATGCGGATCGAGGCACCTGAGTCACTGTTCAACTATTCAGCCGTTCGGGTCACCATCGAGGCGGAGGGAGGGAGCGAACAACCCGAAGGTGAGGAAGTGTTGAATGGATCCCTGTTCAATCCATAAAGCGAACGCCATCCAATCCAAGTAAGAAAACCCTCATTTTCGGAGGGGATGCAATCCAAAGTGCACATCTCCGCCGTATATATCTTATATACGTCCTATTGGCATTTCACCCAATTTTGAGAAAGGAGCAAACGGATAATAAAACAGTTCAAGTCAGGTTTCTCCACCCTCATTCACACTTTAGTTTATCGGCAGAAAGGAAAACAACAAAATGAAAAGAATCTCCTTTACCGTGCTCATGCTGTTAGCATTGCTCGCCACCACGGGTGCTGCTCCGGCAGCCAATATGCAGGCCTCTGATAATTTTGTTGCTGTGCTCAGCGGAGGGGACGAGGTGCCGGCGCGCGATACTAACGCGAGAGGGGTTGCGACCTTCAAACTGAACCCTGATGGCACGCTTGATTACACCCTGAACGCGGCGAACATCGAAAACGTCGTGGCAGCCCATATCCATTGTGGTGCAGTGGGCGTAAATGGCCCAGTTGGAGTCACGCTCTTTTCGGGAGGGACTCCCGGCAGCGGACGGTTTGACGGGGTCCTGGCTCAGGACACGATACTTGCACCGGACCCTCCAAACCCAATTACCGGCGCTCCAAACCCCTGTGGATGGACAACTCTGGAGCAGGTGCTGACCGCGCTGCACAGCGGGAACACCTATGTGAACGTTCACACGAATGACGGCATCGCGCCGCCCAATACCGGCCCGGGTGACTTCCCCGGCGGTGAAATTCGCGGACAGGTTCGCTGAGCAAATTCGTTGACTGGGGCGTGACGAAGCCAGCCGTCCTTCCCGCCGTCAGCTCGCGTGATACCATCCATTTGTTCAATCAAAACAAAAGAAAGCGTGGATTGGTGGTGTTCCCACCACCAATCCACGCTTTCTGCGCGCCGGGGGTGAAATGCGAAAAACGCTCCTTCAGTTTGCGGCAACCGTTATCTGGTTTTGGTGAGTTTTTCGAGTTGTATATGAACCTGCTCGAGAAGAAGCTTGAGTTCCTCTCGTTCCTCTCGCGCCTGGCGCAGGGAGGCCTGGAGCGATTCATTCCCCGCATCTTCTTGCGTTCTGAGCAGATGCTCATCGCGGACAATCTGCCGTTCTTTTTGAGCCAGCTTGGCTTCCAGCCGAATGCGGTAACCTTCATAAAAATTGAATTCTTTGAGAGGTTCCGTGGCAGGCACCGGGCCTTGCTGTAAGAGATCCGTAATCGTAGCCAGGAATTCCTCCAGGTCAACTGGTTTCTGGAGGAAACGTGTGGCGCCAATGTTGAGGGCGAAGTCCTTATCCTCGGGAGTTACGTAGGTAGCCGTAATGAAGACCACCGGTATGTTGCGCGTTTCAGGATCCAGGCGCAGCCGATGCACCAGGCCAAAACCATCCAGCCTCGGCATCATAATATCGGCAATCACAATGGTCGGGCGTTCCTTGTGAACTGCATCCAGCCCCTCCTTGCCGTTGCGTGCGGTGACCACCCGATACCCTCTGAACTTCAACGTGGTATGCAGCAGCTTCAGGATATCGGGATCATCTTCAACAATCAGTAGATAACCAGGCGCTGTATTCATATGGTTCAATTCTAATCGTCTGTCCTCAGGTCTGCTATATCAATTTCGTCACGGTTTGGGGACGAACGCATGTACACGCTTTGACGTCAAAGCGTGTACATACGCGCGGCCAGTCGAATGAAAAATCCCTGCGGAAAGTCGCAGCAGGTCATCCAGGCATGAAGGGATTTTTCTGCTTTTTTTCCTTCTTCAGCTTGCGCTTTTCCTTGATATCAAGCTTCGGTTTCTTTTTCTGTTCCTTGTTGCCTTTATCGCGTTTACCACTACCACTCATGATGTTCTCTCCTTTCGCGGGAATGATGGGATGGTGATCATGATCTAGTTCCAGCCACCGGTACGCGCCCGGTTGCGGATCTCATCCTGCAGGGCGGATAGCATTTCCATATAGGTTTCACGATTGGCTGAACTGGCCTTGGCGGCGTGATCCTCAAGCCGTGCCAGCAGGTAGACGATCCACGAAAGCCAGGTGCGCGGGTTGCTCTGGGCCTGCGTGATCGCCTGTGTGGCCTGATTGAGGGCCTCGCGAACGTCATCTTCTTTACTCATCGGTTGGACTCCTGAGCCTGTAAGGCCTCCGCCCTTTTATTGTAGCATCATTGTTGCCTGATGGAGAATGGTAAATGCGTTACTTTCTGTAGCTTTGGCAGAGTCCAAAATCGCGGTCGTGCGTGAATAAAACATCCCGCAGGCTGTCATCGCCTGCGGGATGCCCTTGGTTCGGTCTGGTGTATCACTCTTCTGGGACGAGGACCACCTCATATTCAGTATCAGGAGTCGGAGGGGTGCCGAAGCGGGCGTTGACCACGTAGAGGCTGCTGCCAAACGCGGCAATCGTGGTCGGCACGCGGAAGGAGGGACTGGTAATCAAGTCGACAATCTCTCCGGAAGTGAAATCATTGCTGAGTTCCACTACGGCAACCCGATTGAAGACGTTCTGGACCACGTACAAGGTTTTGCCTTGCAAGAGGATGCCGTCGCCTCTATCAACTGAGCCTCCACCCAGATCGATGAGGGTCGCATCGCCAGTAGTGGGATCCACTGTGTACAGGTCGCCAGTTGTGCTGTTGACGATGATCAACAGACTGCTATTGGGCACGGCATCGATGCCGTTGGCATTGAAGGCTCCCGCGATGAACTCGAAATCACCACCGAGTGGGATTTCCTGAATGGTGCCCGTGGGCACGCCATTGGCATCCAGTGGAACCTGATAGAGGACCGGTCGCATCGAGTCAGTGAAATAGGCGGCCTCCGTTGTGACCACCACATCGTTGACGAAAGTGGTCGGGGGAGCGGTGAGCTGAATCTCATGTGTGAGCGCGCCCGTGTCTGCATCATAGATAAATGCCTTGCCGGTTGGGCCGCCTGACACAAAGAGCAGGCCAGAGCGCGAATCAAATTTCAGGCCAACGGCAACGCGGCCCACCTGCCCCGGAACAACCACAGCGCCTTCGCCAGTCGCGAGGTCACCCCCATAGACGGCACCGTCAGCGAGCGAACCAACGAAGAAGGTATGCCCGTTTCCACTGGCAATGCCTTCCGGTCGAAATCCATCTGGAAGTGGAATGGTCGCGGGAAACACGACGGCAGATGTGGCGCCCATCATACTGAAACTCAGCCCCACTATTAATAGGATGAGCAGCAAATTTGGTCTAATCGCTAAAGGGTTACGCATGTCTTATTTTCCTTTCTGCCGATGAACTAAAGTGTGAAGTGACGGTCGAGAAACCTGACTTGAACTGTTTTATTATCTGTATGCTCCTTTCTCAAAATTGGATGAAATGCCAAAAGGCCGTCTATAGGACATATACGTGGCAATTGGGCGAGCGGATTGCAGCCCCTCCAAAAGGAGGATCTTTCTGATTGGATTGAATGGTGTTCGCTCTATGGAGCCAACAGGGATCCGTTCAAATGAGGTGGATGATCATCCTTTGGGATGCCTGGAGAGATCCGACATTACGGTCCTGTGGTTGGAGGGATAGCTGTTGGTGGAGGTTGCGTTGGGATACTTGTTGGTGGAGAGGTGGGGGATGCAGGCGGCAAGGTTGGCAGCGGGATAGGTGTTTCTGGCGGTATCGTTGGCAGCACGGGCGGCTGGTCCGTGGCCGTGGCGAGAGGTAGTAAGGCAGGTGTGGGCGTGAACCCGCGCTCCGCGACAGGCACACGTTCGAAACCAAAAAGGCGATTGGCTGGAACTTCAATGGGTTGAAATTGGGTGTAGACGGGCGGTTCCGGCGGCTGTGGGAGCAATAGCCCGACCACGGTGACGGCTACCAACATCGCTGCGACGGCCCAGGCCCAGCTGGCGGCTCGGTTTTCCATCACGGGCTGACCGCGTTCGGGAGCCTCCGGACGCTGCGCAGGTTCTGTTCTCGCGCTCAGCAGGCTGTAGTAGGGCGCGGCCAGATATAGGCTGGCTTGGAGGGCTAGTAGGAGCGCCAACCAGAGAGTTTTTAAATCGGGTCGTACAAAAAAGGCGGCCCAGCCGAAGAGCAGGAATGTCAGGCCGATGAGAGTTTCCCATTGGGTCACACGCAGGGCCTGCCAGGCCCTGGACTCACCCTCCGCTTTAGGAGTGCGCAGGAAGGCGCCGCGCTTTTGAATGAGACCCTGTATGCACGCCAGTGTTACCGCCCAGCCCAGGCTGAAGAAGCTGTACATCGAGCGCAACGCCACGCGCGCCGAAAGGTTCAGGGTGTTGCGCAGCACCCACATGAAGCGCCACATGTGCAGGAAAAGGAATACCGCTGGAATGAACAGTAGTGGAACCGTGAGTGGCCGAACCGAGAAATAACCGTAAAAGATGCTGGCCACTGCTCCCAGGCTGAGGAAAATGCCGAAGATGAAATTGATCACATCTGTGAACCACTGCAAACCGCCCACCAGATAAAAATAACGTTGCGCGCCGCTGAGGCGATTAGCGGGGTCGGACCGGTGCGCCCAGGGCATGAGCGCACCCCAATGTTTCTTCAAGATCTGAATGCCGCCGAAGCACCAGCGGAAGCGCTGTTTCTTCAATCCTTCGAAGGTGAGAGGCATCAGGCCGTGACCGTAGCTGCGCTGGATATACAGCGAGTCATAGCCATGTTTGAGGATCCGCAGGCTGGCTTCGGCATCCTCAGTGATGCACCACTCATCCCAGCCGCCGATCTCCTGCAAGGCTGACTTGCGGATCAGGCCCATGGTGCCGCAGAAAATAATGGCGTTGTATTCGTTGCGGACCGGCATGGAGATATCGAAGAAGTAACGATAGCCATGATAAGTGGATTCGGTAAAGGCGTTCTTGTTGTATTCGCGGTAATTCTGGGGAGCCTGCACGAACCCAATGCGCGGATCGGCAAAGACCGGCACGAGTTCACGTAGAAAGTCCGGGTGCACAATGTAGTCAGCATCGATGCTGCCGATGATCTCGGCTTCGGGCGCGGTGTGTGCCAGGGCGAAGTTCAAAGCGCCGGATTTGTAACCGGGCCATTTATCCAGGTGAATGAAGCGGAACCTGGGCCCGAGCGCCAGGCACAGGTTACGGATCCTCTGCCAGTTCTCTTCCTCGGGTGTGTTGTTATCCACGACCAGCACTTCGTAGTTTGGGTAGTCGAGCCTGGCCAGCGAATTCAACGTGTTTGCGACCACTTCGGGAGGCTCGTTATAAGCCGGTACGTGCAGCGAGACCATCGGCGAATAATTTGGGATGGGGCTGGGGCCGCGGTTTAGATAGCGCTTCCAACGGATGCGACAAAACAGTTCCAGGCTTTCATAGGCATGCGTGAGCGCCATCAGCAAAGCCAGGGCCTCGATCAGGAAAAAATCGAGCGCGATGACGAAAGAAATAATATTGAGGGGCGAAAAGGCCGTGACCATGAACGCATAAGTAATGAACAGCAGGGTTGCAAATACGGTCATGGCCCAACTGACTTGCCCAAAGGCGTTCCAATCGCGCAGGATAATAATCCATACCAGCCCCAACAGGAAAGCGATCACGCTCAGGATCAGGATTTCCTGGGGCACACCGAACGTGAGGAAGGCCCAGACATCCCCGATGAGGATCACAATGGCAAGCCAGAGGAGGGATGTGATAAAATCTCCACGCCGAACGCGATGTCCCCCCGCCAGGGTTGTAAAAAGACTGACGGCAAACCAGCCGGCGGCCAGAAATAATGATCGCGTCAACACAATTGTTTTCTCAACACTCCTTTGGTTTTGCCCGGTGGGCTTATGCAAAATGCAGCACGAATAACACAACAAAGAAACTACCGATGGCAAACAAGACCAGCGCGCCGATCTGTATTGCGGTGGAGTTGGCCCGCACTGCGTGAGCGCCAGGAGCCGCAGCCGCCTTCACCGCCGCACTGGCCGCCAGCGGCGCAAAGATCAGCGTGGGGATGCCTGCCAGCAGCAGCCCAAACAACGCCAGCGACAACCAGCGCACGGCAGAGGTCAACGGGCTGGACCGTTCCGGCGGGTATGGCTGGACGGGAGTGCGCTTCTTGGGGATACGCAACACCATCATATCTTTATTGACGACGTGATACAGATCCTTCGTTTCATTCAGATACGCCAGAAACGGATCCCGCTCAAACAGTTCTTTCAGGAAGTAGAAACTGCGATTCTGGTAGTCCTGGTGGTTTGGCTGCAACTCATGCAGCCGGTTACGGCAGGCCACCTGTTCTTCCAGCGAAGGCGCGAATTCAGCCCGCATCGCCCAGGCCGGAGCGTAGCGGGGAGTGGCATCGGTGGCTTGCAGGCTAAGCTCATAGGCCTGCAGGGAATTGCCCTCCCTGGCGGCCTGCTCGGCCCGCTTCAGCAAATCGGAAGCTCTTTTGATGGGTTGGGTCTCTTCAGCTAATTCGCTTTGATATTCCATGTGTTGTGCAAGCAGCAAACCTTGCCGACTTGAATACACGGCGCCGCCTCATGTTGATGAAACGGTAAGTGTTATGCGGCTTCGTCTCCTTTTGAGGGAATCCAATTGGAAATCCTCGATGGTGTCGGCAAGTTTTTCCAATCGCCCAGGCTATAACGTCAATCCGTGCGAAGATACCCCTCGCACGGATAACCCAATGCTAACGGCCCTTTATGAGTCGCTTCTTATATGTACCTAAATGAAAAATGAATTTCAGGGTAGGAGAATCCCCCATGGAAGAAGGTCATCGCAAGGAACAGGGCGACGACCCTGGCATCCCCCTGCATCACCTGTGGGGATCTGGCCTGCTACTTCTTCAGGCGCTTGAACACGCTGTTGGTCAACAGATAACCGACCAGCGCCGCGAAACCCAGGCTTAGGATCGGTTCTCTGGCCTGATGGATCAGGAACCCGCCTCCCACTACCGACACGACGATGGATCCCGTTGCCATGACTTTGCGCTGCGCTGCGGCCTGATGCTCCTCATACTGTTGCGACGTGATGGCCTGCACTTCTTCAGTCGTGGGCAGATAGATTTGGCTGGCCCGCCTGCTGTGTTCTTCGCTTTGCCGTCGTTTCTCGTCACGGCGTTCCAACCAGAGTTGAAATGTGGATTCGACCATGGAGGTGATCACACGACTGGTTGCGCCGATCAACGCGCCGTAAAGCATCATCAATAGATCGTGGTCCATCTTGCAACTCCTTCATCCAGGCAGGGCGGTCAAAGCGCGGGGGATCCAGATTGAAACCACCTCAGAGCAGTGCAAGGGGCGATGTTTCGGCGGGGTCAAAGTAACCCTTGGCAGCGATATTATCACAGAATCGGCTCTGTCATTGCGAGCATTCCGAGAGTGAAGCCCGAAGTAATCACGGGTAACCTGGAAACGTGAGATTGCTCCCCACACCGTCCTGCACTGATCCCGGATGGGCCAATGTCAGGAAAGCCTGTAATAACGGAAGGTTTAAGGTAGGCGAATCCCCTCCTGTCATGAGGTGGAGATTGTTATATGATTAACTAGCACAACGAATGAGATACAGGCTTCTGCCATTCCTTAGTATTCGAAGGAGGGACGATGCCTATCCGTTTTAGAAGAAGCTTCAAGATTTTCCCAGGGGTGAAGGTCAACGTAAGTA
This sequence comes from Anaerolineales bacterium, assembly GCA_035720235.1. GTDB lineage: Bacteria > Chloroflexota > Anaerolineae > Anaerolineales > Villigracilaceae > Defluviilinea. The sequence goes on along the minus strand of DASTOH010000010.1, from coordinate 10,400 downwards.
AAGGCGGCGTTAGCGTCTCGGTTGGCAAACCGGGAGCGACGCTTAACTTCAGCAAGCACGGTGTGCGCCAGACCATTGGGCTGCCGGGTTCGGGGGTCTCACAGACTTCCTATCTTTTCAAGAATAACTCCAGGTCTGATAAAGAAGAAGAAGAAAAGGATAATGAGAAGGAGCAGTCCTCAAAGCGCGTGGACCATGAGGAAGAGGAGGAAGAGCGGGAGGTCGGGTGCTTCCCGCACGGCTGCCTCTTTACCTTTGTGCTCCTGGCGATCTCGGTCTACATCGTTGCCTATAATCTCCATTGGATACCGCAAACCTTCCTGACCGACGTGCTGCAGGTGATCACCCAATGGTTACGAAACCTGGGGTTGTGAAGGAAGGCTGGCTCTTTCTCTCGCCCGGGACGACCGATTGCATCTTGTTTGGACGGACTACAGCTCGAGCTTGTTGAGCAATTCCCTCAGAGCCAGCAGTTCTTCCTTTGAAAGCGTTACCCCTTTGCCCATCTTCGTCCCATCCGCCGACCAGTCACGGAGGTCATATTTCGGTTCGCGATCGTTCCAACTGATCAGGTTGAGTTCCTTGGCCCAGCCAGAGCCAGCTTTGGATAGCACGCCGAGCTTTTTGACGATTTCATATTTGATGTCAGGCATAGTTCAGATCTCCTCCACGGGTATTCTTTCTGCAGCGCGTTAGCCTTCACCCGCCGCCGTATATCCATCTGGATCGGCGGCGCTCATGGTGATCAGTATACAGAATCTCGTGCTTCAGCCACGGGGGCAAAACGGCGCGCATTCGCTGACCGCTTCCAGTTGCTCATAGAAATTATCATAATACGCGTCGGATTGGCGCAGCAAGTCTCTGATCGTTGCGTCTGCTTCACCTCTCTCCCATGCCCGGAAGGCGCGAATCACAGTTCCCATATAGTTGAGTAGCTCATTTTTTGCTGTCTGCATACAGGCAGGCACAGCCAGCTCCCTGGTATCCAGGTGGATCCGCTGCATCTCGAGAACTGGACGGTCAAGCGTGGTTTGAGTCGCGGTGGCTGCAACCTGGAAGAGCTTATCATAACTTATCAACTGAGTCACCAGATAGGTCGACGCCTCCTCCACATCATCCACTTCACAGGGGTTGTACAAGTATCTCCAGGCATACATACCCACTGGTATAAGGATGGGCAAAACGATGAGAACGCCTACCAGCCATCGAAGACGGCTCGATTTTCGCACGGATCCCTGCGATTTAGCATTTGCTGGATCGTCCATAGGATCTGCCTGAATTATCTAATCCGGTAGCGTTGCTGGTGAGGCATCCGACGGTAGCTATCATACGCCATCATCAAGGAAAAAGCCCCTCCCTGGGGTCGCACCCGCTGATCTTTGCGGAGCGGGCGGCAACAGCGCGGATTGCAACTGCCGCGGCGACGCCAGCCACACAGAGAAAACAGAAATGAGAACCACTATTTTCTCCTGATGATCGCGGACAAGTACAACCACATCGAGATGATGATGCTCACCGTAATTAACAGGTCAACGATCTTGTAGCCAACTGGGGACTGTGACGTTGTGAATAGGAACCATAACCAGTAGACGATAAATAACAGATATAGGAATGGGAAGAGATACCAAAAGATAACCTTGGTCCAGGCGGAGAACCTGCGCCTGTAAGTGCGGTAGTGTTTGCCTTCACGGATGAATGCCTTGTTATCGAAAAACCCGCTTAACTGCTCCTCGAGCTGATAGACGTAATCATATTGGCGCTCTACATGCAGGACAGTCTGGAAGTAGGTGTGCGAAAAACTTAACAGCCCCAACAGCAGGACCACACCGATGATAGAGACATCGATCAGGGGTAGCATAGTCGTGCCAGTGCTCCCTGTTACCCGGCTGCTAAAAAATGAATTTACCCACTCGCTCATCAGGGTTGGACTGCTCATGTATAACAGCAGGATGAAGATCACAAACACAATATACAGGAATAGACGGTCGCGCCTTGCTACCACTTCCTTGAGTTGATCAAACGTCTCACTGTAATGACGGGACAACACTTCAACTAGTTTGGTATCGTTGTCATTGCTCATATCCTTTTTCCTTATGTTCTCCGTTACCTTAGTCGCCCCTACGGGCACCTGTCGGTAGAGCCTTGATCTATTATCGAGTACCATACCCTTCGACGAAGCTTGGGCTGGCAGACTCTCGAATTATTTCTGCAGCAGATCCCGGGTCTGATAAATCGCAGCGGCTTCATTCACCATACGGGCGCACTCCGGAGCCTGGTAGCGCTGCTCCAACAAATCAGCCAACGCCACAAGTTCGGCATGCGTGGCTCTCCCAGGGCGCAGGGTGTTATACATGCGTAACACCTCGGCATTGGGTACGGCAGTGAGTTCGGCGGCGCGAATGAGGTTCAAAGCCAGTTGTGGGTAGCCCGCCTGCCGGGCTACCTCGGCTTGCACCCGCAGGGTATCGGCGCTGATTTGGAAATCCGCCATCGTTAGTTCACCCGCCCGTGCAGATTCAGTGGTCACATCTGCCAACCGCCGGCCGCTCACCGCCGTTAGAGTTTCAGAGGCGTTATCACGCAATGGGTATTGTGGTGGTTTTGTCCTCATCGGGTTCTTCCTTAAAAATCTGGTTCCCAGTCAAAGCGCATTTCCATGGGCGGCAGGTCTTGCACCTGTTCTGTTTCGTGACGGTGTAACAAAGTAGTTTTGACAATGAGCCTTAAGCGCGCCCAGTTATCCACTTGAACGGGCACCGGCGTCGCGGGCTTGCCCAGCGCATAGCGGGCCGCATTCACGCCGATGGCCTGGTACGTTTCCAAAGTCAGGCTAGGCGATTGGGGGAACAGTTCCAGATTACTGAGCCGCGCCAGTCCGCGTTTGTGAATCACGGTGGTCCCGCGTGATTGGATGCCGATAGCAATGCCCGAACTGCTCAACTGTGCACCGGTATGGCCGATGGCCGCACAGTCCGAGGTGCGGTATACCTTCACGACGCGTGCAACCAGACCCTGGCTCGCCACGCCGGTGAGAATGGCAGCCAGCACTGCCTCGTGGTCGAGCCCATTGATGGTGCGGGTGAGGGCTGTACCAAAGGCTGGGCCTACCGCCACGATCACTTCAGGATTCAAACCGGGCCGTGCCGGACCTAATTCTGCCAGGCGGATGCACGGTGTCCCGACCTGGTCGGCAATAAAATCGCGCGGAGATCTAGCCTGTGGCAGTTTTTGCATTTCCTGCCAGCGCTCACCGTCCACGCGATAACCGCTGCCGGGCCCGGTGTAGTCATTGAGGTCATTGATCGCGCTTTGGACTTTGAAGTCCCGGTCAAAGATCGCGGAGGTTTGCAGGTAGTCACCGGCCACGCGTTGGCGTCCCATCTCCAACAAGTTGGCGGCCACCTGCTCAAAGCCGCGGGTTTGCAGGGCGCGCACCACATTCAGGAGGGTTTGCCCACTGGACAAAAACATATCGGCGGCGGCGAGGTCGGCCAGCACATCCCGCGCCGGCATTTCCTCGCTCCCGTGCGCCAGAACCGCCGCCTCCACTTCTGCGTCGGTGATGGCGGGAAAGCCCATCTCGGCGTAGACTGCCTGGATGGCGCGCGCAGCCTCTCTGCGGATGGTCAGCGCCTCTGGTTCAGAGATTGGACGCATGCCACCATCCACCTGCATGTCGCGCTGCAAAACGTTATAGTCGTCAAAATCCTCCGCGTCGAAATTACCACCGCCAAACAGGTTGTCACGCCGGGGCATGGCGCTATACCCTGAAGTAATAAAATCGGTGCCGGGGATGAATTGCAACATAAGTTTGGCGGCTTTGCGGATGTCCGAATGCGAGGCCAGCGCATCGTTGCCCGAAGCGACTTCCAACCCGAGCATGGCTGCCAGCAGGTTTTCAGCCAGCACCGCCCGCACGCCGCCGGGGAGTGACTCAGGCAGTGCAATGCACGAGATGGATCCATTCTGCACGCCCTGACTCCCCGCGCCGCGCGTGACCAGCAGACAGCGTGCTTCCAGATACAACATCGAATACCCCTGCGCGTGACCCATGAGCGCCTCAGACCCCGTGCCAGATGTGAATCGGATCTTGACGCCGCGCGAGGCATACGCCGCCGAAAGAAACGCCTTGGACCACGGTGTATCGTCGCCATCTACGAAGGTGCCCTCCGTACCGTAGACTGAGAGAGTCTCTGCGTACGTAGTGAGACCTTTCATGGCCAATTCCAATCCCAGCGATTCTTCGACCGCGCACTGGGTCAGCACGCCGCCCCTCCCGGTTTGACTGCCGACCAGAATTGCCAGGGCAGTGAACGGCGCGTAGCGCGCCACACCTACGGTGGTCTCGACTTCAGCGAAGCCGCGCAGGGCCGCCTCCGCTGCGTCCGCGGCGAGCAGCCCAGGATGCTCGCGCCGGTTGGTGACGTGCGCCTGATTCGCCGGCGTGCGGCGGGCGCGCATCTTTCCCAACCCCATCATCATCTCCAGCACATTCATATGCCGGATGATCTCCACCAGCTTGGCAGGTGTACAACCGCTCGCCAGGCGCAAGATTTCAGCGCGGGGTATATTGATATCCACCAGTTTCCGGGCAAGATCAATGGACGGGGTCGCCATCGCAGTCTCAGCCACAGTAAGGTCGATGCCGTGGTCGGCGATGAAGTAATCCAGGATATCGAACTCGGCGCGGGGTCGCCCATCCAGCTCCACCACAAGACCTGCCTCCAGGCGCAGGCTCGGTGCTGGATCGGCCGGACTATCGGCGACGATGAGACCGGCCTCGGACCAGGGTTCGACAAACGTCTCGCGATTGATATCGCGTGCTTCAAGCAGTTGAAAACGGCGGGATGTGGGCATGGCTTGACCTCCAAAGGAGAGGGTGTACGTTATGAACGATTGTACCCCGTTGGACATTGATCGGACTGAGAAGAGTACCTAAATTAAGGCACAAAAATCAACTTATGTCACCCTTCGCCACATGTCGTTGCGAGTGCGTCTAGGCACTATGAAGCAATCCTATTTCTTGCGCAGCATCCTGAGGGCAATGGCGGTCAGGATGATTCCGACGAACGCGACAGGAAATCCCAGCCAATCGCCTTCGACGTAGTCTGGGAAAGCCATGATGGCGTAGCCGACCGGCCAGATGATCGGCCGACACCCGCCAGGGCTAGAATGATTCCCAAAAATCTTACTACGGGGCTCCTCTGTCCGCTGCCTGCCGGAGTCTTGGTCGGCTTTCCTGTGACCCGTTCAATCACCCCAATCAGCTTGTTGGCGTCATGCTGAAAGCGCGTATCGCTCAACTCAATGGCGTTGCGCCACGCCAATTCCTTGAGTTCGTCGGGGAGTTCGTGGTTGCCAGGCATGGACGCATCCTGTACGAGGACCGGGATGACGCGGACCCGCGGGTTGGCAAGTGCTGATGCAATTTCCGCTCGCACCCAGTCGCGCGGGTCATCAAGGCGCCGCTGTCCCTGTGCATCTAACATACTCAGCCACTGCTTGCCGATCATGGCAAGGACCACATCGCACGTCCCCACCGCGTTCTCGACCACTTTTCGGAAGTCTTCGCCTGGCTCAATGGTATCGATGTCCATAAAGACGTTCTTGGCTCCGAAGCGGGCCGCCAGGTGGTCGAACAGGCGTCCTGCATGTCCGGCGCTATCATCCCGCCTGTAACTGATGAATATTTTCATGGTTACCAGTCTCCTTACCGAAAGATAGCTTGTTTATCAAACATCCAGGTTTCACTGATTCTATCGTAACAGGATTTTCGGGATTCTAACCAGCGGATTGCGAACGCCGCAGAGTGGCAGTCCCCTGCGCTTCGCTTCGGGGACTGTAGCCGCCCTGCAAAGCACAGGGCAGGCAGCGCCTTTGACTTTCGTTGGCTGAGACCCTGAGGTTCTATCGCGGTATGGATGTGCCCGGTCAAGTCGGAAATTTATTGCCTGCATCTCTTACCACGGGACCATGGCCCGGGCAGACAATCTGAGCACCAAGCCTGGCCTGTTTTCTTACTGAAGCTTCTGCCCTGTCCTGATCCCAATTGTTGCGGGACCTGGAGACGCGTAAACCTTTATCATCCGATTTCATCGAGTCGCCGCAGAACAGTACGCCGACAGAGGAAGCAAAGAACGATATATGGTTCGGGGAATGCCCCGGTGTTTCCACCACCTGGAGGCCGCCCAGCACGGGCAGAGTTTGTCCTTCTGAAAGGATCTCGTCCACCTGGAAGGGAGTGGCTTTCAGGATCCGGCTAAAAAAAGCAATGAGGAGGCGCTGAAGAGTATTATTGCCGTTGCGGTCGAGCGGGCGCGAGGATTGACCCTCTGCGATGGCTTTGGCTTCGACTCGGCTGGCATAGGTACGCGCCCCGCTTTCCTTCTGCAGGGCGGCCAGGCAGCCGTAGTGATCCAGGTCGGCATGGGTGATGAGGATCCGTTTGATATCTCGGGCTGACCAGCCCTTGCTCGCAATATACCTCAGGATCGTCTTCTCACTATACGGCAGCCCAGTATCGATGACCGTCAACCCATAGGGATCGGGCTCGACGAGTATATAGGAGTTGGCCGTTACCCCCGAGACGACATACACATTGTCAATGACCTTCATCGCAGCTCTCCTTCGAACACCCTGTCAGGAAGAGACGGCATCCCACTCGCTATGCTCGAGGACGATGTCAACGCCCGAAGGGGCCCAAAAATCGGGCGCAACCTGCGAAGCGTCCCCGCTTGCGGATTGGGAACCATCCCAGTAGCGAAGCGCAGGGGACTGTAGCCGCCCTGACGGGCACAGGCCAGGCAGCGCATTGACCTTCGCCTGTCGTAGACCATCCAGAGCGGCGATCCTACGCCGCCGTTGATGCTTTACTGCCATAGGATTCGATATCGAGAGACATAACCTCCAATGCAATCCCACGTTCGGTGCGATTCTGAACCGTCTCGAAGCCTCGTTTTAGAAATAAACCTTGCGCATTCGTCGTCTCTAGAACAATCTTCCTGCAACCTTCTCTGTGGGCAATCTCAATCAGCTTATCAAGGATACGTAAACCAAAGCCTTTCCCCCGAAATTTCGTTTTGACAGCCAGGGCCGTGATACAAAGTATTCTGCCCTCAGGCTGGTGGGTCACTGAGGGATTCTCGTCCAGGCCGGGCTCGCGCTCCGTCAGCCATTTTTCCGAACAACCAAAGGCTGCAATTTCATTCTCTGCAACCAGAATAACAAAACCATCTGGGAATGCTGTCAGCCGGAGCTGAAAAGTCTCTGGCTTTTCGGCGGTTCCGTAAGGAGAGAAAGCCTCCGTATCGATTTCTACAACTGCAGAAATATCCTGATCTCTGGCATTTCTAACAAGTATCTTGGTGTTATTGGACATGGACAAATTCCTCTCGATGTTCCTTTATTTTCACTATAACATCTTTCATAAGTCTCTCTTAAATATGTCTGCCTCTCACTCCGCTACACTGCGGGGACCTCGTGGTCTGCATCAACGTCCGCCCAAAAAGCGGGCGCAACCTGCGAAGCGTCCCCGCTCGCGGATTGGGAACCATCCCCGTAGCGAAGCGCAGGGGACTGTAATCGCCCCGACGAGCACGGGGCAGGCAGCACGTTGACCTTCGACTGTCGATCGCGCAGCACCCCGATAGGGGGCAAGCTGTGATATGGATCTGAAGACATAAGTTTCACGAGAACGTTTCATTCACTTCAAGTATTTCATCCTGTACCTTAACCCGATCATGATACGAGTCTTTACCTCTTCGATATCAAATGGCTTGCGGACATAATCGTCTGCATCTATCTCGAGCCCATTAAGTGTATCGAAGGGGCTTTCCTTTTGCGTCAGAAATAAGACCGGAACCTTCTGGCTCGCTGCTCGTATTGATTTCATAAATTCATAATCATCCAGCCCAGGCAGTTCCATGTCCAGAATAACGAGATCAAATAAATGACTGGAATATTGTGCCAGCCCATCCACTGCACCCGTGACTATAGTAACTTCTGCGGTTGAACCGAAATATATCTTGAACATATTTCCAAGATCGATATCAGCTTCAACAACCAACAGACGTGGCTTTCGGTTCAGGGACCACAACGTTGTCATAGAGCCTCCAGTTTGAGGAATTGGCTCAATCGCATTAGGCCATTGCGTTTGAGATTCGGCGCCGCCAGCTTTGACATCTACTGTACTTTTCTCCATTGTGACAGTAGGCTGTGCGCTCGAACCCGGTTCACCTAATGGCGATGTTTCCACCCGATCTTCACGCTGGATATCCTGCCCGAAGACCAGCGTCACGCCGGCCAGTGAGATAACGTCCCCTGGATATAACACGGTCTGGCTCGTTCGCTGCCCGTTGACAAAAGTGCCGCCAGTAGAATTTAAATCGAACAGTACAAAATGTCCCTTGATGACCCGCAATTGAGCATGGGTGCGGGAAACACGTGGATCATCAATGACCACATGATTCTCCAGCTTGCGCCCGACGTTGATGACTGATTCCTTGAGAGGGTGAATTTTCACACCTTCGATGATCAAGAAGGCATGTTCAGGAATGGCATCATTCGATTCAGGTTCGTCATTTGTACTCGTTTCCATACCTTGCGTTTCCTCACCGGCTCAAGCGGATGCGAAGCGGCTACGGACGCCAGTGATATTCTACATCAGGTGCGGACTCAGGCAGGGGACTCATACCAAATTGCACGGCCGTGAAACCACGGCGCTCATAGAGGGATCGCGCAGCATGATTCTCTTGATGTGTGTAGCTCGAGTCCGCCCGATGAAAGTTGCCTGGCAAGATGTCTGAATCCCGTTTCCCAGCCTTTGCCCCACCCGCGGACTGTAACCGCCCCGACGAACACGGGGCAGGCAGCGCGCTACCTTGCATGTCATTGCGAGCGCACGTTGCGAAGCAATCCCCAAGGGGGACGATGTCTCCTCTTGAAACAGGGGATTGCTTCGTCGCAAAGAACGCTCCTCGCAACGACATGATAATCATAACTCTCCCTTCAAAGCCCTATCCAGAATTGACGGCATCAGGGCCGATTGCGAAGCATCCCCGAAGCGAAGCGGAGGGGATAACTCCTCTCCGCTCGTGGACTGAAGCCGCCCTGAAAATCTCATGGCAGGCAGCGCGTTGACCATCGCCTGTCGAAGACCATCCAGATAGACCACAATGCGCCGCTGCTCGGTAATATAGTCATCTTCCCAGCCAGCAGACTTGAGTTTTGGAATTACATACGTTCGGCAAGTATCGGCTTCAGTAGGCATGGGTTACCCCGCCTCTGGGTCAAGCATACAGCCAAACTCCCTGGCACGCAAGATGAAATTCGTTACAACTCGTCCCGGCCTAATGTTGGTGTATGACGGCTTCCTTCAAATAAGGTCACAAGGGCTCATGGTCCCAGGCTTGCGTTTCGACGTACCGATCGGGTCCACCTGTCCCGCCCGCGTTCCAGACGTGTGGCAAGCCATACTGCGCGATCATAACCTGTCTATATATGCAAAAGCAAAAAACACCTGTCGAATTGATGGACAGGTGTTTTTATGACAGGATCACGGGAGTATTATGCAGTGAACAGAACCGACGCAGGTAGCGCTCAGACGACCTCGAAGTTCGCCATCATTCCCTGATCTTCATGCTCGAGCTTATGGCAGTGAATGAGGTAGCGTCCCCGGTATCCGTCGAAGCGGATCAGGATGTCAACGGCTTCCTTATCCTTCAGAAGGACCGTATCCTTCCATCCGCCTTCCCATTCAAAGAGCTTGTTTCGCCCACCGCTGCGCGACAGTACCTGGAAAGACGCGCCGTGAATATGGATCGGGTGAGGGGCATTTCCGCCCGTGGTAAAGCTCCAATGCTCCGTCTGGCCAAAGGGCACCTGGAAGTCGATGCGGTTGTGGTCATACTCCTTGCCGTTGATGCGGGTCATCCCGTCGAAGCTGAAGGTCCGCGTGGTCACCGGGTTGGAGAGTGGGGTAATGGTGGAGAGTACCGTTGGGATCGTATGACTGTCAGTAACGGCTCTCGTCACGCTGAACTCAAGTAGGATCCAGCCCGTGTTGACATCTTGCAGATTCACCTTGGTACCAACCGCCAACCCTCGGAAATCTACTAGGACATCCAACCGCTCGCCCGGGCTAAACTCGATCTGGTTGACCTGGACCGCTGTTGCAAGCAGGCCGCCATCGTTGCCAATGAGGTGAAATGGCGCTCCATTGCTCAGAGCCAGTTTGAAGAGTCGGGCGCTTGCGCCGTTGAGCACGCGGAAGCGGTACACGGCAGTATCCACATCCAGCTTCGGATTGCGGGTGCCGTTGACCATGGGATTCTTGGCGAGAAATCCGGATGAGGTTGGGTTGTAGATCAGATTTCCAGCGCTGTTAAAGTTTGCGTCGCGCA
>DASTOH010000009.1:0-14992 GCA_035720235.1 Anaerolineales bacterium | reverse complement strand
CCGGATGAACGCTCACGACTTGGCATATTTTTGGCTTTTCAATATCCGGTTGCCATACCGGGCGTGACAGTGGCCAACTTTCTGCGCACTGCCTTAAATGCCCGGCGCCGCGCCGTGAACCCTGAAGATAAAGGTATGCCTATTCCTGAGTTCCGCAAGTTGTTGAAGGATAAAATGTCCATGCTCAAAATGGACCAGAACTTCGCGGGTCGCTATTTGAATGAAGGTTTCTCCGGCGGTGAAAAGAAGCGTGCAGAAATTCTTCAGATGGCAACGCTCAATCCAGAGATCGCCATTTTGGATGAAACCGATTCAGGTTTGGATATCGACGCGTTGCGCATTGTAGCAGACGGTGTTAATGCATTAATGAATAAAGATTTGGGTATATTGATCATTACGCACTACCAGCGTTTGTTGAACTATATCAAGCCTGATTATGTCCATGTGATGCTGGATGGAAAGATTGTTGAATCGGGTGGACCTGATCTGGCTCTTCATCTCGAAGACCAAGGCTATGAATGGGTTCGCGAGAAGTATGAAGAGCCTTCGGAAGCGTAGATTGGATTCCATAATAGTGGCAGTTGTCGGTTTCGCGCGAAGCGATCCGTCATCTGCTGTAGTGACAGGTGTATTATGAGTGAAGATACCAAAATCCTTGACGATATTGGCGAATACAAATACGGCTTTCATGACCGTGACGATAATTATGTGTTCAAGTCTCAGCGCGGATTGAACCGTGAAGTGGTTGAAAATATCTCGCGCATGAAAGGCGAGCCGCAATGGATGCTTGAGTTCCGCCTCAAGGCGTTGGAGCATTTCCTTGCGCGCCCCATGCCGACCTGGGGACCCGAGCTCAACGATCTTGACCTTGACAATATCTTTTACTACGTCAAGCCGACTGAGAAGAGCGAAAAATCATGGGATGATGTTCCCGATGATATTAAGAGGACCTTTGACAAATTGGGTATCCCTGAAGCCGAGCGTAAGTTTTTAGCTGGCGTAGGCGCGCAATACGAATCCGAGATGGTGTATCACTCTGTCCTGGAGCATCTCGAAAAACAGGGCGTGATCTTCCTCTCGATTGAGGATGGTCTGCGACAACACCCTGATTTGTTCCGCGAATATTTTGGCACGGTCATCCCGATTGAAGATAACAAGTTCGCCGCGTTGAACAGCGCGGTGTGGTCAGGCGGCTCGTTTGTCTACGTGCCGAAGGGCGTAAAAGTGGATTTGCCTTTGCAGGCTTACTTCCGCTTGAACACTGCAAACGTTGGACAGTTCGAGCGCACACTCATCATCGTGGATGAAGGCGCCTCAGTGCATTACGTGGAAGGTTGTACGGCTCCGCAATACACCACCAACTCCTTCCACAGTGGTGTCATTGAAATCGTTGTTAAGAAGGGTGCCCGCTCACGATACTCGACCATTCAGAACTGGTCAACGAACGTGTTCAACCTCGTCACCCAACGCGCAAAAGTCTTTGCAGATGCCTCACACGAATGGGTAGACGCCAATATCGGTTCGAAACTTACAATGAAATATCCTTCCTGTTATCTCATGGAGCCAGGCGCGCGCGGCGAAATGCTTTCGATGGCGTTTGCTGGAGCCGGTCAAACACAGGACGCGGGCGGCAAGATGTACCACTTCGCTCCCAATACGTCCAGCAAGGTCACTTCCAAGTCCATTAGTAAAGCAGGCGGGCGTGCCTCGTTCCGCGGCTTGCTCAAAGTCTATAAAGGCGCAAAGGGCGTCAAGTCCAACACAGTCTGCGACGCACTTTTGCTCGATCCAAAATCCCGCTCGGATACCTACCCCACCATCGAGATCGACGAAGACGATGTCACCATCGGTCACGAAGCTTCGGTGAGCAAAGTGGGTGAGGAGCAGCTCTTCTACCTCATGTCGCGCGGCCTGAGTGAAGAAGCAGCCACGACGATGGTTGTTTCCGGTTTCATCGAGCCACTTATCAAGGAACTGCCGATGGAATATGCGGTGGAAATGAATCGCTTGATCGCACTGCAAATGGAAGGAAGCATCGGCTAACATGCAGGAAAAACCAAAAGTAGTTGTTTCAAGGACTCGACGGGCCGACACTGCCGCAAAGGATTTCGGCTTCACCGAGGCAGATATCCGCGCGGCGGGCGACTCAGTCGCTTCATACCGGACCTTAGCCTGGAATGCTTTCAAGAGGCTCTCTCTCCCCGTAAACACCGAAGAGGCGTGGCGCCGCACCGACATCCATACTATGCCTGTTGACAAATTCAAACTCTCTGCGAATGGCGCGGTAAGCGATCTTCCTGTGGTACGCGAAGATTTGTTGAAGCCATTGGTCGCCGATCAGCACGGCGGACAGATGATTCTCACTCCGGGTGGAGTGAAGATCGATCTCGATGAGAAGCTTGCCCAGAAGGGTGTTATTTTCACAGATTTGCTCACTGCCGAGCAGAAGCATCCTGACCTGGTCGCCAAGATGATCGGCAAGACGGTCAATGTGGAGGAAGGGAAGTTTGCCGCGCTGGCGGGAGCACTTGCACAAAATGGTGTTGTGCTGTATGTTCCCAAAGGTGTAACCGTGGACGAACCACTTCACTCGGTGTTGTGGGGTCCTGGTGCGAACCTAGCTCATATCTCGCATATCCTTGTCCTCGTGGATGAAGGCGCGTCGGTGACGTATGTCCACGAGTCAGCGTCGCCCGATGACCCACAAAGGTCAAATTCGATGCACGCGGGAATCGTCGAAATCCAGGTGATGCAGGACGCGTCCTTGAAGTTCGTCGAATTGCAGTCGTGGGGACGTCACGTCTGGAATTTCAGTCACGAACGTATCCGCGTGGAGCGCGGCGGAAATCTCGATTGGATTTTCGGCGCCATCGGTTCACGCCTTACCAAGAATTTTTCCGAGCTCGATCTGGCCGGCGAAGGTGCGCAGGGACGCATGTCCGGCTTCTATTTCACCGATGGAAACCAGCATCTTGACCACGACACCCAACAGAATCATCTCGCGCCGCATACGACCAGCGACCTGCTGTTCAAAGGCGCGCTCAAGGGCAAGAGTCGCTCGGTGTGGCAGGGCATGATCTATGTCGCGCCGGGAGCGCAGAAAACGGATGGGTACCAGGCCAACCGTAACCTTGTGCTCAGCGACGCGGCCCGGGCCGATTCCATTCCCGGCCTTGAAATTCTCGCGGACGATGTCCGCTGTACACATGGCGCAACGGTTGGTAAACTAGAACAGGAACCATTGTTTTATTTGAAGTCACGCGGCATTCCGCAGGCGGAAGCCGAGAAGATGGTGGTGGAGGGATTCTTCGACCCGATCTTCCAGCGCATCCCATTCGAAGGCGTGCGCGAGCGTTTTCAACAATACATTGCAGATAAGATGGCGTAAGCAAGTAAGAAGGAATTCTCATGGTTGCAAAAACAAAAAGCAAAGCAAAGACAACACAAACCAAATCCAAACCAGGCAAATCCAAAAGTGCGGCAGCCGGGAACCCGAAAGGTGCGGTCATGGAGAATCCGAAAGTCAGGAAGCCCAAGAGGGAAACCGCTGTGACAGACAACGTGCGGGTGGTGCATAGAATTTCCGCGCCCAATGGCAGCCCTGAGCGCAAGCTTGCCAAGAATAATAGTTTGCGCCCTCAGTATGCCTACATGCGGGCACCTGGCATGGCTCACGATTTCCAAGTGGGTGACACCGTGGAAGTGTTCTGCGACCACGAGAAAAACCGTGAGCGGGTGCGTGGCTGGATCAGCGGCATCGTCGTCCAGGTGGATAATAAGATGGTCGCGGTGCAGTTCCGTTCCAATGTCTTCCTCACAGATGGCTGGATGGTGCCAGATCGAATCCTTTGGTATCCGCTGAGCTCAGAACATATTCGACCGCTGCCCGGTAAAAAGTCGGCGAGGCGCGAAGAGAAGGTTATTCCCGACTATTAGGTGGAAAAGTAAGCATGTAGACAAGTAGACACATCACTTGTTTACGTGTCTACTTGTTTCCTTGTGTACTTCCCGATGCTAAACGTCCACGAAATTCGCAAAGATTTTCCGATCCTCCAGCGCAAGACGCATGACAGCGTCCCGCTGGTTTATCTGGATTCCACGGCGACATCGCAAAAGCCTCTGGCTGTGATCGAAGCGATGAATGATTATTATCGTCGTTCGAATGCCAACATCCATCGCGGTGTGCATACGCTTGCCGAAGAGGCGACTGCCATGTATGAAGCCGCACGCGAGAAGATTGCAAAGTTCATCAATGCGCCTGCGGCTCGCCAAATCATCTACACTCGCAATACGACCGAATCCATTAATCTCGTTGCGTATTCCTGGGCGCGGGCAAACCTCAAAGCTGGCGATATAGTCATCCTGACCGAGATGGAGCATCACTCCAATCTTGTGCCCTGGCAGATGCTGCAAGAGGAACGCGGCATCGAACTGGAATTCATCCCTGTGACCGAATCTGGTTTGCTCGACCTGGACGTCTACAAGACGCTTCTTTCGCGCGGCCCAAAGCTGGTCTCGTTCACGCACATGTCCAACGTCCTGGGCACGATCAATCCCGCTGCGGAAATCATCCGGCTGGCGCACGAAGCCGGCGCGGTGACCGTGGTCGACGCGGCGCAATCCGTGCCACATCTCAAAGTGGATGTGCAGGCCCTCGACGCGGACTTCCTGGCCTTCTCCGCCCACAAAATGTGCGGACCCACCGGTATCGGCGCGTTGTATGGCAAAGCGGACCTGCTTGAGAAGATGCCTCCGTTCATGGGTGGCGGCGACATGATCAAAGTTGTGCACCTGCGCTCCTTCCGCGCCAACACCTTGCCACACAAATTCGAGGCGGGCACTCCCGCCATCGCGGAAGCGGTTGGCTTCGGCGCGGCGGTGGATTATCTCACTTCAGTTGGCATGGACAACGTCGCCGCGCATGAGCATGAGATCACGGAATACGCGCTGGAACGCCTGGAAGAAATTCCTGGCGTGAAACTCTTCGGTCCTGATGCGCAGCACAAGGGTGGGGTGGCGGCATTTACCCTTGACGGCGTGCATCCGCACGATGTGGCGCAAATCCTGGATAAGGATGGGATCGCCATCCGTGCCGGACATCACTGTGCACAGCCTTTGCATGAGAAATTTGGAATCCCAGCCAGCAGCCGCGCTTCGTTCTATTTGTACAGTACAACAGAAGAAGTGGATTTACTGGTGAATGGGATTTATAAGGTGAAGGAAATATTTGGTTAATGTCGTTGCGAGGCGGCATTCTTCCGCCGAAGCAACCCCCTCGCACATGAGGAGATTGCTTCGGGCTGCACCCTCACAATGACATGGGAGAAGTATGGACGACCTCTATCGTGAAGTAATCATCGAACATTATAAGAACCCTTCCTATCGCGGGCATCTCGATCCCCACGATATCCAGTTTGAGGATAACAATCCACTGTGCGGCGACCACATCGAGATCACGATTCAGACCACGGAAGATGGGACTGTCAAGGACGCGCGTTTCGACGGTCATGGCTGTGCCATCTCGCAGGCCTCAGCCGATCTGCTGATCGAATCCATTATTGGCAAGCCGCTTGAGGAAGTGAAGAAACTGAGCAAGCAGGATATTCTGGACATGCTCGGCATCGACCTGGGGCCCGTCCGCTTGAAATGTGCGTTGCTTTCGCTCAAGGTCCTGAAGGCGGGAGTGTATGGTCTCGGCGAAGCGAGTGATGAGCTTGTAGAGTAAACAAGGAGACACGTAGACAAGTAAACACGTGTGTACATGTCTACGTGTTTACCTGTCTACCTGTATACCTACCCCCATGTTCAACTACACAACCATTGACGAATCCAAAGTTGAGTTTGTAGAAATTGCCCCCGCCGACGAGCTGCCGAACGGGGAGCGTTTGTTTGTCGAAATCGAAGGCAAGCCGCTGGTGATCTTCAACATCGCCGGCCAATTCTTCTCGATCGGCGATGTCTGCTCGCACGATGATGGACCTGTGGGCGAAGGAGACATTGAAGGCTATAACATCACCTGCCCGCGCCACGGAGCCGAGTTCGATATCCGCACGGGCAAGGTCGTGTCCATGCCCGCGGTGGTGGATATCCCGGCCTACCCGGTTCAAGTGAGAGACGGAATGATCTTTGTGGGGATTCCGAAGGAATAAAGAGCTGGGGCCCGCCTTGGGTTTTGATTCTATTCCTGCGATTTGGATGGGTGGATGTTCGTTCGCTATGGCCGTTCTGTTGGCTGGCTATTTAACCCCGGGTTACTCGCATGCACATCAGTCGATCAGTGAGCTGGGGACGCCCAGAGCCCCTTACGGATGGCTCGTCCGGTGGGTGGGTTTTGTCCCTCTTGGGTTGAGTTTCGTGTTATTTTCCTGCCAGTCCGGCGGCTTGTTTTCAAATCATCTACCTTCCGTACTTTTCATACTGACGGGACTGGCCGTATTATTTGCGGGGATTTTTCCGACCGACCCTGATAACCGGCGGGATACACGATCTGGCAAGATTCATGCGAGCGCGGTAATTGCGCTTTTGCTCCTTCTAAGTGTAGCTCCATTTACGTTTTCGATTTCCGCCCTATATAGAAACCCTCCGGCAGGATGGTTTTTGGTTTTCTCGTTCTTGATGGGAACGCTTATATTGATTTTCCTTGTACTTTCGGCAAACGGCGTGTACTGGTGGCTGGCATCTCTTTTTCAAAGAATACCGGGTAGGTTCGAAAAATCCTCATTTCTAGTGCCTGGACTGCATCAAAGACTTCTCCTGTCCTTGCATTACACTTGGTGGTTTGTGTTTTCCCAGGTCCTTGCAGACGTTCACCAGTTGCTGGCTTCATGAATATGAGGCGGACTAGTAAAGTGGCACAGATACCCGCGGTGGTGGATATCCCTGCCTACCTGGTGAAAGTGGTGGATGGGATGATTCAGGTGGGAGTGCCGAAGGAATGACGCGTTTCGCGCGCGTTTCGGCGGGACGCTACGCAGTCCCTGCCTCAGTTCGTTAAAGTCCGCTTTAAGCGGACTCGCTCCTCAGCCCGATGGGCTTCCATGTGCTGAGCAAGCGGCTTTAGCCCAGCGGGGTCGATGGGATGATTCAGGTCGGGATACCGAAAGAGTGATTTGTTTCGCATTCTATTTCGGCGGACTGCCCTTTACAGGGTGCTTCGCGAAAGTCTTGCCTCAGTTCATGAGAGTCGGTTTCAACCGACTCGCTCATGAGGTTGCAGCAGGGCTTCCATGTACTGAGCAGGCGGCTTCCCTGGCACCATTTCGAAGAGACTAGGGCAGGTGTAGCCCCGCGGTGGGAATACCAAGGGCATAGACTCGGTCTTCCACTAGCTTCTCGCGCCCGAAGAATAACTCGGCATCTTCTTCCTCGAATACATCAAGTCCTTGATAGGGACAGCGTCCGTCAAACGGCTTGGTTTGAAAATCGGAGTTGATCTGGGTGAGAAGCACAGAGACTTGGTCAGCCGTGTAGCCGATTGTATGCCCAATATGAATATTCCCGACATTGCCGCCGATGTTTATCCCGCCAATTGCGATGCTATTATCGTCAGCCTGAACTTTGGAATCCTTATGGTCTTCTTCAGTCATCATTGTCTCTATGGTTACAAATTAGACGGGCCCACTGTGCGTAGTGGCAAGATGATACAAATCTACAGTGGTGAATGAGACGATGCACAGAATGATATGGATGGAATAAACCTACGGGATCGCTTTGCGAAATGAAATATTTGTACAGCTAGACTGCCTTATAGTATTTCGAAAACAATTTTCTCTGTTTCTTAGTGAGGGATAAAGTATCCTTCTTTCCCTTCTTTTCAGGTGAAAGCAAATGTTTGGGAAGTTCCAGCTCAAAAGTACCTATGCCGCTAAATACGATCTCCCATGTGCCTTTAGGCTCGAGCGTGGTCAATCCGACGTAAAATGCGTTGCCAGGGTTTCGAGCGAGGAAATGTGAATCTCCAACTTGCGACCTCATTTCCTCGTCATTGGCTGACTCTATCTTATAGAATGTAACTGTTCCTGCGCCTTTAATGACCGTACACTTCGTAAGAGTTCCTCCTTTTTTGTCCCTGAAACGGAAAGAGTATTCATGCGCGTCCAAGGTTATTCTGCGTATCTGAGGCATTAGAATCTCCTTTTACTCTCTTATGGCGTTAAGAGTTCGAATTGGTTAAATTGACTATCGCCCGTAATGGTAATTTTTGTAATGGCGCTGAAACTCTTTTCGGATGATCCTGGAACCAAGCGGTAGGATTCTACGGTAACCAACAGACCGCCTCTTATTTCGGTAGCCTGAGGATCGATCTTTACGGTCAATGATCCTGACTTCAATTTGCACGTTACGTCTTGGGCTTGATTGAAGGGCCTTTCAACGGTGCTTGTCACAGTCCCATTTATCACAGCTGGCAGACTTATTGGTTCTAGTGGCATTTCATTTCTCCATTCTTATTCGGTCGAACTGTTCGTTGCACATCGAAATCCTGTGGATTCATTTGTATATGTGGACGATGTGCCCTGCCGAAATGTCATGTTTTGTGCCAGTGATTTGCCCAATGAACCTCCTTTCTGTACGAGCCATTCGGGTGGGTCTGTCAAGATATCCATCCATTCCAGCTCTGTTTGAATATAGGGTGATCGTGTCCACTCGAAGAAAAAGTCTAAACCGGCAGCCTGGCCAGTTACAGGCAGTTCAATCAGGTTTTTCCGCGCGGCCACCTCCCACTCCTTTTCATTTGGTAGTCGCATGCCTACCCAACTGCAGTATTCGGCGGCTTGCATTGCGGTGACATTGACAGCAGGCTTGTCAGCATTTTCTATCGCTGCATAATCCATCTGAAGCGCATTTGGTTTGGAGCAAACGCCTGCTTGCATGCAGTACCCGTAGCGTCTATTTGTGATTGGATATTTGTCAATGGAAAAGGCAGAAATGTGGTATTCCTGGTGTTCAAGGAATTCGTCAGGGTTTTCATTGGTTCTTTGCGGATCGCCAAGAAGATAATCATCTTCAGGAATAGCAACCATCTCGCTCTTCATAGCATTCTGGCGCAAAGATTCACGTCGGATCATAGGGTAGTACATCACGCCTAGAGCAATGATTAGGCTAATCGATACAAGTAACATTCCCAGAGTTACCATGCGAAGTCGTCTTTCCATTCGCGTCTGCGCTTGCGCCGTTTCAGCCAACTTACGCACATTATCAAGTTCTTTTTGACGCCGTTTCTCCTCCTCCCGGTGCTTGTTTTCCTCCATTTGGATTCCGGCATCCACGAAGTTCTGTGCCGAGCCGCCAAGCACCAGTTTCTTAACTTCTAATTTCTCGCGCGCATTCGCCAGCCTTGCTCCGGTGTAGAGATAACTTGCATCACGACCATGCTCTTCCCATTCCTTCGCATCCTCTGCAATTTCGTTTTGCAAAGCAATCACATCGCGGTTTTCATTGACCAGTTTTTTCAGCCAGGGCCAGGCGTCAATTAATTTTTCGTGCGATATCGTGACTGTTACTTTGTCGGTGGTGAGCAACCGTGCGTTGGCCAGTTTTTGTACAACGGTACTCACGTCCCTCGTATCGGTTCCTGCGGGGATTAATTCATTGGACAGGGCAGTGCGACGTGTATCCACCGTGCCGCGTCCGATTTCAATCAGTCCACTGAAGATTGTGCGAGCAAGTTCTTGCTCATGTTCATTGAGATCCGCGAATGCCTGATCTGCGTGCCGTTCCAGAGACTTTTGAATCCCGCCGCGTTGAAGATAGTCTTTTCGGGTCAAGGCAATGACGCCATCCTTCATTTGTTGAGAATTGAATAAGTCTTGCAGTGCGAATTGCATCAAGGGTAATGCGCCGGGTTCGCCTTGCATATCGTCAATGATTTGGGAGACCAGGTCGGGGTCAATGCGCAGGCCCACGCGCAGGGCAGGTTGGGCGATGGCGCTCACTAGTTCATCTGGTTGCATCGAGCCAATCTGGATGAACTGCTGATTCAGCAAAGAATTAAGCTGCGGGTACGTTGCACAGATTGGGATGAAGTCTGAACGCATGGCGAACAGGATAATGACGCGTCCGTTTTCAACTGTCGCTGCATGAGTCAGTAAATCCAGAAACATTTTTCGTGACTCATCGCGGTCAGGTTGGGTGAAGACTTCTTCGAACTGATCGATGAGCAATACCAGGCGCTGGTCTTTGCTGTCAGTTAAAGCAGATTCAGCACACTCGTTCAGTGCTTTCACTTCATTCACATGCTGGCGGAGATAATTCCCCAATTCTGGTGATTTCAAGCGTGAGAAGGCATTTGCCAGCGCCTCAATGGGATCGCGTCCCGGCTTCATGGTTCCATACAGCCAGTCTTCGCCGTGCACGTTGGCGTCTTTCAGTGCTCCCTGCCTCAGAGCGTGGATCAGCCCCGCGCGCACGAGTGATGACTTTCCGCTTCCCGATGGACCCGTGACGAATACCGTCCGAGAATCTTTTACCCGGCTGACGAGATCCTCCACTAACTTCTCGCGCCCGAAGAACAGCTCAGCATCTTTTTCTTCGAAGACCTCGAGTCCCTTATACGGACAGCGTCCATCAAATGGTTTAGGCTGGAACGTGGAAGAGATCTGTTTCATCAGCGCGGAGACTTGCGCGGAATCATAGCCAATCGCATGCCCGATTGTGATATTTCCAGCAACATTGCCGCCAACGCTAATTCCACCGATAGCAATGCTGTTATCCTCGGCATGTACTTTAGATTCTTTTTCGTTCTCCACGTTCATATGATGTTCTGCCAACCCTGAGGTAAATATTTACTTCTTGTTGTTTACTTGATTATGATTGCCGATCACGATATTCCCGGTGACATTGCCACCAACCTGAATATTGCCAATCGCTGTGCTTCCGTTGTTAGCAGTTACACCACCCCTTCCAGGAGCAGACGTTTCCTTTGCAGCTTTTGCATCTTGACCGGTTTCGGCAGAGGTTTTCGCCGGAGTATCCTTCAATCTTCTTTCAATGGCATCATATAAATAGCTAAAATCCGATTCCTGATGCATTTCAGGGGTCAGCGTATTCATATCACTGAGGATGGCCGTAAGACGCGAAATATTGTCTCGTATTCGATCGTACAGGTTTAGCTGCTCGTAAATGCCTTCCAGATGGGTTGGATCAACAGTTGCCAGGGTCTCTTTGAGTTCTTTAATCTCGTTTTCCCAGTGTCTTATATATTGGATTTGTTTGACAGGCCTGTAAATGTCTGCATCAGCAAGAACGACCGGGAAAATGCGATCATGAAATTGTTTGTTCTGGGCTATTTCGACCAGTTCGAACATGCAGTTTGGAGAACGCAAATATTTGTCGCTGACCACCACGATAACACAGTCCCCCTGACCAATACGCTCCATGAATTCCTTGATGGAGCCTTTATAGCCCAGGTCGCGTTTGTCGCGAATGATTTTGACACCCCGTTGCTGAAGTGTTTGATCGATTTGGTTGACAATCTCTTCCCGTTCGCCGCCCCAGGCATATGAAATGAAAACGGCTTGCTCGTCACCAGACATTCGACACCTCCTTGTGCCCATGCCGTTTGTTGCAATAGCCGATTATATAGTTTGCAGATCATTATTGTCAATAAAAACGCCCTCCAAACTGGAGGGCGGGTAAGTTAAGGCTGACTGAGTTCTTTCAAGCGCGCCAGGCGTTCGGGTTCTTTTTCTGCCAGCCAGGAGTCTTGCGAAAGAAGTTTGTGTGCCATGGCAAAATACGGACGCGCCTCTTGGCCACGATTCAATGCCAGTAGACATTCCGCGATCTCCTCATACACAAAGCCATCATCTTCGCCTTCCTCCTCAAATTCAGCGTGTAATGCCCGTTGTTTGGATAAAGCTTCCTCGACGCGATTCAAGGATCGCAGCGCCCGGGCCACACACCATTGAGCGATGCGGATCTCGTTCACGCGTCCCTGCGCCCTGCGAGCGGCTTCGGCTTTCTCGAACATCTCCAGGGCTGATTCATATTCGCCCCTCTCGTGATACGACCAACCCGTGTTGTTGTAGAGCGAGGCCAGCCAGCTGCGGGCTTTGGCCTGGGTCGAAGATTCGGCCATTTGGATGGCGCGCAGGTTCAAATCCAGGGAGGAGTCGGGCGGCGCGACGATCGCCAGCATGTGGAGCGCATCTACCGCGTAAAAATCCTCCGAGAGATCCTTTGCCATGTCCAGGGCCTGCTCAAATAAAGGCCGGGCTGCATCTTGATTACCCGATGAGTTCAGCGCGCGGCCGCGCTCCAGCAGGTACCGCACCTTGGCGCGCGAGGCGTATTTTCCAAGCCGCCGTTCCACCTGGTCCAGGGTCTGGTGGGCCCGGTCGAATTTATGTTGGAGTCCCTGGGCACGGGCGATTTGAGTCAGTAGCTCCAGATACGCCAGGTTGTCCTCCGGCACTTGCAGGAGGATCGCGCGGAACCTGATTTCAGTTTGATGCGGGTCGGAGTAATCCCATAACGAGTCAAAATCAAGGTGATCCTGTGACGACATATTGTTCTCTTTGATTGTTCTGATCGTGTCGGGTTGGCGCGGCATACAATCCGCGCTGGCTCCCTCTGCAGGATGTATGGAAGCCAGTGTAGCATACTGGCGGACAGAACAAAACCCTTCCGGGGAACTGTCCTTCCAGGATTGAAATCAGACTTGCGGGACCGTAACTTGTCGACCAGCGAAGGTGTTACGATCCGTCAACCTTACCTCTCCAAAAAAATTTCGAAATCAGATTTGCCATTCGCCAGCGTATTGAACGTTCTTATTTATGCTAAGTGGCTATCGAAAACTACTTTAAATAAGATCGCTCCCGGCCGCGTCCTTCGCGACACTTGCACCCGATTTGTCCTTTGGGACAAATCGTGCGTTTCCTGACACCGTCCGTCAGGATTGGGCTGAAAGCCCATGCGGTGCAGTGCAGGTGAGCATCCTCGAAAGGGGGCACCACTGTGCCTATCGGGACTGCCGCTTCGCGGCATCCGCAAAGGACGGCGGCTTGAGTAAATACCTTATGGTGTCACTGTTGCTTCGGCCTCCGGCTGTGGCGGCCACTGCGGGCAGGTGACACGATATTCTTCATTGGGAAAGTATTGTCTCCATTCTGCGCGGGTAAAGTTGCGCCCAATGAGTTTGCAGGTTATCTCAATCCATGAGTGTGGATCTACACCCCACAGGATAATGGTATTATCTCCACTCCCTGAAGCAAGGATTTTGCCATCTGGGCTAAAGGCCAGACTACTCACAAAACCCCGATGTCCTTGCAGTGGTTGACCGAGGGGCTGGTGTGTCTCCACATCCCATAGAATCAAAGTTCCATCACCATCCCCGGAAGCGAGGAGCTTGCCGTCCGGGCTGAATGCCAGACTGATGACTTCGCGGTTATGTCCTTCGAGTGGCTGTCCGATAGGCTGCAGTGTCCCCACATCCCATAGAACAATCAGGTTGCCCACACGCGGCGCAGCGAGGATCTTACCATCCGGGCTGAAGACTACCCGATCCACAGGACCACGTTCTTCGATATGGCCCACCGACTGCCGGGTTGCGACATCCCACAGGATGATTGTGTGATCTACGCTCCCTGAAGCGAGTGTTTTCCCATCGGGCTCCGAGCTGAAGGCTAAACTACTGACAGCCATAGTATGGCCCTGGAGCTGACCGATCGGTTGGCGGGTTGCCACATCCCACAGCGTAATGATTCCAGCACTGCTTGAGGCGAGGATTTTTCCATCCGGACTGAATACTACACTGTTTACAATATCCGTATTGTTATCCAGGCTCTGAGGAGTTAACTGGGCAATGGACTGGTGAGTCTCCACATCCCACAGCGTAATGGAGTTGCCCACTCCCCCTGAGGAAGCGAGTATCTTGCCATCAGGACTGAAGGCCAGGCTTAAATTATCGGACGTCTGCAAAGGCTGGCCAATAGCCTGATGCGTTTCCACATCCCATAGAATGATGGTGCGATCAATACTGCCCGAGGCAAGGATCTTGCCATCGGGGCTCATGGCTATGCTGTACACGATATCATGATGTCCTTGCAGAGGTTGGCTGATGGGTTGATAGGTTCCGATGCGTGCATCGAAAGGAATCGAAATATCCCATAGGATGATTGCATGATCATCGCCGCCCGAGGCGAGGATCTTACCATCCGGGCTAAAGGCTACACTTCGCACAAAGTTGCTGTGTCCCCGCAATGGGCGACCAACTAGTTGAAACGTTGACATGTTCCATAGCAGGATGGCACCATCGGATCCTCCTGAGGCGAGCGTTTGACCATCCGGACTGAAAGCCACGCTTTGTACAGAGCTACCATTGCCTTGCAAGAACCGGCCAATCGACTGATGTGTTTCCGTATTCCATAGGATGATCGAGGTATCCAGACTCCCGGAAGCAAGGGTTTTGCCATCCGGGCTGAAAGCTACACTGGTTATATAACCATGATGCCCCAGGAGAGGTTGACCGACTACCTGTTGAGTTTCCACGTCCCAGAAAGTGACAAACTCCGTATCCGCTGAAGCGAGGAGTTTGCCGTTGGGGCTGAAAGCCAGGCTATAGGTCGTGCTGGTTCCTTGTAATGGCTGACCAATTGGCTGAAGCGTTGCTGCATCCCATAACGTGATCGCCCTGTAGCCTCCTGAAGCGAGGATCTTTCCATCCGGGCTGAAGGCTATGCTGTACACCGCCTGGTCGCCCACTTGAACCTCCCTGAGAAGCTGACCTGTTTCCACATCCCAAAGCACGATGAAAAAATTGCTGTTGACCGAAGCGAGGGTCTTGCCATTCGGATTGAAGGCCACACTCACAACAAATAAATGATGTCCTTGCAAGGGCTGGCCAATCGGCTGCCGAGTCTCGACATCCCATAGAATGATATTTCCATCACCACTTCCCGAGGCCAGGACCTGACCATCCGGGCTGAAGGCGACGCTGCTCACATTACCCGAATGCCCGATAAGATATTGATCCAACTGTGGTTTAGCGTTTAGA
>DASTOH010000008.1:0-31690 GCA_035720235.1 Anaerolineales bacterium | reverse complement strand
TCCTACTGTCGGTGAAAGGAGTAACCTGATGACAGTAAGAATTAAAACCGATGAAAACATTGCGAAGGATGTGGTCGACTCCCTCTACTGGGATTCTCGAGTAGATGCATCCAAGGTGTCGGTAACGGTCGATGATGGGATCGTGACGTTATCGGGCACGGTACCGTCTTACGCAGAGAAAGTGGCTTCGTCGGAGGACGCCAGGCTCATTACAGGTGTACGTGATATTGATAACCAACTCAAGGTAGACTATCGGGCCAAAGTTCCCACCGACAGTGAGGTCAAATCGAACATTAGTCATGCCCTGACATGGGATTACTTTCTTGGTCCCCATAACATTGATGTCAGTGTGGATGCGGGGTGGGTGACCTTGGAAGGCACAGTTGACGCATTCTGGAAAAAGGTCAGAGCGGAAGACCTGACTTTCGGCAGAGGGGTCGTTGGCGTGACGAACAAGATTGCGGTGGTTCCCACCCAAACCATCGTGGATGAGAAACTGGCCGAAAATATTGTCAATGCCCTTGACCGAAATATCAGTGTGGACGTGGATGACATCAATGTGACCGTGGATAAGGGAACTGTCACCCTCACCGGTTCCGTACCTACTTGGTCGAGCAAACAAGCTGCTTATAATGCCGCTCGGTATGCACATGGCGTAAAACACGTCAACGACCTGGTAGCCGTAAGATAAAGCTTCTTGTCGCTACACCATTACTAACAATTACGGGAGACTCCACTTTGAGGAGTCTCCCGTAGCTTCTTCATCCGGACAACTCTATTCAGTAGGTGAATATCACATCGATAAAACTCCCAATTGTTGCAGCAGGCTGACACCATCTTCTTCGCCCCAGTGTTCAACGATCTTCCCATTTTCGAGACGGGCAATATACATCCCGGTAAATGAAACAAACTTGCCTGTTGGCGGAATGCCCATGAAACTGCCTCTGTGTGTGCCAGACATGACAATACGCGCCGCCACTTTATCTCCCTCAGCGAGCAGATCCTCAATGACTGTCTGATAATCCGGAAAGCCAGCCAACATGATTTGATGCGCGACTTTCGCGCCTTCCAGGCCCTGTGGGATCCCAGGCATAATCTTCGGCGTGAGCAAATCTTTTGAAACGACTTCGGTGAGACGGTCAAAATCGTTGCTGTTGTAGATTTCCTGGTAGCGGCGGACTATCTGCTTGTTTTCTTCGAGGGACATGATTATTTCCCTTCCATATTGTTTGAGCAAGCCACGACAACGCTTTTGCACAAGTTGCACAAGCCTTGGTGAAGGACTCCATAAGCTATGGCAGCTCAGCTCTACAATGCCCTCACCCGAGGCTGAATCAAAAACGAATCGTGGAGTCCAATCTCGTGCAATGATTCGGCGATCTGTCCTGCGATCCCGCGCGCTTCGTCGAGATTTGATTCCGCTTCCTCTGGATATCCAAGCCTGGTCTGCAGCGCGGCTAGATCAGCAAGCATCACCCAAAGGTGAAGCCTGGAATCCGTTTCCCGCGCCAACGAGCAGGCCTGGGTCAGGACCTGAAGCGCTTCGTCGAAGCGTCCCAACCCAAATAATGCGTTTCCCTTACAACGCAAGACCACCGGAACGTCTACCCGTGTCAGCGGCATCACCTCCTCCAATAATTCGTTCGCCAGGGAAAGCGCTGTTTCAAATTCCTTTTCTGCCACTGCGAGCTCGATGTTCGCCAGGCAGACAAAGATCGTGTAGCGCGCGTACGGAATGGAAGTAGGCTGAAGCAGTTCGTTCCCCGCCGCCTGCCTGGCAGACTCAATATCGTCCACGAGCAAATCCATTCTCACCTCTGCCGCGCGGGGAAATGACCGCCAGCTTGGCTGTTTGGCCTCCGCCACCTGCAAGGCATGCTGTAGCAGTGGCAGCCCTTTTTCCAGTGCGCCACAGTACGCATAAATCCAGGCGAGTTCCGAGCGCATGCTGATACTGCTGGCGAGCAACCCGGCCTCGTCCGCCAATTGATTGCTGCGCGCCGCCATCTGGATGCCGCGCCCTACTTGTCCGTTTTCAAAGAGGGAAAACGACATCAACATCAGGTTATAGGATTGCCCCCATAAGTTATTGATCTGCTCGCAGATCTGTAGTGCCTGTTGGTTGCACTCCAGCGCCTGATCATATTCCCCGGCATTGAAGTAGGCTTCCGACTCCGAGCCCAGGCTATCGGCCAGCATCACTTGATTGTCCAGGGACCGCCAGAGTTCACGCGCCTCGCGAATGGAAACATGCGCCTTTTCGAATTCCCCACGACAGGTATAGAGCCGGCACAAATCGTTCAGTACGAAGGCCAGTTGCTCACGGTCATCCGACCCGCGCGCCAGAGCCAGGGCGACCTGACCATGTTGGAGCGATTGGTCCAGCCGTTTGGAAAATAGATATGTCAGCATCAAATTCCAGTTCAGTTTTGCCTGTGTGGCACGGTCGCCGATTTCGCGCGAAACATCCAGCGCCTCAAGCAGCATCTGTTCGCTCAGTTCAGGATTATGCGCCTCATTAAATGTGGAATACACTGTAGCTTTTGCCAGCAGAGCAGACAATTTCAAAGAGTGGTCCTGACGCTCGACGCCCAGAGCCAGCATGGCATCGTAGTTCGTAAGGGCCTGTTGATGTTTTCCACTCAGTTCGAGCACCACACCCAATTGGGTATGCAGGTGGGCGATCTGTTTCAAATCAGCATCGGTCCGCCTGGCAACTTCGAGCGCGCGGCTGAAATGAGCGGCGGCTTCAGTGTTGGCATACAAGCGCGCAGCTTTCTCTCCAGCAATCGTATCATAATTCAAGGAGCGCTCATCCTGTCCATGGTAAAAGTGATGGGCCAGCAACGGCGCGAACTCCTCCAGGCGATCGGCGTGGAGCTCTTCCAAGGTTTCCCCAATCTGCCGGTGAAGCGCGGCGCGGTTCTTGAGCAGGATCGAATCGTACGCTGCCTCCTGGATCAGTATATGGCGGAAGGCGTATTCCTCCCGGAACGGTTCGATCAGACTCACTTCGTTCAGATACTGGATGTGTGGAGCCAGCCCGCCGTTCAAGCTGGTGAGGCGCCTCAAGACGCGCAGGTCAAACGAACGCCCCACCACGGCCGCGTTCTGGAGGACGTGCCTGGTTGTCTCAGGCAGACGGTCGATGCGGGCGTTCAGCACGCCGCGTAGGGTATTGGGCAGGGAAATTTTTGCATCGGCGGTCACTGCCTGCCAGTGACTGTTCTGGTGTACGATTTGCCCGGTCTCGATCAACACACGGATGATCTCCTCGATGAAAAACGGATTGCCCTCTGCTTTCTCAACGATCGTATCCCGGATATTCCGCGGAAAGTCCTTCATGCCCAACAGGTTTGCCAGCAGTGCGTCCGTCTGATCGCTCTGCAGTGGCTCGAGCAGGATGCGGTAATACTGCGCTCCCTGCGCCTTTTCGATCTGATGGATTGTATCCCAGCCTGGCACAGTCTTGTCGGGGCGCAATGAACAAATGAACAGGATGGGTTGCGATTGCGTCAGAGTTGCCAGGCTCGCCAATAAGTTCAATGAAGCTTCGTCCGCCCAATGCAGATCATCCAACACCAGGACGAGTGATCGATCAGTTGCCAGTCCGCACAAGTATCCGCCTACGGCCTCCACCATTCGCTGAACAAGCGCTTCCCCCTGTACTCCCGCCAGCATCTCCAAACTCTGCTCGCTTTCCACCGCGAGCATAGCTTCCAGAAATGGGATATCCCCACCGGGCAGTGTACAGCAGTCACACACGTAGGTCAGCTTCGCCCGCACCTGGGCAGGAGAATCATCTTCGTGGGCCTCGATGGATTGACGAATGACCTGCCGCCACGCGAAATAACTGATCGAACGCGCGTAGGACAACGCGTCGCCTCTTAGCCAGGTGGAGCCTTGGCTCTCCTGCTCCTTCTTCATTGCTGCGATCAACGTGGATTTTCCCAGCCCCGCTTCGCCAATCACGGCGACAGCGGAACCCCTTCCATTTCCCAAATCCTCCAGCCTGGCTTTCAGTAAAGCCAGTTGCGCTTCGCGTCCGACCAACGGTGATGACAAGCCTTCCAGCCCGCGTAAACGACCAGGCGTGGATTTTACACCCAGCACCCGGTAGGTTTTGACCGGCGCGGTCTTCCCTTTCACCTCCACTTCGCCCAATACTTCCAGCTCAAAGAATGGCGCGACCAGTTTGTAAGTCTCCTCCGAGATCTGGATCGTCCCAACGGCGGCCGTCTGTTCCATGCGTGCCGCCAGGTTGATCGCGTCGCCGATGGCGGTATATTCCATGCGCAAATCCGAGCCAATCTCGCCAACCACCACCAAACCTGTGTTAATACCCACGCGCAGGCCGAACTCCAGCCCGTACTTGCGCCGAATTTCCTCTACGTACGTTTTGATGCCCTGCTGAATTTCAAGTCCCGCCAGCACCGCCCGCTGAGGGTCATCCTCATGCGTGATCGGTGCGCCAAAGAACGCCAGGATGGCATCGCCCATCAGGCGCGGAACCAACCCTTCATATTTATAGATCGGGCGGATCATATATTCGAATACGCCATTGATGATATCGGTCCAGATCTCGGGATCCACTTTCTCGGCCGCGGCGGTGGAGCCTTTCACATCGCAAAACAGCATGGTGATGACGCGCCGCTCTCCCACCATCGAGTGACGCGAGCGCGCCGCTTCGAATTTGGTCAGCAATTCCTGTGGCAGATAACGATTTAGATTGAAGTCTGTGCTCTTTGCTTCCCCCATGTTGGCGGAATCCGTTGAAACCAACCGGCTCCCGCAGTTCATGCAGAACTTTGCCTGGTCCGGATTGGACGTCTGGCAATTGGGACAGTACATCGAATTTTACCTGGGCCTAAAATATTTCTGGATGATTATAAATTTGATAATTCCGCTCTCATTCTAGCATAGTCTCCATGGGAGATTTCGATCCATGTCTGCCCACGATCTATGCCAAAGCTGGAAGTGATTCTGCATCAACCTCTATCTCCGGGGCTGCCAACCAGGGATCTTTCCCATAATTGCCTCATTTCGTGGCAGTTCTCCAGTAAATGATCCAGCTTGCCTTGCCCTTGGATATGACCATCCTTCAGCACGATGATCTGATCAGCCAGCTTCAGGATAGGTCTGCGATGGGACACCACCAGATAGGTTCTGTCTCGATTCTGTAACAACCTTTTCCACATCCAATGCTCGGTTTGCACGTCCAGGGAGCTGGAAAGGTCGTCGAACACCAGCAGCTCGGGATCGCGTACGAACATCCGTGCCGCGGCGGTACGCTGCAGCTGGCCCCCCGAAAGTCGCACCCCTCTGGGACCGATGATGGTGTCTATACCCTGCGGAAAATCTGAATAATCGATTTCGAATGCCGCCAACCATAATGCCCTTTCAATATCCACTTTACCCTCTGGAATTCCCAAAAGGATGTTGTTCTTGATCGAGTCACTGAACAGCGTGGGTGTCTGCGCCGTAAAAGCACAGCGGGGTGGAATGAAGAAGGAGCGGGCCTCCTCCACCAACGCTCCATTCCAGCGTACTTCACCTTTGTCTTTCGGCAATAGTCCCAGCAGAACACGTAAAAGGGTCGACTTCCCTGAGGCGACCTGGCCCGTGATCACCGTTAGAGACCCGCGGGGCAAGGTGAGATGGATATCCTCAATACCCGATTTCGAATCGGGATAATGATATGAAAGGCCCACGGCTTCTATGATTCGTAAGGTGTGTTGCTCAGTTTTCTCGACTGGCGCAAGGGTTGGCACGGGCCTGCCAAAATAAAGCGGCTGATGAACGGCCAGGTCATAAGGTGAGACGTCGCCCAACAGCGCCATGATGCGATGGAGGGAAATACTTAACTGTTGGTACCGCGCCAGCCACATGCCAAACATGCCAGTCAAATTGGTCACCCAAGGAAGATAATAGATAAACAGCGAAAGGTCTCCAATGGAGAACGCGCCGGTTTGCATCGAGCGGGCCGCAACGAACAGAGTGATCCCGGTTCCGATATTCGTGGCATTTTGGAAGACGGAATTCAGAGAGACAGAAAATAAGCGATCCTTGAGTGAGGCTTTTCGACGCACTTCATTCAGGCGTTGAAAATGCTGGACCACGCGTTCTTCGGCTCTCCCCAGTTGAACCGCCTGCACCGCTTTCAGAATTTCCCCAAGAAACCCGATGGAGGTACTGGCCGCCTTGCGACTCGCTTCGCGGTACTTCGCAATGTGGTCACTGAGCATTCGCGCGACAATGATCACGAGGAACAGAGGAGCGATCACCAGCAAGGCAATCGTCATATGAATCTGGATCATGATCAGGAATGCAATAATTCCCAGAGCCGCCATACCGAAGTTCACCGGTGTCCAAATGATAAAGCGGGTGATCTCAGTTACATCATCGCGGAAGCGGCCAATCACGTCGCCTGAGGAAATGGACTGCCTGTGAACATCGGCGGAATCAAAGATATGTTCCAACGCATTGGTGGTGATCAGCGCGTCCGCCGTACACATCACAACCTCTTCCTGGGCAAACGTAAACAACCGCAGGACTTCGCGTGCAATTGCGGGAAACAGCAGGAGGGCGGCCCACATCAGGGTTGTTTTGCTGTCGGCCTGCGATCCTACGGTCAGGCTATCAAAGAAGTTCCTCAGGATCATTCCCGCCACGATGATCATCAAATGGGACGCCACCCAGAACAGCACCAGCAGAAACCACCGCCGGGGTTCATAGCAAATGAGACGCCAGAGGATTCGCCCGATGGTCATGACAGGATATCTCCCAGCCCGGTTTGTAAAAGGCGAGAGAAGTGAGAGGCAGGATCCTGCCTGAGGTCGCGATTCGCCCCTTGTTCCAGGATCTTTCCGTTTTCAAGGATAAGGATTTGATCCACCCGGTCAACAGTTTCCAGGCGATGGGCGATGATCACAGCCGTACGGTCCTCCAACAAGCGCTCGGTCGCCTCCATAATAAGCCGTTCCGTGAACGGGTCCAGTCGAGAAGAAGCTTCATCTAAAATGACAATGCCCGGGTCTTTCAGGAAAACGCGTGCGAACGCCAGTACCTGTGCCTGACCTGCTGAAATTCCTTTCTCCCCAGATTCCATCACCGTATCCAGGCCGTGAGGCAGAGATTGATACCACTGATCCAGGCCAAGATGTTCGAACACTTCCACGATCTGGTCATCTGAGATGCTTCGATCGAAGAAAGTCAGATTGTCACGAACGCTGATCCCCTGCAGGATTTGCACGTCCTGAGTGACCAGGCCAACGGCCCGGCGTGTTTCTGCCAAAGAAGTGGAACGCAAATCCATGCCGTTGAACCAGATCGCACCAGAGTAGGGATCATACATCTTCAACAATAGTCTTGCGATGGTCGATTTTCCGCTCCCCGTTCGACCCAATAATCCCAAAACTTTGCCTGCCCCTATCTCAAAGGAGATGCGCTCCAAAACATTGGTCTCACCCTGGTAAGCAAAAGTGACGTCCTGAAAGGATATGGAAAGAGGCCCAGGCGGCAATGGATGCTGTACCCCCTCCTGGATAGAACTACGCATTCGTAATAACTCCTGGATACGGCGAATACTGCCACCCGCTTGCTGCAAATCCTGAATCTCGTTGCTGATATCTCGTAAGGGCGTCCGAATCAATTCAGTGAAGTAATAGATCATGTAAATTGTCCCCACAGTGACCATCCCTCGAAAGAAAAAGTATGCCCCTAAGAACAACCCCAGCACATTTCCCAGGGTAAATGCCACCAAGGTGACACCGACCGTTGCTGCACTCATCACATTGGCTTTTTGACTCCTCCTTAACAACTGGTGAAAGAACGGATGGAGGCTGTAGAGAATATACTCTTTCGCCCCCAGAGCGCGAATGTCTTCCGCGCCAGAAACACGCTCTTCTAAGAAGCCCAGCAGACTGGCGGATGCCTGCCGGGCCAATTCCCAGGATGGTACAGCCAGGTTGCGAATCGCATGCAAAACCAGCAGTGTGAGGACCACAAAGACAGCCAGGCTTACTCCTATCCAAAAATTTTGGAAACTCAAGACCACCAGAATCCCGGCCATCAGCAGGGCGTTACCCAAGATTTGAATGGTAAACCTTGAAAAGAAATTTGCCAGCTTATCGACATCCCCATCGATCCGCTCTATCAATTCACCGGGCGTGTGTTGATGAAAGAACGGCATGTCCAGGCGCAGACAGTGATATGCAAGGTCCTGCCTTAGCTGATTGGTGGTAACCCATCCAATATCCTCACTTAGATACGTGGCAGAGACGACGAAGACCTGCTGAATCAAAGCAATACCGAGGAAAAGCAATGCCATTCGGGATAGCGCCTGGATCCCTCGGGCTGCCATTACTCCATCCACAAAATTTCCCAGGACGATGGGAGCCGCCAGTTGCAGTCCAATCGAAATGAAGAGCAACAGCGAAAGTAACAGTGCCTTTGGCCATTGCGGTTTAAGATAACGAATCAGCAAGTTGAGATTGTCGTCCTGATACCCGTGAGCTGTGAGTGTCATGATATGTGATATCTGTTCTTGTATTTGGTAGTTAACGCCGGTTCGGGATAACGGTTAACTCGCCACTTTGGACGCTGACCGCGAAGCGCGCAGAAACCGAAGATTTTTCTTTATCAGCGAAAAACAGCGTTTTTCTGCCTCCTGATTCATTAGCCCGAATTCACTCTCATTATGCACTTCGCTGTCTCACGGCTTCATACACGATCAACGCGGTGGAGACAGACACATTCAAGGAATTAGCCTTCCCCATCATCGGGATTCCGACCTTTACATCCGCATTCGACAACCAAAAATCTGTCAGCCCATCATCCTCTGTGCCGACCGCGATAGCAATGGGTTCGCGCAAATCCACATCAGTATATAACATCTCCGCGGATGGCGTGGCAGCAAGAATCCGCATCTTTCTGCTCTTCAGCCATTCCAGGGCGGATGCGTTATCTCCCTGAACAACGGGTACGCTGAAGACCGCGCCGCGGCTGGCACGAACCACGTTGGGATTCCAAAGGTCCACGCGCGGGTCGCAGAGCAAAACGGCGTCCACCTGTGCGGCATCCGCCGTGCGCAGGATCGCTCCAAGATTGCCAGGCTTTTCAATTGATTCCGCAACGATCACCAGTGGAGTATCGCGTAGCGTCAGATCTTCCAATGAGAGGTATGGGATGGGAAAGACCGCCAGCCAGCCATCCGGGTTTTCACGGTAGGACATCTTCTCGAAGACGGCGCGTGAAACAGTCAGAGTCTCGGCGAGGACTCCGCTGATCTGGCGCGAAATAAGTTCCGGCGAAGAGAGCAGCGTTTGGGGTTTGTGTCCCGCGGAGAGCGCGAGTTGGATTTCGTCGTAACCCTCTACCAGCATCAAATCATCTTCTCTGCGAGTCTTTTTATCGTCCCGTAATTTGACGATGTGTTTGACGCGCGGGTTTTGCAGGCTGGTGATATCCATCAATGGCTCAAACCATATTTGCGGAAGACAAACAACAGCGGAATACCCACGCCGAGATAGGCGGCGAAATAAAGCAGTCCGCCGGGCCTGACGGCAAAATCAAACAGGCGGATGTAGACCAGCGCGGCCAGGGTAATGAACACAATCAAGCCATACGAGGCAATCGAGTGATGGTAGAGCGCCTCGAGGTTGGGGTTCCACAAATAGGGGAGAACTGCCAGAGCGATGCAAAAATAGAAAATGCCGAAGCTTCGCAGCGTGAACAGGCTCATGATCTCAGGAAAGATGCCGGCATTGGTACCGACATCTCCAATCTCTGCCATCAGACCGTAGAAACCCAGGAAACCCACGAAGATGATGAAGGCAATGACAACCAACCGCTGCCAGGGACTCAGGGATGGGCTTGAAGAGGTGTTAGAGAGACGGGCCCGAAGTAACTCAAATATCCCCAGGATTGCGCTCAGGCTGGTCACGATCAGCGTGACCAGGTAGAGCCACGCGATCGGATGTTCAAGCTTGAGCCTATCGCGGAAATCCCACAGGACCAGCAATTCGCCAACACCAAACAGCCACAAGTACAGCGCCGCGCTGAAGATGCGGTTCCACTTCCACA
Organism: Anaerolineales bacterium; assembly: GCA_035720235.1. GTDB lineage: Bacteria > Chloroflexota > Anaerolineae > Anaerolineales > Villigracilaceae > Defluviilinea. Next base: position 21,607 of record DASTOH010000008.1, on the reverse strand, counting down.
CGCGCGCTGTCCACCATGCCAGCCAGGCATTGCCCAGGCACCAGCCCCCTATCGTCATGGTCATGAAGGCGGTCACCTTCCACGCAAAGACCGGCGCCAACTGTTCGGGAAAGATAAAGAGCAGAATTCCAAGGATCGCGTAGAGAATTGCATTGAGATACATCAGCCAGCGGGAGTACTTGGATAGCATGTCGGTCTCCGTATGGTGTAAGATGGGAGTTGTGATCGAGAAATGATCGCTGCTCAATATAACACAGGTCAGAATCGAAAGTTCTTTGGAGGGTGGGTACGTTGTCTTCCGGCTGCTGATTTGTTGGTATCTTGTTGGAGTGGTGAAATCGCAGGCTCAAGTGCCTACACGCAGATTTTAAATAAGAGGAGAGAGTCCAATGACCACGACATTCTTCCAATATGATCAGATGACATGGGACGTGGTGGCTGCGTTACCGCGCGACGTCCCGTTGGTTCTACCCCTCGGTTCAGGCTACGACTTGAACCTGCTTGCCAGCCAATTAAGTGATCCGCCCCGTATCGGACTCCTGCCACCTTTCCCCTTCGGCTGGCGCGGCAGCGGACTTGATCTCCCCGACCCGATCTTCGCTCAATATGTCTTCAACCTGTTAGATAGCTTACGCGACGATGGATTTTCGCGCGTCTATTGTCTTGCGCCCTCCGGCATTGACCCCCAGACATTTTTTATGGATAGGTTTTCATCATCTTTTTTGCGGCTGCCATCTCCTACACACAATTCGGAGCCGGTCTGGCTGCCGCCAGATACCGAGCGCGGTAAAGTGATCCTGATCCCTATTGGGCATACAGAGCAACACGGCTTTCACCTCCCCCTCTCGGTAGACACCATCATTATCGATGCCATTGCCAAAGGGACGGTCTCCAAACTGCCTGCACGCTGCTGGACCATGCCGGTCATGCCGTATGGCGTCAGCACACATCGTTCATCTTTTGCCGCCACCATGAATACCGGAGGACGGGCATTCGAAGATTTTTGGGTGTCTGTCATTGATCTGTTGGTCGCGCGTGGTTTTGATCGCTTCTATCTCATCAGCGGCCATGGCGGTAATTGTTCGTTCCTGGTGAATATCGTGAAGTATGCCGGGGAACGTCATCGCAGGATCTTTTGCGCCACGGCCTGGCTGCATACCTCAGGTCGAATCGGCTCAGAAGTGATTCCCAAGTATCGCACGTCGAAGATCGGCGGCATGGGACACGCCGGCGAGCTGGAGACCTCCTACCTGCTGCATCTGCGCCCGGATTTATGCCAGATGGAACGCGTAGTGGATGAAACAGATTTTGTGTCCACGCCTGATTACTACATGGATTGGCTCGAGGGCGGTGCGCTCGTGGCCAATCCGCCCTGGGATGACGATACAAAGACCGGGGCATATGGGGCGGGGAGTCACGCGACGGCAGAGAAGGGCCGTTTATGGCTGGAAGCCGCCATCGAGGAAAAGGCCGATCACGTGGAGCAAATCCATGAACAGCATGAACGCCGCGAGAAACGCAGGAACGAATGCTACGGATTATGGGGTAAGTTCAAAAAATAATTGCGTCATTGCGAGCGACCGCTGGTCGAGACGCTAGCCATCGAGACCAAGGGGCCGGCAATCCCATGATAAGTTTGAGATTGCTTCGCGACAATCGCTCGCAATGACATTTATGCTTTCTGTTTCTCCCACAACTTTCGATCCTTGGGATCGTCCGCATCCAGGTGGCTGGGATGGACTTCCTGAATGACCTTGTAGCCGTGCGCTGTCCATAACTCTTCTGCAAGTTTGCGCGGCCTGTATTTCATGCCTTGTGACGCAAAATACTGGCAGACGCGCGTCACATCCCGTAAAAAGATCCCCCAGGCGGAAGGGTTCATTCCGGGGTGAACCACCTGTGGGAAGTCAATCAGGGTGATGTCACCATCCCAATAGAGGATGTTGTACCCGGATAGATCGCCGTGAACCCGCTCTTTGGCGAGGAGCAGGTCGATGTTGCGAACGACGCGCTCAAAGAGTGGTCGCACTTCATCACGATCGAGAGTTACACCGCCGAGCGTGGGTGCGGCGTTGTCCGCATCGCCGATGTACTCCATCAGAATGGCGTTCTTTTCCATCGCGTAGGGCTTGGGGACATCGGCGCCGGCTTCATACAGCATCTCCAATGTTTTGTACTCGTAGGCGATCCATGACTGATGACGCAATTCTTCGCCGTAATTGCTGCGCTTCCGAATCGCGTTAACATCGGCGTCCCTCACCAGGGCATTGCCATCTGCGTCAAGGTCGGTTCGGCCCGTACGATAAATGCCATCATTCTTGAGGTTGCGCAAGGAACGCGGGCGATACACCTTCACGGTGACGAGCGGCGCGCCGGTCGATTCGCTTCCACGGCACAAATAGACCGTGGCTTCCTTGCCACCCTTGATGCGGCGCAGAACGTCTGTGATCCACTTGTGTTCGTAGAAGTCGCCCAGCGACTCAAGCAGCCACCATTCTTCAAAGCGCGCTGCCTGATAGGCAAACTTGAAACTGCGACTCGAATCATCCTGGCCCTTCATAAAATCAGCATTGGCTTCACGCACATATTTGAAATGCCTGGGAGGAAACCGTTGGCGGCGTCTCCCTTTATTCAGGTAGTTATTTGTCTGTTCGTTGTCGTCCAATTCATCAAACAGGTTGATGTAATCATTTGTATCGTTCATGGGTAGTGCTTACCTTGTTTGGTACTGGCGTCAGTTCTGCCTTGCAGTAATGAGGCCGGGTTGATCAGTTTCCCCGCGGCGATTTGTCAGGTCATGAAAAAGAAAAACCGCAGGGCGGGCGCACCTGCGGCGAAAGGTCAAAATGCACGACTGAAGTCGTGACTACCGTACACATTCCGGAGGCGCGCTGAATACAAGTTTGGTGGATGATACGCTGGCTGTCATGGGTCGTGCCTCCTTTCAAGTGAAATAAGATGCTGTGAGTTTATCACCGCGGCCGGTGAGCGTCAAGGAAAATTTAGATGATTTTTCTCCGACTTTCAAATACGGGTTTATTTTCCAAGATGCGCCTGGGCGAGAAAATGGATAGGTCAAGCGTGGGCTCTTTTTGCAGCATCAACTCCGCGATATACCGACCTACGGCATGGCACTGTTGAAACCCGTGACCGGAAAATCCATTCGCAAGGAAGAACCCCACTAACTCCGGCCACTCGCCGAGGATCGCGTTGCCATCCAGGGTGTTCACTTCATACAGCCCGGTCCAGCCACGCAGGATCTTGAGCCGGTCAAATTCAGGGATGTACTCCACCAGTTCGGGCCAGACGGCCTCTTCGAAGGTCTTGCGTTCCCAATGAAAATCATCATAGCCCACGTAATCTGCCGGGAATGATTTGCCGACTGTGAATACCCCTTCGCCTTCGTGAATGCAATACAGCCCGGATGGCAGAAATAGCAAAGGCAGTATCTTTGGAGGACGAGCATTCGTTTCGATCACCGTGACCTGCCGCTTGGTGGGATCGATCGGCAAAGCCACATCCGCGGTGTTGGCGAGTTTTGGCGCCCACGCGCCAGCCGCGTTCATGACGATATGGCTGGTCAAGACGTCGCCTGATGCCAACTTCACTCCACAGACACGCGTGCCTTCTTTAAGGACCTGCGCGGCTTCTTCTGCCAGATACTTCGCGCCCCATGAGATGATCTTCCTCTTATAACCCACAAGCACAGCCAACGGTGACATCGTCCCGTCGCGCGGTCCGAATGTCCCGGCCACACAGTCTTTGAGATTGTAAAGCGGATAATGCTCCCGAACTGCGTCCGGCGTTAGCCAATGGACTTCGCAGCCGAGACTCTGCTGCAGCAAAAAACCGTCGTGCGACTCATCACGGCTCGCCTCATCCAGCACGAACAGGTTGCCCTGCTGACGAAAAGCCGGATCCGGTCTGACGCCTTCCACGTCCATCGCCTCCGGAAAGCGCGCCAGCACCTCGAGTCCATACTGCGACATCTGGATGTTCTCTTTGATGTTGAACTGGATGCGGGTATTGCCGTCTGACAAAGGTGTGGAGGCCTTTTCGTAGGTCGGATCCATTTCGAGGACGGCGACCTTCAGCCGCGAGTCGGATTTCAACAAGTAGTAGGCCGTGGCACAACCCATCACGCCGCCACCGACAATGATGACATCGTAGGTGCTATTTGTCATTCGTGGATTCCTGGAGAAGTTGTAGGGACGGATAATTTATCAGACAGATGGACCAGCCTCGGACGGGGCAAGCAACGAACCGTCAGCCTGGGAGATTCCCCGAACGACGCTCCGGAACACGTCCAGCATGGCTGGGTCAGAACGCTTTCCGCTATGATTCCCCATTATCTCTCGTGAGTTCCCGTTCCTTCTGCGTTTTGACTTCCCCTGCCACGTATGCCCGGATCAACGCTTCCACGCACGTGCCATCGAAATGCGAACCGATATCTCGTTGCAGGATGCCGAACACCTCCTCCACACTGAGTGCGCCACGGTATGGGCGATCCGAGCTGAGCGCGTCGAACACATCGGCGACGGCGACAATGCGCCCAAACAGCGAAATATCAGTGCCGGCGAGCCTGTTGGGATAGCCTGTGCCATCCAGATGTTCGTGATGTTCCGCCAAGGCGGGCAGTTCCTTTTTTAACATTCGCACGTTGCGCATGATGTTCGCGCCGATCGTGGGATGTTCATTCATCTTGCTTTTTTCCTCATCGGTAAGCCGGCCTGGCTTGGTCAGGATCATATCGGGTATACCGATCTTGCCAATATCGTGCAACAAGGCGCCGACTTTCAGTTCATGCAGTCTTTCCCGCGGGAGGTCCAGCTGGCGTCCGATGGCAATGGAAAAATCACTGACGCGTTGTGAATGTCCGTTGGTGTATGGATCCTTGGCGTCAATGGATGCCACCATGGCCTGAATCGTATCCAGGAACAGTTCGTTTGCGTCCCCGTATAGTTTCGCGATCTGCAGAACCGTTGCGGCCTGGTTGGCAAGTGTTCGCAGCAGACCTGCATCCTCTTCGTTGAAGACTCCGTCAATTTTGTTAATCGCCTCCAGACCACCAATGATGCGGGTCCGCGCAACGCCAAGTTCTGCCCCAAGTTGCACAGTACGGGTCATGAGCGGGACCGCGAGAAGTGAGGCGGTGGTTATCCCTGTGAAATGGTCAGCAGCGTGGTAATGACGGTTGTCCTGCGCGGCATCCGAGACCAGGACAGTTTCACCAGAGTCGACCACATAGCCAATGATCCCCTTGCCGCGCGGAACGCGCAGAGTATTGCCAGCATCGGCACTGGTGGAGATATGAAGGACAATATCATTTGCCTCATCGTCAATCAGAAAAAGGGAGGCATGTTCAGAATGGAGCAATTCTTTTGCGTAACCAACGATCAGCCGCAAGACCTGATCCTTATCCAATGTCGAGCCGATGATGCCGATGATATCCACCAGCGCTTCGAGGCGCGCGCCGCGTTTCTGGCTGGCCTCCAGCAGAACGGCTTTTTCGATCTCTGATGCCATGCGGGTACCAAGCAGTTGCACAATGGGCAACGGAGTCTGGGAATAGTTGAAAACCTGTACTACGCCTATCGGCTTTCCACGCAACGTCAAAGGGATGGAAACCACGTTCCGCAGTTCGATCAGATTGCTCGAAAGCCTTTGCCAGCGTGGATCGCTGGCCAGGTCTTCGATGACGATCGGTCTTGCCTCCTGCATGGTCGCGCCCGCAATCCCAAGATTGGTCTTGATGCGCCTGCCGACGAGACTTTGATCACTCCCGGGACCTACGACCACTTTAATTTCCAATTCATCGCGTTCTGAGTCGAGCAGGTAGAGCGTCCCGGCGTTGCCACGGCATACACTGATGATCAAATCCAGCATTTGATCCAGCAGGTCGTCCAATTCGGTGCTGCTGGCAAGTTCGTTGGCACGCGCCAGGACATAATAGAGCATGGATGCTTCGTCGTTAAGCGCCAGGGGACCGGTTGTTTTTTTCTGTACCATGTTGATTCCTGCTTTCCATTATACGACCAGTTGGGGTTGATCATAACCCTTTTGTCCTGTTTGCCATCAAGCTTTGCACAATCTGACTGCAATGTGGCGAGTCAATTTATCGGCGCAGGGTCCGCACAATATTCTCGTAGAAATTCAAAAAACCATCCACCAATGAATTGGCCATTCCCTGCAACCGGCCGGTTGATGCCAGCCATATCACCGCACCGGCAAAGAGAATGATCATGACCCATAAGAGCACGTCAGATCGCTTCATTGTATTTTTCTCCGTCACGTTGTGGGTTTTGGAAAGGGATCGTGAAATGAAAAGGCATATTCAGTAGCGCCATGCTTCCGTAGATGATCCAGCCGCTGCTTGCCCTCCTCCGGGCTTGGGATGTGTCCCGCCGGAATCCACCACAATACGTAATAGGGACCGTCGAACTTCTCAAACCAGCGCTTGCGGTCGCGCAGGACACCATGATGGGCTCCCTTATAGACAAACTCGCGCAGCGCTTCCACGCTTTCCCAAACCGTCAGGTTGATGATGATCATGTCATCTTCATAGACCTGGATGCTGGTGGCGTCGCCGCTCTCGGTCTGAAGCCGCCACACAAAGCCAGGACTCGAGTCGCCCAGCGCGTTGACGGGAGCCAACTTTGCCACAAACTCGGCCATAAGCGGGTCGTCAATGGGCGCGAGCATGCGGGCGATGTTGATTTGGGCAAGGTGGTAGTTGGGCATTTGCATTTCCTCATCAAGGACTATCCGAAAACCGATGGCGGGTAGGGAAAAGGATATTGGTGGGTTACCTTTCTTCCTGTAATATTCTTATATGGGAAGACAGCCAGATCACCAGTTCTCCAATGAAGAGGATCTGTACTTGCATCTATCCAATACAGTTTTCTCTCTGATACCCAGCGTGGCAAATCCCACCAATGCTGACAATCTTCTGGCGGAACAAGAAAGGAAATCATCACGCTAGCTTCCACGAACTGAGGCAGGGCTTCAGCCCGACGAGCGCAGCCACTATCCTCTTACACCAATCCCGAAAAATCCAGCACACGGTCAGACCAATATTTCGCCTGCACGGAAAGTAGTGTTCGTTCTTCTTTGTTCTGACTGGCTTTATTCCATGCTTTCAGCCAGAGTGTAAGAAGCCGTTGCATGGATACCAATTCTGCCGCGATCTCAGGCTCGGCTTCTGCGGCAGTCCACTCGATAAAATACCGCGCTTCCTGTAAATGGGCTTGAGCAATCTGTGGGTCTGTGGAATTACGGGCAGAGGATGAAATGCGGCCTAAAGTCGCCGCTAGTCCCCCCAGCCTACGTGGCAAAGGGTCACGTAAGAATCGTTCACGAAGTTTTTCCTTATTTGATATCATTAAACATCTCCTAATATAGTACGCGTTATTGTTTCCACCTTTTGCCGTAGCTCTTCATTTTGAATCAAGGTACTTCGATTGCCCAGTCCTGGTCGGATATTAATCAGCGAATCAAATTCAATTCTTTGTTGACCAGGATACCAATTCGCACCCCAGAGATCATCTTGCTCACTGTCTTCATCCAATAAAACAGACTCGCAATCAGAATGCATTTCGCCACCACCCGCTAAAATACCGCGGCGAATATCCACCACGATCTTGATCATGGTTTCGTATTCCTTCATCATTTCCACCAGTTGTTCTCTGGTCGGCCTTTCACGAAGTATGTAGATCATAACAGGATTATACCTTTGCCGCTCATACACTGATCACTGGCGACTGATCACTTCTTTTGTTCCCACTCCTCAATAAACTCCTCCCCCATCCGAATCAACTCCTCATGGTCCTCAGGGACCGGTACATCCTTCAAGAACTCTACACAATAATCCTTCAACCACTTCTGCGCGTGCGGCTGGCCGGCATCGAGCCACTTTTCCATACTCCAGCGCGGGAAGATGGGACTCACGTAGTAGCCGGTCTTATATTTCTTGAGCGTCGTCGGCGCGGAGACAAAGCCTTTGCCGGGGCCTACAGCATGGATCTCATGCAATCCCACATGCATGTCGTCCAGTTGAAAGCCGTCAGCAAAGCGCAGCGCCTGATTGATGATCTCATGACAATAGATGAACGTCAGCGGCGAGACGGCTTTTGACCCCAGCGTATCGCCGATGAATGGCGCGATCCCACCTTTCGTGAGCGTCATCATCATTGTGTTCATCCAGAACGTTTCCGCGGCGAGCAGGTCCATGCCCCAGCCGGTCCCGCTCCCGGACGTGCCGCAATGCGGGATACCGTAATGCTCCATCATCTCCGCGCACGCCAGGCTGACCAGGATGCTTTGCGGGTCATAGAAGTTCAGCAGCGTCTTCATATCCAGGTAGACGGGCAACATCCCCAAAAACATCGGCGCGCCTTCCTTGTATAACTGTCCGATCACCAGGCCCGCCAGCAATTCTGCGAGCAAGACCGCGATCGTCCCGGCGGGTGTGATGGGCGTCGTCGCACCGGAAAGGCTGTAATTCGAAATAATCACTGGCAGTCCGCGCTCGATGGCAATCCGCATCTTGTCCACGGTGCCCGCATTCATTACCAGAGGAGACACCGGGTTGAAATATGGGATGATGAACGGCTTCTCGCCCAAATCTCCGCCTTGCGGACCATGCAAGGTCTCGAACATCCTCATTACGTCATCGAACTTATGCTCGTCCGACACCAGCAACACCATCGGCTTGATGCCGTTCGCAAAATGCTCCAGGCTGCCGAGCAGGTCGGTCAGATAATCTGGCACATCCCGCACGATTCCCACCGTAGAGACCATATCATAGAACGGCAGCTTGTTCCCCACCCGGACCATATCCTGCATGTGTTTGCGCTGGAACAGCACCGGCGTATCCGTCTCTGGCTCCTGATAGTACAACGCCGTAACCCCAATCCCGAATCTCGTGCGATCTTCCTCTCCTCCGATCTGGAATTGCGGATTCCCCCGCCGGTCAAAGATCTGGATCCTGCGCGGCGCCACCTTGATCGCCCATTCGACCAGTTCCCCCGGAATCCGCACGGTTCTTCCGTCGACGTTTGAGCTGCCGACTTTTTTCTCGAGCATCGCCACCGCTGACGGTGAGTCCACGCGCACGCCGGTCGTAGCCAGTAGCTGCAGTGTGTACTTGTGGATATCCTGAATCTGTTCCTCGGTCAGCATCTGCATGCGCGGACGGACATTGTTCATCGTCAAAGTCTCCTACCGCTTCTCTCACGCATGTTCCACATGCGTAAGTAAACCTTTTGAACTGCTGTATAGGCCAAAATCAGATCCTGAAGTTTGCGTAACTATGCGGCACTATGTAATCCGGGAAATTTTATCATGGAGATTTTGGTGATTTTCGTCAATTCCAACGCGATAGTAACAGACCTATACTGAATTTGGATCAGACACCGGTGGTTGAGCGTCCCGAAGGGACAGTCGAAACCACCAGGCAATCAAGAGCTCTCGCAACAAAGATTTCTCTGCTTAGTGGTGGTCTCGATAAGCCCTCGCGGGGCACTCGACCACCGGAGTATTCATCTAAAGGAGCCCATATGCCCAACGAACCACGTAAAAAAATCACCCTTCCCTATTTATTCGAAAAAGTTGCCAAAAGGGAGCCCATCACCTGGCTCACCTGTTATGACTATCCCACCGCCTATCTGCAGGAACAGGCAGGCATAGAGATGATCCTGGTCGGTGACAGCCTCGGCATGACCATGCTTGGCTACGAAAGCACCCTGCCGGTCACCATGGAGGATATGATCCGCCACTCGCAGGCCGTCCGCCGCGGCGCGCCGGCCGCGTTCGTCATTGGCGATATGCCGTATATGACGTACCAGCCCTCGGTCGAGACCGCCATCCGCAACGCTGGTCGCTTCATGGCAGAAGCTGGCTGCGACGCCATCAAGCTCGAAGGCGGCGCAGCGATGGCTGATCGAATCAAAGGCATTGTCGACGCCGGCATCCCTGCCATCGGTCATCTGGGGCTGACACCTCAATCGGTCTCGGCGTTAGGTGGGTTCAAAGTGCAGGGCAAGGATGCCGCGCTCGCAAAAAGGATTCTGGATGATGCGAAAGCGCTGGAAAAAGCCGGTGCGTTCATGATCCTGCTGGAGATGGTCCCAGACCGGCTGTGCAAACTCATCACCGAGCGCGCCGAGAATTGCATCATCATGTCGCTGGGGTCAGGACCCGACGCGCACGGTCAACTGCTGATCTATCACGACATGTTTGGACTGTATCCAAGGTTCAAGCCGAAGATGGCAAAAGTCTTTGGCAACGCCGGAGAAGTCATCCTCAACGGCTTGAAAAGCTATCACGATGAAGTAGTCAACAGATCTTTCCCGCAGCCCGAAAACTGGTTCGGCATGAAGGACGAAGAATACGACGAATTGCTGAAGATGCTGGAGTAGGTGCACCGTCCCGTCGACACACCTGATATGGGCAGGTTTAGATCCTCAGGACAGGCCTGCGGGACGTTTCACGATAGACCAAAAGGAGAAACCAATGCTGAAAACCCTTCAAGACCCGATAGATATCTCCGCCGACAAACTTGAAGCCATCAACGCGGTATTGCACGACCCAAATTCCCAGGTGATGCAAAACTTCCTGGACGTCGTCCGCAAATACGGCTCACCGGAGGAGATCAACCACAGGCACCGCGAGTCGCGCAAGCTCACGAATCTGTTCAAGCAGATCGAAGCCAAAGCGCCCGCATACGTCAAGGACCTGAATTGGCTGATAAAACAACGGCAGGACAACGCCTTCATCTCAGTAGCAGATTATCGGCGCACTGTCCTGGGCCCTATGGCTGGCACGACGAAATTTAAAGATGCCTCCGCTGTGACACTTGAAGTCTCAGCCCTGCAATACTTCCCCTGGATCCGCATCATGGCGGAACGCGCCATCACAGACCAGACGCTGGTGCCGGGCCGTTTCATCGCAGTCCGCAAGATGAAAGAATCCGAAGCAGATGGCGACCTGCCTGCCATCGTCGCCGCGCTGGATATCATGGGTGCATCGTTCGTGGAAACCCTCGATACCAAGGGGACAGATGGTTCCAATCCGCATCTTTGTGGACCGGATACGATTACCGGCTATTTCGGCGGCATCGGCCAGCCTAATGAGCATGCGCTGCTGTGGCTGGACGAATTTCTGTACTATTACACCAACTACGGCGTGCAGCACGTGCTGAACTTCAACGCCGGGACGATCCTGCTGGGCTTCCTGCTGTACCGCCTGGGAGTGGATATTCAGTTCAAGATCTCGGTCTTCTTCGGCAGCGATAACCCGTATCATGCCCTGTGGATCATGATGATGGCAAAACTGTTCAGCCGTGAAGATGGCACGAGCCCGTTGATCGGCTTCAACTGGTCGAACTCGATCAACAACCAGACCATGGAACTGACTGCCGATTTCCGCAGGGCGCTCGGCTTCGAGAACGTCGTCCGCTTCGAGCATCACATCACTGAAACGTGGAAATCCATTGTCAAGCAGCCCTATGACCGCCGGGCAGAGCTTGTTGAAGTTGCCGATCACGTAGCCAACATCTCCGCCAAACACGAAGGTGGCGATCCTGAGATCGAACCCACCCTTGCCCACCCATCAGATATTCTCGATTACTTCCGTGAGAAGAAGGAAGTGATTGCCTCCGGTGACTGGGATAACCTGCAACAAAACTTCCTCAAGAAAGTGGAAGCCTGCAACCACTCCGCCCGTGATTTGACCAAAGCAGGATTAAGTTTCGTCGCAGCCAGAAACCTGCACAAATAGACCGTAATGCACCGTCCCGAAGGTTTGAAAGACTCAACAAGGTCTCGAGAGAAAACCTTCGGGACGTTTTCGGTTAATGACACCTTACGACGCGTTCTTCACATGTGTATCGAAAAACCTCAATGCCCGTACCATGAAATCGAACCAGGGCTGGCCGATAAATGAGTGGCGTTCGCCTTCATAGCTGTACATTTCGGCGTATTTGCCTGCGTCCCGCAAGTCCTGGGCCAATTTGACAGACCATTCCGGCGGTGTGCCTGCCAGAGTCTTTCCATCCTCCGTCCCGTAATGGATCTGGACCGGTGCATTCACTTGATCCAGATGATGGATCGGCGAGATTCGCTTCAACGTATCCGCATCTGACGCAGCGAAGCGATAGGCGTTCTGCGCCTCTATCGGCAGATCCACAGAAATCACGTCTGAAGAATTGCAGCCAATGATCTGTTCCCCCTCTGCAATATCGCCAAAACAACCCATGCCCCAACGATTGAGGATATCCAGGGTATCCGCGCTGACCGTCGAATACAGCACCGCGGCTCTGACATTTACGGTGGTCTCAACGCCTGTTCCCATGCCTGATTCAAGTGTGCGGCCATCCTTACGGTTTGGGGTCACTTGACCGCCGATAACGGTTAGAACCTTCATCGTCACTCCCCCTCCCATGCTGTGACCCCACATCCCGACACGAGCCGGGTCGGCTTGCGGGAGCGATGGAACCGCGTTGAGCAGATTGATCACGTCGATGACCAGGCCCGAGTAAAAGAAACTGTTGCCAATATCTGACTCGCCCCAACTGCGGTAATCTGGCGAGAGCGTAATGTAGCCATGCTCCGCCAGGAACGCGGAAGAACGGTCCGTGCCATCGCCGGAGTTGTATACGCTTCGCGCGAAAAAACCATGGTTCATGATGATGACCGGGAACGGGCCGTCGCCCACCGGTATATTCATCACTCCGGTGATCGTCAGCCCATCGCTGGGATAATCGATTAGAAAAGTCGTGTATCTGTCCGTATCAACCAGCGTAGAACGGATGTGAATCTTTCCACTTTGATAGTCATGCTGTCTGAGACCCTCTATCGTAAATGGGGCGATCAATTGCTCTAACGTGGGTGTTGGGGAAGGAGTAAAAGTCTCAGTGGGGATAGGTGATGATGTGATGGTTTCGAGCTTCACCCTGGGTGGCGTTAGTGTCACCATGGGCGCAGCAGGAGCAGCCTGGCAAGCTACCAGCAAAACAAATATGAACAGGCAAAAGCGCTGTTTCATAGGACAAATTGTATCATTGGGAATACTGTGGACAGGCATGACCGCATGCGTGGCCAAATTTCGATTGTGAAATTAACGAAAACCACATCCAACAATTCAGACAGAAATTATGCAATGCGGTATCTCGATCCCTGATTGTATTCGGCAGGTCGTACCGTGTTTCAAAAGATTCTTAACGACACCGGTCATCACGGTCACGAAGTGAAGCCTAAGGGGAGTCAGCTTGTTGCGCAGGCCGACCAACCTTCGTGCACTCTATTATAGGGATTTTTATTCATAATTTCTGGCTCAATCAAGCGCTAGAGCCAGCGTCTCGATCTCAGCGAGCGGAAACGGAAGTGAAAGATAAATAATCACGCGTGTAAAGCCCAGCTTCTTCCATTGATTCATGGCTTGAAGTGGATCGGATCCCAGGACATGCCACCGCACATGGAGTGAAACATCGAATCCTTTGCGATACCTTCCACTCTCCGCCAGGCCTTCCTCCAAAGAATCAAACAACGTGGGAAAGCGCTCATTGACAACCCACGGAAAATTTACACCATCCGCATATTTTCCAGCCAGACGTGCGCTGGCAGGAAGGGTGGCCGCCCCGATCAGGCGTGGAGGCGGATTCTGTGCGGGCATACAGATGGCATTCGTCAATGAATAATACTCCCCACGAAACATGACCGGTTTGCCTTTCCACAATTCGGGGATGATTTGCAGTGCCTCTTCGAAACGTGCTATCCGTTCGGCCGTATCCCCAACTGTGATTCCGAACGACTCTTGCTCCTCTCCACCGGAGCCTGAGCCAATCGCCAGGTCACATCGCCCGCCGGAGAGTTCCTGTAACGTAGCTGCTACTTTTGCCAAGCGACCGGGATGACGATTGAGAATATTCGCCACAAGCGGTCCCAGTCGCAAACGCTGAGTCACCTCCGCCAGACCTGCGAGAGTCGTCCAGGCCTCCAATACGGATTCCTGCGGGTCGGGCCAGGCTACATAATGATCCCATACATGGATCGAAGCGTAGCCCAACGATTCGATCTGCTGCGCTGCTTCGCGCAGTTCAATGTAACGCGTGCCAAAGGTGGACAAACAGAAGCCAATTTCCATATTCCAGGAAAATTCTATTCCCTGACACAGTGTGAGAGTCAAGCCCGTACATACATCTCAGGCGTCGGTAGAGAAAATCGAGTAGGTAAGCGCGGTCGATGTGTTCTTTTCAGGGTTTATTCTTAGTTGTGCTGCCAACCCGCCCTATATTCACGAATAAAGTCCAGAATTCCCGCCTCTAGCATTTCCTCCGCATCCTGCAGCAACTCCACCACGACCTCCTCCTCGATATAAGCCTCTCCACAATGTGGACAGATTCGCGCGGGCACGTTATCGACTCTAATCTTCATTTCACCGCGTTCAAAGGTTATGGAGGTCGGTCCATCCACGATTTCTGCCTGTCTGCATATGAGGCAGATCAAGAGGGTCTTCGTTTCCTGGAATCTTTAGTCCATTTATCTGGATCAGGGATATAAACCGTAATAATGGTTATTACGTTTGTCTGTGGATTCTCGGAGCTCACCACATGGAACGGACGTTTCCCCTGAAAGCCCCGTGTCAAGCGGCTCGGCTCAGGCATTTCTGATGAGTAATCTTCGATGGTCTCCCCTGTTTTGATTGCTCCCAGCACCTTCCTTACGGAAACATCCCGCTCAAACATACGTTGAACCGCGTGCACGCGGAAGAGGATTTTGGGATTGTTCACTGGAAACTCATTCTACTACACTAAAATTATGTCGGTCCCAGAGAGTGATACATCCACTGATTTGCCAGATTTTCAGTATGTGTTGCCAACGAGATAAATGAACAACATAAAGGCTCCTCATGGTCAGATGAGGAACCTCATTACACGATCCCTCCCGCATTGGTTTACTTCGAAACACCCCACAATTGCAGTGTGGCCTTGTAATCAAGAATTGCCAGAATGTGGCTTCTTGGGTTCCACGCGATGTCAACCGGCTGGGCTACAGATTTTGTTCCCGCCAAGACCTGACCTGAGGCTATATCATAAATCTGGACCACGCCGCGCGGATCTGATATGGCGATTTGGCTGGCGTCGGGAGCAATGTCAAAGAGTTCTGCCTCTACCAGGCGGTATTTTCCCATTTCGTGCACGGTGCCATCCGTAACATTCAGAGCGAAAACAATCATCTGTCCCTCCGCCTCCCCCGCGCCATAAACTGTGGAACTATCCGCGCTCCAATGCAGGGCACGGCGCGGTTTTGTGTAGGGCAAATCGAATGTAACATTCTTCCACTGGGCTGTGCCCCAAATCTGGATAACACTGTTGCTGTCGCCTGCGAGTGTCGCCAACATCTTTCCGTCCGGACTCCAGGACACGCCATACTGGTCAGTATCCGCCTGGATCTCTTGAGCGATGGTGAGTTCAGCAGCTGCTTTGTCCAAATTCCAAACCGTGATGGTCGGATTTCGAAAACCATTCACGGTGGCAAGATGAGTCATGTCTGGGTTCCATGTGACGCCGAGCGCGCCGCCCTCCGGCCTGAATATTGTCAGACTCTCTTGCAGGTCTGCACTTAAGAGCGTGATTTCACCACCCGAAGCGACTGCCAGCGTTTCACCATCGGGACTCCAGGCGAGCGTATATGCGGTGCCCGTCTGGGTCTCGAGCTTGATCTCCCGAATCAGTGAGGGAGCTGTGATCGTCAGCGCCCGAGCAGGAGATGGTGCTGGCATAAGAGTTGCCGTGGGCATATCAGCTCCACCACACGCGATAATAAACAAAGCAATAATCAATACGAACGGAAATGTTTTACACATCGAGTCTGCTATTCTCTATACACCGCGTAAAACAAATCGGTTCCGCGATCCCGATGAGGTAAGGCTATATTTTTGCCTGCATGTTGTATAAATTCGCATAAGTTCTGCCCATCGCGATCAACTCCTCATGCGTTCCCTGTTCATCAATCCCGTTATCAGATAGTACAATAATTCTTTGTGCATTTCTGATGGTTGACAAACGATGGGCGATGACCAGTGTGGTGCGGTTGTTCGACAACTTCTCCAATGATTCTTGAACGGCCTTTTCGCTCTCGTTATCCAGGGAACTGGTCGCCTCATCAAAAATGAGGATGGGTGGATCTTTCAGGAAAACGCGCGCAATACTTAACCTTTGCTTTTGCCCGCCGGACAGCTTTACGCCGCGTTGACCAATGTCCGTATCATAGCCCTGCGGTAATGCCATAATAAAATCATGGGCATTTGCCTTTTTGGCGGCCTCCACGATTTCCTCCTGGCTTGCATCCAATTTCCCATAACGGATGTTGTCTGCCACTGTCCCGGCAAAGAGATAGACATCCTGCTGGACAACACCGATATTTCTTCTTAATGAGCGTAAGGTGATCTCTCTGATATCCTTGCCATCGAGCAATATCTTCCCCGCATTGATTTCATAGAAACGTGGAATCAGCGAACAGAGCGTCGTTTTGCCAACTCCTGAAAACCCCACGACCGCAATATACTCGCCAGCCCTGATGGTCAGTGATATGTTCCTTAGCACGTAGTCATGGTCTTCTTTGTATTTGAAGCTTACGTCCTTGAATTCCACATTTCCCTGCACCTGCATGAGATCAACTGCATCCGCCACGTCCTGGATATCCGGCTCCACCTCCAGGACTTCCATGATCCGTTCAAATCCGGTAATTCCCTCCTGATAGAGTCTCGTGAAATTGGCGAATCGCCTGACAGGTTCGATGAGGATTCCAACGTATAACAGGAAGGTGATTAGATCTGCCAGATCCAGAGATCCACCCACGGCCATACTGACACCACCAAATACAATGACTGCAATGGGCATTAGTTGTGTGAAGGCAATCAGCCCTGCAGAGAAGTATGCCTCGCTTTTGTAACCATTTCTTCTGCTGTCAAGAAAACGGTTGTTTTCGTGGACAAACTTCCTTTTTTCGATTTCCTCGTTGGTGAATGATTTTACAACCCGGACGCCTGAGAGCGAATCCTCCACCTGCGCATTGATGTCGCCGATGCGATCATGGCTCCTTCTCAGTGCAATTTTCATTTTTTTATTGAAATGGAACATGTAGACGGCCATCATCGGCAAAAAGAGAAAGACGATCACCGCAAGCCTGACATTAATCGTTAGCAAAATAACGAGTGCACCCACAAAGTTCAGCAGGGAAATTACGATATCTTCGGGACCATGATGATACAACTCTGACAGATCAAATGAATCGCTGGTCACGCGGGTCATTAACTGACCCGTTCTTTGTTCATCATAAAAACCAAACGACAGTTTTTGATAATGCTCGAACAACTCACTGCGCATATCGCGCTCCATCATGGCTCCCATCAGGTGACCCTGATAGTCAACAAACATGTTGCAGGCGGTATGACCGGCGAGCAGCGCCAGTATCAGCGCACCCATGCCGTAGATTTGACGGAGCGTATCCGGTCCGTTGATTTCCAATATGCTTTTGGTGATGTAATTCGCACATAATGGGATCAGTAATGCCGTTGCGGACACAACAATTGCGCAGAGCATGTCCGCAATAAACAATCCCAGATATGGTTTGTAATAGGACAGGAATTTCCTGGCTCGGGAATTCATAAAGGTCTTCCTTTATGTCACCCTGAGTGAAACGAAGGGTCTCGCCGCTTGGCGGCTGGATTCTTCGCTGCGCTCAGAATGACACTATTAAAAACAAAAACCGCAGGGCGAGAAATACCTGCGGTGGAAATTAAATCCGTAGTAACGACTTAAGTCGTTACACCTTCAGGAGGCGCGCACAATACCATATAGGCATATGTCAACCTGGCTTTCATTTGTCAATGCCTCCTTTCAGGAATAAGATGATGCAAGTCTATCATTTGAGGTTGGGAGAGTCAAGAAGTTTGCCTAGGGGTACATTCAATCTGCTCCTCGTGGTAGGACGTCCACCTATAAATACATGGCTGTTGCCATCCAAAAATAAATCCCAAAGGTGTACACAACAAAACAAATTATCAAAATAACCAAGCCAACATATTTAGTTGTCGAGTCTCTTTTCGAAAGTTTCGCTCCAATGACTATCATCGCCCCAAGTACTGTATAAAACAGTATGTAGATCAATTCTACTTGCCATAGATGCTTATACTCCCACTTGTCAATGAAAGATCCAGGGAAAAGCGCATGCGTGACCCCAGTCCAACTGTAGACTAAGCCGAAATCCAACACCAGATCATAGATTTCCTTAAGCAGATAGTAAAGATCAAAATCACTGAAACCAAATGTAAGACCGTAATTTATATAGCTCCAGACCACTACGAGAAAACTTTGTCCAATTTGAAAGGCAAGAAAAGAAATCCCACTCAAAGCAGATGTAATACCGGTACTCTTAACTACATCAAAATTAGTTGACAGGGCAACAAACCAGCGGGAGCACAAAACACAATAAACTAATGGGGTCACACAAAGAATAAGTATATAAGTTATTAAATCCCTAGCGACCTGACACTTTAACAAAAGAATAGTTGATCGGCGACGAAAAGCGGGTAAAGTTGCTTTGCGACAAACGACTTTGCCAGGAGCCTCGCATGCCGATCAACCAGATGTATCGTACTTGGATTCGCCGAATTTGTGAACTGCGTCCGAACCAGCGAATTACGCAAGTCAGGAACTTTGTTTGGCTGGTGGTTGGCATATTTCAGAGTCGTTCGGTGCAGCTGAGTCGCGTGGCTGGTCAGGTGCTTGGACCCGCCAAGCACCTGAGCACTGTGCGGCGCTTGAGCCGCTTTCTGGACAACCCAGCTATTCAAGTACGCGAGTGGTATGAAGCGATTGCCCGACAATGGTTGGCAGCCCAATTTGCCTGGCTGGGCGAAATCCGCTTGCTCGTGGACGGCACGAAAGTTGGCTTTGGACATCAGCTTCTCATGGTTAGTTTGGCATATCGCCATCGAGCCATTCCAATCGCTTGGAGTTGGGTCAAACAAGTTCGTGGACATAGCAGTGGCACTCACCAAGTGGCTCTGTTGAAGTATGTCAAAGGCTTGTTGCCGAAGAAATCCGCCGTTTTTCTGGTCGGCGACAGCGAATTTGGCTCGATTTTGGTCTTGCGACAATTGGATCAGTGGCGTTGGTTCTATGCGTTACGCCAGAAAGCTCGCACCTGCGTGTGGGATGATGCGTGTGCGGACTGGCGGAAGTTGGGCAGTTATGTTCAAAAAGCAGGTCAAAGTGTTTGGCTGTCGAACACCTATCTGACTAAAACTGAAATGTATCCTGTGGCGGTCTTGATCCATTGGGCAAAAGGTGAAAAAGAACCTTGGTGTCTGGCAACCAACCTGCCGGATCGAACCTTGACCCTGCGCTACTACAAACGCAGAATGTGGATCGAGATGGTCTGATCACAAATGACAAATTCTGCTTCAGTCGGACGGGAAAACTGAAGTTGAACCATTGGCGACGTCCACTGCGATTGCGAAACAATCCTATACAATCTTGCGATACTCTTCTGGGAAACGAGCATCATCCAGGAGGTACGAATGAAACAGGATTGGACGATACGCAGGCAGATAGTTCAGCAAATCGATGGACAGCGTCGCTGGGATCTGGTCTATCAAAGCCTTCTGAGATGGAGCGGGGAGAACCCCATCAATTGGAAGCCAGAGGAGGCGGACCATGCGAGTAGCGATTTATGTGCGAGTATCAACCCAACGTCAGGCACAGACCCAAACCATCGAACAGCAAATTGAGAGGCTGAAAGCAAGTATCATCGACAAGGGCTGGCGTTTGGAGGCAGAGCATATCTATCGAGACGACGGTCGCAGTGGGGCCAAATTGAATCGACCAGGGTTGGATAGCTTGCGAGATCATGCAGCCTTAGCCGAGTTTGATGTGGTTTTAGTGACTGCCCCAGATCGATTGGCTCGGAATTATGTGCATCAGGTATTGGTCATCGAGGAACTGGTCAAAAAGGGTGTTCCGATTGAATTTCTAGATCGCCCGATGAGCGATGACCCGCATGATCAACTACTACTTCAAATTCGCGGCGCAGTGGCCGAATATGAACGGACATTGATTGCCGATCGCATGCGGCGAGGAAGATTGACAAAATATCGAGCCGGGCAGCTCCTTCCTTGGACTCGACCTCCCTATGGATATCGGGTCAATCCCGACCATCCCAGGGACCCGACTTTGGTGCACTTGGATGAAGCTGAAGTGGCAATGGTAGTTCAAATATTTGAATGGTATCTCGAACCCCAAACCACGCTCTACTCCATTGCTAAACGGCTCAGCGACCTGTTTCTGCCAACGCCCAGTGGCAAGTCGCGTTGGAATGTCTCAACCGTCCGTGGAATACTCAAAAATCCAGCCTATACTGGAAACGCTTATACCAATCGCTCTCGTCCGGTACCGGCCACTCATCGAAAATCTGCCTTGCTCCCTATTGGCCCGGGAGCCAGCATTGCACCTTGCCCGGTGGAAGATTGGGTCTTGATCCCAGTACCGGCCATTGTGACACAGGAAACCTTTGATCGTGTCCAGACCAAACTCTCCCTGAACCAGCAAATGGCTCCCAGAAACAACAAAGTTCATCACTATCTGCTGCGCGGACTGGTGAGTTGTGGAAAGTGTCGTCTCAGTACCACGGCTCGGACACTACCCACCGCATACCCATATTATGTTTGTCGCGGAAAAACAGATGCTTTACGCGCAGCTCAGGGACAACGATGTACTGCACGCTTTATTCCCGCCAACCAATTGGATGATCTGATTTGGCAGGATTTGTGCTTGGTTCTGACCCAGCCAGACATTCTCCACTACACTTTGGAGCGAGCTCATGGCGGTCATTGGTTGCCTCAAGAACTACAATCCCAACTCGAGGCTTTGCAAAGAGCCTCCCAACAAATGGAGCATCAACAAGCGCGATTATTGGATGCTTACATTGCCAATGTAATTCAACTACCCGAGCTTGAACGAAAACGGAAGGAACTCGCACAAAAGCAGGAAGCACTCCATAAACAGGAAATCCAACTCCAAGCGACATCCTCTCAACGAGTAGCTTTGTCTCAAGTGGCAAACTCGATCGAAGTCTTTTGCGCTAAAATCCGACCTGTGTTGGAACATGCCAGCTTTGAACAAAAGCGACAACTGGTCGAATTATTGATTGACCGTGTCATTGTTCTTGATAACGATGTAGAGATCCGTTATGCCATTCCTACCCAGCCAGAAGGCCCTCACATCCCTTTTTGTCATTTGCGTTCAGACTATCGAAGAAATGTTCGGTGACATGAAAGGACATGGCTTTGATTTGGAAAGTACGATGCTTCGGCACTTCTTGCGTCTGTCGAGATTGACATTAGCCGTTGCTTTTCTGTATGTTTGGCTCCTTTCCCATGGCAGCAAGTTCATTCACGCGGGCTTGCGCCATCTGGTCGATCGAAAAGACCGTCGTGATCTCAGTTTGTTTCAGATCGGGCTTCGTTTGCTCGATCGAAAATTGTTGAATTCGCTGCCTGTTTCGTCTGCACTTTGTGCTTACCTTTGAAACTGTCAGGTGGCTAG
>DASTOH010000007.1:0-20641 GCA_035720235.1 Anaerolineales bacterium | reverse complement strand
TGATTGGTTGGCGGCACTTCGTTCGGAACAAGACAAGCAGACTCCCGCCTCATCCAAACCCGCAGCGGATGAGGGTCAGCCCTCCGATTTCTTCTCGCAGTTTGAATCATCGAAGCCGGAGGATTTTGACATTTCGCCCACGATTCCCCTGCCGGGGCAAGGTGACACATCGCAGGAAGAATCTCTACCCTGGCTGTCTGGCACTGCCGGGCAGCCTCAGAACGACGAACTGAGCGATTGGTTCTCACAAACCTCTGAACCTTCCCGTGGATCGGTTGCACTTGAGGGGGATGAAATGCCACCCGGCGAGATGGGTGATCTCACTGCACGCTCTTCGCAGGACTTTGATTCAGCGCAGGGCAAGCCTGCCGCGCCTGAAGCCTCAGAGGACCTGAGCTGGCTTCACGACCTGGAGGCGTCCACCAAAGGACCACAGCCATCCGAACCTACGACATCACCGGCAGACATGGATTGGATATCGAAGCTAGATTCTTCCGGTGCACAGGAAGACTTAAGCTGGCTGAAGGATCTCGGCGGAACGCCGGGTGAGCCTGTCGCAGATACCCGTCAGGGTGCTCCCACTCCACAGCCCGAATCAGGGTCTGAAGACCTGAGTTGGTTGAGCAATCTCGGCGGCACACTTTTGCCGGGTGAGCCACCTGCTTCGGGACCCACGCCCCCAAAAGAAGATGACCTGGGTTGGCTGAATACCCTGGGTGAGACAACCCCATCCTCCGGACCTGCGTCCTCGTCCGGACCGGCCAAAGAAGACCTGAGCTGGTTGGACAATTTAGGGGGCACGCCGATTGAACCTGCATCCTCCTCCTCAGGACCCGCACCTGCGGCGGCGGATGACTTGAGCTGGCTGAAGGATTTCGGCGGAACGCCGGCTGCTCCCGCTCCCTCCCCGGCAGCGCCAACACCTGGGCAAGAGGATTTGGACTGGCTGAAGGACCTGCCTGGAATTCCTGCCGGCGAGCCTCCTACCTCAGGGCCTGCCCCGGCTGCGGACGACTTGAGCTGGCTCAATAACTTCGGTGGAACGCCGGGTGAGCCCGTCGCAGACACCAGTCAGGGTGCACCCACGCCCGGTGAACCTTCAGCCCCACAGGAGGATTTGAGCTGGCTGGATAACCTGGGCGGCGCGCCTGCTGTGCCATCTCATGAACCTTCGCCCATTGCCGGGGCCGAGGTGCCCGATTGGTTAAAGGACATGGAGGTCAGGCAATCGCTCGGGCCTGCACAACCACCTCAATATACGCCTGCCCGTACAGCACCTTTAAGTGCAGATGCCGTGCCGGAAATACCAGACTGGCTCAAGAGTGCCACCGAAGAAACATCCAAGCCCGCCTCTTTGCCGCCGCTGAGTGCGGTCCCTGCGGATCGGTCTGTCAGGAGACGCATCTCAGAGCAAGCGCCTGGCCAGCCGGCTGGATTGCCAACTCCGGAAGGAACGCAGGGTGAGCCTGTCGCAGATACCCCTCAGGGTGCTCCCGCTGACCAGGGCGTTTTCTCCACTCCAGGCGAACCTACGCTCGCAAACCAGGACGTGGACGCCCTCTTTGCCGTGGATATGCCAGACTGGCTTTCACAACCGGAGTCTGCGGCGGGTGAAGCCTCCGCCGCACAAGCGGAAGCGACGCCCACCGGTGTGGGTGATGACCTGGCGCCCGTGGAACTGCCTTCATGGGTGCAAGCCATGCGGCCGGTGGAAGCGATGATCGCTGAAGCTGCTGACATTTCCGCCGATCAAACTATGGAGAGGGAGGGTCCATTGGCGGGCCTGCGCGGGGTGATACCCTTTGCACCCATTGGTTCGGCGCAAAGACCAAAGGCCATCTTACTTAAATTGCAGGCCACTGATGAACAACAGGCCGGCGCGTCACTGGTGGAACAGATCATCGCCGGTGAGGCCACTGCGCAGCCACTGAAAGTATCGACCTTTATTTCTTCCCAGCAGGCCTTGCGATGGGGATTGGCTATTCTATTCTTGGTTGTATTGAGTGTAATCATTGGTTTTGGCACACAGACGATTCCTATCTCTTCGGCGCTGCCCGTGCCAGAGGTGAGCAACATTTCGAACGTAGTCTTAAGCCTGCCGTCAGGTGTGCCTGTATTGGTGGTGATGGATTACGAGCCCTCGCTGGCCGGTGAGATGGAGGCGGCCAGCGGTCCCCTTCTGGATCACCTGGTTGTGTCGCGGAAACCGATTTTCACCTTCGTGGCAACTTCTCCGAATGGAACTGGTCTGGTCGACCGGTTGCTGACGAATACCAGAATCAGCCGGCCGGCTGCTGAGGGTGCTGAGGGCGGGCTGGGTTATCAGGCTGGCACGGACTATTTCAATGCAGGCTATATCCCTGCGGGCCTGGCCGGTGTGCGTGGTTTCACAGAAGCGCCTCAAACAGTTTTGCCTTCTGTGAGCGTGAGTCGGTTCTCGGAATTTGTGGCGGTGATCCTGATCACAGACCAGGCTGAGGCCGGTCAAATGTGGATCGAGCAGCTGACACTGGCGAAGCGATCTGATCCTCTGCTGGCCGGTCAACAGTTATTGGTGGTCGCGAGCGGGCAGGCGGGACCTATGCTTCGGCCGTACACTTCGTCGCAGCAGGTGGCTGGCATGATCAGCGGCATGGCTGATGCAGCCCGCTATGAATATGTGAATAACAGCCGTCCCGGCATTGTACGTTCCTACTGGGATGCATTCGGGGCTGGCTTGTTCCTTGCCATTGTTTCCATTGTCCTTGGAAGTTTGTGGAGTCTTTTCGCTCGAGGTCGGGCGCGGCGCGCGGAAGCAGAACCGGGGTAACCTCACATGCCCATCGAAGCCATTTCCGCACTCATTGGTTTGTTCCTTACCCTCTTGATATTCAGTTATCTCATCGGCGATAACCCGTTGTTTAGGATCGCCCTCTATCTTTTCATCGGCGTTGCTTCGGGTTATGCGGTGGTGGTAGTGTGGCAATCGGTGCTGATGCCAAGGTTGTTCCTGCCGCTGTTATCCGCCGACCCGAATCAACTGCTGCCTGTGGTCATTCCGCTGGGGTTGAGCCTTTCCCTGTTGGCGAAGCTTTCCCCGCGTATTTCTTGGCTGGGTAGTTTTGCGATGGCCATGCTGGTCGGCGTGGGCGCTGCCACTGCGCTCAGCGGGGCAGTGATCGGGACCCTGCTCCCCCAATCCCGCGCCGCGATGGATGCGTTCTTTTTACCAACCATTGGGCGCTTGATCCAGGGCGCCTTTATGCTGGTGGGCACGGCCTTGACGCTGGCATACTTCCAGTTCAGCGCCACGCGTGCGGCGGACGGCTCGGTCAGGCGCAACGTGATCCTTGAATGGGCCGCCTGGGGTGGACGCCTCTTCATTGCCATCACAATGGGCGTTTTGTTTGCAGGTGTATACACGGCGGCGCTGACGGCTATGATCGAGCGCCTGAGTTCCATGATCAACTTTGTGAAATCATTCTTCGGTTCTTAATTCTCCGCTCTTTGGATGCCAAGGTTCAAACTTTATGCCTACATCGCTTGTCCAAAATGAATCGATCCTGGCGCTGGAAGTGGGCGCGGCGGTAACCCGTGCCGTGCTCTTCGACGTGGTCGAGGGGCAGTATCGGTTTGTGGCGGCCGGGCAGGCTCCCACGACAGCCGAAGCGCCGTTCAAGGATATTGGCATCGGCGTGCGCGAAGCGATCGAGGGCCTGCAGTCCGTCACCGGTTCGAGGATCCTGGCGCCCGATCGCAATTTGATCAGGCCTGCCCAGGCAGATGGCTCGGGTGTGGATGCGGTGGTCGCGACCATCTCAGCAGGTCCATCTGTCAAGACCGTCATCGTAGGTCTGCTCAACGATGTGTCGCTGAAAAGCGCCCGGCGTCTGGCGGAATCCACGTACAGCCGCGTGGTGGATTCGCTCGACTTAACGGATCAACGCAAACCCGATCAGCAGTTGGATGGCATCGCGCGGTCGCGCCCGGACCTGGTGATTCTGACCGGCGGCACGGACGGCGGTGCCTCACGATCGATCTTGAAAATGCTGGAAGCGGTGGGGCTGGCCTGTTACCTGATGCCCATGGAAAAACGCCCGATGGTGTTATACGCGGGGAATCAGAACCTGGCCAATGAAGTACAGGAATTACTGGGTGCGCACGCCGGCAAACTGGAGATCAGTCACAACGTGCGCCCGTCTTTGGAGACTGAGGATCTGGGTCCCGCCAGCCGCGAGCTGGCCGGACTGGTGACAAAACTCCGCCAGCGGCAGATCAAAGGCGTGGATGAACTCTACCTGTGGTCGGCTGGCAATCTCTTACCGACGGCTTACGCACAGGGACGGATGATCCGTTTCCTCAGCCGTTTGTATGAGTCGACGCGCGGGTTGTTGAGCGTGAACGTGGGCGCTTCCGCGACCTCGGTGGCGGCAGGGTTTGGTGGGGAATTGACCCTGGGCACGTATCCGCAGTTCGGGTTAGGGGAGAGCCTCGGCGGGTTGCTGCAGTTCACTGAGTTGGATGACATCCTGCGCTGGCTGCCATTGGATATTTCGCCGAATGTGGTGCGTGAATATCTATCCCAGAAATCCCTCTACCCCAGTGCGCTGCCTGCTACCCGGGATGAACAGGCCATTTCACAGGCGCTGGCCCGGCAGGCTCTATACCTGGCGGTGCGCGCCTTGCAAAAGGATTTCCCTGCCTCGGTGCGCGCCGCGCGACCTGAATTAATGCCGCCCCTCGATTTGATCCTGGCCGGGGGAGGGGTGATCAGCGAAGGCGTGTCGCTGGGACAAAGCCTGTTGTTATTGCTGGATGCGATCCAGCCGGTTGGCATTATGCCGATCCTGATCGATCAGAACAACCTGCTGCCTCTGCTGGGTGTGGCGGGAGAACGCAACAATTACCTGCCGGTGCAGGTGATCGATTCGGGCGCGTTCATCGGCCTCGGAACGGTCATCTCGGTGGTCGCTTCAGCGAATTACGGCGACCAGATCCTGCGCGCCAGGCTGGTGTATGGTGATGGCACTGAAGCGCGTGCAGATGTGAAGTTTGGAGGGCTGGAGATCCTGCCCTTGCTCAGTGGGCAGTCGGCCCGTTTGAGCTTGCAGCCGGCCTCTCGGGCAGATGCCGGTCTGGGTCCGGGAAGAAGTGGTACCGTCCAGGTGACGGGCGGCGCGCTCGGAGTGGTCATCGACGCCCGTGGGCGTCCGCTCAAGCTTCCTACCGATCCTGTCAGGCGGCGTGAGCTGATCAAGAAGTGGTATTACACGGTGGGAGGCGCGTAGATGCTGGCACCAGTTCTGCATATTTTGCCTCTGGCAACGATCGTGCGTGAACGGACCCTGCCTGTGGCGGGCAAGGTGAGCGCGCGTCTCGATCAGCGCGTCAGTCCCACCGACGTGGTGGCCGAGGCGAACTTTGCGCGTGAACATGTGCTGCTGGATGTGGCGCGCATACTGGGGATCTCTGCCAACGCGGCGGACAAGTTGATCAGGGTCAAAGAGGGTGACCGGTTAATACAGGATGCCCTCATTGCAGAGGGGCGGGGCATGTTCGCAGGTCCCATCAAGGCGCCGCGCCCGGGCCGCGTGATGGTGGCGGGAGGTGGTCAGATTTTGATGGAAGTGGGTGATACACGCATCGAATTGCGAGCCGGTCTGCCCGGACTGGTGATGCAGGTCATCCCTGAACGCGGCGTGGTGATTCGCACGGCGGGCGCGTTGATCCAGGGGACGTGGGGCAATGGCCGCATCGATAACGGCATGATGGTGAACCTGATCGACAAGCCCGATGAAGTGCTGGCCCCGGACCGCCTGGATATCAATAAGCGCGGTTCAGTCATTTTGGGCGGGCATGTACGAGATGCCGAGACTCTGCGCGCTGCCGCGGAATTGCCGGTGCGAGGGCTGATCCTTTCGAGCATGCTTTCGTCGTTGCTGCCCACGGCAGTGCAAATGCGCTTTCCGATTTTAGTGCTGGATGGCTTCGGCGCCATGCCGATGAACTCGGCCGCCTTCAACCTGTTGACCAGCCACAATGGACGTGAGGTAACCGTGAACGCCGAACCGTTCGATCGGTATCAGGGAAATCCGCCTGAGGTGATCATTCCCCTGCCTGTTTCCAGCGACCCCCCTGAACCGCAACCGTACATACCATTTTCGGAGGGCCAGCGGATCCGAATGCGGCGTGCACCGCACGCCGGGATGCTGGGTACTCTCGCGAGTCTGCCTGCCGGACTGAGTCTTTTACCCAGCGGCTTGCGCGCGCCAGCAGCCGAAGTGAAGCTGGAAAATGGCGCGACGGTGCTGGTTCCTTTGGCAAATCTTGAAGTTGTGGGATAATCCATCACATGGTGCCGCATATTCACCTAACAGGACCTTCGAAGATGCTGGTTCGTTATTCAAAAAAGTTCAATGCGCTGTGAAACAAGCGGTACAAGAGGAGAGTGAATCATGTCCATGTACAATGATGATAATGTAGATAGCTTCGATGAAGGTACACCTCCCGAAGAATCGAACAATCGTACATTTCTGCTGGCAGCCGGCGGTCTGGGCCTTCTGGTATTGCTGGCCCTGCTCTGCCTGGGAGGCTATCTCCTCTTTAACAATAACACCGCGCGGCAAGCCGAGGCGACCGGTTTCGCGCAGGCCACCCAGCAGCAGGCCACCATCCAGGTGGGCCTGACGCAGGCTTTTCAATCGCAAGCCCAGACCCTCACTGCAGCCGTGACTGTCACGCTGCCTCCCACGAATACGCCGGTCGTCGCGCAGGCGACTGACACCCTCACACCGTCGCCTGATCCTGCCACTGCGACCGTCGCGGCGGCGTTCACGCAGCTGGCCGTCTCCACGAAGACGGTCATTCCCACCACCACCGCCCTGCCCGCGACAGGATTTGCAGATGAGGTGGGATTGCCAGGCATGTTCGCGGCGGCCATTGCACTGGTGGGGATCATCTTCCTCGTAAGAAGGCTGCGAGCCGCGCCGACGCGATAAGACATCTTGTGATTTATGATGAAGCCCCTAGCAATAGGGGCTTTATTTTCGCTAATAGGTTAACGTCAGTAATGGATAAGCCAAAACTACACCCATGTCACCCGGAGGGAGCGTTCTCCCGCGACCGAAGGGTCTCGGACACGGCTGGGTAGAGACACTTCGGGGCAGCGAACGCCCCTCACATCGCCCCGATGTCCTTCGGGAGCATCACATCACGTTGTTATCCATTATTCACTATGGGTTACTTATCTTGACTACTCCCGGAAGCAACAGGCATGGAGGAGATAATAATGTTGGGGAGAACACAACTTGTATCTTTTGATGTTCCGGAGAAAATATCCTTGATTGGTACCAAGATCGATCTGATTATTTTGACCCAAAATGGCCATGACAGATGTGTGGTATATACATGAGATTCAACGCTAGTATTCGTCGCTGTATTTTGATACTCTCAATTTGAAGAAAGCTGGGTTTTAGAATGAAAACCAGACAGAGCCAAACAGACTATTCTCCCAAACCGCGCGGACAACGCTTTTGGATAGGTTGTTTCACCATCTTATTAGGGCTGCCATTCTTACTGTATTACGGTTACTGCTGGGGTTTGTGGGGACGAAGTAGCCTGCTGTTGAAATACCTTTTTCAATGCAGTTGCCCACCTGCCAGTGAAGAGGCGCGCTACCCGGACGAGGTGGATGTAATTGTTCCTGCGTGTCGCAATGGTGGTGTCCAACTCTCGCCCAGCGGGCGTCTGCTTTATGTGCGTGAAAAAAATGGTGGACTAGATTCAACCTATTTGTTAGATCTACAGACCCAAGAAAAAATCCAATTTGCCATTCCAGAGGGCTGCAATTACTTTCTCACCGATAACCTAGTGTTCCTTTCATTGGATTATGGAGGTGGAGAGTATATCCTGGATCGTACGACTGAAGAACAATATCCAATTCAGAGATTTACATCCTTACATCCCGACGTATATGTAAATGGTGATGTAGATTTGAATCTGCTTGCCGAAGCATTACATGAGGCAGAATATGTTTTCTTGATTGATGATAATGATGCCGTTGTTGCCTTAGCACCAGATTTTCCTACTTCTTCAGAACGCAATTTCCTTATTAGTCGATTTGATATTCCGGGAATGTCGCCTAATCGGGTAGAGCAGTTCTTACAAGAATACCAGGTTGTCTATCAGCTTATTTCGGTGAGTTTCCCTGAAGAAGTCATATCTCCAGATGGGAGGTTTGTGGCGCGCACGGATGGAATCTATTTAGTTCAGACTGGGCAAAAGATTGTCGAAGGATATGCGTCCAGCAAATCATATCGTGCATACAGCCGAAAATATTTTGCGGTGAGAGGTTGGACGTACGACGGTACCGGCGTGATCTACTCGAAATTCCTGAACCCTTGCTTGGTTGAGACAAACTTTTTCATTTTCGATGACCCTTCATGTTATTACGAAGTGCCTCAACCTGTAATATTACTCAAAGTGCCGGAGGAACATTTATTGCCTGTAGAAACACCTTAATATGCATAGTATGTTCAAGCAATGATGATCTATGTTATTTCTTCTCACTGTTTAGCAGGGTATATCGCAGGGTCACATTATTATCCCCTTCAGGGGAGACCCTGCGGGAGCATAAACCTAATGTCTGAACATGAGATTCAACATTTTTTGTCAAAATGCTTCTTTAAACGATGAGGTAAAAGAACATGTTGCCAACCCATACCCTGAAAAAATATTTTTCCAATGCTCCAGATTGGCTCCTTGGAGGAATATCATTAGTGATTCTGCTATGGCTCGTAGTTTTGCCAGTAGAAGTTTTTCAAGCATTAACTGGGCAGAGTTTTTTACGTCCGAGCTCATTAGGTTGGTTTGTTCGATCTGTATATATACTTCCCTTTGGAATATCTATGTCTTTGATATCACCTTGGACCAATTCTTCTCTGTCGCTTAGCGATCTGCGACTTGTCATTGTTTTAGGTGGGCTTGTCATTGCGAGTCCAGTGTATTGCGGCTTTGGTGCTTTACTCTCCGCGAAACAGCCGATACTGAGAACTTTGGGGATTCTACTGTTGGTGATAGTGGTCATCTTTAACTGCCTAGCGACTCTAGGGTTGAGATTTTCTGATTAGGCTTCTTGAGACATCAGGAGGTAAAGAAGTCGTAAGATGATCAGTCGGACAGTTTACTCACAGGGTCTGTTTTTTGTTTTCAACGTAAGTGCTGAATCACATTCTTGAGGGACAAACCAGTTTCCGCCGTGCTTATTTCCCGCCTTCCAGTATCCGTCCCGTTTCTGTGAGTCCGTTTTGTTTTGCGAAACCTATGGCAGAGAGGCCATGTTGGCCTTTCTTGTTGACATCTGCACCGCGCTCCAGCAGAAAACGAACGATATCATTATGCCCGTGTTGAGCCGAAAACATGATGGGCGTTGAACCATCGTTGGCCTCGGCATGGACGTTCGCACCTTTTTCGATGAGCATCTTCACACAGTCAAATCTGCCTGAATTGCAGGCAAACATGAGTGCAGTATAGCCTGAAGAATCCTTTTGCTCGATGGTGACATCCCTTTCCAGTAACAGTTTCAGGATGCCAGTATGCCCGCTGCGCGCCGCAGCCATCAAAGGGGTCAGACCGCTGGGGTCAGCTATATTGGGGTTTATATTCTTGCCAAGCAGTTCCCGCAGCGTCGATTCATTACCTGTGGTGGCTGCGCCGAGCAACTCACGTGAGGTCCTTTCGATTTCATCATTGACAAGCCGGGCTTGCGAGATGACTTCGTGCGCTTTGTGAAACAGTGGAGAGAGCTGAAGTCGATTGTTGCCGAGATCATTTTCCAAAGCCGCTACGGAGAGAACTCCGGTCTTGGTAATAAAGAAAAAGGTCGTATATCCTTTTGACGGGAGTTCGAAATTGGTGGTGGGTTTTGCCCTGGAAATGAATTGTGTTGCAAAACGGAGCAGCTCCAGCGCGGCTTTTCTCGGGCCTTCATGCTCTCCCAGGCCAAGCATCCCACCCCCATTACTGAAATACAGGCTTACCGTTCCATCCGCGACGGTCACCAGTGTGGCTACCGCGGTGTCGTGTCCGGTTTCCATCAACATGCCCAATAGCGGGACAGATGGCTCCAGCAGGGAATGGACCTGACCTGCTTCCAGTGACATGATCTGGTTTCTCAGGCCAAGGTATATTTCAGCCGGTTCATATTCCTTCTTCTTGCCAAAAAGATTGAAGAGTCCCATGCTGTTCTCCTTTCGTGCCGGGGGTGCAGTTACCGAGAATCGCTATACCACGCTCTCTGCCACCTGTTCGCCGTATCCCAGCAGGGCCTTGACCATCTCATGCGAGCGTCCCTCGGCATAGACGCGTAACACCGGTTCTGTTCCAGATGGGCGGATGAGCAGCCATGAGTCATCGGACATGATGTATTTGATGCCATCGCGCTGGCTGACTTCCGATACCTTTTCGCCTCCGATCTCAGCCGGGGCCCGCTTCGTCAAAAATTCCGTCATTTCCGTCTTGGCCACCGGACGGCTCAGGCGCAGATCCGTACGTTCGTAATGGACCGGGCCAACCTCTTCGAGCAAATCCTGCACCAGGCGGTTCAGGGTCCTGCCAGATTGCGCGATCATCTCCACCAGCAGCAATCCCATCATGGGGCCATCGCCTTCGGGAATGTGACCTTTGAACGAAATGCCACCCGACTCTTCGCCGCCGATCAGCACATCTTCCGTCATCATATGATCGGCGATGTGATTGAAACCCACTGGCGTTTCATACAACTTCAAGCCATAGCGTTTTGCCAGCCGGTCGATCATACGCGTGGTGGAGACGGTGCGCACCACTGCGCCGCTCCAGCCGCGTTTCTCGACCAGATATTTCAAGGACAGTGCCATGATCTTGTGTGGGTCGATGAACGTGCCACGCTCATCCATCGCGCCGATGCGGTCTGCGTCGCCATCGGTCACCACACCAAAGTTTCCCAGTCCCGAGCTGACGGCGGACGCCAGCGCGCCGAGATACTTCGCGATGGGTTCGGGGTGAACACTGCCAAAACCCGGGTTCATCTCACCGCGGATTTCCGCGATCTCACAGCCCGTGCCTTGCAGGAAGGACTTGATGACGCCGCGTCCTGAACCATACATGGCATCCACCACAAAGCGCTGAGGGTTATCGGCGATGATGTCGGTGTTGATCAACGTCCGCAGATGGTCGAAATATGCGGGAAGAGGATTAAACTTCTGGATCAGGCCCGCTTCACGCGCTTTCTTAAAATCCATAAGGTTGGGGCCGCGGGCCTGTTGTTCGTTGTCGGTGATGTAGATTTCCACGCGGCGGCATTGTTCCGGCAGCGCAGATCCGCCAAACGCGCCCTTGAGTTTGACTCCGTTGTAGCGCGGGGCATTATGAGAGGCCGTGATCATCACGCCCGCGATGGCGCGCTGATGTTTGACCGCGTACGAGATCGTCGGGGTCGGCGCGTCGGCATGGGCCAGCATGACGGTGAAGCCATTCCCCGCGAGCACGCGCGAGACCTCTCCTGCATAACGATCGGAAAGAAAGCGAGTGTCGAATCCGACCACGATTTTGTTCCGATCTGGGGCCTGTTCACCATCGCCTGATTTTCCCCAGTATTCCGATGCAACTGCATCAGCGATCGCCTGCGCCACAATGCGCAGGTTGTCAAACGTGAATGTATCTGAAATCACGGCTCGCCAGCCGTCCGTTCCAAAGTGAATGGGCATTTGAAATATCCTTGTGGTGTGATGAAGACTTCCTCGTGAAGCAATCCCAGTGGGGCAGATGATCCGATCAAGGTGTGGACGTGACCGAAGGAGTGGGGGAGGGCTGCCAGTCTGGGACCGGCGTGGCGGTGACCAGCACCGTTTGCATCATCCAACCATCCACGCGCACGTCGTTGACCAACGCGAAAACGTGCACCCAGATCACCTTATTGACATCCTGCAGATCATTGGGCACGATTGTGACAGTGGCTCCATTGGGGAGTGTGGCAAGCACTTTGCCGCCCGGCCTCTCGCGAATGAAGGCGCCGCCGCCTTCAGAAGCTTTGATCAGCCCGATAATTGGAGTAGGCTCCGCGGTCACCGTGGACGTTTCCGTGGGTCGAGCGGTGGCTTGGCGGGTCGGCGTCGGCGTGCGCGTGGCAGTCGCTGTGGGAAGTCCAGTAAGCGTGGCCTCTTCAACTGTGGGTGAAGGCGCGGTGCTAAGTGATACTGAAGGAGAGATTTCAGTTTGGGTCACAAGAGCGCCCTGAAGGGTATTGGCGACAGGTTCCGGCGTGGCCAGGCCCGCCCAAACCCTGACCTGTTGACCGAGTCCCGTGAGGAAGGTTGCGATGGCGAGGATGGCAATGATGGCGAAACCGGTAAATGTCGCACCACCGAATGAAATTGGATAGAAGCGCAGGAAAAAGAGCATGATGATTCCGAAGAAAGTCGCCCAGGCGAAATGCACCAGAAAGACCAACGCGCCCTCGGGCCACATGCCGGTTACCCCGCTTCCCAGTCCGAACCCTGCCGCGCACACAGGAGGTAAAAGTTGCGACGCTAGTAACGCGCTTGGCAAATAAGGTCGTTCCTCCGAACGGACAAATGAGATGGTAAGGATCAACGCGCCGGCGGTCAGCATAATTAGATTGGGCCACCACAGGCGGCTATGATTAAAGGCTTCGTTGAAAGTACGCGCAGAGTCGGGTAGCGCGCGTGAGGCGAACCCTGCCAGCAGACCGCTTCCAAAGATGAGCAATGAACTGAGCAGCAGCGCGGTAATGGTTTGTGCAAAGAGCCGCCCTGAGCCTGCAATGATCGCGAGCGACATGCCAATCCAGGGCGTGAGCAAAGGTGCCACAAGAATGCCGAAGATCAACAGTGCCTGCGCGTTGAAAAAATAACCTATCCCCAAAAAAACGCCGGCCACCAGTGAAAATACAAACAATTCGTACGATGGAAATGCGCGGCGAGCCAGGTGCTCGAATAATGCATTGCGACCCGCGTCATCGGCGGGAAAATAGGCGCGGCGTTGGGCGCGCCTTCTCTTAGCACGCGCTGAAACGAAATCTTGCGATGGGTCTGGCGAGGGCTGCGATGAGGATTCGGTGTAATCCATGTCGTTCAATTATACAGGGAATATGGGAGGACGGCAGATGCAACCAACCTTCTTAGATAAAGGACATCGGCTCTTTCTCAGGGACAGTTTGATCCGGTTATTGACAGGCATTTACCTTCGGGTATAATACCGTGCGCAAGATGGCTCCGTAGCTCAATGGCAGAGCAGTTGACTCTTAATCTGTTGCTCAAAGGTCCGACTTGCGTGTAAACATAATATGGGCCCGTAGCTCAATGGCAGAGCAGCAGACTCTTAATCTGTTTGTTGGAGGTTCGACCCCTCTCGGGCTCACTTTTGACCTAGTTTAAAAAAAGCTAGGTCTTTTTGATTTTAAAATCTTAAGAATATTTGTTCTGGTATAGCGTGAGTATAGCTTGTGGAGAATACCATGAAGAAATGTGACCACTGCAAACAGTACAAAGAAGAGGAAGAGTTTAACTGGAGGTTCAAAAATCTAGGCATCCGGGCAAAGACTTGTAGAGACTGTGCACACGAATTTAACAAAACCTACTTTGAAGGCCCCGCCAAAGAAAGACATTTACAACATTTTAATCATCCTGTCATCCAACATACCTTGTAGCAGAATCTATGATATAGTGCGTTACCTGTCATTAAGTAGAAAGAGGAAACCGAGCATAATTGGCGATATAAGTCGCCTTGCATTCGTCAGTGCTTGTCGTGAGTGACGCACACTCTTTCATAAAATTGGTATGAGGACACAAAGAGAGACACCTTGAACAAGTTAAAACAAGAAAACATGAGGCATGAAATGTAGCAAAGGAATTTATTTGGACTATCTTTCAATTCACTCCGGTATTGAGCGTGAGTTTGTAACTTTCCCTTTTTCATTACGTCCTGTTCTAGGACTGACTTAAAAACTTCCTGTTAATCAAGCACACACGCCATCATAGTCCAGGTAACGCTGTTCAATCTCTTGTATGGCAAAACGGCTGGTTGCCGCCAGACCAAGATACATTCGTTCGCGCCTCGCACGATAGCGGCTCTCACTGTCGGAGATCGGAATTCGGATAAGAATTCCGCCTGGCAGGTGGCCGCTTATTGCGAGATGGCCAGAAGTTCAAAGCAGAAATTGCCTGGCAGCTAGGAGTCAACTGGAGGATGCCACGGGCTTGCGTCGCTTGATCAACGAAAAGGCAGAAGGACGCACATCGCAGCTAAATAATGAATGAAAGCAACGCCTGAGAAAGGTGCTAAAACAGGGTGCCAGGCACTGGAGTGTGAGCGAATTGATCAGTTTTGTCCTCTTGCGAAGAGTATCCTAGTTGCTGCTCAATTCTTTCATTCTGCCGGCCCTCGTCAGTTGTCTTGAATGGTTCTTATTCTAGCTTCGAGAAAGCGGATTCCTGCTAAGGGAAGGTGGAACGTTGGGGATCGCCGGACTACCGAAAGGCCTAGCAGGTAGATCATCCATCTGCACCAAGCTTTTATGAGGAGATAGTTCAAAATGTATAATTCCGCCCGAATCAGAATAGTTGTATTTCATCTCGCTTTGATCGTTGGTATTCTTTTTTCCAGTTTGTTCGCCCCGAAGTCTGCTGTCTTCGCTCAAGTCATACGGCTTCCCTTTGAGGATATAAGTACGGTATACACAGCTGAATTCGGTGTTCTTTTTCCCAGTGGCTTTGCTTTTTGGCCCTCCTCCAAAGGCTTTCTGTTATGGGGTACGCAACCAAACACCACTGAGGTGCATTTGATCTCCAACTATGAAGATGCTGGTGGTAGTCTAAATCTCCCAGTCGCGGCAGACAATCCTCGTAATGCCGCCCTAAACGTTCAAACGAACAGCGTATTCGTGTTGAATTCGGCCAAATCTGAATTAGTCAGGATTGGTTTTGATCAAAGAGGGTTACCTGATCAGAAGGTTTTGCGAGATAACGTACAAGCTTTCGGACTGCATCAACCACAAGGGATAACCTTCGATCCTTCAAACGGTCAGCTCTTTATCCTGGACGCAAAGGGACCACGGATTATCTCTATCCTCCCGCACCCCAGCCAGGAGTATGATGGCAACGCCGCGGCACGGGATGGAAGGATCAGGCAAATCGGTCTCAGAGGATTGGAGAATATCCTCGTGCAGGGAATTGCATTCAATCCCAAGAATCGCCACCTTTACGTGGCAGCGCCCAGACAGCAAAAGGTATATGAAATCGACCAAAACGGCAAGATTATTTCCACACTCGACTTGAACTTATATGGATTGGCAAACATTCAGGGATTGACCTTTGCCCCCAGCGCCGATCAGACTGACGATCCGGCAGTGCAGAATCTGTTCTTGCTGGATGGCGGCGTAGTGAGCACCTCCACCCAGACACAAAAGAGTGGTCAGATCCTGGAGTTGTCTCTTGAACCTACCGCTCTTCCTCCTGGAACAACTCTGTTGCCCAGCACATTGGTCCGCACCTTCAATACCACGAACGCGGTCTGGAATCCCTCCAGCCCGGATCCTTCAGGCATTGATTATTGGCCACCCACAAATGGCTTGATCATTGATGATAGCGAAGTTGACGAGATGTCAGTTTATGCTGGTAAGAATGTGTACATCTCAACTCGCTCAGGCACCCTGACTGGCACCTGCAATACAACCACCTTTACCAGAGAACCAACAGGCATGGCAGTCAATCCAAACAATAATCATATCTTCATCACAGATGACGACCAGCACAGGATTCACGAGATAAACCCTGGCCCGGACGGGGCTTATTGCACAGCGGATGATTCCGTGACGACGGCTACCACATCATCTATCTTCGGCGCCAGTACTGATGAAGAGGACGTTGCCTACGGCGCAAACACGCTTTTCATCTCAGGCGGCACCGATGCCGAGGTCTACAAATTCAGCTTGGGGCCGAATGGCGTGCTGGGTGGTGGTGATGATGGCCCGGTGACCCATTTCGATACAGGCGCTTTGGGCTTTCAAGACCTGGAAGGCATTGGCTATAATTCCGAACAAGGGACATTATTCATTGTCAGTACCAGCAGCAACGATCGGTACCTGGGCGAAGTCTCAACCACAGGAACACTTTTGCGCGCCTATGACCTGTCTTTCATGGGAACAGCCGCCAATCTTCGCTCAGATGTCGCCTATGCACCGAGTAGTCAAAATGCCGCGGTCAAGAATATTTATATTGTCAGCCGTGGTATTGATAATGATTCCGGACCGGGGGCTGATCCCAATGAGAATGACGGAAAAGTATGGGAAATCTCGTTAGGAACTTCAGCAACTGCCACGCCAACCAACACTGCAACCAAGACCGCGACACCCACGAACGGTCCCTCGCCAACAAATACCGCGACGTTCACGCCTACTAATACACCAGCTCCCACGGCAACGTTCACACCTACGCAGACGCCCTCGAGTAATCCGCTCTACTTATCCATGACCAGCAACGGGACCATTGGAGGGGTGTCTTTCGCTGACGAAGATATCCTGCGCTTCGATGGACAGATCTGGAGGCTATTCTTCGACGGGTCCGATGTAGGCGTAGGCAGCCTCGACCTGTCCGCATTCTCCATGATAGATGCCGATACGCTCCTGATGACGTTTTCCAGTTCCATCACAATTGGGAGTCTGTCCTTCGGGCCACAGGATATCGTCCAGTTTGATGCCACATCGTTTGATGTAGATAATGGTGTCACGGCTGGGACGTTCAGCATGTACTTCAATGGTATTGATGTCGGGTTGGATACAAAGAGTGAGTACATTGATGCGATGGAAGTCCTCCCGGATGGACGCCTGTTGATCTCAACCAATGGTACTCCGAGTGTTACTGGAATCACCTCAGCAAGGGATGAAGATATTCTCGAATTCACGCCAATCACTCTCGGTGATGCTACCAGTGGTACCTGGGCCATGTACTTCGACGGGTCAGATGTCAACCTGGCAGAAAGTAGTAATGAAGATATTGATGCATTGGGTATCGATCCCAGTGGCAATATATATTTGTCCACACTGGGCGACTTCGCTGTGATGAATGCAGCGGGAACAGATGAGGATATTTTCATTTGTTCGCCCACTTCCCTGGGAAATGTCACCACATGTGATTACTCATCCACCCTTTACTTTGACGGCAGCACCTGGGGCTTATCTGCGAACGATGTGGATGCCTTCAACTTCCTGAGCGTAGGTCCGGTTCCCACCGCCACGCCTAGCCAGACTGCGACCGCCACTGGCACACCGACCAACACGGCGACGGCGACGAACACGTTGACAGCGACGGCCACCTTTACACCGACCCACACCGCCACCCATACGTCAACACCCACAGACACAGCTACCCCAACCAATACGGCCACAGCCACCGATACAGCTACGGCCAGTCCCTCCCCCACCTCCACGAATACCCTGACGCCCACCGCCACCTTTACACCGACCCATACCGCCACCCATACGCCAACGCCCACGGACACAGCTACCCCAACCAATACGGCCACAGCCACCGCCACGTTCACGCCGACCCACACAGCCACGCCGACGGCCACCGCTTCAGGGTCGCTGCTTTTTGATGATGGTTTCGAGAGTGGCGACTTCTCCGCCTGGACCAACACCGTCACCGGCGGCGACGGTCTGGCCATCGTGCAAACCAGCATCGTTCATGCTGGCAGTTTCGCTGCACAACTCTCTGAGACCGCCACTACCGGATCGGTCGCCTACAGCCGAAAGAGCTTGCTGTCTCCCGAGACCAACCTGACTATCAGTGGTGAATTCATGGTCACACAGGAAGGTGTTTCTGGTGCAAATGTGCCGATCTTCCGCATCTTCGATCCCTCAGGCACACGCTTGATGACTCTATATCGGCAAAATGCGACGAATGGTCAGATCTGGATGTACGATGGCACCACGCGCATTCAAGCCAGCAGCCTGATGCCGCTCAATACCTGGATGCATTTTGAGGTGCATGTGATCACGAATGGTATTGGTGCCAGCACAATTGAGGTGTACATGGATGGGGTGCGGGTGATTCAAACTACGACCGCTAACTTGGGCACGGCAGGCGTGCTCACGATTCAAATTGGAAACGACACCTCCAAACAGACCTTCACTCTGTATGCCGATGATATTCGGATACAACGGTGATGAAAAGCATGGGCAATCGCATCTTACTGCAATTTGAACAATTTAACTTCCCCTTTCCACGTCGTTGCAAGGGAAGCACTTTGTTAGGCTCAATGTTTTCTCCTGCTTGAGCAGATTGAGTGTGACGTGGTGCAGAGGGCCAGGTTTCTTCCAAGTAAGCGTGTGGTCTCAAATCACTGTAGCACCGCTCAACTTATTCTATATTGGCTGACGGCTCATTTGTGCACTCCGACTTACGGCGGAGCGATTCCCCCTGGACCACGCGAGCCAGCCAGCGTCGAGTGGCGCGCGGCGACTGAAGGCGCACAACCGCGAGATGCTGATTCTGTGGCTCGGCGAACATTTTGGGATATTCACGACGCTGGCCCATGTGAGATCGGAGTGCCGTGAGGACTCCTCTAGCGGCTAAGAGGAACTGTCTCAGAATTCCAACCTTTCTGCCCGGCTCTGCGGCCCGCTCTCGGATCACCGAGGCACGCCATAGCGCCCGCCTTCCCAGTCTCCATAAGCTTACTATCAGGGAATAATCGAGCCAAATGATCGTGTCAGCTCGGGGCCATACAAGGTCGCGTACGGCGCTCTTGTTGCCATCGGTCACCCAACGATCCCCTGCGATCGCAGCACTCG
This sequence comes from Anaerolineales bacterium, assembly GCA_035720235.1. Classification (GTDB taxonomy): domain Bacteria; phylum Chloroflexota; class Anaerolineae; order Anaerolineales; family Villigracilaceae; genus Defluviilinea. The sequence continues at coordinate 1,818 of DASTOH010000007.1, read as the reverse complement.
TACGTTCTCGTAACACGGATAAGGGCGCTGTGCTGAACTCCGGACCGAAGTATAAAGCGTCAAGTTCCACGTGAGACATATTAAGAGCAGCGGCAAGTTCTCGTGCTAGAGTCGTCTTGCCAGACCCGGTTCTGCCTATTATTACGATCCGGTTACATCCTGCCAGGGAGATCGCTGGATCGCGCCTAGGTAGCTTTATCACCGACTGGTCAGCAAGGGCGCGCGCTGTTACCATCTCACTGTCTCCAGTACTTGGTTCAAAGTTCGCCTGCCTCGTCGATTGCACTATGTCTTTTTCGCGAGTCATCCGTCACACTCCTTCAGCAGAATTGATGCAGCCCACAAACGCATGCCGAGGTTCTATTCTACTACTGGTTACAAGCATCGCGCTAGCCTTTCGACATTTGAGTGGTTAATTACCTGATGGATTCGATATCAGTGGAGCCCTCGTATCGGACCAGGTAAAAAGCCTTGATTAGAAAGCAAGAAAAGTAGAATTTGGTTGTAAGTTACCACCTGCCGCACTTAATGAAGTTGTGCAGAAGGTAAGCACCTTGATCCGCCAGAAACTTCGAAACATGTGATCCTGCAAAGACAAAACATCCAACCCAGCCCCGCTGCACACGTCACTTTAGCGACCGTCTTCGATGTGCAGCGGAACTCCACACGAAACAGGAGTACGTGATGCGCAAGCCGGTTCCGTCAAAGCGGCGTTGTCTCATCCCGCCTGGTTGTCGACGATCCTTGCGACACGGCTACGCCAGTCAAGGTAAACTCCGCGAGTCTCGAGACACACCAGTCCTTGGCAAACGCCAACTGTTAGATGCTGTCGTAATGGAGTCAGACATATGATGCTACCGGACTATTGGCTGACACGCCCCAGCGTGAACTTTGACGAAGGAACTCAGATGGCTTTTGATGAGCTGCTAAATACAACTCTTAACCTCGACGGTTGCCCGACCATTCAGTTCACTTTGCCCTGGCCAAAGTGGCAGTTCCTATGCCATGTCGCCGATCATCACGACATCGCCCTTTTCGAGCCGCACCAGGCGAATGACCTCAACGCCTTTGGCAATCAGAAAGCCGTCTATGCTGCATCGGATGGCCTGTGGTCCATGTTCTTTGCCATCGTCGATCGTAAGCGATTTGCCATGTCAATCACCAATGCCTGTATTCGCCTGGCCGACGAAACAGGGACACTGCACGGTCCCTACTATGTCTTCTCCGTCAGCCAATGGGCTCTTCCAAGTCAGCCGTGGCGAACTGGCGCGGTCTATCTCTTGCCTCGGGGCACATTCATGACGCAGCCACCCCTGGCATGTGGCACCAACTAAGTCCATATCGAACAGCTTGCCAGTGTTGTGCCGGTTTAGCCGTTGGCGAAACTGATGGTTACCCCGGCCTCGTCGCGAAGGTTAGATTTCGACTACAGATCCAATTCCTTGCAATATTGTAACATTTTTAGACTCGTTACGTCTTATTTGTACCAACGAAGCATGTTCTTTACATCATTTTTTATTTGAGGGAGCAGTTATGATACCATATCATGAGAAAGTCATTACAACGACAACATCAGAGGTGGACACTTTCTATCCAATTGCTAGGAAAACGTATGTTGATGATGGTCTAATGGATCGTCCCACGGTGTCCGTGGTAATACCGACCCTCAATGAAGCTTCTAACTTACCCTTGGTGCTTCCATACCTGCCCATGGCCTGGATTGATGAGGTGATTTTGGTGGATGGGCGATCAACGGATGATACGGTTCAGGTTGCACATCGATTAATGCCGTCAATCAAAGTGGTCATGGAAACGCGC
>DASTOH010000006.1:0-7632 GCA_035720235.1 Anaerolineales bacterium | reverse complement strand
TGGGTCGGTATTCACTAAATCTGCGGCCGTGTCGAGGCGTTGTGAAAAACTTGCGAGCGTAGGACCGACTCCATCGTGCAGGTCACGGCGCAAGCGGCGGCGTTCTTCCTCTTGCGCGGTGACTAGTTTTTCGCGCGAGCGTTGCAGGTCCTGGGTTAGGCGCAGGTTGTGCGCGGCGATACCTGCGTGCCCTGCGATGAGGTGGAGCAGATTCATATCGGCGGTGGAAAACGTTTCTCCTTCCGCGCGCGGAGCGAGGCTCAACTTTCCAACGCGTTCGCTTTGATATGTCAGTGGGAGGGAAATTAATTCGGATGGAGGCAGGTCTGGGCTGGATGTGAAGCGAGGCGTGTCATTCGAAAGTGAAATAGCTGCATAAGGGAGTCTGAGGGTTTGCGCGAGGGTTTCGACAATCGTCTGTAAAACGGAATCAGGCGCGATCGTGGAGTCGAGGCGTTGACTGAGCTTCGTAAGCACTGTTGTCGGGTCGTCCCGTTCTCCATACATCAGTCGGTTGACCGCCCGTTGCAGTCGCTGGCGCAGAGGCTCGAATAGGATGGCAATGATGCCCGTTGCAATGAACGCAAAGATGACGTTCGAGCCCTGAAAATATCGTGAGGCAAAACCTACCGCGAGGACATACAGCGCGATCGTGCTGGCGGATAACGCACCGTAAACTAGTGTGCGGTTGATGATGGGGTTGATGTCCCACAGGCGATAGCGGATGACCGCAATCGTGATTGATATGGGGATGAGCAATATGAAAAATGTCGATGTGATAACCACTCCTAGTGAAACAGGCAAGCCGCTGCCCATCGGATCGGAAACCAGAAGACTCAATGTCCTTAATACAAGGTAACAACCCATTCCGATTGTCAAGCCATAAATAACCCATTTGGTTTGCTGCCGTTCGACTGCATTGGATACGCGGATATATCGGTAGATTTGCGCCACGACACCGCTCAGGAAAAAGGCAACAAATAACAGATTATAGATCGCGGAATCGCCGTGCAGGATCAGGGAAGAGTTGGGGAAGTAATAACGCGGGAGTTGGAATAAAAACCAACTTATGAAGATTGCCATTGTCCAGCGCGGCGTAAAGCGACCATTGGGAAACACAAAGAAGAAGGCGAGGATACCAACACTCCCAATGAACGCAATGGTTTGGGTAAGCCACTCAAGTTGTGGGTAGGCAACAGCAATCCCGCGTATCCCTCCTGTAAAGGTCGACGTTCCAAATGTAACCAACATGATTGTGACGAAGATAGTAAATGGGTCGTTTGGTTTGCGCACGAAGATGACAATGGCGCAGGCTGTGAAGCTGACTGCTATGAAGATATCAAGTGCGATGGTCAGGGCCACCAGGTCCTGCACAGACATTCCGATATTTTCTAACGCCTGTACGCTCCTGATGGACAATTGATTTGGTGGGCAGGGATCTGTTTCGCAGATTGTGTTGCGTTGTTCGTAGTTGAGGGGGATGTTTATGATAAACAGCCCAATGGTGAGACAGATGATTAGGATTTGGAAGGCGCGGGCGAGGCTGAGCCAGAGGGTTTGGGAGGAGACGAGATTAGGAGAATTCATCATAGAAACGGATATCACTGCCGGGAGCGAAGCAGTTTCCTGTTGCGAGGAGATTGCTTCGGGCTAATGCCTTCGCAATGACATGAGCAAGCATACCGCGTTCCCTTCCCAGTGTCACGGGATTGCGTTCCCGTGAACTTTAGGAAGTTTTCCCAGCATGATTTCCTTTTGATTTCGTGAGCTTGCGCTCATGTCAACGGGAAGCGGGAGTTGTATCCTGTCGTCATTGGTTTTCGATGCCTGACAAGATAGGAGGATAAGATGGAACACATTGCACGAGCAAATGTAGCTACCAAGATGGGGGAACAGTATTCACTCGCCAAAATCCTAGGCATCTGGGCCTTGGCTGCCATCCCGATGGGAATATTGAGTTGGATCGTATTTCCAGCTGTGTCGCCAGATTTTGCCTCGGATTCGCTCGGATTTGGCGTCACCCGAATCGCGCTGCTCACACTCGGATTGATCTGGTTGTTTGTACTTTCCATGATCATCGTCTGGCAGGAGGAGGGTGACCTGCGCTGGACGACGGTCAAGCGTAGGCTGTGGCTCGATGCGCCGAGCGATCCGAAAACCGGTGAAACCCGCCGCCGGTTATGGCTGTGGGTCATTCCGTTTGTCATCGCGATCGTCGTGTGGGAAATTGCACTCAAGTCATACGTAAGCGAGCTTTGGTTGTCGCTCTTCCCCTTTTTCGCCGAGCCTCCCGGCTATAGCTTTGGCGCTCTTTTTGAATCGCAAGAAATGATGCAGCGATTGGTGGGTGCCTGGTGGTTCTTTGGCCTGTTTGTGGTTTTCGCTGTCTTCAACTCGATACTGGGAGAGGAGTTTCTATTTCGAGGCGTGTTGCTGCCCAAGATGGAAGGAGTATTTGGCACGTGGAGCTGGGTGGCAAGTGGCGTGCTCCATGCTTTCTGGCATGTTCACCAGCCCTGGGTGATCCTGGAGACTGTTATCGGCGCTGCCTTCCTATACACACTTCCGAGCTGGCGCTTCCGCAGTACCTGGATGGGCATCATTGTCCACTCTGTTCAAAATGTGTTCTTTTCCTTCTTGATTCTTGGAGTTGTATTAGGGTTGGCATAGGCACTTGGTATAAGAATCAAGCCCCATCCTCATGGGAATGAACTCACATCGCGCTGGGAAACTTTCCCCGCGCGATTTCCCTTTGATTCGTGAGCCTGTCCTCATGTTAACGGGAAGCGGATGTTGTATCCTGTGGTCAATCTTGCAAATGAAGGAGAAAGAAAATGAACCACGTGCTCATTATCAAGAAATCCCTGCCGCTATCCATGACAATTGTGTTGTCTCTGGCGATACTGTCATCGGTTGTCCGATCAGCCAACGCCCAGGAAAGCAGCGTCGCGCTGGGCAGGAATGTTTCCACTGCGTCATCACAAGGACAAGGTCCCACCGATGCTGCCGAACTGGAGGCTTTCCTCGACGAGTTACTCGCAAGCCAGATGGACGAACACCACATCGCCGGGGCAGCTGTCTCTGTTGTCAAAGACGGCGGGTTATTTTTTGCAAAAGGCTACGGCTACGCCGACCTTGAGAACAGCATCCCGGTGGACCCCGAACAGACGGGCTTTCGCATTGGTTCAGTCACCAAGCTGTTCACCGCGACGGCGGTGATGCAGTTGGTGGAGCAGGCAAGCTGGACATGGACGCGGATATCAACACCTATCTCGACTTTCGCATTCCGGATACCTATCCAGACCCGATCACCCTCAAGCACCTGTTGACCCATACGTCAGGGTTCGAAGACCTGTTTTTCGAGGTCCTGGTGTCGGATGCCGATGACCTGGTCCCAGCGCGTGAATGGCTGGTCTCACATATGCACGCGCGGGTGCGTCCGCCCGGTGATGTTGCGGCTTACTCGAACTACAATGCGATGTTGGCAGGGTACATCGTGGCGCAGGTATCGGGTCAGCCCTACGACCAGTACATCCAGGAACATATCCTTAACCCGCTGGGCATGGTGCACTCAACTGTCCAGTCGCCGATACCGCCGGACCTGCTTGCGCAAGCATCCGAAGGATACACGTATGAAGATGGCGTCTTCCAGGCAACCCCTGATTACATAGGTCAGGTGGGAATGGTGCCGGGCGGGGCCATGCAAGCTAGCGTCACAGACATGGCCCGTTTCATGATCGCGCACCTGCAAGACGGCCGCTATCGTGATGCAAACATCCCCGAGGCGCGCATCCTGAAGGAAAGCACGGCGCAGCAAATGCACGGCACCCTGTACACTCCTGACCCGCGACTCCTGGGCACCGCATACGGCTTTTTCGATTTCAGCGACAACGGACAGCGAACGATCGGGCATGGCGGTGATGCGCCCCCGATGAATAGTCTGCTGCTGCTTTTGCCCGACCAGGATCTGGGTGTATTTGTGATCTACAACAGCGAAGGCGGCGGGGACCTGACCAGCCAGCATCTCGGGTTCCAGAGAGCGTTTTTCGACCACTACTATCCCGCGCCTGCGGCAGATCCAATACAACCCCCGGCGGACTTCGCGGAGCGGGCTAGTCGGTTCGAGGGCAGCTATAGAATCACCCGAGGCTCATCTACCACCCTCGAAAAGGTCATGGGACTCTTCGGCGCAGTTGAAATCAGCGATTCCGGCGACGGCGCGCTGCTCTTTACTTCGCCGTGGGGCGAGTGGCGGTTTGTCGAAGTGGAGCCGCTATACTTCCGCCAGGCAGACGGTCAGTTCGCCATCGTCTTTCGTGAGGACGACCGGGGACGTATCACCCATATGTTTGCCAACGTCACGCCCATGTTTGCTTTTGAAAAGCTGAACTGGTACGAAACGCCCGGTTTCAACATGGCATTGGCTCTGGGTTGCATCGTGATGTTCCTGTCCATGATCCTGGTGGCATCGATCCGCTTTATTCGGAACCGCCGCCTGACCGGTGACCAGAAACCCACGCCTCGCGGCGCTTATATTGCTGACAGGATCATCGTAGGGATCAGCGTTCTGAACCTGCTCTTCGTGATCGGTACGGCATTGTGGGGCAATCCTGTGCCTTTGTTTGGCGTCTCGACAACCTACAAAATCGTGCTGGGATTGGGCGTTTTGTCTGCCGCGCTGACAATCGGCGCGCTGGTCTACGCTGTGCTGGCATGGAGGAACAGGTACTGGGGCATCGCCGCCCGCCTAAACTACACCCTAGTGACGGTCGCGTCGGTCGCTTTTGTCTGGTTCCTGAATCAATGGAACCTGTTAGGTTGGCGGTACTAAACCTCGCAGGTTCCTCTTCTTCTGAACCCGTTTTCCAGAGCTCTCCTGATGGCCCTTGTGGAAGCTTGCCTCCGATGCGGCGAATATGACAGACGTTCACTTTCTCTTTGACCGTGCCCTAGCAATGTCATCGTTCTGGAGGAGTTGAGGTGCCGATATTTATGATGCGATTCGCATGTCTGCTCTCAACGGGCTATGAGCGAAGCAGAAAATCATCGCTGCAATGTCAAGCAAGGAGTATACATTGATCCGCGATATATGCACTGTGTATGCCCGCCTGAGTGTGGTCCTGATCTGTCTGATTTCAACAGCCTGTAGCGGCCGATCGATCTCCGTTGCTCCGTCGGCGATCGCGACAGAAAGGCCTGCTCCGTCACCGACTCTGAATCCGGAAGATCCAGCCTCAAAAATTGACAAAATCCTGAGCTATCATACCGAAAGGGAAATGTTTACTGGCTCAGTGCTGGTCGCTCGAAACGGTGAGATCCTGCTCAGTCAGGGATACGGCTGGGCGGATCGAGAGAACCAGATTCCCAATACACCACAGACGAAGTATCGACTTGGCTCGATCACCAAGCAATTTACAGCCATGGCGATTTTGATCTTAGAGGCAGAGGGACAACTTGATGTGCAGGATCGGATCTGCCGCTATGTTCCGGAATGTCCGGATTCCTGGCAAGAGATCACGATCCATCATCTCCTGAGCCATACATCCGGAGTCCCAAATCTCACGGACTTTCCAGACTACGAGACTTTCAAAGCCACACCGACTACTCCAGAGCAAACCGTTGCGCGCTTCAAGGACAAACCGTTGGACTTTCAGCCAGGCGAGAAATGGAACTACAGCAATTCAGGCTATATCCTGCTTGGGCATATTATCGAACAAGTTTGCGGCCAGTCCTATGAGATGTTTCTACAGCAAAATATCTTTGAGCCATTGCAGATGACAAATACAGGCTATGATCATAACGATGGCAGCCTGGCGACAGGCTACACCGGGATGGCTTCCCACTGGGACGAGCCGGATTATATTGATATGACCCTTCCCTATGCCGCTGGCGGGCTCTACTCGACGGTCGAGAACCTCTATCTGTGGGATCAGGCTCTCTACACCGATCAACTCGTGTCGAAACAGTCTCTGGACATGATGTTTATCCCACATGCGAAGATAGCCGCTTTTGGTTTGAGCTACGGCTACGGTTGGTTTGTTGGACAGATGAACCAGCACCAGGCCGTCAGTCACGGCGGCGGGATTGATGGCTTTATCACCGAAATCCGGCGTTACAGCGATGACGAGGTCACGATTATTATTCTCAGCAATCGTGAAACCACGAATGTCCCACAAATCGCCGATCAGATCGCCTCGGTCGTGTTCGAGAAATAGAGCAGGTGGCCCAGCCAAATTAGCAATAGTGTAGCCATCTGCCTTCCTGATGTCATGGGAACCCACACATATTTTGGAGAGGGATTTTTCCCAATCTTTTTTGGGAGAATTTCCGAGTCGAATCGTGAGTATGCCCTCCTGCACGCGGGAAGCAGAAGTTGTATCCTGTGATCAATCTTAAAGAGAAGGAGATTGAACCATGACTACGATTTCTTCCGTTGCTCCTGCCCAAGAAAGCGGACTCAAAGCCTTTGCCAAACGCCACCCACTGACGGCCTATTTTGCCCTGGCTTATGCGCTCACATGGGTCCTCATCGTCCCCATCGTGCTTTCGCAAATGGGACTGGGGATCATCAACCTGCCTGAGCCGCTGTTATTCGTGTTTCTCCTGCTATCCACGTATTCGGGACCTCTGCCAGCTGCGCTGATTATGACCACCTTGATTGATGGGCGGGAAGGCCGGCGTCAGCTCGTGAGGCGGATGTTGCAGTGGCGCTTGGGACTTGGCTGGTATCTGTTTTTACTGGTCGCTTACCCACTTATCTTTTTGATAGGCTTGACCTTTTACACAGGCGCAGCGCCCTGGGTCGCGCTCTTCCAGAATTTGCCCCTGCTTGTCACCTACTATCTGCCGGTAGCCGTCATCGGAATTATTTTTCCGAGCCTTGGCGAGGAACCTGGATGGCGCGGGTTTGCCCTGCCGCGTTTGCAACAGCAATACGGACCCCTGATGGGAACACTGATCCTTGGCGTCCTCCACGGAATATGGCATTTGCCCGCTTACTTCATTCCCGGCGCCATTCTCGAAGGTCCTTTCGATGTCATGGCCTTCGCAGCCAATACGGGTTTGCTGATCGCCATGACTGTGATCTGGACGTGGTTCTTTAATCGTACCGGTCAGAGTGTCTTCTTTGCAATGTTCGTGCATGGCGTGAGCAATGCGACAAGTGGCTTGATCCCGCAGATTATCGCTGAACCGACCGGTGACCCTTGGGCAAGTTTTAAGATGGGTGCCGCTTTTGCCTTGCTGCTTATCCTGTTCACTCGCGGCCGTCTTGGCTATCGATCAGCCGGTGAACAAGACGAGATTCGCTGACCAGATCCAGCGTCCTCCTATTGGGAAACAAACTCAGATCGCGCTGGGAAATTTTCCCAGCGCGATTTCCTTTTGGATTCGTGAGTGTGTCCTCATTTCAATGCGAAGGAGAAGATGTATGCTCTGGTCAATCATATTAACAAAGGACAGTAAACAATGACTACGATTTCTTCCACCACTTCGACAACTGACAACAGCTTGAAGACTCTTATCAAGCGATATCCACTCATCTCGATGTATCTCATTATGTTTGTGATGGCATGGTTGGTGATGGTTCCACAGGCACTTTATTCCCAAGGAATAATATCCACCTCACTGCCT
>DASTOH010000005.1:0-12434 GCA_035720235.1 Anaerolineales bacterium | reverse complement strand
CAAAATCACCGCTTCTCGCCCCTCATCATATGCGGCATTTATTTCTTCTTTGCTTGGCAGGTGTAATGCGCTCACGAATTGTATTTTCACCGAGCTTTATGTTTTTGGCAACCCGCTACATCAGTTTGCCTGAGTAGTTACGAGTTTTCTCTTTTTCCTTGTGCAGTGTTGTAGCGATTCTTGACCATAGATTGAGCTTCAGAACCATATCCATGTGCAAAGTTGTAAGCGCTTATTTTATTCGAGTCACGCGATCCTTGTCCCCCACAAATTGGTTAATCAGCCAGCCATTGATGATGCTGCCTCAGCTCTCTTATTTCACAGCTGCGGAACGAAAACACCCCGGCGCTTTGACAGGCTTCTCTCTATACGCTGCGAGAATCCATCACGATCAATTTCATGATAACAAGTTCAATTTCTCATAATAACCTGTCAACACGTGCGGTATGGATCCTATAGCTTCCAGGAGTTGAGCGCGTCCTTGTGTGATGGTGTGCTTTTCAAATGTCTCAAAGACCTGCACGCCTTGGCGAAGACCCAGTTTCATCTGTTCGAGAAATTCCCGGTTCGTTTCAGATAGACGGTCTGTCAGTTGTTCGAGTTCGGCCAATCGATCGGAGGCCGCGTTGTTTAATAGACTTTGCGCCTGCATGCCAAGTGCGCGTGCCGCCTGCGCCGACGCACTGGCTTCAATGTCTGCGATTTGTTTTTGCATCCACCGATAATCCTGATGGTCGGAGCAGAGCCCGCTCGTCAGGGCCCAGAGATGTTCAAGCGCGCGCCCGCTGACTCGGGCTAAATACCCGTGCAGAAAGCGTTCGTGCGTTTGCAAAAGCAATTGCATCCGATACCGGGAGGATCGTGGTTTACCCCGGGTTTCATCATACGTCACCTGTTCGGTGCGGATGCTGTAATCATTGAGCAGGGCATTTTCCATTTCGACCACCATGTAAAGGAAGTGTATCCATGTTTGATATAACTCGGTGAGCGAGACAAATTGGAGCCCACGCGGCGTAATGGCGATTCCGCCACCCGAACCGAAACTCAAACGCCTGACCGCGCCGAGTTGATACATACCCAGCAGTGAATCCACTTCTGGGTTGATATCGTGCTGCGCCTTTTTATACGAGATTGTCGCATCCATGCCAGCATAGGATTGAATGATCTTCAAGCCGCCTGGGTGCAGGTGCGCGAACTCGCTGACATCATAGACGCGCCCGTTGATGATGAACCAATAACCAGCCTCCGGGTTGTTGTGCAGGACCACTTCGGAGGCAGGATATGACATCGCCTGCTCGAGCTGCGGACCGGCATAAGTGGTAAAAACTTCCTGCAAATATCGGCCCTCTCCCACCAGCCGGTAGAAGAACTGGCGCGCCTGGTCATCACCAACGTGATGGGTGATGATCTTCTGCAAGGTTTTCATCACTCTTTTTGCAAATCCGGTCCGCCCGCAAACGTAGAAGAACGCGCCCTGCTGAATTAATTTCCATAACATTTCATCCGTTTCAGGCGTAAGCATAACCTGGTCAATACGACCGCGTGCACCTTCTGTAAATACAAGTTGCCCATTCCTTGTGGTCAGGCGCCCATCCTCCCGTGAAAATATGGTCTGCAAATTCAGATGACGCTCCGCGATGAACCGCTCCCATTCAGGTTGATAATACAGTTCAGAGCGGGTGCGCGTGCCAAAGAAGAGCCAATTTTCTCCGCCTGCCTGCTGGCTGACGCGTGCCTGTAACAGGCTGCGAAAAGGAGCAATACCTGTGCCGCCAGCGAACATCACCACCGGTCGGCTCGCATCCACAGGCAGGCTGAAATGCGGGGGGTGGATGATTTTGATGGAAATGCGGCGCGCCTTGACGCCGGAGGAGGCACCTAACCGTCTCAGAAAACCGGACCCGGTTCCGGTCCGGAGTGTGGCGCGTGATACAGGAGTTTCCCGCGTCTGGTAACGCAGTCTGACAATGGTCAGTTGTAGCTCATTCGCTTCTTGGTCTGTCATTCGGGACGAAATGGAATAGGTGCGAAATGTTTCGGGCGGGACAATGCGTGTGATATGTTCGCGTTCGCCCAGTGTGGCTTTCCACAGGCGTTTGGGGTTGAAGCCGCCCTCTGCCAGCACTTTTAATAAGTCCCACAATTCCCATTGGTCTTCGGCGCGCGCTTCTATAATTTGGTGCAGGGTGTCGTTATGTGTACTGGCCAGCAGGGTTTTTGCCACGTCGCGGGCAATCGGACGGATGCGCCCAAAGGTCAATAGTGTGCGTAAGGATAAGACCACTGCGTCTTGATACCCATCTCGATATTGCACGGCAGTACGCCAGACCGTATTGAGTGGAATTGGTTCATCGCCGGTTGCGTGCAATGCGGATAACGTTTGCTGGACGAGTTGCGGATCATTCTCAGGGAGAATTGCGCAACGATCCCCGGGCTGGTAGCGAATGCCTGTGCCGGATGTATCCAGGGTCACGCGGCTGATCACCGGAACGCCCGCGCCTGTCATCTGCTCCACCTGCTTGACGCGCACAAAATGACAGGTGGCGGGTGTGTGGACATAACGCTCCTGCCGCGCACGTTCCAGTTCGTCATCCATGCGGTCCCACAGGCGGTCTTCAAAGCCGCCCTCAAATCCTCCGAGTGTGCGGCTGCGCCCGGCTTTGAACGAGAGGTCAAGAAAGCCATACGCCTTGAGGCGGTGCCGTCCGATCAGGCCGGTTTCGCCGGAATAGGAATCCAGGGCCTGTTGGAATAAGCCGGTTAACTCGCTGTCCCTGACTTGTTTTACATAGCCAGGCACTGAAATCTGTTCAGCGGCTTTGAGCAGTTTTTGCCAGTGCGGCGGGAACCAGGCGCGCGTGCGTTCGGTTTCGTGCCCAACGGTTGTGGAAAAGCTGAGGCGTCCGAAGAAAATATCCATCAGGGTAAAGGTGGGGATGGCGGTGCCGCTGGGTCCCGGAATGGCGTTGCCTTCCTGGAATGGCGTAGCGAGTGGGGCAACAGTTTTCCCCCACACCACCGGGTCAATATAGGACGGATGATAGGCGTTGGGGTTGACTTTCATGAGGGATGTGTGAGTCAGGTTGTGAAATGAATCGGAGAGCAGAATCAGTTCCTGCTTTAGTGCGAAGCGGTCATCTTGAGAGGCCGCTTCCTGGGCGCGGATGACAGATGTCAGCAACGGTGTGAATCGGGCGACAATTTCGATGGGCGTACATTGGAAGCGACGTTCATCTTCGTTGCCAACGATGGGGATGAGCAGGCGCAGGTTTTCCATTTGCATGGGATCTGGCAGAGAGGCATCTTTCAAGCGCCAGTTGTAAATGTTCAAGTCAATAAAGGATAAATGCGGGGCGGGGCGGTGCAGGCGCCGGCTGATTTCCGCCCAGGGTTTGAGAATTGAATCCGGGATGCGGGTATAGGGAGCTGGTTCGACGTAATGATAGGCGTGAGAAAATATTCCCAGAATTGCGGCGGCGCGATAGAGGTCGCCGTCGGGTAACTCATTTTCCACTCCGCTGAGGATGGGCATATGGTCGAGGCGGCGACGCAGACCGACAGTGCGGAAAAGTTCGGGCAATTCTGCCGCGACTTCATCCCAGGCGTGGTGCGATTCAGGCAAGGTGAGCCGCGGTGGTTCAATGGGCAAAAAGCCATGCGAGGCGGATAAAAAACCTAGATTCTCATGTCCCAGACGGCGATTTGTTTCCTCGGCCTCGGTCAACACGCGGCGGGCAGGAATCATGTCTTCCATAGCTACAATGTACCCACCACTGCGTTGCAGATATTTGCGCGTGAAACCGTGCCGAGCAGGTGCCCATCCTTGACGACAGGAAGAAGGCGAATCTGCTTGCTGATTAGAATCGTTGTGGCTTTGGCGACATGGTCTTCGGGCAATAGTGTGATTGGATCGCGGATGATGAGCGGCGCGATCGGGCGGTTGGAAAGTTCGGCGCCACGCCGTAGAAAGACCTGATAGGCGTCATCCAGTGTTCCACCTTGCTCCAAAATTTCGTCAATATCGGGCAGGGCCGCGCGCAATATATCGCCTTCAGAAAGCACACCCACAAACTCACCAGAGGCATCCACTACCATGAGGTCGCTCACGCTGGAGAGCGCAACAATTTCCGCCGCAATATGCAGGTTTGAATCAACCCGGATTCGCGCGGGGTGCGGGTTCATAATCCCTTTTACATACATGGTTGGCATTTGAATCGCCGTCTGCCAATCATCGAGCAGTTCATCAATCCGCTCCAGATGTTTTGCCTGCCAGGGGTGCAGCAGGTAATAATGAATGCCCAATTGGTTTATGCCTGTGATGGCGGTGTCAATATCTTTGGCCTCAGCCAACAATACCCTGCGGGCTTCCGAATATTCCCCCGCAGTTTTGGTAAAAAATTCCGTGCTGGTCATATCGGACAGCGATTGATTAACGAGCAAAAGCGCCACCTCTTCATGATCGGCGCGATGCTTTGATAAAGCTATGAGAACTTGCGCGCCGGAGGTTGCCCGCAAGACACGGTATTGATTGGCATATCGGTTACGCAGATCATTTTCGATCTGCTCGTTTTCAAGGGCATCCGGTTGTAACACATAGATCAAAGGGGTTTTCATCATCAGCGCCCCTCATTTATTCGGGCACTTTGGCGATTGCTTCAATTTCAATCAAAAGGCTGGGGTCCACCAGCGCAGAGAGCACCGTGGCGCGCGCCGGGCGCGGCTCAGGAAAATATTCCGAATAGATCTGGTTGAAAGGCTGGAAGAATTCCGACTTGGTGATGAAAACGGTTGCCTTCACAACATCCTTATAATCACAGCCGGCGGCGCGTAAAATCATGCCAATATTTTCAATGGTCTGCCGCGCTTGCTCTTCAATCGTATTCCCCAAGACTCCATTTGGCGCCCGCCCGACCTGACCGGATATAAATAAAAAGCCGCCGCTGATCAGCCCGGGCGAATAGGCGCCCAATACCTTGGGTGCGCCTTCAGGAAAGATGGCGCGTTTCTCTTCAGCCATGAGGCATTCTCCTTTTTGGATTTGAATTCTCACAGTATACCTGATGACGTGGGAATCAAATTTGACAGAACGCACGTCTCCCCCGCCTCAAAGCCAGCAGATACCCGCTCCCACAATCGACTCAATACTGATAAAGAATCAACCTACCAGGTTACCAACATGAATCGGAAATAAATTCATTGTCCCAGGCTCTCCGGCCTAAAGCACGGCTGGTAGTCATACCCCAAAATCAAAAGATATTGTGCAGAGCTGCTCGGATCCTGCGCGGGAATCAAACTTCCCGGCAGCATGCCCATGACGCCGAGGATGTGGCTGCCAATGGAGTAATCCTGTGCGGCGGATTTATCAATGAGGACCGAGTAGGCGTAGTCCTGTCGATCAGAGGGAATGATGCGGGTCTCGTAGCCGGCATAGTTGAGGCGGGTGGAGGCCAGCGTCTCGTAGCCATAGACGGAGGTACCATTCATCACGTCAATGGTGATGGCCTGGCGTTGAACCGTTGTGGTCGAAGCAGAGAGGGCTTCGGTGAGTAGTTCGGGGAGCAGGTCTGTGTTTGGGAGCAACACGTACGCGCCTTGCTCTGTGACCCACGAAGAAACATAGGGTGGGCGAATGTAGTAACTGCGAATATCGGCGCTGGTCATTTTGGGCGCGTAGAGCGAAAGCTGCAGGAGGTCGCCCAGACCCAGATCAGTGATGACCGAGTCTTTGAGATTGTTATACAGGTCAGGAATGCGGGTCAGTGTGCCGGTTTGAAGCGCCTGGTTGAAGAGGGCGCGCAATACTTCCTGCTGTCTGCGGCCGCGGTCGAAGTCACTGGACTTCTGACGCGAGCGCGCGTACCACAGCGCGAGATCGCCGTCCATGTGAATGACGCCGGATTCGACCGTGTAAAGACTCCAGTTCTCTTCTATCTCAGGATTGAATGTCGGGTCGATGAGATGCCAATCAGTATAGGGACATGAGACGGGCACATCCACGCCGCCGAGCGTATCCACGATTTTGCGGAAGCCGTCGAAGTCCACCATGGCGGTGTGGTCGATGCGGATGCCCAGGTTGTACTGGATGGTATCTTTGAGCAGGCCGGGTCCGCCGCCGGGATAGTTGCTCAGCTCGCCTTGCTGATAGGCAGTGTTGATGCGTTGATTTTCTCCGCCTGGGATGGATACCCACAAATCGCGTGGAATCGAGATGAGCGAGACCTGTCCATCGTTGGGGCGCAGGATGGCGATGACCATCGTGTCGGTGCGGAAGGAGGTGCCGGAGCGTTTATCGGACCCGATGAGCAGGAAGTTGACGGTCTCCTGCCCATTGTTCAAGATCTGGCTGTCGGAGGCAGAAACGTCAATGGTCGGCTGGGGAGCGACCGTGTTGATGAGGATGTTCGGGTCGATGGTCGGGAGCTGGGTCTGCGCGACAGCGGGTGTGAGGGGAGTGGAGGTTGGGGTGGCGGAATCAATTACCGGCTGGCCCGCAACGGGCGCCGAAGAGGTCTGCGTCCAGGGAATGGGCTGGAAGGGAGTCGGAGTAGCCGATGCATTCGGAGCGGCAGTCACAAGGGCAAAGGGAAGAGCCCCCTGAGCAGGAGCAGCACATCCGGCAAGGAAGATTGCCGTGATGAACGTGATCTGCCAGAAAGGTTTCATGGCGAAGGTGTTATTGGAGTTGCGGACGGAATTGATGTGTTAGAGGGCGTAACGGTCGGCGGGACGTTCGTGTTGGTGGGCGAGGTCGTGGCCGAAGGCGGCGCGGAGGTATCGGTCGGCGCTGAAGTAGGCGGGGTGAGGCTGGGCGTGTTGGTATTGGGAACGATCGTGACACCCGGCGTACTGGTGGGGACGTTGGGCACGTACAATTTTTGTCCCACATAGATGATCGTGGATGAGCCCATGCAGTTGGCGCGCTGGAGTTGTGAAACGGTGGTTCTATACAGCAGCGAGATGCGGTAAAGGTTATCGCCGGGTTTTACCGTGTAGGCTCTGATCCAGCCCGCCAACGGCCCGCAGGGAATAACGGTCACGGTGGGGACCGGCGGCACATATAAGCGTGAACCCACAGCCGGAATGTTGTTGTTCAGGCAGTTACTGGTATTGAGATTTTCTGCGGTGGTCTTATATCTTTCTGCAATGGTGTACAGTGTGTCATTGGCGCTCACGATAATCTGAATCCACCCTGCAGGCAGATTGCAGACCACCGCCACGGCCAGGGTTGCGCTGGGCAGGACTGTGGATGTGGCTGTCTGCGTAGCGGTCTCTGTTGTTGGCGCGGCGAGCGTGTTTGTAGTGAGGATGGGTGTGAACGTGGGCAGTTCGATGGAAGTTGCGATGATCGGCGGCAGCGGCGTGGGGGTAGGCTGTTCGAGTGGTCTGTTTTCAGCCAGTGAAAGTGAAATTCCGCCCAGCACCAGCAGCAGGGAGACGACAGCAATGATGAGTCCCCCGCTCATTTCACGCAAAGCTCGCATGGCTATTTCTCCGTGGTCCGGGCGCTGTTCTTGGCGATCGGCAACAACACGCTGAAGGTGGAGCCGGAGCCCATTTTGGTCTCAACCCATATGCGCCCCTTCTGCGCTTCGGTGAGGGTCTTGGCGATGGACAGGCCCACACCGGTATCGCCAACGCCCTGGATCAAAACGTTATCGGCGCGGTACAGGCGTGTGAAAACGCGTGGCAAATCCTCCGCCGGGATGCCACCGCCGGAATCGGTCACCTGGATGAGGACATATTCCTGCCCGCCTTCCAATTGGGTCCGGACCTTGAGATCGACGCTTCCTTCTACGGGGGAGGCGGCTCCGGCGTTCTGGAGCAGGTGAATCACGATCTGCTGGAGCGCCTCGCGGTCAGCTTGAATGTTGGACATGTTCTTGGGCAGGTCGAGGTGAATGGAGATGTTCTTCTCGCGCACCTGACTGCTGGTGTATGACATGGCATTGTCGATGATAAGGTTCAGATCCACCGATTCGGGTTTGAGTTCATTGAGCCCGGTCTCGAGGGTGGTGACCTGGATCAGGTCGTCGATCAACGTGCCGACGCGTTCGGTGGAGGCCTTGATGCGCTCCACAAACTTCCGCTGCAGCGCGCCGAGGATGCCCACCGATTCGCCCAGCAATAGATCGGTATAGCCCACGATCGACGACATCGGTTGGCGCAATTCCTGTGAGATCGAGGCCACCACTTCCGCCTGTTCAGTCGAACGCGTGACGATCGAGCCCTTTTCGGCTTCGATCACGCGCATATTCGCTTCGGCGAGCTGGTTTTGCAGGTGCGCCACTTGTTCGAGGGTCCGGCGCAGTTCTTCCTCCACCTGCCTTGAATCTACCTGCATCACGGTACTCGCGGCCACAGCGGGTTTGGCAGTGCGCAGTTCCTCATTTTCCTTCTTGAGTTTTTCAATGACCCTTTGTGCTTCCTCCTGCATCTTGGTCAATCCGGCAACGTGTTCGGCCTGTACCAGGCCCTCCTGTGCATCGGCGCGCACGGCATCCATTTGTTTGAGCAGGTCACTATTGCGGCGTTCGAGGTCAGCGACGCGCGTTTGTGAGGTTTCCAGCGCCTGGCGGGTCTGCTCGCCTTTGATCTCGAGTAACGAGAGCTTTTGACCGCGCTGAATGATCGGTACCAGCGACATGGCAATATTCGACAGGAATGCCTGATCCTCCACGCTCCATAGGCGGTTGGAATACGGCGAGAGCAATAACACACCGCCCAGGGGATCTTTTTCGGGTGTAACGATTGGCACGTTCATCAGGTGACCCGGGCTGTTGAGACCCAGCATGTCGCTCAGTCCTTTGATGTCCGCTGACGTGCTGCTGGATGGCAAGCGCAAGACACGCCCGCGTTGGATGGCGTTGGTGAGCATGGGGATCATGGTCTTGTTCAGGCTTCCGCCATCCAGGTTTTCTTCGCGGATCAGGTCATAGCCGCTGGCGATCTGCATCTGGTTGTTGTTATCGGTGAGATAAATGAGGAAACACAGGTCAGCCAGCATGGTCTGCGCGATGGCGCGCGTGATCGCCTGGCTGAGCTTATCGGTGCTGGATTCCGCCGCCAGCGCCAGCAAGGCGTGGAAGGTCTTTGGGTCGGTGCTGTAGCGGCGGCGTTCATCCACCGGCGAGGACTGTTTATTGATGGAAGTTGTTCCACCTGACGGCGCGGGGAAGCGCTGTGGCAGCGTCATCAGGATCGGAGCGATGGCCAGATATGCCAGTCGCACCGAGCCGGGGAAATCACCGGCCGTGTTCCGCCCGAACAGCAAATAAGTGGCATGTCCTGCCAAAGCCAGCAGCAAGACCGCCATTCCATTCCCCCAACCGTTCGGGCGGCGGAGGATCATCAAGAGCAGACCAATCACTGCCAGGCCAATGCTCGCCACCTGCCACAGAAAATCAGAGAGTGTCAGGTTGAAAGATATGGAAGGGTTCTGGGAATGATACAGGATGGTTAAGGTGAAGGCTGCGGCTACCAGCAGACTGAGCAGCGTGATGGCCACATCGGCTCCCCGGCTGGGCTCCGGGAAGCCCCACAGCCAGATCATCCACAGCAGGGAAAAGAGTGTCAGCGCACGGTCAATGGGAGGCAAAAAGGTTGGTAGACTGATCAACCGTTGTGCTGCCAGCGCACTAAAAAGGAAAAGTGCGATCTGTGCGGTAATGAGAATAGCCAGCCCGAACACTGCCCGCCTGGCCTGTGGAAAACCGCTGGCACGGGCATGAAAGTATGCAGACTGCAGTGTGGTGATGATGGCAAACACCAGCACGATGTGATACACCAGGCTGCCTTCAGGGGTGGTGAGGAAGGTGAAGATGGAATCAAGAGCGCCCATGTGACCTCTGTGATTATACTTCCACTTGTTGAATTCTGTTCGCTACAGGAATTGCCATTGCAAGACAGAAATTGAATGGGAAGGTTACTCTGGAAGATGACGGTCACCAGGAAGGCGACCACCACAGTCGGAGCATGCGACCTGCCGGCCGTGCGGCGTGTAACTTGTGTTATCGACCGCCGTCTAGTATAAAAACCTTCAACAACAGATTGCAATCTCATTACAAGTTGAGATAATACAATCGCTGGTCTGTCATTGCGCTCAAGGATCATTGGGCGGGAAATCGAGCAACAGGATAAAGAACATATAAAATATGGATCTTCTCCCTTGATTTTTGGGTTTCAAGACATCATCATTTTTCTTCGGCAAGACACTGATAGGAATGGGTAAGCAATGGATCGGCAAACATCTATATGGTTTCGCATAGGCGAGTCGCTGTTACATCGGCGCTGGTGGTGGATCAGCCTCGCAGCCCGACTCTCCATCTCCTCCGAAATGGGTCAGGGCACTCAACTGATCCTGCAAGTCCCCTATGGAGGTGTACTATGAGACTGATCGTCGTTGACGGCCATTCACTATTTCGGAGTGGATTGGCCCATCTGTTTAACTCGCAGCCAGATTTCGAAGTCGTTGGCGAAGCCGATTCCATCAAAGAGACGCTGGCCCTGGTCGAAACGTATCGACCTGACGTTATTCTCATGGATGTCGGACTCACGGATGGTTCGGGGCTGGAGGCCATTACAAAAATCCTGCGCAAAAAACCGGATGTATACATCGTATTCCTAACCAGTGATGCCGCTGAGGAGAGAATTTTCACGGCCATCCGGCTCGGTGCGAAGGGCTTCCTGATGAAGGATATTGCCGCACAGGCGCTACTGACAGCCCTGCGTGGATTGCAACGGGGCGAATTGGCTGTGTCGCGAAGGATTTTGAGCCGCTATGTAGAGGAATTAAGACCACTCCATTTACCTCGCGGCGGCGATATGAATGGCAAAGAAGTAACCCTGACCTATCGCGAGATCGAGGTGTTGGCGGAGCTGGGCAATGGCGCAAGCAATAGCGAGATCGCTCGCCGTCTTTCGATCAGCGAGAATACGGTCAAGATTCACGTGCACAACATCCTGCACAAACTGGAGCTGCCGAGTCGCCACGAGGCCGCAGCCTATGCCCGGCGGCACGGTTTGACACAGCGGCTGCAAGTCCAGCCCGTGAATGACACTGTGGATGGCTAGTAACCCGGAAAGCTGAATTGCGCGGGGGTTAACCAAACTAAATCTCCGGTGCGATTAAGGACTATTTCCCTTAAACCGAGAGCTATATAAAAATAGCTCTCATTTTTATTTAAGTATTTATGGAGATTTATATACTTTCTCCCTGAGATTCGGTAATATTCATTATAGACAAATCAGACCAAGGTTAACCTATTTTAAGGGTATCCCATGCCTCCTAAGCGCGTTTTGATCGTCAATGTCCGCTCGTTGCTTATGGAAAGCATTGCAGGTCTTTTGGAAGCGGATGCGAATGGATCGTTTGACGTGGTCAGCACGCTGGCCAACAACCTGCCCGATTTATTGCAGGAGATCGAGGTGTTGAAACCCGGCGTCCTTGTTATCGATAAAGCCACCTCCTTTATCAGACCGGCGGAATTGGTCGTCTCTCTGCTACTTGCTCAAAACATACGCCTGATCGTTCTGGACAGTCAGACCAGCAATATGACCATCTACGATAAGTCTGAACTCATGATCTCCAATCCAAGCCATTTCATCGACGCCCTCAAGTATGGGGCAGCCGCATCTTCATTACCAGGAGGTGATATGTAGCAAACGAAAATCGAAGCACATCACATTGGTTAACGATTCGCATCAAAGAATGATTGAGAATGATTGAGAATGCATCAGAGGAAAGAAGATCTACTCATCATGGAGGAAGCACAAAATGAATATCTTGAGATTTTGCCCGAAGTAATGGCAACGTGGTCCTGGCGAGGAGCACTGTGAAGGCACGCTGTAACTCTTTCGCAAGGAGATCTGCCGAGTGTAGGATGATTTGTTAAATAGAAGTAGTCCGATTGAAGATAATCAAGCCACTGGCCTGAAGCGCATCGCGGACCAAGCGCACACGGTAAACCATCACGGGACAGTAGGTGCCAGCTAAATGTGTACCCAGATCAAAAGGTCATGTGTGAATTGGATTAACATCTGCAACAGAAAAGGTGACTAAATCTGTAACATTTTCAGGAACCAAACATCTTATCTTCCGCAACGCAGCATGTTCCTTAATCTTTTTCTTCATTTATTTATTAGGAGCAATAATGATCCCATATCATGAGAAAGTCATTACAACGATCACATCAGAGGTGGATACCTTCTATCCAATTGCTAGGAAAACGTATGTTGATGATGGTCTAATGGATCGTCCCACGGTGTCCGTGGTAATACCGACCCTCAATGAAGCATCTAACTTACCCTTGGTGCTTCCATACCTGCCCATGGCCTGGATTGATGAGGTGATTTTGGTGGATGGGCGATCAACGGATGATACGGTTCAGGTTGCACATCGATTAATGCCGTCAATCAAAGTGGTCATGGAAACGCGC
>DASTOH010000004.1:0-11980 GCA_035720235.1 Anaerolineales bacterium | reverse complement strand
GACAGATTCTAAGCTACTCTTGTTACAAGGACCCGCCTTTTCAGGATTCGCTCTAAGCTTTTCCCCGCTTCCTTATAGGGAATCGGCTGGTGGCTATAAGCCTTTACTAACATTTGCGCGAAAATCCCGAATAGTCCAGAGCGATCCGCCGGTCACAAGATTGGTCTCACTTAACGGCTCTGCCAAATGCAATGACATGTGTTACACCCTTTGCAGGCTGGAATCATCGAAAATATGGCTAAATTTAGTAATTTCTGATGGTTTAGCTAGGTCGGACTGTGGCAACCCAAAGTGAGCCCTCTGCAAACCCATCGCGCTGACTGGGCCACCCCTCAAAACTACACGGACGGCCGTAAGCAACAAAGTTTGCAACGCCTGGGATGTTTCCCCACGCTTGCGGCGGTTTCCCTTTTCGTTCTCCGCTCGCGCCTTTACAATTACGGCTGAGGCGAACGCTTTCGGTAGATCAGGTCTATCATATCCCACGTCCGAGCATAATATTCTTCATACTTTGGGCCGAGATACTCCAGCAAAATTTGCTCTTCGAGGCGGTTGAAATACAGGGTCAGCAGGATCGCCGTCAACGTCGCCGGCAAGCCAAGCCAGACTGGGGTAATCAAAGCCAAGCCAAGGATTTGCGCTGTCGTCCCCCAATGCAGCGGATGCCTCAGCAAGCGATAGGGTCCACTAGTCACAATGCGATGCTCGGGATAGATAACTAACCTAGCCTCATAGGACACACCCAGTTCACGCAAGGCCCAGATACGTAAGGCCACTCCACTGAGGAACAATAAACAGCCGGCCCATCCCCACCATCTAAAGGGCGTCTCTGTTCCGATAAACCGGAAACCCGCTCCCACCAATACCGAAAAGTGCGCCACATCCCACAGGTAGGCTAAACCGTAGCCGTGGATAACTTTCGCTGTTCGGCGGTGCTCGACCGCCTTGGGGTTGCTGGTAAAGCGGATGTAGGCCAGTTGCTCGAGGCCGTAGGGCGCAAGCACGAATACAGTGAATAGAAGGAGGCCTGGCGTGTTCATCTTATCTCCAGACAAAGTTACTCACCCATCAGCTTCTTGGGGTGTTATGCGGAACGTTTCTCCTTACAGAGTGCCGCATAATTATCCAAACCTAGTATACGAAATCCAGCCTGCAATTCGCACCAAAAGTTTAGTAAATTATGAGACAAGCGGTAAGCACCTTTGTATCGTATTGATACGGAAATTAGTATAAACGCCCGACCTTCGCAAATCAATAGCCAGTCAGCACCAAACAGTTCTAACGTTTGCGCTGCGCGAAAATCCCGAATAGTCTGGAGCAATCCACCGATCACAAGAATAGTCACACCTAACGGCTTGACTGCCCGCAGGGCGTGCAGCGCGTAACCCAAGTGGGCTGGACGCTGTGTTAGACGTAATTGGTATCCTAAGCATTTAGCTCTTAGTCTTTGATAGATGCTGCTTTGAAGCGGACGTGGTTGTATTTTTGCCTTTGGAGATTGCTTCTTCCAGGAGTATTCTGTTTCGAAAACTTGCTGCGAAAACAATCTCGACCTCCTTGATTCGGATAAAACGGTAGTGCGCTAAGATACTGGCAATAGCAAAGAGGTACGAAAACAACAGAACTGATAAACCCATTAGGATACTACCGGATGCGAGATAAGAGGTAATTATCGTGACCAGGATAGAAACGCATGCAAAGCATAGAGCATAGAACATGCCTGCAATGTAACGGCTTAGAGATTCGGCTGCATACATTTCGTCTGCAGCTCTTGCATCACCTGAGTTAATCAAGGCTTTCATGAAGGTGACAAACTGCTTATTTTGTTCGCCTTGCTTCCTGCGTCCCCATGTCTTCCTATAAAAATCAAGAGCTTCGGCAGGCAAATAGAGTTGACAGCTTTGCTCCAGCCAGCCAAAATAGGGGAATTGTTCAACTGCCCACATGCTGAATTTACGATCGTGCTGGCGAGCCTTACGGTGAAACCTTCGTAACCATGCTGCCGACAGACGATCTGGTAAATCAGTCTGGAAGAGACGAAGAACGACGCCAATTAAATAACCGAAGCTAACGCCAACAATCACAGCCAATGCAGGGTTTGAAGCAGCCGCTAGAATTCCTCTTTTTGTTTCATCGTTGGTATACGGGAAAAAGTATGCAGACAAACCAAAATTGATAAGCAAAAATATTCCTGGCACAAAGTACTCAAAGATTCCTCTAGCTCCGCCAATTGTAGGTATATTCATTTTTTATCCTTTATGACGCCTAACCAGGGAATTTAATGTATCCATCCGCATAAGTACCTTATATATATACTTGTACGGAAAGTAGTATAAACGTCCCACCTTCACAAATCAATAGCCGGTCAGCGCAAAACAGTTCTAACGTTTGCGCTGCGCGAAAATCCCGAATGGTCCAGAGCAATCCACCGATCACAAGAATATTCACACCTAACGGCTTGCCTGCACCTTGCCGCAGGCACAGGTGAAAACTCACGCTTGTTTGACCGTCAGGTCCTTGTCTTCCATTTCCCAGGCGTGGTCCATGGTGTGAAAGGCGGTGTGCCGAATCAGGAACCGGAGCGGCCATTTCGCCATCTTGCCGGCCAACTTGCCCTGTGAGTGATAGTCCCGTATGGCGTGGCAATAGGCAGCGCGATGCGCCTTCAGCCCCTCGCCAGTCAGCATCGCATCGTCGGGGGTGAGCACACCGATCATCTTCGCCCAATCCTGCTCCGCGGAGAGCGTATGACGGACGATACGGTCCCGATCACGCCCGCCCCCTCGCGGACCCTTCTGCATCTCAGCCGACACCCGCCTGCGCACATCGTCGAAAAACGCCCAGCACGCCTGCATCAGGGTCAGCTCACGTTCCAATTCGTCACCCGACATGCCTTGCTTGTCAATACTCGAAAACGCGAACGAGATGCCCCAGAAGTCAGTTGAACCCGTGCCTGGATACTGTTCGACCACTTTGACGTTCTTGATTGTGTCAAACTCCGCATCCATTTCAGCCAGCTTTGCCACTTGTGAATATCGCGGAATATAGGAACGTAGCCTTTCGATTGCGTCCTCCCTGGTCTTCGCCCCGCGCTCGAGCCCGGGCCAATCAGGTGCCACCGCCACCACCTTCTTGCCCTTCGGTCCGATTTCCAGCGTCACCCGAGTATGGTTCGCCATGGTTCCTCCGATCACAGTAGTTCCTGCCATTGTACACCAGTAGCTAGCGCGATTTGAGCCACCGAGACCATGACCGCAGGTCTCCCGCTCATGTAAGTTCTGCGTGAAAATCTAAGTGGCTTACTCTGGTTCTTTTACTCCTGGCTCCCAGGCTACGCAGTGAGCCGCGAAGTTCTTGAGCGCACCACTTTTGACGATGATCGCTTCAGGCTTGAAAACTGTCGCATACATATTGAGAAGTGCAATCACATCTAAGAGGGAGCGGTAGCCCGAGAGCCCCGACACGTCAATGTAAATCTTGGTGAAAAGCTTATCGAAACTCATCGCGGTTCGTACATCATATGCATCGAGCACTTCAAAGCGAAGTTGTGGGTGCTGCCGGCGCGCTCTTTCTATGCAATCGAGGCTTAGATCCGTTCCAATAATTTCTTTGCAGTAAGGGGCGATCAAGGCTGTCGTCGTGCCCCACTCGCATCCAATTTCGAGAACCACATCATTGGAGTGTACCCAGGTGGCAATCGTCTGTCGATATTCGGCAACACCTCGTGTGCCGACAAACATTGTCTTGAGCTTGAATTGCTTTTCATTGGCCATGCTCTCAGCTCCTTAAAACGACAAGCGCCACGAATCAGACGTGTGATACGCACACATCCGATTCAGGCGCTCTAAGGATGAACCTGCTGAGCTACTGCACTCAGTTGCACTGAGTACATGACCTCCTGATGAGAAGCGCTATTTAGTTGATGTGCTGATCATACTACTGACTGGCTTATAGATCAAGTTCTGATTGTGAGGCTGACACGAGGAATTCGGCGCTATTTCAAGCAGTTTTCGACGCCTCAGCACAATCTGGCTCGCAAGCTGAACCTCGTCCCGCCCACTGGTCGCTGCGATAGGCCGTTCGTTTTTCAACAACCTGCACCGCTCGGTGATGGTCTCTGCGAAGCGCTCTCGAAGTGCAACGGAGAGAGTCGCGTAGCACCCCTGCGGAGCGCCCTGATAAGGGTGCAAAGGCCCGGCCTCGCTGAGAAGTAACTGTAGGTTTCCCACTCATGTAAATCCTAACCCGGACAAGCCGGAACCAAAAAGGGTCCAACCACGAAGGTCACGAAGGAACACAAAGGAAAACCATTTAGAGCCTTCGCGCCCTTTGTGTCCTTTGTGCTGTGTCAGCCACCGTTCTTATTTTTCAGAGGACCAAGCCATGCTGCTGGCTGCCGACAATGGAGAGTATAGATGTGGCCAATCAAACTCTGCCCTAATGCTGCCTCCGGAATAATAGAGGACCACCTGTGTGCTTCCTTTACTAATAATCACGCATTCCCGAGTAAACTCGCAATCATCCTGGTGAAGGCTAACATGTCCGATGTGCGTAACCTCCCAGCCGGCGGTCGTCGGCAGATTTCGGTAGAAATCCAGGAATTCCTCGACGCTCATGTTTGGGTTGGTGTAAAAGTAAAGGTCAACGCCAATGCCGTGCTTATAGCGGATCATTCGGTTTACAGCGCTGTTCCCCGGCACGGGCAAGCCCATCTCAGCAGGCAATTTCGCCGCTGCCACCATTTCCGTCATGTCGGCGGGTAAGTTGATTTCAGTCAATTGGTTGATCGAGGTCAAGGACTCAGTGAGCTCGTAAACCTGGGTAAAATTCGCCTGGCTGCTGGTTTCCTTCCAGTGGGAATAGAGCACATAGTTACCGTCTTGTGCAAGATAGAAATCACCCTCCAGCTGATAGCTTGTATTGACGTCAGTCGAGTTTACGGGATCTAGAACGAAATGATAAGCCGGGATTCCCTGGAAATCCTCCTGTCCGGCGAACTGGGCGTCTACTAATTTTTCTGTATTTCCCGCGGGAATATCCGCTTTGAAAAAAAGATCATCATTCGATCCTGCAGAGATATACCAGTCACCACTGCCCGTTAATGAGTAGGTCCAGCCGTCGATCGCATAGGTTCGATCCACTCCACTGTAGTATTTGTTCTCATTATATGCACTGTAAGGCTCTTTGATATATCCAATGGTGTTGGTCAGCTCCGTCAGTTCACCGTTAACAGTGTTCTTCTCATTTATGGTTACCACAAAGCTATCCAGTTCGCGGATGTCCTGGAGTGACCAAGGAACCAAGGTCGGCGGCCAAACGGTAGCGGTCGGTTCTACTGTTGGCTGTGAGGTCGCCGTTGGTATTAGGACAGCGGTAGCTTCCACAGAAGCAACCAGAGTTGGTTCTGCTAATGCGGTTGGCTCACGTTTTATGGTTTGGGTTGCTGCCGGACTGCATGCCTGAAGCAGCAAGGCGCATAATAAGGTTCGCATGGATGCTTTGGCGAACATGGTTGAAAATTATACATGATACGGTCACAATTCGCGCCCCTCACACCGTCCCGAGGGCGGCACTCCCCGGCACTTGCGCCCGGGGCAAGTGTGCACCGTGCGGGTGTGTCCCTTCGGGAGCATAACACGACACTTTTTGTCAAGCGACTTTGAGAAGACCATAGACAAGAGGGCTAACGGCTGGGGAGAATAGGGTTTGGAAACGGACTGCCGCACAGCGGCGTGCCAAAGCTCAGAAACAAGCCTTGAAAACGCGGCGCTTGGGCGAGGGAGCAGTCCGCTGCGACCACACCTGTCCCAGGAACGAAGTGGATGGGATCGCCCACCCCCGGCGCATGAGCGCCAGGGATACCCACTTCATGACCCCGGTGTTTGCCCGGGGGACTGCTGCACGTCGCGCGAAGCGTCCCGCGCAGCGGGGTTGCGTTCGCCGTATTCATCCCTCAATTAAATAGTGTTATCAATATATCTCATGGAAAAATAGATATATGGGTTGAAATGTTTCCGCCAAAAAATGCTTCCAGAAAAATTGGCCGTTTCGTGTTCAACAAATATTCGTTCATAGCCATGGGCTTGCGACCACTCAATGACTCGTTGCAAGAGGGCTTTCCCGATTCCCTTTCTCCGGATATCTGGCTGTGCATAAGCAGATTTAATTTGAGCAGTGTTTGTGTTCTGAAGCAGGAAACCTTCTCCCTCGATAGTTGAATTCCCAACAATCATATAGGCGCACGGCTCTTCCTGTTCATAGTACACAAAAAACACATCACCTTGTCGGACATGAGCTTCTAACTCATCAAGAACTTCGTGTGGACTTTTGGGTTTTAAGATGAATATAGGTGCTTTGGAGTAATAATCGTTATGCTCAATTTGAATATTGAGGAGTTTGCTCACATCCTTTTCTTCTTGAATTACCACCTCGTGCGGTTGGTTAAGGGATGAACAATCTCGAAGCTGTTCGGCGAGGATTGCTCCAAACCCTAATTGATAGAGAGTTTCTTGGAGGATCGTGTCGTGAGCGAAATGTCCGATCATCTGGAGATGGATATGGTTATTGACCCATTCCTGGGAGAGATGCATATACATTCGTTGATAGAGTTCTCGTTTCTGCTCCTCGACGGCGCTATGGCAATACTCAGGAACGAATACAGCCTGCTGTCCTTTCCACGGAAACTGGGATCCTGTGACCATATAAGCAAGTAACTGATTGTGTTCGACGACAGCTACGCCAGGATTGACCAGGCGAGCTTCAAGTGCATGATATATCCATTCCGGCTCAGCTATCACGCGTGAGGGAAGTAATGGGCTTTCTTCCTGCTCGCGTTTGTAATTTCCGATAAATAATTCAGTGGCTGGCTCAAGATACTCCTTGGTCATTGGAACAAATGTATATTTATCTTGCATATCTCGTTCCTTATTGGTTGTTGGATATTGACGTTGTTCTTACATGGACGGCTCCGCTCGGTGTGGGTCTTTGCGCAGCACCCTTGCGTAGCACCCTGCCAAGGGTGATGAGGGCGAAGCGTAGCGAAGGTGGGTCGACCCTGCTGAGATATGACCGCAGGTCTCCCACTCAGTGTTTGCGTGAAATCCCGAATGGTCCAGAGCGATCCGCCGATCACAAGAATAGTCACGCCAAACGGCTTGCCTGCCCGCAGGGCGTGCAGTGTGTTCCTCAAAATGTTCAGCCGACCGATGAGCCATTTGGTCAACGGTTCGATATTGCCGAGGATAAGCGACTCCTTTATGCCATGCTTCTTCAGGTAATTCCTTATTAGGGCCTAAACAGTTTCCAATGGCCTTCGGAGACGACCTCGACGATTCCGTCGACCACTTTGATGGCGGTCTCGTCGTCAATCGCGTAGGTCGGCACAGGTACCTCGGCGGCCATTCTTTTCACGTTGGCCGTGGAACTTTCCGGGTGGTCCTCGTGATCCAGGTGCGGAAGCAACGCAAAGTCAACCAGTCCCAGCCCCTTAGCGATGACGAAGGGCTTATTTGGGTCGTCGTACGTCTCTCCGAAAACAGGGGCCGTCACCATACTGCCGGCGCTCACTCCCACATAGACTGTCTCGCGCAGCGACGGCAGGAGGACTGCCAGTCCGGACTCCCGCATCCAGCGGCACAGATACAGGACATCGCCGCCCTGCACCAGCAGGGCGTCAGCCTGCTGGACAGCAGCGATCCAATACTCTTCTTTGATGCTGGGTAGGGCCGTGAGTTCCAGCACGCCCAACGACTTCCAACCCAATTCGCACATAGGGTTGGCGGTTGATCCGCTGATGAACCGGTAGGCCATTGAAGGCCCGCCGGGGACGGGGTAGATCGCGGTGGGAATGCAGAGGGCGCTGGACTCGGCAATCGGTTTGCCCAGCAGGTCGACCAGCGTGCTGCGGATGCTCGTGTTCTTGATGCCCGCGGAAGTGAGCAGAAATTTCATGATGCTTCTCCTTGCCGACTTAATGGGAGTCGAAAGGCTCCTCCAGTCTCTCTTATTATGATGCGATCATACAACGTGCCGCCCAACGGCTCGCGTCTGCGAAGCGTCCCCGAACAAAGCGAGTGGGGTAGCTGCGGTGGGTGGGAGGGTGGACTCGCCGCCGAAACAGAAAAAGCCTAAATCCACGCTCCGCGAAATTCCAAAAAACGCGGCGCGTACCGACGGTCAGCTGCACGTCGCGCGACACTTGCACCTGGCGCAAGTGCAGGTGAGCGTCCCGCCTAGCGGGGCTGTATTGGGCGGCGACAATTGTTACTATAGACTGTCTGTTGAAACTTCTCGAAGTTCCAACAGAAGTTCTTCGATTTCTTCACCACGAGCATTCGCAAACCCTTTCATTTCGCCGATAATTTTGAAACCGCATTTCTCTAAAACCCGACGCGAGCCGAGATTGTCTTTGGCTACTCGTGCATAGATCGGGCGAATTTGGTTCTTCTGCGCTAAGAACTCCTGAAGCGCCCAGGTAGCAATGCCCTTCCCCCAATACTCTTTCCCAAGCCAATATGTAACTTCTGGCTTGCCTTCCTCTTCATAGCTTGAAACACTTCCTGCCACCTGCCCATTAAAGATGATTGTCTGTATGATATTTGTTTTATCTGCCAAAATTCTGTGCCAATGTGCCATAAAGGCTTCCTGGTTGGTCGGATCTTTCGCAGTGAAAGCCGCCATGTAATTGGCTTCTTGATCCAGTTGATATTCAAAAAAGATGGGAAGATCATCGTTCACAACATTGCGCAGAACTAGTTTGTTTGACATACAGTTTTTCTCCACAAATTATTTCTGTTCTTTATCCGGATACTTTTCAGAACTTCAGCCGCCCAACTATTTAATTGAAGCTTACCACATAGCAGCTTATGTATTGTGATTGTCATTTTTCCTCCACGAGTATGACATTGTCCACCCTTCATTTTCGTTCCTTCTTCCTGGTGGCGTAACGGCCCCCAGGTTGAGGTGTTGTATAGATTCGAATTGTTGTTGTCCATTCCCACACATACAAAAAGGAGATATACAAAATGTCTGTTATTCTGAGTTTTATCGTCGCCGTCATCGTTGCCGCCGTTGTCCTCATGATCGTGTCCAGGCTGAACCTGGGACTGAGTGTCGCCAACTTTACGTCTGCTCTCATCGCGGCCGTGGTTATTGCTTTAGTCAGTGCCGTCGTCAACTGGCTGCTCGGTGCCTTGGGTGTTAGTTTTGGGGGAGGATTGCTTGGCACAATTATCTATCTGATCGTGGCTGCCGTAGTACTGATGATCAGCGACAGATTTGTTTCCGGAATGACGGTCGGCGGCTTTGGCGGAGCCATCATCGCTGCCATAGCAATCGCCGTTGTGTACTGGCTGGTCACCTGGCTCCTCGGCTTGTTAGGGATCATCGTCTAGCTTACTCCCACAGAAAACCTCAGGCTTTCTATTGTTCCTCATTAGGGCGTAAACAGTTTCCAATGGCCTTCGGAGACAACTTCGACCGCTCCGTCGGTCACTTTTATGGCGGTCTCATCGTCCATCGCGTACCCCGGCACCGTCAGGCCGTCGGCCCATTTTTCTGCGTGGGCCATGGTGTGCTCCGGCAGCATCTCGTGATCCAGGTGCGGAAACATCTCGAAATCGACCAGTCCCAGCGTTTCATCGCCACCGGTGGGCGGTTTCCAGTGGACGAACGCCTCCCAGATGGTGGGGGCCATCACCACGCTCCCGGCGCTCAGTCCCACGTAGACCGTCTTCGACAGCGACGGCAAGAGGTCTGCCAGTCCGGACTGCCGCATCCAGTAGCACAGATACAGGGTGTCGCCGCCATTCACCAGCAGAACGTCAGTCTCCTGCACCATGGGGACCCAAAGCTCTTGGTCGAGGCTGGGCAGCGCGGTGAGTTCCAGCACTCCCAAGGACTTCCAACCTAATTCGCACATGGGGGTTTCGGGTTCGTTTCCGCTGATGAACTTCCAGGCAAAGGCAGCGCCGGCAGCACCGCCGGGATAGGCGTACGTCGCGGTGGGAATACAGAGGGCGCTGGACTCGGCAATCGGTTTGCCCAACAGATCAACCAGCGCGTTGTGGATACTGGTATTTTTGATGCCCGCGGATGTGAGCAGAAATTTCATGATTCTTCTCCTTGCTGATTTATTGGGAGCCGAAAGGCTTCTCTAGTCCCTCTCTTTGATACTGAAGCAGAACTACCTCGGAATGTAACGACTGCGTTTCTACCGACTCGCCTCGCAGAGCAAATAAGTTGCTCAGAAACATTGAACTCATGCCTATTCTGTGCCTTTGATCGTCTCATTGCGCCATATCCGTGAGGTAGGCAGTGTGGGATGAAACCTCAAAATCGACTGTCGGGTGTTCCGCCAAACCAGGCGGTTATTTTTCGGTAGGCTGGTAGACAAGAGCAAGCGATCCGAAACTCAGCGTTTTGCTTTCGACAAGCCTCAGCGACGTTGGGGGTGTTCCGTCCAGGAAGAACCGTCTTCCCCTTCCCATGACGTAGGGCTGGACTAAGAACCGATATTCATCGATCAGACCTGTTCCCATCAGCGATTGGACTAAGCTCCCGCTGCCATCGATAATAATGTCGTTGCCCGGCTGCTGTTTCAGTTTGGCGATTTCGTCAACCACATTTCCGGAGATGATGGTGGATTCTTTCCAAGGCGCTGTCGAGAGCGTTGTCGAGACGACATATTTGTGCATCCGGTTGAGGATCGGGCCGGGACCATCGCCAGTCGTCTGTTTGGACCAGCCCGGCCAAAGCATTTCATAGGTGACCCGTCCGAGAAGGTACGCATCACCTTTCTCATACTCCTCTTTAATGTACTGCATCCTCTCAGGGCTGTTCGTATTTTGCCACCAGTGATCCATCGTATCGGCGTCAAAGACACCATCTAGGGTGATCCACGCTTTTACCCATAGTTTTCTCATATTTGTTCTCCTTTTCCACTCATAGCAGTCTATCTCGGTTTGGCTTGGCTTTTATTTCCGATAGCGTCTAACTTATTTGCTTTGCTCGGCTAACTCTAAAATAATTCCCTCTGGTCCACGAACGGAGCATAACTTATAGCTATCTTCATACTGTTGTAGCCCATTAAAGATTTCTGCACTGTTCTTTCTCAATTTGGCAAGGACAGCTTCAATATCTTCCACAACAAATGCAATATACCGGATACCCAGAGTATTTGCAAAAGGTTTCTGAATACCGTTTTCATCTGGCGGGTTACGAAACTTGATGAGTTCTATATTTGCCTCACCATCTGGTGTCCGCATGAATACAAATGCTGTTTTAGCGTATGATACCCGTTCGCCCCGTCGGGCATCGGCTTCTCCTTCAGATGCCCGATACGGCACGAGTATTCAAAAACTTCCGGTTGTAATTGCGCCTGCACGCTCATAATTCACGATAATGACACCCTTTGTGGAGACTTTGCTATCCGTCACCTTGAACGCCACCGGGATCGTGCCATCGGCAAACAACCGTTTTCCACCGCCCAACGTGATCGGATAGATCATCAGCCAGAACACATCGACCAAATCATGCTTGATCAGCGTCTGAAGGAGATTGCCACTTCCCCACACGTGCAAATCCGGCCCTGGCTGTCCCTTGATCTTGGCGACTTTTTCGGCAATATCTCCGTTTAAAAATACGGACGGCTGCCATTGGCTGGAAGTTCTGGTATTCGAGGCGACATACTTGGTCGCCGTGTTGACACCCGGCCATTCGTCCGCATGTTGCGGCCAGAACGGCTCCCAAATGTCAAAGGTTGTACGCCCTAACAACAGGTCGAACGGCATGTTCATTTGCTTGCTCAGGGCCGTTCCAAGAACATCGTCGGAATAGGCGCTTATCCACCCGCCATACGCGAAGCCGCCGCTGGTATCTTCCTCTGGCCCGCCTGGGGCTTGTATGACACCATCCATGGAGATATGTTCAAGCACAGTAACTTTTCTCATGGGTATTCTCCTTTAGTGGATGGTAGAACATA
>DASTOH010000003.1:0-6493 GCA_035720235.1 Anaerolineales bacterium | reverse complement strand
GCCGAAGCATTGCATTACTTCCCGATGTGGCGCACCTGGTTCAGCTTGCATGGATTATGCAAACTGCCCTGGAATGATATTTCCCCTGCAAACAACATACAGACCAAGGAACCTGCCAAGGTGGAGGAACATGTCGAGAATTACACCTGGATCCACCAGGGCGTGACCGGCAAGCCAACGAAAGTCGAAGACCTGCTGGCGCAGTCGGAACGCGTCTACAACTTCCAGAAAGTCTTCGCCCTGCGCATGGGACGCGTTGGACGTCAACATGATTATCCGCCGTACCGGGCGATGGGACCTGTCACCAAACTCGAATATGAGTCACGCCAGGAACGGTATGACGAGCAACTGAAGAAGCTCGTTGGCATTGATCCCACGAACCTGTCCGCTGAAGAAAAGATGGCGCACCTGCGCAGGCATCGCGAAGCCCAGTATGAATCACTGATGGATGCGGTGTATGAGCGCCGCGGCTGGGACAAAGACAGCATTCCCACCGTAGAAAAGCTCCATGTACTAGGAATGGACCTGCCCGAAGTACTGGAGGTCATCGAAGCGGCGAAGAAGAAAGTTTAGTTTTACAAGTAACGCGAGATTTATCTCGCCATAGCCAAATTAGCGACATGAATGTCGCGATACGAAAAGTGAGCCGACTCACACATCGCGAGTCGGCTTTTTCATTGTGGAGGAGCATTCGACGGTCTGAGTGTTTTGTTTCCCTCTCTACCTCCCAGAGTATAATTAATCTGATGGACGATCAACTTCGCTTCAAACCTTTCGCACTTTCCTCCCTCGTTCTTATGGCTGCTGGTTGGGCTGGTCTCTACCTTCTCATCACAGAAACGCGGCCCGAAGTCTGGCCGCGCTGGGGGTTTTTTGTCCTCATGCTCATCGCGATCACCGGCACGCTCCTGCCAATCGTGTACTTCTTCCATCGTCGCTTTCCAGATGAGCCGCCTGCCGACGCCAATGTCGTTGTCCGTCAGGCATTGTGGTTTGGGGTCTATGGTGCTACGCTGGCCTGGCTGCAACTCGGGCGGCTGGTGACAGTTTATGTCATCATTGGTCTGGCTATCGGGCTGATCGCCATCGAATATGTCATCCGTCTGCGTGAACGCTCACAATGGACTCCTCCGGCCGATCTCGATGAGTGAACTCCGTAACATCCCTTCTGTTGAACAACTCTTAAGAAATGCGACTCATCTCATCGAGAGATTTGGCCGCCCTTTGACGCTGGATGCTTTACGATTGACTCTGGACGAAACCCGCGCCCGCTCCAAACTCCAGCCGGAAACTGCGCTACCTTCGAACGACCGGATCTTAACCCAGGCTGAATCTCACCTCACCACTTGGACAAGGCCTTCGCTGGTCTCGGTACTCAACGCCACCGGAGTCATCCTCCACACGAATCTTGGACGTGCTCCGTTATCGCAAGCCACGATTGAGGCGATGACTGATTCCGCGCTGAACTACTCCAATCTCGAATATGATTTGGAAACAGGCAGGCGCGGATCACGACTCATCCATGCCGAAGCGATTTTGCAGAAGTTGTTGGGTGTGGAGGCTGCACTGGTTGTGAACAATAATGCCTCAGCAATTCTACTGGTTCTCTCTGCCCTGGCCAATAAGAAGCAGGTGATTATTCCCCGTTCGCAACTGGTTGAAATCGGCGGTGGTTTCCGTGTCCCTGATGTGATGAAACAATCCGGCGCAAAATTGCTTGAGATTGGTACCACCAACAAAGTCCGTTTATCTGATTTTGAGGAGGCCCTCGGCATCCGTTCATCCGACCCTCCATCTGTTGGCCCCATCCGTTTATCCGTTCCCCATCCGTTGATAGCTCTTGTGATGCGCGCACATCGCTCCAATTTCAAGATCATTGGCTTCACCGAAGAACCAGACTTAAGAGAGATTGTTGCAGTTGCTCACCAGGCAAATGTCAGCGTGGTTGACGATTTAGGCTCCGGCGCATTGATTGACACAGCGAAATATGGCTTTGCTCACGAACCAACGGTGCAGGAATCTCTGGAGGCAGGTGTGGATGTCGTCTGTTTTTCGGGGGATAAATTATTGGGCGGACCTCAAGCGGGAATCATCATTGGCAAAAAGCAATTGCTCGATAAGATCAAGAAACATCCCCTGGCGCGCGCCGTCCGTGCGGATAAGACGTGTCTGGCAGGGATCTCAGCAACGCTGACTCACTATCTCAAAGATGAGGCAGAGCGCGAAATTCCGGTCGTGAAGATGATGTCCATGACGCTGGAGCAGGTTCAGGGTCGGGCGGAGGCATGGCGGGAAGCATTGGGACAGGGAGAAGTCATTCAGTCGGAATCGACCGTGGGCGGAGGTAGCCTCCCGGAAGAGTCCATCCCAAGCTATATCCTGGCATTGGATGTCAAATCGCCAGATAAATTCTTGAGGAAACTTCGTGAGGCGAATCCGCCAGTCATCGCACGGACGGTGAATGATAGGGTCTTGCTCGACCCGCGAACGGTGTTGGATGATCCATTGTTGCTGCAGGTCTTGAGGAAAACGTTGGATGATTACCGTTGAGTCCCCATTCGTGCAAGAACCCGCCGGCCTTGAAATTCCCGGAGTGACGAAATTGCACGTCAGTGTGAGAAACTGAATCTCTAAACGCGAATAACACGAATAGCCGAATGTCGCGAATGGAGGCAAGCTGTCCGAACTTGTTGTTATCGAAAAGGATTTGTCGTATTTGATCATGAAAGCCGCGTTTGAGGTGCACAACGAATTGGGTCCAGGCTTTCCCGAATCCATTTACGAAGAAGCCATGAACCGTGAGCTGACCCGCCTTGGTGTTTCCCCGGAACATCAAAAGAAGGTCAAGGTTTACTTCAAAGGAGAGCCTTTGGGAGAGTTCTTTTTGGATAATATTGCGAACGGACATATTATTCTCGAATATAAAGCCGTAAGCGAAATTGCGCGGATCCATGAACAGCGGGCTCTGTCTTATTTGAAGGCCACAGGTCTTGAACTCGCCATTGTCATCAATTTTGGGGCAGCCCGTGTGCAGTCGAGCCGTGTTGTAAACACCAAGGGAAAAGCCAAACTTCCGCCGCGCTTCCCGCGGGGAAAAGACTCGCCTGCGGACAAAACATAAGAAAATTCGCATCATTCGCCCATTTGCGACATTCTCGTTAAAAAGGAAACAAAATGAAATCTGATCTTGACACCCTCATGCAATCCAAGAATCTCGAGGCCCTCATCGTTTTTGGGCATGGAGAACACAACCCACCAATGTATTACTTCACCGGCGGCGGACACATCATGCACGCGACGTTAATCAAGAAACGAGGCGAAGGGGCTGTGCTCTTCCACGGCGACATGGAGCGCGACGAAGCCGCCAGGAGCGGGTTGAAATGCGTCCCGTACAGCAAATATGATTACGAGGCCCTGCTCAACGAGGCGAATAAAAATGTATTGGTCGCGACTGCCATGCGCTGTGAGTTGATGTTCAGGGATTTGGGTTTGACTGTCGGGCGTGTCGGCGTGTATGGCACGTATGATCTGAGCGCGACGATTGGGCTTCTGACACATCTGCAAAAGCTCCTGCCGGAAATCGAATTCGTGGGCGAATCAAGTAGTGACTCGGTCATCGTGCGCGCCATGGAAACCAAGGATGCATCGGAGGTGGCGCGCATTTGCCGCGTCGGTGAAATCACAACCGCAGTCGTTGGAATGGTGCGGGACTATCTTACCTCCTGCGATGTCCGCGAGGATGAGGTGTTGTTGAAGGAGGATGGCTCGCCGATGACGGTGGGCGATGTACATTCCAAGATCCGATTGTGGGTGGCGGAGCGCGGCGCCGAATTACCATCCGGTTTTATCTTCGCGATCGGACGTGATGCGGGCGTACCGCATTCTGGCGGCAACCCCGAAGATTTGATGCGTTTGGGACAAACGATTGTGTTCGATATTTATCCCGCTGAAAAAGGCGGTGGATACTATTACGATTTCACTCGTACATGGAGTTTGGGCTATACCACGCCCGAGGCACAGGAACTATACGACCAAGTCAAGGAAATCTTTGAGAAGGTACTGGAAAATTTTGACTTAAATGCCGCGTTCAAGGACTATCAACGCATGACCTGCGAGTATTACGAGTCAAAAGGACACCAGACCCAGCTCAATACCAAGGCTCCCATCGAAGGTTACGTGCACGGTTTGGGTCATGGGGTAGGGCTCAACATCCATGAGCGTCCATCTAGCAGCTTGACCGGCAGTGACGATAACCGCTTGGCACCTGGTGTTGTCATAACCACTGAGCCGGGTCTGTATTATCCTGAAAAGGGCATGGGCTTTCGCATCGAAGATACACTCTGGGTGCGCCCGGACGGACGGATCGAGAAGCTGGTTGAATATCCGTATGATTTTGTCCTGCCAATGAAGAAATGGAAGAAATCGTAAATCGTCAATCGTCAATCGAAAATTGTAAATCGTGATCCATCTCAAATCCATTACTGTTCGTGAATTCAATTCGCAAGACAACGATGCGTTTCCATTTACCTTGGAAATCATCCGGTCCTTACGTGAGATAGAGTTTGCATCGCCGGTCACTTTCTTCGTAGGCGAGAACGGTTCCGGCAAGTCCACGGTGCTGGAGGCGATTGCCTGCGCGGTCGAATCGATCACGGTGGGCAGCGAGAGCGTTCGAACCGATAAATCGCTCGCCCCGGTGCGTAAGCTGGCTCAATACTTTCGCCTGGCCTGGAACAAACGCACGCGCAAAGGCTTTTTCCTGCGGGCCGAAGATTTTTTTGGATACGCCAAATCCATGCGGCAGACGAAGGAAGAATTTCAGCAGGAGTTGGAGAATATCAAGGATGAATACAAAGGCCGTTCCAAATATGCCGCTGCCTTGGCCAGCATGCCATTCCAGAGTCAACTGGCAGACATGCAGCGTCGCTATGGCGAGGGTCTCGATTCGTACTCGCACGGCGAATCATTCCTGACCCTGTTCCAATCCCGATTCGTTCCCGATGGCTTGTACCTGATGGATGAGCCCGAAGCTGCGCTGTCACCTATGCGTCAATTGAGCTTCATCGCCGCACTCAAGCAAATGGTGGAACAGCATTCCCAGTTCATTATCGCCACGCATTCACCCATCATCCTGGCTTTTCCGGAGGCCCAGATTCTGTTCTTTCATGAAGGAAAGATTCGGGAAGTAAAATATGGCCAGCTTGAACACGTCCAGTTGACGAAGGATTTCTTGAATAATCCAGATTCCTTTCTGAGACATTTGTAAACCATTACACACAACGGACGCGATGATCACGAAGGAATCACACTAGGCCAAATCCTTAATCCTCCTTTGTGCCCTTCGTGTCCTTCGTGGTGAAGAAATTACCCATGACTACTCTGCCTTCTGCACGTATCCTTGCCATTGAGTCCTCCTGTGACGAAACCGCCGGCGCCATACTCGAAAACGGGCGCGCACTACTGGCTTCCACGGTGGCTTCGCAGATGGATATCCACGCGCGCTATGGCGGCGTCTTCCCGGAAGTTGCTTCGCGCCAGCATGTGTTGAGCATCATCCCGGTGGTTGAGCAGACCCTGGTGCAATCGAATCTCACACTAAAAGATGTTGATGCGATTGCGGTCACGCGCGGTCCCGGTCTGGCTGGTTCCCTGGTCGTCGGCATGAACGCGGCCAAGGGACTGGCGCTGGGCCTGGGGCTGCCCCTGGTGGGTGTCAATCATTTGGAGGGACATATCTACTCATCGTGGATTTACAACGCCGGTGAATCGATTCCACCGGAACCGCAATTCCCCTTGATGGCGTTGCTCGTTTCAGGCGGACACACGGAACTGAATCTTATGACCGATCATCTGACGTACAAACGTCTCGGCTCCACCCAGGACGATGCAGCCGGTGAGGCTTTCGATAAAGTTGGTCGTCTGCTGGGGTTACCTTTCCCAGGCGGACCGGCGATCCAAAAGGCCGCCGAAGGCGGTGACCCCAAGCGTTTCAAATTCCCGCGGGCGCGTCTGGATAACCCATACGATTTCTCGTTCAGCGGACTCAAGACAGCCGTCCTCTATGAAGTGAATGCACTGAAGAAAAAATCCTCCACGCTGCCTGTGGAGGATTTAGCGGCCTCATTTCAAGCCACGGTGGTGGATGTGTTATTCACGAAAACCATCAGGGCCGCCCGCGATTTCGGCGTGAACGAGCTTCTGGTCACAGGCGGGGTTTCTGCCAATCGTGCCCTGCGAAATGCATTTCAATCCCAGTCTGAATTCAAGGTACATATTCCCGCCTTTTCGCTCTGTACTGACAATGCCGCCATGATCGCTGCTGCCGGGTATTACCGGTACGCGATGGGACATGTTTCGGGGTTGGATATGGATGTCCAGCCAACGTGGCCGCTGTCATAAGTAGACAGGTAGACAAGGAAACAGGTACACAAGGATTCGTTGACCTGTGTACCTGTTTACGTTTTACGTGTGTACATACCCACTTAAAACCCAA
>DASTOH010000002.1:0-9191 GCA_035720235.1 Anaerolineales bacterium | reverse complement strand
AAAATCACCGCTTCTCGCCCCTCATCATATGCGGCATTTATTTCTTCTTTGCTTGGCAGGTGTAATGCGCTCACGAATTGTATTTTCACCGAGCTTTATGTTTTTGGCAACCCGCTACATCAGTTTGCCTGAGTAGTTACTTTTATTCGGTCTCATCGCCCTGATGCTGGTGGCCTGTCTTCCGGCGGCCATGATTGCGGGCCCGTTCTTTCGCCCACCTCAACCGACGCCGGATTCGTTTGCCACGCTGCAGGTCATTGTCTCGCAAACCATGAGCGCGATGACGCAAAACGCGCCCACGCAGACAGCCATCCCGGCGACTGCGACCTCGCTTCCACCTACGTCCACGCCTTTTCCTACCGCGACCGCTGTTTCGTATTGCGATTGGGTCAGCTTCGTAAAGGATGTTACGATCTCCGATGGGACGAAATTCGTTCCCGGTGAAACCTTTACCAAGACCTGGCGCTTGAAAAACCGCGGCACCTGCACCTGGACGCCCGATTACATGCTGGTCTTCACCAGCGGCGAATCCATGGGCAGCACAACTGCTGTCCGTTTGCCGGGGAACGTAGCTCCGGGGCAAAGCGTGGATGTATCTGTCACATTGACGGCTCCCGCCAAACGCGGACATTACGTTGGTTATTGGATGCTGCGAAATCCGTCTGGCGTATTGTTCGGGTACGGTGACAAAGCCAACCTGGCCTTCTACGTGGATATCACGGTCGACGATCTGCCTCACGGCGCAGTCACGGGCAACTTTTATTACCCAAGCGAGTTCAATCCGCCGCTCAATCTGTATTTTGAAAATTCCGTGACGGGAGATGTCATCCAGTTCTCGATCCCTGAGAACCGCCCGACCTACAGCGTCCTGCTGCCTAATGGCACCTACTACGCCTATGCCTGGGCCCCAGGTTACAACCTGCAAGGCGCGTACGTGAACGAAAGTTTCACGATGAAGCCCTTCGTGGTCAAAGGCGGCCAGACCACCGGCGGAATCAACCTGACAGACTGGGGCCCCTATCCTCATAGCCGCGGGCAATAAAACAGACAGGCGACTCGGACGAGTCGCCTGTTTTTATTTTGTAATACAGATTGTTCCCCTATGTTCTGTGATACTTTTCATCTCACTCCGTATAATGTTTTAACATGAACACTCGAACGCAAGCCTTAAAGGGAGCCTACACATTGGCAGAAGAAATAGACTGGGAAGCTGCGTACAGAGAATACCTGCCGCGTGTCTATAATTTCTTCCGCTACCGGGTGGGTGATGCATCTCTTTCCGAAGATTTGACTGCGGACGTTTTCGAAAAAGCCTGGCGCGGACGGGCACGTTTTCGTCGCGATCTCGGTGCTTTTTCAACC
The DNA here is from genome assembly GCA_035720235.1 of Anaerolineales bacterium. Lineage (GTDB taxonomy): Bacteria > Chloroflexota > Anaerolineae > Anaerolineales > Villigracilaceae > Defluviilinea. Next base: position 7,829 of record DASTOH010000002.1, on the reverse strand, counting down.
TGGCTGTTCACCATTGCCCGTAACGCAGCGACCGATTACTTCCGCCGCAATGGACGGGATGTCCCGCTGGAGGCGGTCCGTGAGCTGCAGGATTCCATCTCACTGGAAGAGACTACCCAGCGCAACGATGACTTTGCCAAATTAAACACCCTCCTTTCACAATTGCCTGAACGAGAGTGCGAATTGATCGCCCTCAAGTATGGCGCAGAATTGACCAATCGTGAAATTGCCCAACTGACTCATTTGAGCGAATCGAACGTTGGTACGATTTTGCATCGTGCCGTTGAAAAATTACGGATCGAAATGGAAGTCAAACATGAACGATGAATTCTTAACTCACTTCCGTGAAGCGCCTCGTGCTGAGTTTGCTGAGGCGCTCTATGAACGCATTTCCCGACAGTCACAACCACGCTTTGCCATGCCAAAATTAAACAAACTGACCTTGCGTAATACAGGGGCGATGTTTATGCTTATGTTGCTGGTTGCCGCTTGTGTGTATGCGGTCGTCGAGAAGCGATGGAATCAGGTTGGCGAAATCTGGGTGGATGTGCATAGGGATCCAAAACAGCCGTTAGTTATAGAATCTGGCCTTTGGAAGGGACCAGCAGGTGATATGGAAGTTGGGACTCTGATGGAGGCAAAATCCTTCTTGAAGTTTGCATTTGGATTTCCTACTTGGGCACCCAATGGGTTTATTCTTGACAAGAAGATGAATATTTCTCCATGGAGTGAAAAGAGCTTATCTGCTTCCTGGACAAGTCAAGATGGCGGGGAGCCCATTGGAATATTTCTCGACTACCGCTGGTTTAGGGTTCCTGGAGTAACAAACAACCCAATGTATGAATCTGTGTCAACGCAGCCTGTAGCCCCAGGCAGTTTCGAGGAGGTGGAGGTGCAAGGCGATCCAGCCGTGCTGGTACGCGGTGATTGGAACTGGCGCGTCTATCAAGTAGTAGTAGTGGAAGGGGAGCCGACAGCACGGGGATTCGAGTGGGATGAACAGAATGGACTATCACTTTATTGGGCGGAAGATGATGTTGCGTACCTCCTGTGGACGTATAATCCTGCTGTCTCTGCTGATGATTTGATCAAAATGGCGGAGTCGGCGCGATAGTGCTCATACTTCCAAGGTATACAGCACCGTCTCCATCTCCTGTGGGGTCAATCCGCCATGATGACCGTAAAACTTCATCTCGAACTTGTCCTTCTCATACCACCACACAGTCTCATAACGATAGGGAAGAACCACTAAATTCCCCACACGGTCCCGGAAACGTGACGAGACCTCCGCACCAAAATAGCCCTCTTCGATCAGGGTCTCAGTCTTTACAACCTCTGCTTTCCCCTCCAGCCGTTTTGCCAGAAAGGACTGTGCTTCCTCCAGCATGTCCTCCCAGATATACAGGAACATATCCCGCGCCGAACCGGCAGGAACCAGCAGTTGGCCCCTGCGATTCGTTTTAATGAATCGCTCAGAACCACTGAAGTCTGGACGCCTGTTTAAATAAATTGTCGTCTGCGGGTCTACTTCAGTCATACCATGATCGGCGGTCATCAGAAACAATATCTTTTTCTTCCCCTTGAAGATACGCTCAATGTAATACTCCATCATCACCAGGAAGGTCTCACATTCTGCTTCCACCTGTGGTGCAACAGGACCGTACTCATGGCATAGCGCGTCGATCTTATCGAAGTAGAGATGTACATACGTGGGATTGGTCTGCCTTTCGATCAGCAAACCTAAATTGATAATCGCCTCTGATAGGGTTTTGAAGCCCCGCAGTTCGGCGCCATCCATCACTGTACTGGAATAGACCGAGGGCGTGTACTCGCGGCCCCCAAACACATACGGGGTAACACCCCTGCGCCTCAATTCAGGATAGAAAATTCCGCGTGGGTACAAAAATGACGGTTCGATCTTCGCAGGCTTCAGCGTATCGCGTTCCTTCGTGCCTGAATAGGAAAATAACAACGGCGCAATGATCGCATCCAGTCGGGGTTCGTAGTAGTACCACTCGTGTACTCCGCTTTGGCCCACATTCCAGCCGGTGTGAATCGTCGTCAGATGCGCAGCCGTGGTGGATGGAAATTGCGAAATCAGCTTTTCGACAGTGCCGTCTCTCATGAACCGTTTGAGAAAAGGCATATCCTGAAAGCGTTTGAAGAACCGCCAGCCGAAACCGTCCACCAGAAACAGAACGACCGCGTCATAGTTCTCGGATGCAAACGCGTCGGTGATGCGGTTCGGAATCCCTGCGAACCCTCCAGAGTCATAACGCGGTTTGACAAAGTCGTTGTTCATTGATTGATCCTGCTTGGTTCTGTAATGTTCCATCTATTGTATCCCTGTTCCAAAGCCTGTCCCCAAATGCGATGTCACTCTGAGCGAAGAATCTCTCACTCGCTCAGGACCTTCGGAGTCGCTAATAATGCAAGATACCCTCCTCAGTCTGAGAAGGGTATCCTGTGCAAATCTATTTCTGCAAGTCTTGATACTCTATGCACTTCGCTGGCTGACGGCGCGGCGTCTCAACATCAGTGCGGCGCCGAGGATTGCCAAAACCACGGCGCTGAGTGCCAGGGCCGAATAGGGAATCTGGACAGGTGCAGAGGATGTCTCTGGAACAGCCGCGGGCTGAACCTCGGGCTGGCTCTGCTGGACGACCGCAGGTTCAATCGCCGGCTTGGTCTGCGGGGCGGCACCTTCGACTGCCACAGGCGCGGCGACGATCGCAGATTGAAGCGTGACCTCTTTGGCTGCCATCACGATGCGGAAGAATTTATCCGCTTCCGCAGGCAGTTTGCTCCATTCATCCACCTTTCGAAGCGTGGTTCCGTCCAGCCGGCCGGTGACATGGATATACCCAGGCTGGCCTGCCTCAACAGGATAGTAAGCCATCTCGATGAATGGGACCATCTTGCCATCCAGGTTCAAATGGGATGTGATGGAGTACCCCTGCCCAAGATTCTCCGGGGCCTGCTTGAGCATGTTGCTCTGATCGAAGAATCCGGAGCCTTCCAGCTTGCTCAGTACACTGGCATCATCCACGGTCACTTCACCCTTAATGCCCGGCCCGCTGATCGTCAGCAGGCCCAGTTCCTTGGCAAAGACGGCGCTGGGTAGCAACAGGAGCGTGATCGCCAAAATGACGGACAGGATCTGTCGTTTGGTTCTGTTCATGGTAGAAATTCCTTTCTAAGGTCTGGTTTTTCTACAGGGTATACACCGGTCATTACGGGAGCGTTCCATTTAAAAACCGTCCCGCAGGTTTTGACCCATGACACTTTCCCTACAAACCAACCTGCCCCTTCGGGGTGCTGCGCGAGCGGCGGGACGGTTATTTGCGAGGGGGAACGACCTGGTATACCAGGCCTGTATCCCCCGTTGCGCCGATGCCCGGCGCCTTTGTCAACAGATAGAGCTCTCCGGATTGATCCTGTCCGATGCCGAGCAATTGACCGATACCAGACGAATCACCGGGAATCTCAATCTGGATTTCCGTGATACTCCACTGCGGCGGAAACGCTACAAATAAATGACCATTCCCTCGCCCCCAATCGCCGAAAACATAACCGCCCTTCAGTTCAGGGATGGCTGCGCCGCGATAGACGATCCCACCGATGGCTGCCGACAAATCGCCCTGATGTGGATACGCGAGTATCGGCTCAGACAACCCTTGAGTTGAGCAGCTTTCCAGCGGCTGGTCCCAACGCTGGGAGTTAAAGCAGCTCGTCCCTTCATGGATCGGCCAGCCGTAATTTTTTCCCGCTTCGACCAAATCCACTTCCTCCATCATGGCCTGACCCACATCCGCGACGAAGAGACGCATTTCACCTGAATCAGAAACGTCGAAGGAAAAGCGATACGGATTACGAAATCCATAGGCGTAGACTTCGGCGCGGCCTCCGACTCCGTCCGCAAAGGGATTGCCAGCGGGGATCCAATAATTTCCCGAAGGGACCGAGTCAGCTCTCCCATCCACAGCGATGCGGAGGATCTTCCCAAGAAGAGAAAATGTGTCCTGCGCGTATTTCCCGGCTTCGCTGGCCGGGTCACGGACGCTGTCGCCGGTGGCGATGTACAAGTATCCATCGGGACCAAATTCTAGATGACCCGCTTCGTAGTTGTAGCCGGGCTTGTGCAGCTCCATCACGACGCGCTCGGAAGTGGGATCAGCCTGATTCGGGTCATGCGCAGAAATCGTAAACTCTGAGATATAGGTGGTGTGATCCCAGGCGTCCGGTGACATACCCACTTTGAGCGGCGCGCTGTACGAAACGTAGAAGCGACCGTTCGCCGCAAAGTCCGGATGCAGCGCCAGCCCGAGCAAGCCGCGTTCATCGTAAAAGTCATTTAGTTTCACCAGGCGGCCGCGGATATCGAGAAATGGTTTCTCCAGCCGTGTGCCATCGGCAATGATCCAGATGATGCCAATCTGGTCCACTACGAATAGACGCTGACTCCTATCATTAGCAGCAACCAACGCTACCGGCGATGTGAATCCGCTTGCGATGAGTCGTAGCTCCACAGGCAGCAGAGTGTTTGTCTGTCTGTCACACGCACTTAAACTGAATGAAATCAGCACGATGACCCATGTGATAAACTTGATGTGTTTCATTTTTTGTTATCATATCACCTCAGTTCCCATGCTATTGACCCAACTGGTTTTACCAGGAATGCTACAGAAGAAGCGAGGTCATATCATCAATATTGCCTCTTTGGTCGCGAGAATCCCCTTGCCGTATAGTATTGCGTACGCAACCTCGAAAGCAGGATTGGCACATTTCACAGCCTCCCTGCGCGCCGAGTATCGAGGAACCGGAGTTAGCGCCTCTACGATTATGGCGGGACAATTCACGGATACCGGGTTATCCGCACAAGGCTTGAAGAACACAGGAGTCATCAAACCGAATTCCGTGCCGACCTCCCCGCCAGAGATGGCAGGTCAGGCAGTCATCCGCGCTCTCAAAAAAGATCTGTCAGAGATTGGGATTCCTGCACCTGCATTGATGTTCACTCGAATTCCCGCTTTGGGCACTTTATTTCTCAAGGGCACTGGAGTCATTGGCATGATTAAGCAAATCGCTGAAGTACGCGCGCGGATGCAGGAGTGAGTACTGTACCGATAAACTCGAGGCCTTTAGAAATTTACAACAAGGTCGCTTGTTTTCGCGCTGTTTCGGATGTACAATGAAAAAAGTCCACTGCTCCGCCGAGTACAACCAAAATCGATTTTGTTAACCCTGGCGGGGAGCTTATTATTTCAGATAAGATCAAAACCAAATCACTTTAGAAAGCGAGGACCATATGGCCGTTCGAACATCATCTGCAGAATGGAAAGGCACATTGAAGGAAGGCTCCGGTACCATGAAAGTGGGCAGCGGCGCCTATGAAGGTCCGTTTACGAATGCCTCACGTTTTGAAACGGGACCCGGTACGAACCCCGAAGAATTGGTTGGCGCCGCCCACGCGGGTTGTTTCTCGATGTTCCTCTCCGCCCTGCTCACCAAGGCAGGCTTCACCCCTACGCGGATCGCCACCACCGCCACGGTGCATCTGACAGACGGGCCTACCATCTCATTGATCGAACTGAACACGGAAGCAGAAGTGCCGGGTATAACCGACGCTGAGTTGCAAAAACATGCCGAAGCCGCGAAAAAGGACTGCCCCGTGTCGAAGGCCCTGGCAGGACCGGAGATCAAATTACAAGTACAGCTTGTGTAGCAAGTGGTTCTCGGGCTTCCTAATCCAGGTGGAAACTAAGTAAGCGGCCGTAGCAGGATTGGTAGCTGTGCTTCAGGCAGAGTTCGATAAATTCTGCCTGAAGCCTTTCAGGTTAGATTCTCCAAGGAGTCGGCATGGACAATCTGCAACTCAAGCATGTACCCGTTACAAAAACCGGAATGCTGATCCGGAGGCCCGTCGCGGATGTGTTTGAAGCTTTTATCAACCCCGATATTACAACGAAGTTCTGGTTCACCAAAAGCAGCGGCAGGCTCGAGGTGGGCAAGCAGGTCCAGTGGGATTGGGAAATGTACGGGGTCTCGATCCCTGTGACAACGAAAATCATCGAACCGAACAAGCGTATCCTCATCGAGTGGCCGGGATATAGTGGCCCCACCACCGTGGAATGGACATTCGCACCCCAGAAAGATGGTACGACGTTCGTGAGTATCACAGAGACTGGCTTCACCGGTAATGGGGATGAACTGGTGAAACAGGTGACCGACTCGACTCAGGGGTTTACTTTGGTGCTCGCCGGACTCAAAGCGTTTCTGGAGCACAACGTCAGATTGAATCTTGTTGCAGACCGGTATCCCAAGGGGATTGAAGAACACTAACTTGTGGATTATGGAAATTCGTTACATTAATACGGATCTGGAGATCGAGTCCAAAGAAGATCTTACTCCGATCATCGAGGCTTTTGGCGAAAACGCTTTCGTTCTTCATCATGGACCTATCGAAGGGCTGAACCATGCCTCCTTCGAATTGTCTGATGATGACTCTTCTGACCCTGACGGGGTCGTTAACAGGTATTGTGATCTTGTTGAAAAACTTCCCACAACAGCCAGAAAGATTTGGGATAGCTGTGCCACCCGGATAATTGACATTGGGGTTGAATCTGGTTCATCCCCACACAATTATAGATTTGAAGTGCAACATAGGACAATTAGCCGAGTGTCTGGTATAGGGGCCAGTTTGGTTGTTACGGTTTATGCAATGCAGGTAGAGGAAAACTAATTTTAGTGGGTCATGTTTTTCCTGGTATTACCTTCACTGCTCTTTCTCCAATCTCCATGGCCAGGTTCGTGCCAATGTCTCACAGGGAGAGCTGGCTCATAGAAGCGAAATGCAATTCCTCTCGGTTTCAGCTTTTGGGTATTCAGACTAAATCTGTGAGAATTAGCGTAAAAAAAGCGGATAATCTTCACTGGCTGGGATGATGTGCTTCCGTAACAATTATCACCTATCAAGCCAATTAAGAAAGGAATCCGCTTTCGATGAACCGAAAAATTGTGTTAGTTTTGCTCAGCCTTGGTATTCTGCTCTCCGCCTGTGCCTCCCAGCCGAAAACCGTGGGGACCTTGAAGATTGCAGTCCTGCCGATCATCGACACACTTCCTATGTATGTCGCGCAGCAGGAGGGTCTGTTCGCAAAGCACGGGGTCAACGTAGAATTTATTCCTGTTGCTTCTGCGCCCGAACGCGATCAAATCTTGGCCGCCGGCGGCGCGGACGGCACGATCAATGAAACACTGGCGGTAATGCTGTTCAACAAGGAACATGTGCAGATGCAGGTTGTCCGCTATGCACTGCGACCCACCGAAGGAAGTGGGCATTTCTTTATCCTGGCTTCCGCCAAAAGTGGAATCTCCTCCGTGGATGGACTCAAAGGTGTTGAGATCGGCGTGTCGCAAGGCACAGTGATCGAATATGTCACTGAGCGGCTCCTGCAAGCCGATGGTTTCACGTCTGACGAAATCAAAACCATTGCAGTACCGAAAATTCCTGACCGCATGGCTTTGCTGGCTTCTGGTGAGTTGAAGGCGGGCGTCATGCCTGATCCGCTGGCCTCGCTAGTCGTCAGTCAGGGCGGCGTGATTGTGGCCGATGATTCAAGCCATCCGGAATATGGTTTCAGCGTGATCTCCTTCCGCAAGGATGTGATCGATGCGAACCCTGAAGCCATCAAAGGTTTTCTGGCTGCGATTGAAGAAGCCACGACATTACTCAATGCCGAACCCGCCAAGTACAAAAATGTTTTGAGTGAACAAAAGCTTGTGCCGCCACCCTTGCTCGAATCGTATCGAGCGCCCGTTTTCCCAAC
>DASTOH010000001.1:0-12559 GCA_035720235.1 Anaerolineales bacterium | reverse complement strand
AAAGAATGAATTGAATAGTTTTTTGATTGACATGGGCGCTCAAATGCACCCGGCTTTCGTGCATGGAAATGTCTCGAAACGGGACCAGGTTCCGGCTTCGTAGTGAAGCGGGAATCCATCTCTTGACTTATTTTGACTCGGTTCGATCCTTTCCAATTGGTTACCTGGTAACAAACGGTTTGTTACCTTTGTAATTCGGGAGACTGCCATGGAGTCCCCCGATAGTCATTAAGTTGGCCTGAAAGTCTCAGGCAAAAATCCAAACAAAAGGAGAAGAAAAAATGAGAGAGAGATTGCAACAACTCGGTGGTACCCTGGCTGGCATGGTCATCCCGAATATCGGGGCGTTCCTGGCCTGGGGTTTGATCACCGCCCTATTCATTCCAACCGGTTGGATTCCAAACGAAACGTTCGCGAAATTGGTTGGACCGATGATCCTGTATTTGCTTCCTATCCTCATCGGCTATACAGGCGGCAAGATGGTGCATGGTCACCGTGGTGGCGTGGTTGGCGCAGCGGCAACCATGGGTGTCATCGTCGGAGCAGACATCCCTATGTTTCTGGGCGCCATGATTATGGGTCCACTGGGCGGCTGGACCATAAAAAAATTCGATGAGGTCTTCGAAGACAAAATACCGGTAGGTTTTGAGATGCTCGTCAATAACTTCTCAGCCGGGATTCTGGGCATAATCCTTATTCTGCTTGGCAATGTGGTGATCGGACCGATTGTCACCAGCTTCAGCAATGCTGCTGGCGCAGTAGTGGATTGGATGGTCAATGCCAGGCTTCTCCCGCTGGCAGCGATCATTATCGAACCTGCCAAGATCCTGTTCCTGAACAACGCGCTGAACCACGGGGTATTGGCTCCTTTAGGTGTTGCGGCGGCTGAAGAGTCTGGTCGCGCCATTCACTTCCTGCTGGAGACCAACCCGGGACCTGGCCTGGGTCTGTTGCTGGCGTTCTACCTCGCGGGTAAAGGTATGCTCAAGGAATCCTCAACTGGTTCCATGATCATTCACTTCCTCGGCGGTATTCACGAGATCTACTTCCCCTACGTGCTGGCACACCCCATCATGATCCTATCCATGATCGCTGGCGGTTTCGCAGCTGATCTGTGGTTTGTGATTAGCGGCGCTGGCCTGGTGGCCACTCCTTCACCCGGATCGATCTTTGCCTATCTCGCCGTCATTCCACCAGGACAGCACTTTGCTGTTCTGACCGGAGTTCTGATCGGCGCAGTCGTTTCCTGCCTGGTGGGCATATTCCTTCTACGTGTCCGACCGGTACCCGAAACAGAAGCAGAAGAAGCTATGGCTCAGACTGGCGCAGCCGTCCCAGGCTTAAGCACCAACTAATTCGAATCTTGTTCGTTCTGGCAGGTGCGGTACACTCCGCTGGAGTTATGCCGTGCCTGCCAGAAAATTCCAAATGGAGAAAATCAAATGTCGAATTCCATCTCCGCCGCTCAGGTCAAAAATGTTATCCTTGCTTGTGAAGCTGGTATGGGCTCCAGTTTGATGAGCGTTAATTCGCTGAAGAAAAAATTGAAAGCTGCCCAGATTACGGATGTGACGGTTGTGCATAAACCAGTCCGTGAGATCCCTGCCGATGCGCAGGTGATTGTAGTCCATAAAGGACTTGCCAAGAGCGCCGCCAGCAAGGCGCCTAATGCGGTTGTGGTGGCGTTCAATCATTTTTTGAATGATCCCGCGTTTGACAAACTTGTGAAAGCCTTTGTCGACAAGACCGATATTGTCGGTACAGACTTGTAAACAATATGTCTATTCTTTCTGCAGAACGTATCCAGCTCAATGCTGTTGCTACAGATCGTACAGATGCCATCCGCAGGGCCGGAGATTTATTAGTGAAATCAGGTTGCGTGTTGCCCGAATATGTGGAGGGCATGTTGAAACGTGAAACGACCATGTCCACCTATTTAGGAAGTGGAGTCGCAATTCCACATGGCGTTTACGAAAACAAGGATCATATTTTGCAAACCGGTATCTCTGCGTTGCAGCTTCCGCAAGGCGTGGAGTGGGACGAAGGTGGCGAGCCAGTCTATCTCGTGATCGGAATCGCCGCTTCCTCCGATGAACATGTGGGTGTATTGGCGAGTCTGGCAGAAGCCGTGGAAGACGAAAATATTCTGAATGAATTAATCCATGCCACTGACCCGGAGACCATTTTGAAACATTTGGGTAAAGAGCCCGCTGCTTGAGTCAGCGGTAAAGATCTAACGGTTGAAAAGATTCCTGGCTGTAGAATGGAGTTTCGTCATGAGGCAATTGGAGATCACGATCCACAACGAAACGGGGTTACATGCACGACCCGCGAAGACGCTGGTGAATCTCGTTAAACAGTTCAAGTCAGATATTGTTATCTGGCACGGGGCAAAGAAAGCCAATGCGAAAAGTTTGATCTCTGTATTGACATTGGGGGCCTCGCGGGGAAGTCAGATAAAGATCGAAGTCAATGGTGAAGATGAAGAGAATGCTATGACTCAAATTGAGTCAGCGATTTTGTCCGGTCTGGGGGAAGGCGAATCAACACACGAAGCACAAGCCAAACCACCTGAAATTTCAGCCGCGCCAAAGGTGGAAGAGGTTGTAGTTGAAGACAAAAAGCCTGCCCGCGCAAATATGCTAAAGGGTGTGGGCGCTGCGCCGGGCATCGCGATTGGTCCGGTGTTTCAATTCCAGCGGCAGGAAATATCCCTTGATGAAGTGTCCGATGGACTGGTCATTGGCTGGGAACGTTTGCAGGACGCACTGGCGCGGGCGCGCGAACAATTAGAAAACCTAAATCATCAGATGGTCGAAAAGGGATTGAAAGCCGAAGCTGCCATCTTCGACGCGCATCTTGGCTTGTTGGAAGATCCCGAGTTGACAGAGGCAGTCCAGGCGCGTATCCAGAAGGGACAGGATGCCTTGAAAGCCTGGAAGGAAACTATCGAAGATAGTGCTATGGTCGTCGCGGCGTTGAATGATCCGATTCTATCTGCGCGTGCAGATGACCTGCGGGATGTGGGTAGACGAGTTTTGAAATTAATGGTTGGGGCAGATGATAAAAGCGAAACCCTCCCGGATAAACCGGTTATTGTCGTTGCCCGTGAGCTTTCTCCCTCGGATACAGTCTCATTTAACAGGGATTTGGTGTTGGGCTTTTGTATCGTCAACGGTGGACCAACGTCACACAGTGCAATTTTGGCAAGAGCGTTAGGTTTGCCTGCCATCGTCAGCGTGGATGAATCCGTTTTGAAGTTGGAAAACGACTCATATATCATCGTCAGTGGGAGTGATGGGACTGTGACGTTTAATCCATCCCCTGAGGAACTCCAATCTGCTGAACAGGATCGAAACCGCTGGATGGAAAAACGCCGCGTCGCGTTGGAGCAGGCGAATGCTCCCGCCATCACGGCGGATGGTCGCCACGTGGAAGTGGTCGGCAACGCGGGGTCGCTGGCAGATGTGGAAAAAGCCTTGAAGATGGGTGCAGCCGGGATCGGCTTGCTCCGAACCGAGTTTTTATTCCTGGCGCGCACCACAGCCCCCACAGAGGCTGAACAATTCGATGTGTATCGTTCCATTGCTGAGACGATGGGCAAACTTCCGGTAATTGTCCGCACGCTGGATGTGGGCGGGGATAAGCCGTTGCCATATATCGAGATGCAGCGGGAGGAAAATCCGTTTCTGGGTGAGCGCGGCATCCGGTTGTGTTTGAACCGGCCGGATTTGTTCCGCCAGCAATTGCGTGCGATTTTGCGCGCCGGGTTGCACGGCAATCTGCAAATCATGTTCCCCATGGTGGGCGATATTGAAGAATACCGGCAGGCGCGCTTGATGTTGAATGAATTGCAAATCGAATTGAATATTCCGCGCGTGGTGGCTGGGATCATGATCGAGGTCCCGTCCGCGGCGTTGATGGCAGATGTGCTGGCAAAAGAAGTTGACTTCTTTTCGATTGGCACAAATGATTTGACTCAATACACACTGGCAATGGATCGGGCGAATCCCACGCTCGCCGCCAGGCAGGATGGTTTGCACCCGGCTGTATTGCGCTTGATTGCAAAAACCATCGAGGGCGCACATAAATATGGCAAGTGGGCCGGGATTTGTGGTGAGTTGGGTTCAGACCCGTATGCAGTTCCGATTCTGATTGGTCTGGGCATCGATGAGTTGAGCATGAACGTCCCATCGGTGCCTTTAGTGAAGGCGCAAATCCGGGGCTTGAGAGTCTCTGAGTTGCAAAGTTTGGCGCAGCAGGCCCTGGAATGTTCCACCGCGCGCGAAGTGCGTGAGTTGGTGAAGAAACAATTGAGCATGTAAATTCGGTGGTCGAGTAGCCGAAGGCGTATCGAGACCACCACTAAGCAAAAAGATTTTGTTAGAGAATATCTTTTGATAACCTGTTGGTTTCTACTCAACCAACGATGCATCTCGTGAAAGGAAGAAATGATGGGAGAAAAGTATAAGAAATATCGTGCGGCAAACTATCCATTGCCGCAAAAAAGTTTTGCGTGGAATCTGTACGGGGCGGGCATGGAAAACATGGGCAAGGATGGCAAGCCGGAACCTTTTGCGATTCCCGAACCGAACGACGACCAATTGCTCGTGCGCATCGACAGCGTCGGCGTCTGCTATTCGGATGTGAAGATTCTCAAACAGGGCGGCAGTCATCCCAAACTCTACAATCGCAATCTGGCGGCTGACCCCACGCGCCTGGGACATGAAGTCTCACTCACCATCATCAAGGTCGGCAAGGATCTGGCGAAGGATTACAAACCTGGTCAACGCCTCGCTGTGCAACCGGATATCTATCAGAAAGGCATGAGCACCGCCTATGGATACACTGTTCCTGGCGGGCTGGTGCAATATCACTGCATCGGCAGGGAAGTGCTGGAGACCGACGCGGGCGCCTGTCTCTTGCCGGTGGATGATGGCATGGGCTATGCCGAGTCAGCTTTGTTGGAGCCATGGGGCTGTGTCGCCGCGGCCTATACCCAACGCCGCAGGCTGGACCCGAAACCTGGTGGCACAATGTGGATCATAGGTCAACCCGGCGACTCTACCGAGTTCACTTTTTCCAGAGGCTTGGATGCACCCGCGACCATTATCTTGACTGATGCTCCAACTTCTGTCAAAAATCTTGTAGTTGCCACACAGGCAAAAGTTATCGAGAAAAATAATCTCTCAGTCAATGACTACGAAGTACTCAACCGCGAATTGACTGAAAAAGGCTTCGACGACATTATCATGCTCAATCCGACCTCCGCGAATGCTGTCGGTCAGGTAGCACGCTTCATTGCGCGACGCGGTACATTGAATTTGGTTGGAACCAAACCGCTCGATGGACTTACACAGGTGGACCTCGGTCGCCTGCACTACGATTACATCGCGTTCGTGGGGACCAATGGAACTGACATTGCCGCATCCTATGGCGAAGCCCACAATCGCTGTGAACTGCGCGCCGGCGGCGTGGCAGTATTCATCGGCGCGGGCGGACCGATGGGACAAATGCATGTGCAACGCGCCCTCGAATTGCCCGATGGACCGAAACTGGTCATTGCCACCGAAATCAGCGATGAACGCTTGCAAACCCTGAATGATATGTTCTCTCCACTTGCCGAGAAACATCATCGCACGATCCTGTTTTTCAACCCGAACGCGGCCAAAGAATCCTTCCATGATTTCGTGATGCGAGCCACAAATGGACAGGGCGCGGACGATGTTGTGGTCAGTGTTCCGGTTGCCAAATTGATGGAAGAGGGCGATACGGTGATGAAGCCTGATGGCATGCTGGTGTTGTTCGCGGGTGTTCCCAATGGCACGATGGGCAGTGTAAATCTTAGCAATGTCTTCTTATCAAATGCTCAATACACGGGCACGTCCGGGTTGACGATTCACGACCAGGCTTCGGTCATGGAGCGCAGAATCGCAGGGACACTCTCGCCCGGTCGGTCCGTAGCAGCTATCGGTGGGATGGAGACGGCGGCGGATGCCATCCAATCGGTGATGGATAGCAGGTATCCGGGCAAGGTTGTCATCTTTCCACAAATCCATGATCTGCCGTTGACGAGTCTAAAAGAGTTACCGGACCGCCTTCCCGAAGTTGCCGCAAAACTCGGCGAAGACAGGATGTGGACGAATGAAGCCGAGGAAGTCCTGATCGAAAAGCTCTGGCAAGAACCGGTATAAATCGCTGCCAAGCGTTGGAGCCGATATGATTTATACACTCACACTCAACCCGGCGATTGACCGGGAGTTGACAGTCACCGAAGTGCAATTTGACTCGGTTTTATCGGCGGTCAAGGCACAGGTGGATTTTGGTGGCAAGGGCTTCAACGTTTCCCGCCTGCTGAAATCCATGGGCTTGCCCAGTACCACGCTTGGTTTTGTCGGCGGCAGAACTGGCGAAAGGCTTCGCTACGGACTGGAGGCTCTCGGCATCCAAACCGATTTCGTTTGGATTTCTGGTGAGACGCGTACCAACATCAGCATCGTTACCGAAAGGCATGACCATTACATCAAGGTCAATGAAAAAGGGCCATTGGTGGATGAAGCCAAACAGCGCGAACTGCTGGACAAAATCGCCTCCATCGCCGCAGCCGGAGACTGGTGGGTGCTTGCGGGAAGTTTACCTCCCGGTGTGCCTGACTCTTTCTACGCTCAAATCATCGAGACGCTCAATGAACGGAACGCTGTGACGGTTCTCGATACAACCGGGGAAAGTTTGCGCCTGGGCTGTGAGGCAAAGCCGTTTCTCGTAAAACCCAACGCAGAAGAGGCTCACAAATTGACAGGTCTGCCGGTAGACACACTATCACAAATTGCGCTTGCCGCAGGGGAACTGCGAAATATGGGTGCGCAGAATGTGGTGATCTCCCTTGGCAAGAAAGGCGCGCTCCTGCAAAATGCGGAATACAGTTGGCTGGCTCGCAGCCCAAAAATCAAAGAGAAAAATCCGATTGGCGCAGGCGACTCAATGGTCGGCGGCCTGGTGTGGGCGCTGACTCAAAGCCTCACGTTGAAAGAAGCCTTGGGGTGGGGTGTCGCGAGCGGAGCTGCCAGCGCCAGCTTGAGCGGAACAGAAGTCGGTTCACGCCTTCTGATTGAGGAACTGTTCTCTCGCGTCCAATACGAAAGACTCGAAACTGTATAAATTGTGCCTGCCTGAAACCGAGAAGGAAATGGAATTCCTGATCAATCCGAATGCTGCTTATATCCTGATCGTCTCGGCTGTCATGTTGCTGCTGTTAACCTACAACGAGCCAAAATTCACCTGGCCCAAAGCCGGGATGGCGTTTTGCTTCCTGGCGGCCGGGGTCGAGCTTCTCTATCTCAATGGGAACGCCTGGGCATTTCTGGTGGTGGCTCTCAGCCCGCTGCCGTTCATCATTGCAATCCGCCAGACACCTGTGCGCTCACATCTTCTACTCCTTACGATCCTGATGCTCACCCATGGATCCTTCTTCCTTTTGGTGGATCAGAACGGCCGTCCAGTTGTTGACTATGGTCTGGCCGGGTTCGTTTCCGTATTGTGCGGCGCATTCATCTGGATTAGCACGGGCCGTAGTCGCAATGCGCAAGGCGCAAGACTCAGCGATGACCCCAACTCCGTGGCTGGCCTGATCGGAGAGGCCCGTACGGATATAGAGTCACACTCAGCTGGCTCGGTGCTGGTTGAGGGTGAGATCTGGCAGGCCCGAAGTAAAAAGCCCATTCAAGCCGGCGCTATGGTGCGCATCCTCAGACAGGATGGGTTTTGGCTGACCGTGAAAGAAGTGGGAAAATTGACCAAAAAATAAAACCGTACATGGCAGCTCGTTATCCTGCAATAGGTGGGCTGCCGTCTTTTCCAAAATCTATCTCCCAAAAAGTGAGGTCTGGTATGCCATTAGAAAAGCATCAGGAAAAAAATTATCCACAAGACCGTAGCAAAGTCTACGAAGCCGCGTTGAAGTCGGTTGAAAAACTCAAAGGGCAGATCCTTTCCTCCAAGCCTGAGGACTTCCGCTTTGAGGTGAAGTTCGACAAAACGTTGCTCGGCAAAGTGCTTGGCGAACGGACAAATCTCACCTGTATCGTTCAAGCGGATGGCGAGCAAAGCAAAGTGGTGGTGGACGCATATCCACTGGATGCGGTGGGGCGCAAGTTGATGTTTGGCGCACGGAAAGGCGTCACACAGGAGGTGATCGATTTATTTACCGAGCATTTGGAAAGTAATTTGAAATAAGCAAATTCAGAACTCGGAGATTTTCAGAATCTCCGAGTTCTGTTATGCATGGGGTGGAAAAATACGGTAATATAAAGGTATGCCGAAAGAAATCAAAACCCTTTTAGAGAAATTAAAATCTGGGCTAAAACAGATATATGGCGAACAGTTCAAACAAGCCTATCTGTTTGGTTCTTACGCGCGCGGTGATTACGACCCCGATTCAGACATTGATATCCTGATCGTGCTGTCCGATTTTGAGAAATACGGAGCCGAGCTAAACCGTACCAGCGAATTGATTGGCAATTTGTCTTTGGAATATGGCACCACAGTCAGCATTGTATTCACGCGCCTACGAGAATGGCAAATGGATAAACTTCCTCTGCTGCTCAATATCCATACAGAGGGAGTGGCAGTATGAAAGAGAACACACAATTCCTTTTGGGGAAGGCCGAGAGTGCCATTGGCGCGGCTGAAAGTCTATTGCGTGATGGGTATCGAGATTTCTCGGCAGGTCGTGCCTATTATGCTATGTTTTATACCGCCGAAGCGTTACTTGCTGAAAAAGAACTTGCATTCAAAAAGCACGTAGGTGTTCACAAGGCATTTTCCGAGCATTTCATCAAGACAGGTATCTTTGGACAGAAATATTATCAGTGGCTGATTGCCGCCTTCAACAGCCGCCTGGTGGGAGATTACGCAATCCATACTGAGTTTGAAGATGATGAAGTTCAGGAATGGATTAATCAGGCGCGTGAGTTCTTGAATAAAGTACGGGAATATTTGGTAAGTTTATAGCGTGCGTGGATCCAGATGAGTTGGGGTTTGCGGCAGTGAGGAAGTAAGAGAGAGAGAAATTTGCAGGAGCCAAAGGAATTGTCCTTTGGCTCTTTTCATGTGATACATTTTGAATTACCGCGTATTAATCCATGAGATGACATTCCAAAATAGGGCGATCCAGAAAGCAACGACAGCCTCCGTCGAGGACATCAACTGGGATTCGGTGGTGAACAACGAACTTCCCAGGCTGTATAACTACTTCCGTTATCGGCTTGGCGATGAGTCTGTGGCCGAGGAGTTGACATCCACCGTACTCGAAAAGGCCTGGACCAAACGCCATCGTTACCGGAAGGACCGCGCCGAATTCTCCACCTGGCTGTTTGCGATAGCGCAAAATGAAGTGATTGCTTATCTCCGCAAACGACGCATAAGATTGCCCATCTCAATGGCGGAGGAAGTGACGGGTGAAACCATTGATGATATCGCAGAGCAATCACAAGACCTGCAACAGCTATCCCGTTTGCTGGTGAGTTTATCTGAGCGTGAAATAGAACTTGTCTCCCTCAAATTTGGTGCAGACTTGAACAACCGTGAAATATCCACGCTCATGGGGCTGAGCGAAAGCAATGTGGGCACGATACTCAGCCGGGTTCTGCAAAAACTTCGTGAGCAATGGAAGGTGCAGGATGAATGAAGATTTTATGAGGCAGTTTCAAAAAATGCCTGATTCGATGTTGTTGGAAAAAATCCATGTACGGCTTGAAAGGAAAGAACGCAAGCGTAGGATCAAACAATATCTTACCCACTCAGTAATGACGTTGATATTTGCGTTCGGCGTGCTGCTGATTTTTTCATCTGCGGTTCGCGCTAAGGCGTTGCAAACTGTCGAGCATGCTCAAGTTATGGTATGTAAGAAATTGAAAATCCCATGTAGTGGAGCCGAAGGAGCATTAAGACCCGAACCAGGCTTGGATGTGCCACTAGAGTATTTATCACTACATGAGGCGCAAGCCCGCTTTATGCCGCCGAATGCTTTGCCTACATATGTGCCTCAAGGATTTGAACGGCTTGCGGATGTGGAGTTCTTTGATTTGCCCAATCAGCCTACGCTGGTTGTCGCCTGGAAGCGACCGAATCATTATAGTCTCATCAAATTACTTGTCTCTCATAATTCCTTTGAGATCAAGGAATATGCCGAGAGCCTTGGTCATGGGGGAATCGAAGAAACCTTATTTGATGGAAAACCAGCACTCATTGTACGCGGCCGATGGAATATCGGCATACGAGAAGATGGTTTTGCGATGACAAACGCGCTCATGTGGCGATACGACGAGAATACAGTTTATGCGCTTATGTCCCTCGAGGGGGCTGTTCCCTTGGATGAGTTGCTCAAGATGGCGGAGTCCATCCCCTAAAGACTGTGTTTCCCCAAAAAATCGGTAAATGAGGAACTCGGAGGTGTAGATGACCTCCGAGTTCTTATTTCCGCCCCATGATAAAATACTTCCATGCAGCCTTCTTTAGAAAAATTACGCAAATTCTTCCGGCTCGAACATGAAAACGGATACGCCAACACCGCCATCATCGGCGGACTCGCACAAATGCTCACGTTTTGGGAAGGGGAAGCGCGCGTCGATGGCATTCAGGAAGAGGTCATCCAGGCCGTCGTACAAAGACTCCGCTCGTATGACGGGCTCAGCCCCCAGTCACGCGCTGACGCGCTCAAGGGATTGTGGAAAAGGATCGGGGACACGTACCCCGAAGCGCAGCAAAAGCCGCGCAGCGTCCCGGGCCACGTTGAAAGGCAACAGAGGCCACCCCCCCCTTCGGGCCAGCCTGAACCTGAGTCATTGACACCTGAGGCTCCCAAACAAGAAGGACAACCCCAACCCGCACCAGCCTTTCCCCCTTCCTGGGAGGTGGGAGTGCGCAGTGCACAGAGTGCACCGGGCGAAGGGACAAGACCACGCCCTATGCTCGCTAGATCCCCGCAGGGGGCGCAGGCCCGCTCGGAAAATGTCCCGGGGGCGCGCACCTCCGCTACCCCGGCAGCACTGGATGCCAAACTGACGGTGCTGCAGGGTGTGGGTCCGCGCAATGCGGAGTCGCTTGCCAAACTTGGTTTGTACACGCTGGGTGATCTGCTCTACAACTACCCGCGCCGCTACGATGATTACTCGCAGCTCAAGCCCATCAAGGAATTGTTTTATGGCGAGCAGGTCACGGTGATCGGCACGATCCAGAGCGTGCACACGCGGCCTATCCGGGGCGGCAAGGCCTCGATCATCGAGACGATCATCAGCGATGGCACAGGCTCGCTGCGCTTGTCCTATTTCAATCAACCCTGGCTGGCCAACCGCTTCAAGCCGGGTGACGCGATCTCTGTTTCGGGCAAGGTCGACCAGTATCTGGGCCGGCTCGTGATGAACAGCCCCGACTGGGAACCCGTGGAAGTGGAAAGCCTGCACACCAATCGCATCGTGCCGGTCTATTCCCTCACCGAACGCATCACGCAAAGGTGGTTGCGCAACGTGATGAAGCAGGTGGTCGAATATTGGGCCCCGGCAGTCGCCGACGCCCTGCCCGAGAGTATTCGCAACTCGGCGCGCCTGATGCCGTTGGGTGAGGCGCTGTTGCAGGTTCATTTCCCCATCTCGCAGGATAAACTCAAAGCCGCGCGTGAACGGCTCGCCTTCGACGAAATCTTTTATCTGCAAATGGGAGTCCTACGCCAGAAACGGGATTGGAAATCTGTGGAGGCGCGGCGCTTCTCTGTCTCGGACGAGTGGCTGGGCGCGCGTTTAACAAGCCTGCCCTTCACCCTGACCTCTGCCCAGCAAACCGCCCTCTCAGACATTCGCGCCGACTTCGACTCTGGCAAACCCATGAACCGCCTCCTGCAAGGCGACGTGGGTTCAGGCAAGACTGTAGTGGCGGCATTAGCCGCGGCAATGATCACGTCGAATGGCGCGCAGGCCGCCATCATGGCGCCTACATCCATCCTGGCAGAACAGCATTATCGCAGCTTCACGAATCTTCTCAAGGAGCAGCTCAAGTCTGAAGAGATTCGTTTACTGGTTGGCGATACACCCGAAGCCGAAAAAGAGGAGATCCGCGCGGGCCTGGCCAACAACACGATCAAGATCGTGATCGGCACCCACGCCGTGATTGAAGGACCAGTTCAATTTGCCGACCTGCAGCTTGCTGTGATTGACGAACAACACCGCTTCGGTGTGGAGCAGCGCGCGGAGTTGCGCAGCAAGGGCACCAACCCGCACCTTTTGGTAATGACCGCCACGCCCATTCCACGCTCCCTGGCTCTCACCTTATACGGTGACCTCGACATTTCCGTCATGGACGAAATGCCCGCCGGGCGGCAACCTGTCAATACCTATGTGCTTCGTCCGCAGGAACGTGAGCGCGCATTTACGTTGCTGCGCGGTCAAATCAAGGACGGCAAACAGGCCTTCATCATTTATCCGCTCATCGAGGAAAGCGACAAGATCGAAGCCCGCGCGGCTGTGGACGATTACGAAACGCTTTCGAAGGAAGTCTTCCCCGATTTGAA